>JBIIPK010000002.1:0-107163 GCA_044342685.1 Rhodoluna sp.
AGGTATTGCTCGTTCACTAAATGAGATCGACCGCGACAACAACCGTCCAGCTCTAAAGAAGGCTGGATTCCTAAGCCGTGACGCACGTGTTATCGAGCGTAAGAAGGCTGGTCTCAAGAAGGCACGTAAGGCGTCTCAGTTCTCTAAGCGTTAACTCGCTTCGAGCAACTGCTCGTTTATTCTTAAACCATGGCTCGCCTATTTGGTACCGATGGTGTTCGTGGAGTTGCGAATCGCGACCTCACCGTTGCTCTATCCCTTTCACTAGCTCAAGCTGCTGCATCCGTTTTGGGTGAACACGCAAGAAGTGAAGGTAGAAGACCAATCGCTGTCATCGGACGCGATCCAAGAATCTCTGGCGAATACTTAGCTGCTGCTGTTGCAGCTGGTCTTGCATCTTCTGGTGTTGATGTATTTGATGCAGGTGTTGTTCCAACTCCTGCAACCGCTTTTCTAACTGCGGACATCAAAGCAGATTTCGGTGTGATGATTTCTGCATCCCATAACCCAGCTCCAGATAATGGAATTAAGTTCTTCGCATCCGGTGGACACAAGCTTGCTGATGAAGTTGAAGACCAAATAGAAGCTGCACTTTCTAAACCTTTCCTTTCGCCACTAGGTGCAGGCATTGGTCGCGTACAGAGATTCGCTGATGCTGAAGATAGATACATAGTTCATCTTCTAGGTGCAATTTCTAATTCTCTTGAAGGGCTAAAGATTGTTATTGACTGTGCTCACGGTGCAGCCTCTGCCATCTCCCCTCAGGTATTTGCTGATTCAGGAGCTGAAGTAATTGTTATTGGTAATGACCCTGATGGTCTAAACATCAATGCAGGCTTTGGTTCAACCAGCATGAGTGCTCTTCAGGCTGCAGTTCTAGAACATAATGCAGACATGGGCTTTGCTCATGATGGTGATGCTGACAGGGCACTTGCTGTTGATGCTAATGGTGCAATCGTTGATGGCGATCAACTGATGGCAATCCTTGCTTTAGCTTTGAAAGCTAAGGGAGAGCTTGCTCGCAACACATTGGTTGCAACTGTTATGAGCAACCTAGGTCTTCGCATCGCCATGAAAGATGCTGGCATCGACATGATTGAAACCAAGGTTGGTGACAGATACGTCTTAGAACAAATTCGCGAAGGTGGCTTCACTCTAGGTGGCGAGCAGTCTGGACACATTATCTTTAGTCGCTTTGCTACCACCGGTGATGGAATCCTCACTGGGTTGATGATTGCCTCTGAAGTAAAGAGAACTGGCAAGAGCCTCCAGGAACTAGCAGCACAAATGAAGACCTATCCTCAGGTACTAATCAACATCAAGGGTGTAGACAAGAGCAGAGTTGATTCGGATAAAGGCTTACAGGAGATTGTTAGACAAGCAGAAGCAGAACTAGCTGACACAGGACGTGTCTTGCTTAGAGCTTCTGGAACAGAGAACCTAGTTCGAGTCATGGTGGAAGCTGCCGATGAAGGCACTGCTCATTCTTGGGCTGACCGTATTGCTCGTGTGGTGGAAAAGAACTTAGCTATCTAAGTTAGATCTTTCTAAGCAGAACTCTTTCAACTCTGTGTTTTTCACCTTTTTGTAACACCAAAGTTGCTCTTGATTTAGTCGAGATGATGTTTTCCATCAGATTGGGTAAGTTGATGGTTTGCCAAATCTCTTTAGCTCTATCTAATGCAATGGTCGCATCCATCTCTGCATAGCGATGAAAATATGAAGCAGGATCCCTAAAAGCTGATTCCCTTAGAGCTTGGAATCTATCTAGATACCAGGATTCGATTTCTTCAGTTGGAGCATCAACATAAATCTTGAAATCAAAGTAATCGCTAAGTGCTACTTCTTGACCTAAAGCTGGTGGCTGCAAAACATTTAGACCTTCAATAATGACAACATCAGGAGAAGAGACAACAATGTTTTCACCTGGAACAATGTCATAGGTGAGGTGGGAGTAAAGAGGAGCCGATACCTCATCCTGCCCGGATTTAATGTCTGCCACAAACTTCAACAAAGCTAAACGATCGTATGACTCAGGGAATCCTTTTCTTTCCATAAGACCACGTTGTTCGAGAACTGAGTTTGGGTGGAGAAAACCATCTGTAGTGACAAGTGCAACTGTTGGGGTTGATGGCCATCTACTAAGTAGTTCTTTTAGAAGTCTTGAAACTGTTGACTTGCCTACGGCAACTGATCCGGCTACTCCAATAATGAATGGAATTCGCTTATTCGTTCTATTTAGGAAAGCATCAGAGGCTGCATGCAGTTCTTGAGTCTGAGTGACATATAAGTTGAGCAGCTGGCTAAGCGGAAGATAAATGTCTGAAACTTCAGCCATATCTAGGAAATCTCCCAAACCTCTGATCTTTTCAATCTCTACTTCAGTTAGGGGAGAAGTTGAGCTTTTAGCTAATTCAGACCACTGATTACGGGATATCTCATCAAAAGGGGAAACTGGTGCCTCATCTGAGGTACTACCAAGGGGTAAGCCAGTCACATAAGCCATTCTGCCTTAAACTAGAGGCATGTGTGGAATCGTCGGCTATGTGGGACCTAAGTCAACCGTTGATGTCCTCCTAGGCGGGCTAAAGCGCCTTGAATACCGTGGCTATGACAGTGCCGGTGTTTCAGTGATCAATGCGGTTGGAGTTCTAGAAACTCGAAAGAGGGCTGGCAAGCTTGGGATTCTAGTTGAAGACATCAAGGAACACCCTCTAGGTCAATCACACATCGGTATCGGGCATACCCGATGGGCGACCCATGGAGCTCCAACAGATGGCAATGCTCACCCTCACCTTGGTGGAACTAACCACAAGCTGAGCCTGATCCATAACGGAATTATTGAAAACTTTGCAGAACTAAAAGCTGAGCTATTGGCTCAAGGAACAGTCTTTTCTAGTGAGACCGATTCAGAGGTGGCAGCTCACCTAGTCGCCACAGAATATGCCCACTCAGGCAATTTCCTTGAAAGCTTCAGAACGGTAGTCAAAAGACTTCATGGAGCTTTCACCATTTTGGTCATTCACCAGGATGAGCCAGGGGTAGTCCTAGCTGCGAGAAGAAACGCCCCTCTAGTTATTGGTTTGGGTGATGGCGAGAACTTCCTAGGTAGTGATGTTGCGGCTTTCGTTGAACACACTAAGCGAGCAATTGCCGTTGGCCAGGATGAGATTGTAATTCTCAAGGCAGACAGCGTTTCAATAGAAAACTTTGAAGGTCAGAAAGTTACTGAAGAAGAGTTCACCGTTGACTGGGATGCCAGTGCAGCTAGCAAGGGTGGCTGGTCTTCATTCATGGCTAAAGAGATTGCCGATCAACCTCAAGCTGTTGGCGATACTTTGATGGCTCGAGTTTCTAGCGATGGTGTTGTAAAGCTCAAAGAACTTGATGGCATAGCAGGACTTATTCCAAACATCGACCGCATCATCATGATTGCTTGCGGAACTGCAGCCTATGCATCAGAGGTTGGTAAGTATGCAATTGAAGCTTGGGCCAAGATACCTGTAAGCGTAGAACTTTCCCACGAGTTTAGATATCGTCAACCTATTCTGACCAAGAACACTCTGGTTGTTGCAGTTAGCCAGTCTGGTGAAACTATGGACACTCTGATGGCTACTCGTTATGCCAAAGAAGCAGGAGCTACTGTTCTCTCTATCTGTAACACTCAAGGCGCAACTCTTGCTCGTGAAGCAGATGCAGTTGTTTACACACATGCAGGACCTGAAGTAGCAGTTGCTTCAACTAAAGCCTTCACAGCACAGATCACAGCCATCTATCTTCTTGGTCTTCACCTGGCAACAGTTCAGGGGACACATCCAAAGGATGAACTTGAAGAGATTGGCCGTGAACTCCTAAAAGTTCCTGGCGACATTTCAGATGTTCTTGCCGATATGGATCAGACACGTGTCATTGCTAAGAAGTTCAAGGATGCTAGTTCAGTGCTATTCCTAGGTAGACATGTGGGATTCCCAATTGCTCTTGAAGGTGCACTAAAGCTTAAAGAGCTTGCCTACATTCACTCAGAAGGCTTCGCAGCTGGAGAACTAAAGCACGGCCCTATTGCGCTTATTGAAGAAGGCCAACCAGTCATTGTTATTGTCCCTAGCCCAAGTGATCCTGATGCACTTCACGCCAAGATAGTTAGCAACATCCAAGAGGTAAGAGCTCGTGGAGCTCAAGTTATTGCTATTGCTGAAGCAGGTGATCTTGAGGTAGCAAAGTATGCAGTTGAAGTTATTTACATTCCTGCTACCCACAAAATGATTGCCCCAATCTTGAATGTCATTCCACTGCAGATATTTGCTATGGAGTTGGCTGCGGCTAAAGGTTTGGATGTTGACCAGCCTAGAAACCTTGCCAAGTCGGTAACAGTCGAGTAATCATGATTGTGGGCATAGGCGTGGACCTGGTTGATTTGAATCGTTTCGAATCTAAACTCAAGGAAACCCCTGCTCTGATTGAAAGAATCTTTACACCCACAGAGCGTGAAAGATCTGCGCAATCACTAGCTGGAGTTTGGGCTTCTAAAGAAGCTGTAATCAAAGCACTAGGTAATCCTGTTGGCCTGAGTTGGCATGATGTGACTGTTGCTAAGGACTCTCTTGGCAAACCGCATCTAGAGGTAACAGGTGCTACCAAGGAGCGTTCAGAAGAAATGGGAATCTCTTCTTGGCATCTTTCAATAACTCACGATGGTGGCATGGCTTGTGCTTTTGTTATCGCGGAAGGAAACTAGCCCATGCGTAAACTCACAATCGATCTAAACAATGTTGCTCATAACCTGGACACAATGAGGAAGTTAGTTAACTCAACAGGTAAGCAAGTAAAAGTTATGGGTGTTGTCAAAGCTGATGCCTATGGACATGGCATGCTGCAGGTTGCAAGAAAGATTGAAGCCGAAGGTATTGACTACATAGGTGTTGCTGATCTAGCCGAAGCTCAGACACTTCGTTCAGCTGGAATAAAGACCCGCATTCTTGCTTGGCTGCATGATCCTCAAGATGACTTTGCATCAGCAATCAAACATGAGATTGATGTTGCTGTTTCTTCCCAAGAGCAGTTACTACGAGTAAAGAAGGCTGCAACATCAGCTGGTACTCCTGCTCAGATTCATATCAAGGTTGATACCGGGCTTAGCCGTAATGGTGTGACCATCGATGAACTTGAAGATTTACTCATTGAAACTAAAGCTGCTGTTGCTGAAGGTTTAGTTCAAACAGTAGGAATCTTTAGCCACCTATCTTCAACTGGTGTGAAAGAAGACCTTGCTCAGATTGAAAGATTTGAATTAGCTCTAGATATGGCAGCAAAGCTGGGTGTTGAGTTTGAACTTAGACACCTAACCGCAAGCGATGGAACTCTTAGTTACCCTCAAGCTCACTACGACATGATCAGAGCAGGAATTGCTCTTTATGGTCTGTCACCTTTCAGCGATAACAGAGCGGCAGAGTTTGGTTTGAAGCCAGTTATGACAGCAGAAGCAACAGTTGTTCAAACTAAGCGAGTACAAGCAGGTGAAGGTGTCTCTTACGGTTACCTCTACAGAACACCTAAGGAAACCACTCTGGCTCTAGTGCCAGTTGGTTATGCAGAAGGATTACCTCGCAATGCTTCTGGCAAGGCAGAGGTTTGCATAAACAATAAGTTCTATAAGATTCTTTCTCGCATCGCAATGGATCAGTTTGTAGTTGATGTTGGCGATGCTTCCATTTCACCTGGCGATCGTGTAGTTATCTTTGGAGACGGCGGTCCATCAGCAGATGATTTAGCAACAGCTGCTGACACCATCAACTACGAGATTGTTACCCGAATCGGTTCTAGATTCAACAGAGAATTTATCGGCTAGAGAATTGACTCAACAACACAACATCTTTGAGCAAGTCATCGCAACAAGCGAAGACATGCACGAACTTGGTGTGAAGGTTTCTAAAGTTCTAAGAGTTGGAGATCTAGCAATACTTATTGGTCCTCTAGGTGCTGGAAAGACTACTTTTACTAGAGGTGTTGGTGAAGGTCTAGAAGTTGAAGGCAATGTTTCTTCTCCTACTTTTGTTGTTGCTAGAACCCATAAGCGTGAAGGTAAATCACCTTTTGTGCATGTTGATGCCTACCGACTAGGTTCACCTGGGGAACTAGATGATCTGGATATCCCTTTTGCTAGCTCAATAGTTTTTGTTGAATGGGGCAAGGGTCTAACGAACGACATCTCAGAGAATTGGTTAGAAGTGGAAATAGCTAGAGACACTACCGGCGCAACAGAAGACCGCCAGGTCAAGATAACTGGATTTGGGGATAGATGGGCAGGTGTTTCAATCTGATGAAAACCTCTGCTGCTTCTACCCGTATAGCTGATTACTCTCTTGCTATTGATACCTCAGCTGGCACAACCGTAGCTGTTCTAAGCATGGGATCGCTAATTGCTGAGCTGAACTACCTTGAACCTATGACCCACTCTGAACGTATTGGATCAGCAATAGAAAAGGTGCTAGCCGACTCAGGTATCCAAGCCAATCAGATCTCTACTGTTGTTGCAGGTGTCGGTCCTGGACCTTTTACTGGTCTAAGAGTTGGCTTGGCTGCAGCTAGGTATTTTGCAATTGGAGCACAAGCTGAGTTAGTTGGAGTTTGCTCATTGGATTCAATTGCCTTGGATTTCTATATCGCTAATCCAGCTGTTGGAAATCTATTGGTGACTACCGATGCTAGAAGAAAAGAAGTTTTCTGGGCCACCTATTCAGGTGTAGTTGAAGGGGTTCCAGTTAGAACTCATGGACCTTCGGTCAGCAAGCTTGAAGACATCGCTGGATTCATAGATTTTAGTAGTCATTCCACCACTGAGTTGGGTGTGAGAGCGGGAGCTCTTGGTCAGATTGCTTTTGCTCAAGAACTAGCAGGAGTTGCTAATCGTAAAGACATCACTCCTATTTACCTGCGTGAACCAGATGCTGTTCCAAGTAAGGGTAAGAAGGTGAGTGGCTAATGGCGATAGAGATTAGACAAGCCACAGTGCTAGATCTTCCTGAAATCATGAAGTTGGAGATCGCTAGCTTTGCTAATGATGCTTGGCCCGAAGAAACTTTCAAATCTGAATTAGCAGCAAAACACACCTATTACATTCTTGCTCTGGAAGACAACCTAGTTGTTGGCTATGCAGGGTTGAGTAAATTACCTGGTAGCGATCAGGCCGATATTCAAACTATTGCTGTTAGAGAAGATAAGCGTGGTCTTGGTATTGGTAAATCTCTGATGGATACTTTGACGCTGCAAGCAACTGAATTAGGCGCAAAGGAAATCTTCCTTGAGGTAAGAGCAGACAACTCAATTGCACAGAAGTTGTATAAGTTGTTTGGTTTCAAACAGATAGGCACACGTAAGAAGTATTACCAGCCAGATGGTGTTGATGCTTTCATCATGAAGACAGACGTAAGGCTTAAGACAAACAAGGAACCTGTGGTCTTAGGAATAGAAACCTCTTGTGATGAAACTGGGGTTGGAATTGTCAGAGGAAACCAACTGCTAGCCAACATCATTTCTTCAAGTATGGATAAGCATGCAATCTTTGGAGGCGTTGTTCCTGAGATTGCAGCTAGAGCGCACCTTGAAGCGCTAACACCTGTTTTGGATGAAGCACTAGAAAAAGCCAACCTAACACTTGATGACATTGATGCAATAGCTGTGACAAACGGACCAGGGCTAGCTGGAGCGCTAATGGTTGGAGTTGGTGCTGCTAAAGCATTAGCTGTTGCAACCGGTAAACCTATTTATGCTGTGAATCACCTAGTTGGTCACGTAGGAGCAGACATTCTTGATAGAGGTGAATTGAAGACTCCTACCATTGCTCTTTTGGTATCAGGTGGTCATACCTCTTTGCTACTAGTTAGGGATCTACTGAATGATGTTGAACTACTTGGAGAAACTATTGATGATGCTGCAGGTGAAGCCTTCGATAAGGTTGCACGCGTTCTAGGACTTAGCTATCCAGGTGGACCTGAAATAGATCGAGTGGCTAAAGACGGTAATCCAAATGCCATTAGATTCCCTAGAGGTCTTACTCTGCCTAAAGACATGGAAATGCATCGTTACGACTTCAGCTTCTCAGGGCTGAAGACAGCGGTTGCTAGAAATGTTGAACTAGCTGAATCAAAGGGCGAAGAGTTCTCGATTGCTGATGTTGCAGCTAGCTTCCGAGAAGCAGTAGTTGATGTTTTGATCAAGAAGGCCGTTAGTGCCTGTAAAGAATTTGATGTTCCAAGGCTTCTTCTTGGCGGTGGGGTAGTAGCTAACGCAAGACTTCGAGAGGTAGCTAAAGAACAATGTGAAGCCAATGGGATTGAACTTAGGATCCCACCATTCTCACTCTGCACAGACAACGGAGCAATGATTGCTGCTATTGGTGCTCAATTGATCATGGCTGGCAGAGCACCAAGCACACTCAACTTCTCAGCAGAGTCAACTCTGCCTGTGACAACTGTTCAGTCCTAGAGTGGCTTGACTACTAGAACTCTGTGAGCTCCGTCAACTCTTGTAACAATGAGAGTTGCTGATTCAGACCCTCTAGGGTCTAGTTCTCTTCTTAGCTGTTCAGGAGTAATGTCTGCTCCACGCTTTTTGATCTCTAGAGTTCCAATGTTCTTTTCCCTCAGGTAAGCCTTCAGCTTCTTTCTATCAAAGACAAGGTTCTCTAATACTTCATAACCTTTGAGCCAAGGTGAACTTACTTCTTTATCCCCAGATAGATAAGCAATCTCGTTAGAGAAGATGTTTAGTCCTAATTGTTCAGCAAGGTCACCTACGAGGTGAGATCTAATAACTGCAGCATCAGGTTCGTAGAGATACGTACCTAAATCTCCAATAGGAGCATCTAGTCTTTCAATGGTTTCACTTGTAATTTCATGGGTGCCAGTTGGTGTGAGGAGCAGAGCTGCTCTTTTTATGTTTTCTCTTCTTAGAGAACCAAAGTAGAGAGTCAGCTCTACTAGGTCACCATCATCAGATACCCAAACCGCTTCAGCATCATCAGGGATGTCTTTATGGTCCATACCTGGACCTAGTTTCACAATGGTTGGTTTTGCTCTTGAGGCTTCTAGAACAAAATCAAAAGAAGGACTGAAATCATTGATGTCGTACTTGCGTTTATTTATGTTTGTTTTTGAATCTTTGAGGTCACGTCTGGCAGGATCTAGAAACAAACCTTCGAACTTATCAAGGTTCTCTTTTGTGACATCACCTTGTTCAACAGTTACATTGTCAAAACCTGCAAGGTTATAGGTAGCGATAGCTGCTGTTACTTCATCAAGTTCAATCGCTGTGACATCTATATCTAGACTGGCGAAGGCTAGAGTCTCTGCCCCAATCCCACAACCCAGATCGGCAATCTTTGTTATGCCATTAGTTCTAAATCTGCCCGCATGGATGGCTGCGACTTTTAGTCTTGAAGATTGTTCTAGTCCTTCTTCAGTAAAGAACATCCGTTCAGCAAATTCTCCAAACTTGGCCTTGGCTCTTCTTCTGAGTTTGACCTGGGTTAGAACTGTTGCAACTAGTTCAGCGGGGTGACCTTTTCCTCTTAGCTTGGAAACGACTTTGACCATGTCTGCCTTGGAGTCGATCTCTCCAACTTCAGCTAGAAGAGCCTGCCCTTCGGGGCTGATGAGGCTCAAAAAGCCGGTGCGGTCCATAAACTAACGCTAACAGCGAAGAGTTAGCACTCTGGTTGCATGAGTGCTAAAAAGAGATAAACTTGTGCCGAAGGTGTGTTTTTCACCTAAATCCAGTCAATAAAGAAGAGGTTCACGTGTCGGTTTCAATCAAGCCACTAGAAGATCGTATTGTCGTTCTCCCAGTTGAGGCAGAGCAGGTTACTGCTTCAGGTCTGGTAATCCCAGATACCGCTAAGGAAAAGCCTCAGGAAGCCGAAGTTGTTGCAGTTGGCCCAGGCCGCGTAGACGACAACGGTAACCGCGTCCCACTGGACATCTCAGTTGGAGACCGAGTTATCTTCTCAAAGTACGGTGGCACAGAGCTAAAGTACAACGGCAAAGAGTACCTAGTGCTTTCAGCTAGAGACGTTCTAGCCATCGTAGAGCGCTAAAGAGCCAACCTAAGCCAAAGAATAACCTCGAGCTAAGCTCGAGGTTTTCTCTTTAAAGAGGTATACGGTTAGTAATTATCTATAAATAATTGAGGAACAATCAGCATGGCAAAACCAGAGGAACTCGTAAACGACGATGACGTCGTGGCGGTGCCCCTAAGACACCCATGGCGCTGGATCTCAGGAATAGCAGCTGTACTTCTACTTTTGAACTTCATTTATTCAGTAGTTTCAGCTAAGTCCATCCAGCACGACATTGTCTCTAAGTACCTCTTTGATGTTCGCATCCTAGAAGGTGCTCTCGTCACTGTTTTGGTAACAGTAGTTTGTATGTCAATCGGTACCGTTCTTGCAACACTGCTTGCAATTATGAAACTCAGTGTGAATCCACTTTTGCGTTGGCTAGCTACCGGTTACATTGAGTTCTTTAGAGGAACACCTTTGCTATTGCAGATTGTGTTCTGGGGTTATTTAGGAATCATCTTCCCGGAACTTTTCTTAGGTATTCCTTTCACAGACATCGTCTTCTTTAGTGGTGAGACAAGCGATATCATTCCTGCAATTGTTGCCGGTGTTATCGCTCTTTCTCTAAACGAAGCTGCTTACTCAGCTGAAATTGTTAGAGCAGGCATCTTGGCTGTTGATCACGGTCAAACAGAAGCTGCTAAGTCTCTAGGTATGTCTAGTAAATACACGATGAGAAGAATTGTTCTCCCACAAGCCATGCGTGTGATCATTCCACCAATGGGTAATGAATTCATCGGTATGTTGAAGAACACCTCTTTGCTACAAGTTATTGCAGTTGCTGAACTCTACACACAGGCAAGCACTATCTCTTCAGCGAACCTAGCTCAGATTGAACTTCTTATCGTCAGTGGATTCTGGTACTTGCTAATGACAACAGTTCTTGGTTTCCCTCAGCGAGCTCTAGAGAAGAAATACGGCAGAGGTTTTGAAGCTGTCGGCGGCAGACCTGCTCCTAGAACATTTAAGGTAGGCAAGCGCTAATGAATCAAGTAATGGTGGATGCAAGAAGCGTACGCAAGAGCTACGGTTCTAATGATGTCTTGAATGGAATTTCTCTAACTGTTGAGCAGGGAGAAGTTCTTTGCATTATTGGTCCTTCTGGTTCTGGTAAGTCAACATTCCTTAGATGCCTAAACCACCTTGAGTCAATCAATGGTGGCCGTATCTATGTAAACGGTGAACTTATGGGTTACCGCCAGGTTGGCAATGTCCTTCACGAAATGAAGTCAAAGGATATTGCTAAGGCTCGTCAGGGTATCGGAATGGTATTCCAACGCTTCAACCTTTTCCCTCACCTAACTGCTCTACAGAACATTATTGAAGCTCCTATTGGAGTTGCCGGAATGAATCCTGAAGAAGCTAAGACTCTTGGCTTAGAACTACTTGAGCAGGTAGGTCTTGGAGACAAGGGAGAGCACTACCCTTCTCAGCTATCAGGTGGACAGCAGCAGAGAGTAGCTATCGCTAGAGCGCTAGCTATGAAACCTAAGTTGATGCTCTTTGACGAGCCAACCTCAGCCCTTGACCCTGAACTAGTAGGGGATGTGCTGGATGTTATGAAGAACTTGGCTAAAGCAGGTATGACCATGATCGTGGTTACCCACGAGATGGGCTTTGCCAAGGAAGTAGCTGACAAGGTTGTCTTTATAGATAAGGGTCAGATCGTTGAATCTGGCTCTCCTAAGCAGGTTTTGGACAACCCTCAGGAAGCAAGAACTAGAGCGTTCCTGAATAAAGTCCTCTAGAGTTATCCCAAGTAAAAAACCAACAAATAGAAAGAGAAGACACATGGCAATAAAGAAACTCGGTTTCGCAGCCGTAATGACAGCTGGCCTTCTAGTGCTAACTGGTTGTGCAAGCGGACCAAACAATGGTGTTGACCAGTCAAAGGTTGACAAAGCAGCTCAGGCACTATTGCCAGCTGAATATCTTGAGAATGGTATCGATGTTGCTAGCGACATCCCTTACGAGCCATTCGAGTTCTACGATGAAGACGGCAACCTAACCGGTGTTGACGTTGAACTAGGCGCGCTAATTGGCCAGAAGCTTGGAACAGAACTACGTTTCAACAAAACAGTTTTTGACACCATTATCGCTAACCTTGAGGCGGGAACTAACGACATCATCATCAGCTCAATGAGCGACACTGTTGAGCGTCAGGCAAAGGTTGACTTTGTTGACTACCACATCGGTGGATCACAGATGATTGTTGCTGAAGGTAACCCAGAGAACATCACTAACCCAATGAGCCTTTGTGGCAAGACTGTAATCGTTCAGAATGGAACCATTCACATCGACCTAGTTGGCACAATGTCTGAGAGCTGTGAAGTTTCAGGCAAGAAGGAAATCACTATCACTCAGCTACCTGACTCTCCAAGCATGCAGAACGCACTTCGTGCAGGCCAAGGAGACGCAGTAATGATGGACTCATTCGTAGCCCAGGATGCTGCTGCTAAGGCTGGAAACGGCGAGTACTTCGATGTAGTCAACGACCCAGACGCTCCTAACGGTTATGACGCTGGCTTTGTTGGTATTGCAATTCTGAAGAAGGACACTGATCTTCGTGATGCAATCCAGGCTGCTCTTCAGTCACTAATTGATGACGGACAGTACCAGGCTCTACTAGACAAGTGGAACATGTCTGATAACGCTGTTGTAAGCGCAAGCATCAACGGCACCAAGGAATAATTAGATTCAAAGTTAAACGGGTCGGCATGCAAATGTCGGCCCGTTTTTCTTTACCTGTTGAAAACAAAAGCACAGATTCTCTTCTCTCCTTATTCTCTTGAGATGAGAAAAACAAAAAGCCTAGGAGCAGCACTTCTGATAACAGCAGGAGTTGTTTACCTTGTTTCAATAGGTAACGCTAAACCTTTAGCTCCAGCACTCAAGGTTGGAGTTCTAGTTTCAGATAGTGGAGCCTTAGGGTTTGCAGGTCCCGTTCAAAGAGCTGCTGCAAAGATAGCCACTAGAGATCTAGCAGCTGCGGAAGAGCCTGTGAAGGTGGAGGTTAGTTATGCCGATGTCGGAGATACAGAAACTGAGAATAGGCGAGCAATAGCGAAGCTCCGAGCATTAGGAGTTGATGTGCTACTTGCGCCAATAGAGTCTGAGTCAGCTGGGGTGCTAGTTCAAACTAATGAGAAGAAGCAGATTCCAATAATTTCTACAGCTCCTCTTTCCGATGATTTAGGTGCAACAAACTCAAAACACTGGTTTTTTAGATTGGCTACTAGTCCGAGCCAGGACTCTTTTGCCTTGGCCAAATTCATCACAAACTCAGCTCCCAAGAGCGTGCTTATAGTTTTCGGTTCCCAGCCTCAGAACAAGGAGCAGATGAAGTCTCTATCCTTCGGGCTAGTCCTCAACGGAATAAAGGTTCAAACAGCAGGGATAAAGAATGTGAAGGCAATTGCCAAGACCAAGCCAGATGCTCTAGTTCTGCTGTCAATGGAAGAGTCTTTGCCTTTCTTTAGTTCTCTTTCTGATTGGGTCGCTCAGGTTCCACAAATTTATCTAGTGCCGAGCAATCTGGGGGATTACTCTTCATACCCATGGGCAAAGGCTCTAAAAGGAGCAAAGGCCCTTAGCCCTAAACACAAGATAGATCCTGAACTGAGATCCGCCCTTTCGAAAGAGCTTGGAAATCTATCTTTGGTGGGGCCTCGTTCACTGACTTTGCTGAGCTTGGCCCAGCGGACAAGTGACGCTATTCAGTTGGCAGCCGATGCGTTTAGAAATACAAAGAGCGATAGTCCTGAGAAGCTGAGACAGGCATTAGCTGACACAAAAGTCAGGGGGAAGGATCTGTTCACCGAGCACGGGTTCCTTGAGCAAAGGCAGTATTCGGTCTATAGATACGGGAGTACAGGGACCTTTTCACAAGGCTCAGTCTTCAACCCGAATTGACCCTAAACAAGAGTGAAGTAGTCAGGGTAGAATTGGCTAATCTAAACTCCTGACAGGTTGAAAATGACTGAAAATGACCCATTTGGCTTCACTGGTCTCACTTATGACGACGTATTGCTCATGCCCGGCCAGTCTGATGTTGTCCCAAGCCAGGTATCCACTGCAACTCAGGTAACCAAGCGCTTATCCATCAACATCCCTTTGCTGTCTTCAGCTATGGACACTGTTACTGAAGCTCGTCTCGCTATCGCTATTGCCAGACAGGGTGGTCTAGGTGTTCTACACAGAAACCTTTCTATTGACCAGCAGGCAACCCAGGTTGATCTAGTCAAGAGATCAGAAGCTGGAATGATTACTCACCCAGTTACTACCCACCAACTTGCAACCTTGCAAGAAGTGGATTCTGTTTGTGCAACATATAGAGTTTCTGGTCTTCCAGTTATTGATGAAGATGGCACTCTAGTTGGAATTGTTACCAACAGAGATATGCGTTTTGTGAACGAAGTTCAAAAGACCACAACATTGGTTAAAGATGTAATGACTCCAATGCCACTGGTCACTGCTCCTGTTGGAGTTTCACCAGAAACAGCAATTGCTATCTTTGCTCAGCACAGAATTGAAAAGCTTCCACTTGTTGATCCAAGCAACAAGCTAAAGGGTCTAATCACTATCAAAGACTTTGATAAGAGTGAGAAGTATCCACTTGCAAGCAAGGACTCTAAAGGTCGTTTGCTAGTAGCTGCTGCAGTTGGTGTTGGAGATCAGGGTTGGGAAAGAGCGATGGCTCTTGTTGATGCTGGTGTAGACATTCTTATTGTTGACACCGCTCACGGCCACAACACAGCAGTACTAGATATGGTTGCCAAGCTAAAGGCAGAACCAGTAGCGAAGCATGTTGATGTAATTGGTGGAAACGTTGCAACTCGTGAAGGTGCTGCCGCTCTAGTTGAAGCTGGTGCTGATGGAGTGAAGGTTGGAGTTGGCCCAGGTTCTATTTGTACAACTCGTGTTATCGCAGGTGTTGGTGTTCCACAGATCACTGCTGTTTATGAAGCAAGTTTGGCTTGTAAGCCATTCGGTGTTCCAGTAATTGCTGATGGTGGGTTGCAGTTCTCAGGAGATATTCCTAAGGCACTTGTAGCTGGAGCAAACGCTGTGATGATTGGTTCTCTTCTTGCTGGTACTGATGAAGCTCCGGGAGATATCACATTCGTAGGTGGCAAGCAGTTCAAGACCTATAGAGGTATGGGATCTCTCGGCGCTATGCAGTCACGTGGAGAAGCCAAGAGCTACTCAAAGGATCGCTACTTCCAGGATGATGTTCTTCGTGAAGACAAGCTTGTTCCTGAAGGTATTGAAGGAAGAGTTCCTTATCGTGGAACCGTTGGCACAGTTGCTCACCAGCTAATTGGTGGACTAAGAGCAGCTATGGGTTATGTCGGAGCAGCAACTATTGCGGAGCTTCAGGCTAAGGGTAAGTTCGTAAGAATCACACCTGCTGGTCTAAAGGAAAGCCACCCGCACGATATTCAGATGACCGTTGAAGCACCGAATTACAACAACCGCTAGGAGATCAAGATGAGCGAAATAGAGATTGGTCGCGGAAAGCGCGGTAACCGTAGTTGGGCATTTGATGACATTGCGATTGTTCCTTCAAGAAGAACTCGTGACCCTAGAGATGTTTCAACAGACTGGAACATTGATGCCTACAGCTTCCAGCTTCCAGTACTAGCAGCTCCAATGGACTCAGTTGTATCTCCTGATACTGCTATTGCTATCGGCAAGCTTGGTGGGTTAGGTGTTCTAGACCTAGAAGGTCTATGGACTAGGTACGAAGATCCAACTAAGCAGCTTGCCGAGATTGCTAACTTATCTCCTGAAGCAGCAACCGTTGCAATGCAGAAAATGTATTCAGAGCCGATCAAGCCAGAACTTATCAAAGAGCGTATTGCTTACATTCGTAAATCAGGCGTTACTGTTGCTGGAGCACTTTCACCACAGAAGACTAAAGAGTATGCCAAGGCAGTTATCGCCGCTGGTGTTGACCTATTTGTTATTCGTGGGACAACTGTTTCAGCCGAGCATGTTTCAAAGACTCAAGAAGCACTGAACCTAAAAGAATTTATCTATGAACTTGATGTTCCAGTAATCGTTGGTGGAGCAGCTACCTACACTGCAGCTCTTCACCTAATGAGAACTGGTGCTGCTGGTGTTCTAGTTGGTTTCGGTGGAGGAGCAGCCTCTACTACTCGTAAAGTTCTTGGTATTCACGCACCTATGGCAACAGCAGTTGCCGATGTTGCAGGAGCAAGAAGAGATTACATGGATGAATCAGGTGGCCGTTACGTGCACGTGATCGCAGACGGTGGTCTTGGAACTTCTGGAGATATCGTTAAGGCAATTGCCTGCGGCGCAGATGCTGTAATGCTTGGCTCAGTTCTTGCTAAAGCAGATGAAGCTCCTGGTAAGGGTTGGCACTGGGGAGCGGAAGCTCATAACCCAGAACTACCTAGAGGAGAAAGAGTTCAAGTTGGAACTGTTGGTTCTCTTGAGCAAATTCTTCAAGGCCCTTCAAATTCAGCGGATGGTTCAACTAACCTAATGGGTGCTTTGCGCAAAGCAATGGCGACAACCGGCTACTCTGACCTAAAAGAATTCCAAAGAGTTGACACAGTAGTTGCTCCTTACGGCGCATAATCTATGCTCAAACTTGCTCTAACTGCTAGGTGGATAACCGCTCTAGTTTTGTGTTTGCTACTTGCTGTCGCTTTTGCCTTGTTAGCGCAGTGGCAGATAAACAGAACCTTCATCGAGAGCGCATCTAATGAAGCCTGGTCTGAAGTTAAAGTAGTTGATCTAGAAACAGTTGCAACACCAAACTCACCTTTCACTTTCAATGAGATTTCTCTTGAAGGTGAAAAGACCGTTCTGACCAAGGTAAGAACAAAGATAACTTTGAATCCAAGTAGAGCTCTTTTGATAGCAAATCGAATTCAACTAAATGGCGATACTGGCTACTGGGTAGTAGTTCCAACCCGCACAGAGAAAGCAGAACTTTTCGTTGCTGCAGGTTTCATTCAAGGTGAAGAGCAAGCTAAACAAGCTTTAGCTCAAATCAAGCAGCTCTTCACAGTTCAAGCATTCATGCCGATAGAAGGAAGGCTTTTGCCAAGCGAAGCTCCTACTCAATCTCTCGGTAAAGATCTGTATTCGACTTTGTCTGTGCCACAGCTCATTAACAATGAATTAGATGAGGGCTCTGAATCTGCTACCTACACAGGTTTCCTGGCTCTCACAGATCAGAACATCTTTAGTCAGATTGAGGGTGTCCAAGAGCTAACTATTGGCATGCCTAAGACTGATAGCGAAGTGAACTGGCTGAGTGCTTTCTATGCAATTGAGTGGACTGTCTTTGCAGGGTTCGCAGTGTTTATGTGGTGGAGACTTCTAGCTGATGCCTATAAGAAGCAGCAGGCTGCTCTGCTGGCTGAATAGGCCTCAAAGCCCAAGTAAAATAGGGACATGATTCCCAAAGAACAAGCAACCTCAGCTCTGAACTTTTATCGAGTTAGCTCTAAAATCACTGGAGTCTTCTTGATCCTGGTCGGTGTTGAGATGGTGCTCAAATACTTCTTTGGACTACTAATTTGGTCAGGTGGATCAGCAGGTTTTATAGGTCTAGTTCCAGACTCAGTTGATGGCACAGGACTTCCAGTTTCTGGAGTGGACATCTCTAAGCTGCTATTACAGGTGCACGGAATTCTATACATCGTTTACCTGTTCGCTGATTTCCGCATCTGGAGATTAGCCAACATGAAATTCCAAGACTTCTTGATTATCGCCATGGGTGGGGTAGTACCAGTATCTGCTTTCTTTATTGAGAAAAAATACGAAGCTAAGTTCGTCCAGATCTTTGGACTTGAAAAGACAGGTGCTTAGCCATTAACTCATCAGTTGAAAACAGACCTGTTCTGGTCGTTGATTTCGGTGCTCAGTATGCCCAGCTAATCGCACGTCGTGTAAGAGAAGCAGGTGTCTACAGTGAGATTGTCCACCACAATGTAACAGCAGAAGAAGTAAAGACTAAGAATCCATTAGCCATTATTCTTTCTGGCGGACCATCAAGTGTTTACGAGCCTTCCTCTCCACAGCTAGACAAAGCAATCTTGGAACTAGGGATTCCTGTTCTTGGTATTTGCTACGGCTTCCAGATTTTAGCTGCTGCTCTTGGGGGAAGAGTAGATAAGACGGGTCTTCGTGAATATGGAGCAACTGAACTCAAAGTAGTTGCCGGTGGAGAAATCCTCGCGGGACAGCCAGGAGAGCAGATCTGCTGGATGAGCCACGGTGATCAGGTTATGAAAGAACCAGCAGGCTTTGAAGTTCTTGCAAGCACAGCTACCACTCCGGTTGCAGCGTTTGCTAACAGTGAGAAGAAGATCTATGGAGTGCAGTGGCACCCAGAAGTAAAGCATTCACAATTTGGGCAGAACGTTCTAGAAAACTTCCTGCACAAGGCAGCAGGTATTCCTTCTGACTGGAACAGTGAGAACGTTATTGCTCAGCAGGTTGAAAAGATAAGAAACCAAGTTGGTAACGACAGAGTCATCTGTGGTCTATCCGGTGGAGTTGACTCAGCTGTAGCTGCTGCTCTTGTCCACAAGGCAGTTGGCGACCAACTGGTTTGTATCTTTGTGAACCACGGCCTATTGCGTGAAGGTGAAGTTGAACAAGTTGAACGAGACTATGTTGCCTCAACCGGTGTTCGACTAATCACTGTTGATGCGGAGAAGAAGTTCTTAGATGCACTTTCTGGAGTAACTGACCCTGAAGCTAAGCGAAAGATTATTGGTAGAGAGTTCATCAGATCTTTTGAAGAGGCTCAAGCCCAGCTGATTGCTGAGTCAAAGGCAGATAACAGGCCAATCAAGTTCCTAGTTCAAGGAACTTTATATCCTGATGTTGTTGAATCAGGTGGTGGTGTTACCGCAGGTATCAAGAGCCACCACAACGTAGGCGGACTTCCTGAAGACCTCCAGTTTGAACTAGTTGAGCCTCTTAGAACCTTGTTCAAGGATGAAGTTAGAGCCATTGGTTATGAGCTTGGTCTACCTAAGGAAATTGTTGGCAGACAGCCATTCCCAGGACCTGGTCTTGGTATTCGTATTGTTGGTGAAGTTACCAAAGAACGTCTAGATCTTCTAAGGTCAGCAGATGCGATTGTTAGAGCAGAACTATCTGCTGCAGGTCTTGATGGTGAAATCTGGCAGTGTCCAGTGGTTCTTCTAGCCGATGTTAGATCTGTTGGAGTTCAGGGAGATGGCAGAAGCTATGGTCACCCAATTGTTCTTCGTCCAGTATCAAGTGAAGATGCTATGACAGCTGATTGGTCAAGAGTTCCTTATGACCTTCTTGCAAAGATCTCTAACCGCATTACCAATGAGGTAGCAGGAGTAAACAGAGTAGTTCTAGATATCACCAGTAAGCCGCCTGGCACCATTGAGTGGGAATAAGCTTAAGTCCTAGGTGAATGATTTGAACGAGAAGAAACCTTTAGTCTTTGCCCACAGAGGAGCTTCAGGTTATCGTCCGGAAAACACTCTAGAAGCATTTGAACTTGGAATTGCCCAAGGAGCAGATGGCATTGAGTTTGATATTGTCAGCACCAAAGATTCTCAGCTCATCATTAGACATGAAAACGTTTTAAGCCAAACAACAAACATTAGCGATCTAGTTGAATTCAAAGATCTTCGACGTGATGGAATGATTGATGCAGTTGAACATTCCGATTGGTTTTCAGAGGATCTCAATCTTGAAGAAATCAAGAGACTACGAGCTATAGAACGTATTGCAGATGTCAGACCAGGCAGTGCAAAGTTTGATGGTCAGTTTTCAATCCCAACTCTTCTTGAAGTATTACAGTCAGAATTTCTAAACAACAAGATTGCGGTTTTGGAATTCAAGAGTGGAACTCATTTAGAAAAGTTTCAGGGGAGTGTTACTGAATTCGCTGCCCAACAAGTTTTAGATTCAAAATCAGTGCAGCGTGGAGTGAAGCTCTATGTTGAGTCTTTTGATGTGGAACTCATTCTTGATGCTAAAACTTTTTTCACTAAAGCAGGTATACCTGCCAAATACTTCCTGGCTATTGACTCAACCAAGATGGTTGATTGTGATCTTGAGTATCTAGCTGAGAACTTTGATGGTTTATCAATTGCTACTCACATGCTCCTATCTACTGATACCTGGGTAGATTCTTGCCATGAGTTGGGTCTGGATGTCTGGGTCTATACAGCCAGAGCTGAAAAGGCTACCACCACCATCGAGGCCTATTACGAAGAACTAATCCAAACTGGTGTGGATGGCATATTCGCTGACCAGCCAGACCTTTTGCGGCGTGTGTTGACCGAGCGTGGCTAATCTGTCGGTCGAGCAACCTAAAATAACTAAGTCATGTCTTGGATTGAACCCACTAACCCATCAAAGCTCCTTGAAGGTCTAAACCCTCAACAAGCTGAAGCCGTCCTCTATAGAGGCCCGGCTCTATTGATTGTGGCCGGAGCAGGTTCGGGTAAGACAAAGGTGCTTACTCACCGTATTGCGCACCTGCTAGAGCAAAGAGAAGCCTGGCCATCTCAGATCTTGGCCATTACCTTCACTAATAAAGCAGCCAGCGAGATGAGAGACCGAATCAAGCTTCTGGTGGGAGACCCAGAAGGAATGTGGATCCGCACCTTCCACTCCGCTTGCCTTCAAATACTTAGAAGAGAAGCAGAACGTTTAGGTCATAACTCAAACTTCACTGTCTATGACACTGGCGATTCCAGAGCTCTAATCAAGAGGCTCATCAAGTCAGGTGGCCACGACATCGACAGCCTCAAAGCTCAGGTTGTCGCTTCTGTAATTAGCAAGGCTAAGAATGAATTGCAGACAGCCGAAGACTTCGCAGCCAACATTGATACCAAGAACCCTAAGTCTCAAGCCATTGCTGAAGTATTCCTCGCCTATGAAGCAGAGAAGAAGAGAAACAACGCTTTTGACTTTGATGACCTCATCGGCGAGACCGTCTTCTTACTAAGAGCATTCCCTGAGGTTGCAGCTAACTATCAACGCAAATTTAGACATGTCTTGGTTGATGAGTACCAAGACACTAACCATGCTCAGTACGCGTTGATTCGTGAACTTACAAAACCGATTGATCCTAAGTTTGCACTTCCTGAAGGTAAAACAGGGGAATTAGTAGGACCAGCATCACTAACAGTTGTGGGTGACAGCGACCAGTCCATCTATGCATTCCGTGGTGCTGACATTAGAAACATCTCAGAGTTCAGCAAAGACTTCCAAGGTGCTCACACAATCCTGCTGGAGCAGAACTATCGTTCAACACAAAACATTCTTTCTGCAGCGAACGCTGTTATTGCTAAGAACTTCGACAGACCAGATAAGAACCTTTGGACTGATGCTGGAGCTGGTGAGAAGATTATTCAATTCACAGCTGTTGATGAAAGACATGAAGCTGGCTTCATTGTTGATCAGATTCAAGAACACCATGGCGATAGAGTTGCTTATTCTCAAATGGCAATTCTTTATAGGACTAACGCTCTAACTCCAAGCATTGAAGCGGAACTAAAGTCACAGCGAGTCCCGTATGCAGTTATTGGTGGTTTGAAGTTCTATGAGCGTAAAGAAATCAAAGATGCTCTTGCCTACCTAACCGCTGTTTCTAACGGTCGTAATGATGAAGCAGTAAGAAGAATCATCAATGAACCTGGTAGAGGCATTGGAGATAAGACTGAGCTAAAGGTTGCTGAATTAGCAAGAAGGAACGGGATCAGCTTCCGAGAAGCACTTTCTTATTCAACTGAACTTGGTTTAGGCCCAAAGCTGACTGAAGCAATTACAAAGTTTGCAAACCTTTTAGATTCTCTAGAGCAGATGTCACAGACTGAAAAGATCAGCGATGTTTTGATTGAAGCACTTGTTCGTTCTGGTTATCGCTATGGGCTTGAGATGAGTCGCGACCCTCAGGATGAAGCAAGGGTAGAAAACCTCGATGCTCTTGTAGGTCAGGTAGTTGAGTATCAACTAAGGAACCCTGAAGCTACCTTGGCTGACTACTTAGCTGAGATCACTTTGGCTGCAGCTGCAGATGAAATTGATGATGGTTCAGGGCAGGTTTCACTGATGACCCTGCACACAGCCAAAGGTCTTGAGTATCCAGTTGTCTTTATTGCTGGCTTGGAGCAAGGAACTTTGCCACACATGCGCTCATTTGAAGAAGTTGGTGGTTTAGCCGAAGAGCGCAGATTGTTCTATGTGGGTATCACTAGAGCAATGCGGTTGTTGTATATAACTATTGCCATGCAGAGAACACTGTTTGGCCAATTGAATTCAACCATGCCTTCAAACTTCCTTCTTGATATCCCTGCAGAGCTAATTGATCTAAGGGGAGCTGAAAGGGAAGCCCCTAGGTATCAACCTAGAGCTGTGGGTACTGGCTACGACCGACCTGTTAGGGAGAAGAAGGTCTGGGACAACGCCATCACTACCGTCAGGAACAATGAGGGGCTAATCCTTGCTGTTGGAGACAAGGTTAAGCACGAGGCCTTCGGGGTTGGAACAGTAATTGAGACTACCGGCGAGGGAGCAAGACAGACTGCTGAGATTAGATTCGAGAAGGTGGGCACTAAGCGCTTGATGGTGCGGGTAGCACCTATCGAGAGGCTCTAAACTGGTCTTTGGTGCACGCTCTTCAGTGCCCTTTTTGTGAATGGAATCATAAGTGGATTTATTTGAATATCAAGCCCGAGACATGTTCGAGGCTCACGGAGTCCCTGTTCTACAGGGCCTAATCGCAGACACCCCAGAAGAAGCTGCAGCAGCAGCTGCCAAGATTGGCGGCACAGTTGTGGTCAAAGCCCAGGTTAAAGCTGGTGGTCGAGGCAAAGCAGGTGGTGTGAAGTTAGCTCATAACCCAGAAGAGGCTAGAGCAGCTGCAGAAGCTATTTTGAAATTGAATATCAAGGATCTTCCTGTCAATCGCGTAATGATTGCTCAGGGAGCTGCCATTGATAAGGAGTACTACTTCTCAGTATTGCTTGATAGAAGCAACAGAACCTTCCTTTCTCTTTGCAGTGTTGAAGGTGGAATGGAAATTGAGCAGCTAGCTGAAGAGCGTCCAGATGCTCTAGCCAAGATTGCTATCGATGCAATCCAGGGAATTGATTTAGCTAAGGCTTTGGAGATTGCTAAAGCTGGTGGCTTCAGCGATGACATCGCTGCCAAGGTCGCTCCGGTATTCGTGAAGCTATACGACGTCTTTGTTAAAGAAGATGCAACATTGGTTGAAGTAAACCCATTGATCCTAAGCAAAGATGGCGAGATCATCGCCCTTGATGGCAAGGTCTCTCTAGATGACAACGCTGAGTTCCGTCACGAAAGAGAAACAATGGAACGTGACCAGCTTGATCCTCTAGAGGCTAAGGCTAAAGAAGCTGATTTGAACTACGTGAAGCTAGATGGTGAAGTTGGAATCATCGGAAACGGTGCTGGTCTTGTTATGTCAACACTTGACGTTGTTGCTTATGCAGGTGAAAGACACGGTGGTGTGAAGCCAGCTAACTTCCTTGACATTGGTGGTGGAGCTTCAGCTGAGGTTATGGCTGCTGGTCTAGACGTAATTCTTGGTGACCCACAGGTGAAGAGCGTGTTCGTAAACGTCTTCGGTGGAATCACTGCTTGTGATGCTGTTGCAAACGGAATCGTTGGTGCTCTTGCTACTCTCGGTTCTTCTGCTACTAAGCCTTTGGTTGTTCGCCTTGATGGCAACAACGTAATTGAAGGTCGCAAGATTTTGGCTGATGCAAATCACCCACTAGTAACTGTTGTTGACACTATGGATGAAGCTGCTGATAAAGCTGCTGAACTCGCTAACCGCTAAAGAGAGATTTAAGTAATGTCTATTTTTCTAGATAAGAACAGCAAGATCATTGTTCAGGGCATGACCGGTTCTGAAGGTATGAAGCACACTCGCAGAATGCTAAAGGGTGGATCAAACATCGTGGGTGGTGTGAACCCTCGTAAGGCTGGGGAGTCTGTTGATGTTGATGGAACTTCATTGCCAGTGTTTGGAACTGTTGCGGATGCTATGGCAGCAACAGGAGCCAACGTTTCTGTGATCTTTGTTCCACCAGCATTTGCAAAGTCAGCTGTTATGGAAGCCATTGATGCCGCCATCGAACTTGCAGTTGTAATCACTGAAGGTATTCCGGTTCATGACTCAGCTAGCTTCTGGGCTTACAGCGTTTCAAAGGGCAACAAGACCAGAATCATTGGCCCTAACTGCCCAGGCATCATCAGCCCAGGAAAATCTAACGCTGGTATTACCCCGTCAGACATCTCAGGCCCTGGACCAATTGGTCTTGTGAGCAAGTCAGGTACCTTGACCTACCAAATGATGTATGAACTTCGCGACATTGGTATTTCAACAGCCATAGGTATTGGCGGAGACCCAGTTATTGGAACTACACACATTGATGCTCTTGCTGCTTTCGAAGCAGATCCGGAAACTAAGGCGATTGTGCTTATCGGTGAAATTGGTGGTGACAGCGAAGAGAAAGCTGCTGCCTATATCAAGGACAACGTAACCAAGCCTGTTGTTGCTTACGTTGCTGGCTTCACTGCTCCCGAGGGTAAGACCATGGGTCACGCGGGAGCCATTGTTTCAGGTTCTGCTGGAACTGCTCAAGCTAAAAAAGAAGCATTCGAAAAAGTCGGTGTGAAGGTAGGCAAGACTCCTAGTGAGACTGCAGACCTAATGCGCGGTGTTATCGCAAGCCTATAGCTCATGCGTATAAAGGCATTTGCTAGAGGAGCACTTGGTGCAGCTTTTGTTGTTGCCATT
The DNA here is from genome assembly GCA_044342685.1 of Rhodoluna sp. Taxonomy (GTDB): domain Bacteria; phylum Actinomycetota; class Actinomycetes; order Actinomycetales; family Microbacteriaceae; genus Rhodoluna. The sequence continues at coordinate 24,930 of JBIIPK010000002.1, forward strand.
GGTTTCTTTAGCGTCTTTGCCCTAAACATTACAACTTGGCTCATTGAGCAAACTCAAGGTGCAACCTTCGAGTCTGTTTTGCAAGACTCCTCTAGAACTTGGTTGAGCTCTCACGGGGTAACAATATTCTTCGCTGAAGGAAAAGTTGCTGGGCTCAAAGTTCCTGCATTTATCTATGATCTAATCCCGCTGGGTTTCTCAATACTCATTGGTTGGTCAATGTTCCGATCAGGTAGAAAACTAAGCGGAGAGAAGCACCTAGGATTTGGCTGGCTAGGCGCAATTCTTACCTATCTATTAACTTCTGTGATTGTTACTACCGTTGCTGTTACCAAAGAGATCTTCGTTGTTCAGTGGCAGGGAGTTTTCATTCCCGTTGCTTTATTTACAGCCTTGCTGATTATTGGCTCAGTAGTTGGCGAAGCCATGTTGTTTGAAGACTCTGAACCTTCTGAACTTAGAGAGCGAATAAGAAACTTCTTTATTGGTTTAGTTGACAAGTTGCCTTGGGCTATCAAACCTTTGATTGGTCCAGCACTTCGTGCTGGTACCGGTGTGGTGGCAGCAATGAGTGCCGTGAGTGCAATCATGATCTCTGTTCTATTGGCTGTGAACTGGATTGAAATCATCAAGCTCTATCAGTCACTGCAATTGACTTTCTTGGGAACTTTCACAGTCAGCACAGGGCAGTTGACTTTGATGCCTAACCTCATAGCCTTTGGTAATGCTTGGCTAACCGGAGTTGGATTCTCGGTTGGGCAAGGATCAACAGTTAGCCCACTGGTGACTGAACTTGGTCCATTGCCTGCTATCCCAATGCTGGCTGCACTTCCTGTGTCTAGCAGTAGCCTGGGAGTTTTATTCATTCTCGTGCCACTGTTAGCGGCATTCTTTGGCACATTGCTTGTGAAGTCACACACAGCAGAACTTAGATTCAATTACTCATCGGCTACAACCGCAGCCATCTCCCTTGGTCTTTCTATTGGTTTGGTAGCAGCTTTAGAGATGTGGGTTTTAGTTGAGTTAGCTAGTGGCTCTCTTGGGCCAGGGCGAATGAGTCTAGTTGGAGCTAATCCTTGGGTGGTTGCTGGAGTTACATTTATTGAGGTCAGCCTCGCCTCAGTCTTAGCAGCATTCTTCAGTGCACGTCCTGATGGTGCAGACACAGAACTCATCAAGAGAATCTCGGGCGGTAAAGTTAGAAAATGATATCTGTTGTTGTGCTCATCTCCGGCAGCGGATCTAACCTTCTCTCGTTGCTGCAAAAGAGCGAAAACCCTCTTTACCCAGCCAAGATTGTGGCTGTTGGGTCTGACAAGAATGCCCCTGGTCTAGAGCATGCTGAACTCTATGAGGTAGACACCTTTGTTGTTAGCCCTGAAAGATTTGCTACTAAAGAACTGTGGGCTGAAACCCTGTTGGCTAATGTTCAGCACCACCAGCCTGATCTTGTTGTTCTAGCTGGATTTATGAAGGTATTACCTGCCAACTTTGTATCTGCTCTAAAGGGCAAACTAATCAACATTCACCCAAGTCTTCTTCCAGAGTTCAAAGGTGCACACGCAGTTAGAGATGCTCTGCAAGCAGGAGCTACTAAGACAGGTGTGACTATTCACTATGTTGACGAAGGTGTTGACACTGGCGAAATCATTGTTCAAAGCGAAGTGTCAATTGAACCAAACGATACTGAAGCAGTGTTGCACGAGCGCATCAAGAAGATTGAACATGAGCTTCTTGCTTCAACCATTGAACAGATTGCCTACAAACAACTACCGGCACTAAAACTCTAGAGTTAGGGATTACCTTGTCAGCACAAAATGAATACACTCCGGCGGATTACCGCCATCGTGATCGTGTTGCTATAAGAAGAGCACTTATCTCTGTTAGCGACAAGACTGGACTTATTGAACTAGCCACAGCTCTTTCAGAAGCTGGAGTTTCAATTGTTTCTACTGGCTCAACGGCAAGCTCAATTAGAAGTGCTGGCATTGAAGTTACTGAGGTAGTTGAAGTAACTGGTTTTGCTGAAGCACTTGATGGTCGGGTAAAGACTCTTCACCCGAAGATTCACGGGGGATTACTAGCTGATCTTCGTTTAGTAAATCACGAAGAACAACTTCGTGAACTTGAGATTGAGCCATTTGAACTAGTTGTTGTGAACCTATATCCATTTGTTTCAACTGTTGCTAGCGGAGCTAAAGGCGATGCCGTTGTTGAGCAGATCGATATCGGTGGACCAGCAATGGTTAGGGCAGCTGCTAAGAACTATGCCAACGTAGCAATCGTGGTTGACCCAGGTAAGTACGAGAGCATCATTAAGGCTGTGGCTGTTGGTGGCACACTACTTGCTGAAAGAAAAGAGTTAGCAGCTCTTGCCTTTGCTCACACATCTAGATATGACACCGCTGTTGCAAGCTGGTTTGCAGATGAAGTTGAAACTGCAGCGTTATCTAACCAGCCAAAGGTAACTGAATTAAAGAACCCTGGTTTCCCTCAGCACATCGAACTAGATGCTGAGCTACTCAGTGTTCTTCGATATGGTGAGAACTCTCACCAAGCAGCTTCTATCTACAGAAACACTAGCCCGCTAGCTGTTTCAGGTATTGCTCAAGCCAAACTTCACAATGGCAAAGAGATGTCATACAACAACTATGTTGATGCCGATGCTGCTGTTAGAACTGCCTATGATTTTGATGAACCTGCGGTAGCCATTATCAAGCATGCTAACCCTTGTGGTATTGCCGTTGCGCCTAAGGATGCAACAGATCCAATCGCTGCTGCTCACTCAGCTGCTTTCCTATGTGACTCGGTGAGCGCCTATGGTGGAGTGGTTGCAGCCAATAGAACTGTAACCATGGGTATGGCCTTGAACCTGATTGATATCTTCACTGAAGTTTTGATTGCTCCTGGCTATGAATTAGAAGCTCTGAGATTACTAATTGAACGTAAGAAGAATCTTAGAATTCTTGAACTACCTAAGAACTACAGTCGTGAATCTCATGAGATTAGACACATCTCTGGAGGGTTCTTGGTTCAGGAAACCGACTCTTTCCTAAACTTCTCAACTAACAACTGGAAGCTTGTTAGCGGTGCTAAGCCAGATGAGAAGACCATGGATGATCTAATCTTTGCTTGGCGTGCAGTTCGTGCTGTTAAGTCAAATGGAATTCTTCTAGCCAAAGAAGGTTCTTCAATTGGAATTGGTATGGGGCAAGTCAACAGAGTTGACTCATGCAAGCTAGCAGTAACTAGAGGTGACCTGCGTGTGAAGGGATCTGTTGCTGCAAGCGATGCGTTCTTCCCATTCGCTGATGGTTTACAGATTCTGATTGATGCAGGGGTGAAAGCCGTTGTTCAACCTGGCGGATCAGTTCGTGATGAAGAGATTATTGCTGCAGCAAAACAAGCTAAGCTCACCATGTTCTTCACCGGTGAGCGTCACTTCTATCACTAGAGGTTAGAGACGTCTGCTTGCTTGGCTCTAACAGCTTCAGCAGCAACCTTGAGAGCTTCAAGCTCTTCAGCATTAAGTGGTGTTTCAACGATCTGCTTGATTCCACCCTTACCTAGCTTCGCTTCAACACCTAGGTAAACACCTGAGATACCAAATTCACCATCAACCCATGCACATACAGGGAATACAGCTCCACTGTCTTCGTGAACAGCTTTAGCCATACGAGCAACAGCAGCACTTGGTGCGTAGTAAGCAGAACCGGTCTTGAGTAGAGCAACAATTTCTGCTCCACCGTTACGAGTCTTATCAACTAGTTCAGCAACCTTGTCGGCTCCAAGCACATCGATGATTGGCTTTCCGTTGACTGTTGAAACTGAAGGAACTGGAACCATGGTTTCACCGTGGGAACCAAGAGTCAGAGTCTTTACATCTCCAACTCGAGCTCCAGCAGCTTCTGCTACGAAGTTAGTGAAGCGAGCGGTGTCTAGAATTCCAGCCTGACCGATAACTCTTTCCTTAGGGAAGCCGGAAGCCTTTTGGGCTAGGGCAGTCATCTCATCTAGGGGATTAGAAACTACAAGAATTACAGCGTTTGGAGCGTACTTGGCAATGTTCTTAGCTACGCCACCAACGATGCCTGCGTTGACCTCTAGTAGATCCATACGGCTCATACCTGGCTTACGAGGAAGACCTGCTGTGATGATGACGATATCGCTGTCTGCGATGGCCTCATAGCCTGTTCCATCAGCCTGGGTGCTAGCTCCCAAAACCTTGGTCTCATAGCCCTCAATTGAGCGAGACTGGTTGATATCTAGGGCAATACCCTCTGGCTTGCCTTCAAGGATGTCGGTTAGGACAACGGTGTCGAAGATGTCATATTCAGCTAAACGCTGGGCTGTGGTGGTTCCGTAGAAACCTGATCCAATAACTGAGACTTTACCGTGGCGGGCCATAATGCATTTGCTCCTTGAGGGCTAAATGAGGTTCTTGAGAAGGTATATTTCAAGGTATAGCCTACAACTTTAGATAGACTGAAAGGCTTTGGTAAGGTCCCAACTTACCCCCGGTGAAAGCCCACTTACAGATTTAGGTAATTTTTGGAAACGAAGAAACTCGGTACGGTTCGGACTTTGCTCCGAATTTTCCCTTACGCCAAGAAGGCGTTGCCAAGGGTTGTTTTGGGAACCCTCGCAGCCATCGGTGGCCACATGTTTGCCTTGGCTATCCCTGGCTACCTAAGAAGCCTTTTTGACACCTTGGAAAGTAATACCAATTTTGAGACCCTAGTCTTTGCTGTTTTTGCGGTTCTAGGTATGGGTCTTCTAGAAGCAATAATGGTTTTGCTTCGTAGATGGCTTGTTCTAACTCCTGGAACACATGTTGAAGCTGGTCTTAGAAGAACTCTTTATGCGAAGCTTCAGGATCTTGAAGTGGCTTTCCATGACAGATGGCCTAGCGGACAGTTGCTATCTCGTGCCTCTAGTGATCTAAGCATGATTAGACGTTGGTTGTCTTTTGGTCTTGTACTACTGGTTGCTAACCTCTTCACCATCGTGGTTGGTTTCACGCTTCTGTTCTCATACAACTGGATACTTGCAACTGTCTTCGTCGTAATAATGTCACCGCTATGGGTTCTAGGTTTTAGATTCGAGAAGGAATACCACGTCACTGCTCGTATGAGCCAAGACCAAGCTGGAGACCTAGCTACCTCTGTTGAGGAGAGTGTGCACGGTATTCGTGTTATCAAGTCATTTGGCCGCGGATCATTTATGACAGAGAAGTTCGCTAGAGATGCTCTAAAGCTAAGAAGCACAGAACTAAACAAGGCCAAGATGGTGGCAAATCTTTGGTTCTACTTCTCAACTATTCCTAGCCTCGCAACAGGTATTTATTTACCTCTAGGTATTTGGCAAATTGTTGAAGGCAACATGACCATTGGTGTCTTGCTTTCCTTCATCCTCACAACTCGTATTCTGCACTGGCCTATTGACTCATTAGGTTTCCTATTGTCAATGACCATCGATGCTAGATCTGCAGTTGAGCGCTTCTTTGAAGTTATTGACACCAAGGTAGACATCTCAGATCCTGAAAGTCCAAAGACCATCAAAGAACCTAAGGGACGCTTGGTCTTTGAGAATGTCAGCTTTAGATATGCAGATGCCCCAGCAGAGCAAAGAGATTTGATTGATGGCGTAAACCTAGAAATTGAACCTGGTGAATCTGTTGCTCTAATTGGAATCACAGGTTCAGGTAAGACTTCTCTTACTGCTCTTGCCACAAGACTTTACGAGGTAACCGGTGGTTCAGTGAAACTTGATGGCGTTGACGTTAGAGACCTCTCACGAGAAGAACTAAGGGCTCACGTTGCCATGGCATTCGAAGACTCCACTTTGTTCAGTGACACCATTCGCAACAACGTATTGCTTGGTAGACCTGAAAGCACTGAAGAAGAACTAGCTCAAGCTCTTGAGATTGCACAAGCAGGTTTCGTCTATGACCTACCTGATGGCCTGGATACCAAGATTGGTGAAGAAGGTCTTTCTCTTTCCGGTGGTCAAAGACAACGCATTGCTCTAGCTAGAGCCGTAGCTGCTCAGCCAGCAGTTCTAGTACTTGATGATCCACTTTCAGCACTTGATGTTGATACTGAAGCAATGGTTGAAGATGCCCTTAGAACCGTGTTGAAGGCAACCACAGCCTTGATTGTTGCTCACCGACCTTCAACTGTTCAGCTAGCCGACAAGGTTGCTCTATTGCAGGATGGCAAGATCACTGCCTTCGGTAAGCACAGCGATTTGATTGCTACAAATGATCACTACCGATACGTCATCAGCAGCCTAGATGCTGCCGGAAAGATGATTGAGGTGAACAAATAATGAGCATGCAGGGTGTTAAGAACGAAGAAAAGATTGAACTAAACAAAGAAGAGCAGGCTCGCGTTCGCGAAAGAAGTTTGAAGCTTCTCGGTGAAATCATCAAGCCTGTAAAGAACAGACTCTTTGTTTCTCTTGCTCTAGTTATTTCTAGCCAGGCACTTAGAGTTTCAGGTCCTTGGCTTATTGCTGCAACCGTTGACTATGCTTTGCCAGCTGCTCAAAAGGGAGATCTAAGTCTTCTATATTGGACAGTTGGTGGTTATGTAACAACTGCTGTTCTAGCAGGATTCACGATTGCTTACTTCTTGAGATTTGCAGCAAGAGTGAGCCAAGACATTATGTTTGGTCTTCGCAAGAGACTATTCCGTCACACTCAACGCCTATCAGTTGAATTCCATGAGACCTATACCTCTGGTCGAGTTATTGCTCGTCAAACTAGCGACTTAGATTCCATCAAGGAACTACTTGATTCTGGTGGTAGCGAGATGATCTCTGGAATCTTGTTCATGCTATTTACCGCGATTGCTTTGGTAACTCTAGATGCAACTTCATTCCTAATTATGTTGGTGAGCTTTATTCCTTTGTTCTTCCTAACCAGATGGTTCCAGAAGAACACCAGAATTAGCTACCGCAAGACTCGTGTTGCTTCAGCTAAGTTGATTGTTCACTTCGTTGAGTCAATGACCGGTATCCGTGCAGTGAAGGCTTTCCGCAAGGAAAAGAGAAACGAAGATACCTATAAGGATCTTGTTGAGGATTACCGTTCTGTGAACGCTAAGGTTATTCAGCTCTTCGGTATCTACGATCCAGGTCTAATCATGATTGGTAACATCACTGTTGCCTTTGTGTTGCTTTGGGGTGGCTTTAGAGTCATGGAAGGCGACCTTGGTATCGGCGTTTTGATTTCTTGTATTTTGTATGCAAGAAGTTTCTATGAGCCAATGGAAAACCTGGCCATGTTCTATAACTCCTATCAATCAGCTAACTCCGCTCTTGAAAAGATCTCAGGTGTTCTAGAAGAAGAACCATCAGTACCTGAAGCAGAGAACCCAACTCCTCTTGCAGAACGCAAGGGCCACATCAACTTCAACACTGTTCAGTTTGCTTATTCAAACGGCAAGGTAGTGCTACCTAAATTCGATATGGATATTCCAGCTGGTCAAACAATTGCTCTGGTTGGAACTACCGGTGCAGGTAAGTCAACTCTTGCCAAGCTAATCGGAAGATTCTATGACCCAAGCTCAGGAACAGTTGAACTTGATGGGGTAGACCTTAGAAGGCTAAGTGACGACGATCTTCGCAAGGCTGTTGTCATGGTCACCCAAGAGGCATACCTATTCAGTGGAACTGTTGCTGAAAACATTTCTCTGGGTAAACCAGAGGCAACTCAGGAAGAGATTGAAAACTCGGCTAAAGCTGTGGGAGCCCACGAGTTCATCTTGAGCCTGCCTGAAGGCTATAACACTGATGTGAATAAGCGTGGTGGAAGAGTATCTGCAGGGCAGCGTCAGCTGATTTCATTCGCTAGAGCCTTCATTGCTGACCCAACTGTATTGATTTTGGATGAGGCAACCAGCTCACTGGATATCCCAAGCGAGCGTATGGTCCAGAAGGGTCTGCAGACCCTATTAGCGGGCAGAACAGCCATCATCATCGCTCACCGCCTGTCTACTGTGTCCATCGCTGACCGGGTAGTTGTGATGGAGCACGGAAAGATCATTGAAGATGACAAGCCTGCGGTATTGATTGCTGGAACAGGTAAGTTTGCGAAGATGCACAAGGCTTGGCGCGATTCGCTCGTTTAGGCTTAGACAAGAACAAACTAGGTAAGGAAAGCACTCTCATGGAAAAAATCAAGGTAGTTGGCACGGTCGTAGAGCTTGACGGCGATGAAATGACCCGCATCATTTGGCAGAACATCAAAGACTCTTTGATCCTGCCTTTTCTAGATGTTGACCTTGAATACTATGACCTTTCAATTGAGCACCGCGATGCAACAGATGACCAGGTCACTATTGATGCGGGTAATGCGATTGCCAAACACGGTGTTGGTGTGAAGTGTGCAACTATCACTCCTGATGAAGCCCGCGTAGTTGAGTTTGGTCTGAAGAAGATGTGGAAGTCACCTAACGGAACTCTTAGAAACATGCTTGATGGTGTTCTATTCCGCGAGCCAATTATTATTTCCAACGTCCCAAGACTGGTGCCTGGTTGGACTAAGCCAATTATTGTTGGTCGTCACGCCCACGGAGACCAGTACAAGGCAACTGACTTTAAAGTTCCAGGTGCCGGTACTGTGACAATCACTTGGACTCCAGCTGATGGATCTGAATCAAAGACCATGACTGTTGCTGACTACCCAGTGACAGGTGGTGTTGCTATGGGTATGTATAACTACATGGATTCAATCCGCGACTTTGCAAGAGCTTCTTTCAACTATGGTCTATCTCGCAATTACCCAGTTTATTTCTCAAGCAAGAACACAATCTTGAAGGCATACGATGGAGCCTTCAAGGATGCATTCCAAGAAGTGTTTGACGCTGAATACAAAACCCAATTCGAAGCAGCTGGTCTTACCTATGAGCACAGACTGATTGATGACATGGTTGCTGCTGCATTGAAGTGGGAAGGTGGCTACGTCTGGGCTTGTAAGAACTATGACGGCGACGTTCAGAGCGACATCGTTGCTCAGGGCTTTGGCTCACTTGGTCTAATGACTTCTGTCCTTACTACTCCTGATGGCAGCACAGCTCTTGCTGAAGCAGCTCACGGAACAGTAACCAGACACTACCGTGATCACCAAGCAGGTAAGAAGACAAGCACTAACCCAATTGCTTCTATCTACGCATGGACTAGAGCGTTGATGCATAGAGCAAAGCTAGATGGCACTCCAGAGGTAGCACGCTTTGCTGAGACTTTGGAAGATGTTGTTGTGAAGACTGTTGAGTCAGGTCACATGACCAAAGACCTAGCAGCTCTAATTGGCAAAGAGCAGGCTTACCAAACAACTGAAGAGTTCATGGCATCGCTTGCTTCGAACCTAAAGGCTCGTTTGTCATAAATGTTTATAAGTCACAGATAGAAGTGACTGTGTAAAACTCCAGCAGAATTCCTGCTGGAGTTTTACTTTTATCCTCATGCAAATAACTAAAAGACAAATGCCAAAAGTATTCCTTCTGGCCAGCACATTCTCCATAGTCCTTGGATCTGTTGTTGTTCCTTCTGTTCAGGCAGCAGCGACGAATCCAACTCCGGTTTGTAATGCAACCGGCACCAGCTGCACTATCAACTTCAACTACACAGGTGATAACTATATGTGGAGCCCACCAGCTGATGTTCGAAGCATGTCTATTTCCTTAGCAGGAGCTCAAGGTGGAAGATTTGGTGGTAATGGAGCTAGAGCTACCGCCTCCTTCAAAACTGTTCCAAGCACACCTCTATACATTTTTGTGGGTGGCCAAGGTTCAACTGGTAGCGGAGCAGCAGGAGGCTATAACGGTGGAGGAGCAGCTGGCTCTGGACATAACGATGAAGGTTCAGGTGGTGGTGCAACAGACATTAGAACCAGCCCATTCCTAACTGATCGCATAGCGGTCGCAGGCGGCGGTGGTGGAACCGGAGGTTGGGTCGGTGGAGTGGGAGGGCCAGGTGGTGGAACCACAGGCACAGGCGGAGGTAATGGCCAAGGCATGGGTGGCGGGGCAGGAACAGCGGTTGCAGGTGGTGCTGGAGGAGCTTCAAACGGCTCTCAAACCACCCCAGGGCTAGCAGGAACCATTGGAGTTGGTGGAGCTGGAGGTAGAGCAAATACTCCTTCTACCTCCGTCGCTGGTGGTGGCGGTGGCGGAGGTGGCTACTACGGCGGAGGTGGAGGAGGAGCTGATACCGATAGCTCTGGCACTGACGGTGGTGGTGGCGGAGGCGGATCTAGCTTCATCAATGCAACTAAATTCACAACACCTGTCTCCATATCCGGCTATCAATCAGCTAATGGTTCAGCAAGCATCACCTACAACTACGGCCCATCTGTTACTTCCTTTACAGGTCCAACCTCTCCAAGCAAGGCAAATTCACCTGTATTCAACATTGCATTTGGGCAGAGCGTGACAGGACTTACAGCGGATGACTTCATCATCTCCGGATCAGTTCAAGGATGTTACATATCAACTCTCACCGGTAGCGGAGCTAACTATGCAGCAACTGTTACTGGTTGTAGTGACGGAACAATAACTTTGACACTAAAAGCAGATGCTGTCTTTGGTAATGCCATTGGTCCAGTCAGACCTTACTCAACTTCTTCTATAACTCTAGATAGAACTGTTCCTGAAATTAGTTCACTCACAAAGCAACCAAGCAGCAATAGTTTGATTGTTTACAAAGCTCTCTTCACAGAATCTGTGACTGGACTAATTGCAGATAACACTGACTGGTTGGTTAAAGGAAATGGTTGTGTGATTCAATCGATGACCGGTTCAGGATCGCAATACACAATAACCATTTCAAGTTGCGTTGATGGTGATCTTGCAGGACTTGTTTTGAATTCTTTAGCAGTTCAGGATGCTGCAGGAAACATTGGGCCTAGTCTTGTCAACCAAACGGAAGTAACCAAGATTGACACCACAGCACCGATTTTGAGAGTTACCGATATCACACCTCCTGGTGCTGCTGGTTTACCTGTTTGGGTATTCGATAGCCAAGAACCAGCTACCGGTATGAGCGCGGATAAGTTCACCTTTTCAGGAACTGCAACAACTTGTGTGATGAACTACTCAGTGCTGCGAGAGAACCTTGGCTGGCGGATCAGTTTGACAGGTTGTGGAGTTGGCTCTACTCAAGTCACCTTGGCTGCAAACTCAGTAACTGATAGTTCAGGAAACATAGGACCTACTGCAGCTTTAGCTTCAAATGTCATTGAGATTACTCCTGATGAGGTAGTCAATCAAAGCTTTGATTCGCCTGAACAACCAACAGGGGCGGTACTGGAAAGCACAGGAACATCAGTCAGCCAACCGGAGATTGAGAGGGATAAGTTGCTAGCTGATAAAGAGCTTCTTTTAGGAGAGGGCCAGAGTTCAGGCACTTCTAAGGACCTAGGAGATTCAACCTATAAAGAGCTAGGAGGAGGCAAGGTTAATGATTTGGGATTCAATAGCTTTGATGAAGTGCAGTCATCCATAATGCTTGCGCTACTGGCACTGTCAATACTTCTGAGTGCTTTTGCAGTAGGACGGTCAACTAGAAGCCGCAGAAGGCATTAGAGAAAAAGGTTAATAGACCCTCGTCTTATTGGAAGATGATGGTGCGTTCGTTATCGAGTAGTACTCGATGTTCGGCAAACCATCTAACCGCTTGGGCGAGGGTCTTTGACTCAACATCCTGACCCATTGCAACAAGGTCATTCTTAGACTTACCGTGATCTACTCGAATCACATTCTGTTCAATGATCGGACCCTCATCAAGATCTGCAGTGACAAAGTGAGCGGTTGCACCAATAAGTTTTACACCACGGTTATGAGCCTGGGAATAAGGGTTAGCACCTTTGAAACCAGGCAAGAATGAATGGTGGATGTTGATGATCTTGCCTTCAAATTCTCTACAGAATTCAGGACTAAGAATCTGCATGAATCTCGCAAGAACAATTAGTTCAATCTGATTGTCAATAATGTATTTGCGAAGCATAACTTCAAAGGCTGCTTTACTTTTCTCATCTGTCATTGGGTGAGACTCAAAAGCAATGCCGTAGAAGCCAGCAAGTTCAGCTAGCTCTGGGTGGTTACCGAAAACAGCAGGAACCTCGATAGGAATCTGACCTGATCTTTGGTTGAACAATAAATCGTTGAGACAGTGAGCGCTCTTACTAACTAGAACTAGTGCTTTGATTTTGCGATTGACATCATCTAGATGCCAAGTGGCACTGTACTTATCAGCCACGGTAGCAATCTTCTTGGCAAACTCTTCTTTGGAACCGCTAACCTGAACCTGAAGACGCATGAAGAACTTGCCGCTCTCGGTGCTGGTGAACTGCTGGCTCTCGGTGATGTTTCCATCAGCCCCAACAATGGCTCCAGAAATAGAGTGAACAATGCCAGGTTGGTCTTGGCAAACGAAAGTAAGTACCCAGTGATTGGTTGGCGTCTTCATAGGGTCAAGTTTAGGCTTTGCTAGTCGTCTTGATTGCGTTGCATCTCTCGCTGCTTGTTTCGGTAGCTCACGCTCTTCCAGATAACTACCCCCAAGAGCATCAAACCAGAGGCGATCATACTGATCCCGATGATGGTGCCTATTTCCACGCTGATTCCTTGCCGATTGTTCGTTTTCCCTTTGGCAAGAATACCGAAATATTCGATTTTTCGTTTATCTAAAAGGGTCTCGTGTCTAAAATGACCGCTAAATGCCATGTTTATGCCTTGTTATACAATGGACCTATCGCAACTGGCGTTAAAGATGGGATTCCATCAGGGAGCGAAGGCATTTTGGTCGTACGCCTGGGCCAAACCAGCACAAGCCGTTAAGGAGTTCCCAATGTCCCAATTGCCACAGGAGTTCAACTCTCCACTATCAGCTACAGATCCTGAGATTGCCGCCGTTTTACAGGCAGAACTAGATCGTCAGCGCAACTTCCTAGAAATGATTGCTAGCGAAAACTTCGTATCTAGAGCAGTTCTTGAGACCCAAGGATCAGTTCTGACTAACAAGTATGCAGAAGGCTACCCAGGTAAGCGTTACTACGGTGGCTGTGAAGCTGTTGACGTTGCAGAGAACCTAGCTCGTGATAGAGCGAAAGAACTATTTGGTGCTGAGCACGCTAACGTTCAACCACACTCAGGAGCAACTGCTAACGCAGCTGTTCTTCAGGCTTTTTGTAAGCCAGGAGATAAGATTCTGGGACTTGAGTTGGCTCACGGTGGACACCTAACTCACGGAATGAAGCTGAACTTCTCAGGTAAGACTTACGAGGCGCATGCCTATGAACTAAACCCAGATACCTTCTTGATGGATATGGATATCATTCGTAAACGTGCCCATGAAGTGATGCCTAAAGTTCTTATTGCTGGTTGGTCAGCATATTCTCGCCACATTGACTTTGCTGAGTTTAGAAAGATTGCTGACGAAGTCGGAGCAATTCTCTGGGTTGATATGGCTCACATCGCAGGTCTTGTTGCAGCTGGTGTTCACCCGAACCCGGTTCCGTATGCAGATGTAATTTCAACTACAGTTCACAAGACACTAGGTGGACCAAGATCAGGTTTGATTCTTTGTAAAGCAGAGTACGCGAAGAAGATTGACTCTGCAGTATTCCCAGGTCAGCAGGGTGGACCATTGATGCATGTCATCGCAGGTAAAGCAGTTGCGTTCAAAGCAGCTATGGGCCAAGAGTTTAAGGAAAGACAACAGCGCACAATTCGTGGTGCTCAGATTATTGCTGAGCGTCTAATGCAGGCTGATGTTAGAGCTAACGGTGTTGATGTTCTAACCGGTGGAACTGACGTTCACCTAGTGCTCGTTGATCTTAGAAACTCGCCAATTGATGGTAAGACTTGTGAAGATCTACTTCACGATGTTGGTATCACTGTGAACAGAAACTCAGTTCCCAATGATCCAAGACCTGCTCTAGTCACTTCAGGTGTTCGTATTGGAACTCCGGCTCTAGCTACCCGTGGTTTTGGAGATAAGGAATTCACTGAGGTTGCTGACATCATTGCTCATGTAGTGATGCCTAACCCAGACATCGATGCACTAGCTGACAGAGTGCGTGCATTGACAGCTGAATTCCCGCTTTATAACGGCCTAGAGAACTGGTAATACTTTGACTGCTGTAATTCTTGATGGCAAGGCAGTAGCTAAAACTATAAAAGCAGAGCTAACGCAGGAAGTCATAGAACTAAAGAAAAAGGGGATTACCCCTGGCCTTGGCACACTTCTAGTTGGAGATGACCCAGGTTCACATAGCTACGTTTCAGGCAAACACAGAGATTGTGCTGAAGTTGGAGTTCACTCAGTACGTATTGACCTACCAGCTAATGCTAAAGAAGCAGATGTTCGTGCTGCAATCAAAGACCTAAATGATGCATCGGATGTTACCGGATATATCTTGCAGCTTCCTTTGCCTTTTGGATTCAATGCCAATGAAATGCTTGAGCTAATTGATCCAGATAAAGATGCCGATGGTCTTCACCCAATCAACCTAGGACGTCTAGTTCTTGCAGGCTCTGAAGAGATGACATCACCACTACCTTGCACCCCAGCAGGAATCCTTGAGCTACTTCACCGATATGACATAAAGCTTCAAGGTGCCGAAGTTGCTGTAATAGGCAGAGGTATAACTGTTGGAAGACCTTTAGGTTTACTTCTAAACAGGAAGGGTGTTGACGCTACCGTCACATCCCTGCACTCAAGATCTGCGGACATTGCTAAATCTGTCAGACAGGCAGACATTGTTGTTGCGGCCTTAGGTGTTGCTCACTTTGTAAAAGCTGAGTGGATTAAGCCAGGTGCAGCTGTTTTGGATGTTGGCATTACACGTGTTGATAAAGATGGAGAAACGACTCTGGTTGGCGATGTTGACCCAGGTGTATTCGATGTTGCAGGTTTTGTTTCACCTAACCCAGGCGGCGTTGGACCAATGACTAGAGCAATGCTCGTAAGAAATGTAATTCGATCCGCAGGGCGAATCAGCTAAAACTATTTCTTAGGTGACTTTGTTGGAGTCGGAGCAGGGATGAACAAACTAGGTCTTGGCGTTGGGCTTTGGAAGTAAGACGGTGTTGGTCTTGGGCTCCTAGTAGCTGTTGGAGTTGGTCTAGGAGAATACGTTGGTCTAGGGGAGTAAGTCGGACGCGGTGAAGCAGTCGGAGTTACGTAGATAGTCCTAGTAGGTCTTGGGGTTGCTGACTGCTGCGGTGACTGGATAACCGTGATTGTCGGAATTGGCTTAGGGGTTGGAATGTTGACGTTAGTTACAACATAAAAAGTAGCTGTGCAAAGAAAAGCCTGGTCATTGCCAGATGTTCTCAGGTTCTTAGATCTGAAGGATGAGTACTTGCTGCTTCCGTAGTAGACATTTGAAGTAGAGCCACAGGTGCTGTCGCTAGCTGAGTAACCAGATGACAAATAGGTCATGGTGACCTTTTCATACTCAACTGGGCTAGTTGCTGTAGCAGAGGCACCTAGAGAGACTCCAGCTGATGAAACCATGGCGATAATGCCACATACAAACATCGGTAGAGCTAGTCTTTCAGTCATTTTCTTCGCTGCCATTTTTATCTCCAATTGTTGGCTGTTGTTTTTATGATACTCCCGTCCGGGGACACGGGACTAGTCCAGCATTTGGGTGGCTGCTAGTTCCTTGTATAGAGGGGTTGATTTCAGTAGCTGTTTGTGGGTTCCAGAGCCAATAACCTTACCGCCATCAATAACGATGATCTGGTCGCTATCGACCACAGTTGAGAGCCTGTGGGCAATGACAATCATGGTTCTGTTCTTAGCAACAGCATCAATAGCCTCGCGCATACGCCGCTCATTTAGACCATCCAGGCTAGAGGTTGATTCGTCTAGGAGCATGATTGGTGGGGCACTAAGCAGGGTTCTAGCAATTGCTAAACGTTGGCGCTCTCCTCCAGAGAGCATGATTCCTTGTTCTCCAACTTCAGCATCTAGGCCTCGCTTGTCTCTTTTCAGAACAGCAGTTAGGTTCACTTCACCCAGGACTCGCTTCAGGTCTTTCTCAGTTGCATTCGGTGAACCAATCAGAAGGTTCTCGCGGATACTTCCAGCCAGAACTGGTGCATCTTGTTCGACGTAACCAATTTGCGCTCGAAGATCAGATCTCAGCATCGATCCAACTGACTGACCATCTAGCAGTATGTCGCCACCAGTTGCTTCATAGAATCTCTCCATCAAACTGAAGACAGTTGACTTACCTGCTCCGGATGGACCAACTATTGCAACACGTGTGCCACGTTCAATCTTGAAGGAGACACCCTTTAGAACATCCTTAGGTTCACTCATGATTGGCTCAGCGCCTTCAATAGGTTTGCCATTGGAGTCGACAGCAACTTCTGCTCTTGCAGGGTAACTGAACTTAACTTTCCTGAATTCAATAGCAGTTGAATTGACTGCCTTGCGCTTAGTAACTTCTGCTCTTTCAGCATCGGTATCTTCAAGGGGAACATCAAGAATTTCTTGAATACGAGCAAGAGCTCCAAGAGCAGACTGAACTGAAGTGTATGCACTAAAGAATTGACCAACTGGTCTAATCATTAGGAACATCAGAAGAATGAAAGTGATTAGGTTTGCAACCTGTGTCTCTCCGGTTGCAACTCGGTATCCACCGATGCCCAGAACAACAATGAATGCACCGTTGGCAGCAAGTCCACCAATAGGTGTTACCCAAGCATTGATCTTCGCAATCTTCACACCTTGCTCGTAAGCCTCTTGGGCATCTTTTCTGATTTGGTCTGATTCTCTGCTTTCGGCACGAGCTGCTCTAATTGTTCTAACTGCTGATAGGGCTCGTTCAACAGAAGCTGACATGCGGCCAACTCGTTCTTGAGCTTTGGTGGTTGCCGATCTAATCTTTCTTGAAGTTAATCCAATGGCAGCAACAGCCACAGAAATCATTAGCAATGTGATGACTAGAAGAAGCCAGTCAATGATGGCCATGGCAATAACTGAACCAAGGAAAATTAAGGCACCACCAGCACCGTCGACAAGACCTTGGGTAAGGGCAGCTCTAAGTAGCGTGGTGTCTGAACCAACTCGAGAAACCAGGTCACCTGTTCTTCTAAGGTCATATTCAGCTATAGGCAATCTAAGTAGGCGCGTTGAAAGACTGGTTCTTGCAGAAAGAACAACACCCTCACCGGCTTTAGCTAGAACTAAATACATGGCTCCACCTAATACAGCACTGAGTAGAGTTATGGCCAGAAGAGAAATGGCTAGAGGTACTACGTCTTTACCTGCTTCAACTGCGGTAATGATGCTTCCAACAACTAGAGGTTGAGCTAGGTTCACAGCGGCTCCAATGATGCTGAAAATGACCGCTACCCATAAAAGACCTTTTTGCTGTTTCATGTATGGGAGAAGTTGACTGAACTTAGCCTTAGGTCCTGTGTCCTTAGGGCCTGGTCCTTGCCGTCTGCCTGTCATGCTCATGGTTTACTCTTTCATCTTTACTAGGGATGGATCTCCCAATATTGCTTCGTTCAGTAGAAATCTTATTTCTTGAAGAGATAGTGCTTCTGTGTATGCAGTGTTTCGAAAGAACCTACTAAAGTCCACTGACTTTAGTGCTTCTAGAACTCTTTCGTCATTAATCTTTAGAAACATCACTGTGCTGTTTGGTACTCTTTCGAACTCTGTTCTAATAAGCCCGCAGCTGTAGCCAAAGACTGTGATTGCCACATCTGCTTCTTCAGGGCTTACCTTTGAGACTAGCCCTAGATCCTGAACCTTGATCAGTTCTCTTTCAGTGTCTTGTCTTTGCCATAGCTGAAAGCAGGTACGAAGATTGGATTTCTGCCAAACCATCTCACCTAAGTCATCAACATAGTCAATGCTGAGATCTTGGTCATTAATCAAATGGAAGTTTCTATCCAGTCTGTTTATTACAGACCACTTACGCCAACTTCTAGGGACTATGAAAGCGATGTAATCGCTGTGCTTAGCAGCCTTGTTAAAGAAGGGGATGCTCAAAGAGTTGTTTCTTCCAAACGGTGGATTAGAGATGGTAATTGCTCCATTTATACCCTCTAGATTTGACTCTAGAAAGTCACCTAGTTGGACTCCATCTGACTTGGGTTCGATATCGAAGCTCAGGACCTTGGTAGCTCCTAATTCTTTGGCTGCTTTGATAAAGGCACCTGTGCCTCCGGCTGGCTCTATGACTAACTTGCCCTTTAGTCCGCCTACCAGTGGCTCAATCTGCTTGGTTAGCCTTAGGGCTAGATCAGCTGGGGTATAGAACTGCTCTTTCCCGGTCACCCTGCGGTTGCCTGGGCGAACCTTGTCAGTCTGAGCAGGGGCCATAATCAAAAGGATATCACTGCCAATCAATAGACTTACAAAGTTGAGCATGTGATTATTTCAAAGAAGAAAGACAGTTAATTTGGCTAAGAAAAGCACCAGTCCAGAGGCAATGATCATTGCTAAGGGGCTCACAAAGGTTTACGGGGACTTCAAAGCAGTTGATGGCATCGACTTCACAGTCACTAGGGGAGAGTCATTCGGGCTACTAGGACCTAATGGTGCAGGTAAATCAACAACTATGAAGATGATTGCTGCCACCAGCCAAAGAAGTGGTGGAGAACTTCTCATCTTAGGTAAGGACCCTAACGATCAGGGCCCAGAGATCAGAGCTCACCTAGGTGTTGTGCCTCAGCAGGACAATCTAGACCGTGAACTAAAGGTTTGGGAAAACCTAATGATCTATGGTCGCTACTTTGGACTCAGCCGTAAGTGGTTGAAAGTAAAGATTGAAGAACTTCTAGATTTCGCTCAACTAGCAGATAAAAGAAACAGCAAGACTGAAGAGCTCTCTGGCGGCATGAAGAGAAGACTCACTATCGCTAGAGGTTTGGTTAATGAACCAGAGATCTTGATGCTGGATGAACCAACAACTGGTTTAGACCCACAGGCAAGACACATTCTCTGGGACAGATTATTCAGGCTAAAAGAACAGGGGGTAACCCTGGTTATCACAACCCACTACATGGATGAAGCTGAGCAGCTCTGTGATCGCCTAATGGTTATGGATAAAGGCAAGATCATGGCTGAAGGATCGCCAGCTGAACTGATCAAGAAATATTCATCTAAGGAAGTTCTTGAAGTTCGTTTCGGAAGTGACAACAATGCTCAGGTTGCTAAAGACCTAAAAGGAATTGGTGAAAGACTAGAAATTCTTCCTGACCGAATTCTTGTTTATGCAGAAAACGGCGAAAAGTGCTTGGAGCAAATTATCAAGAAGGGTTTGCATCCTGTCACATCATTAGTTAGAAGATCTTCTCTTGAAGATGTATTCCTTCGTTTGACCGGCAGGACTTTGGTCGACTAATGGCAATGGATGTTGAATCTAAAGTTGCAATGACTTGGACTGGAGCAGCCACACTGGTTGACCCAAGAGTCAGCATGAAGCGCGGAGCTCTCTACATTGCTGAAAACAGGTTGTTGAACATGTTGAAGTGGTGGAAGTCCATCATTGCCTTTGGTTTAGGAAACCCAACACTTTATTTACTGTCTATTGGAATCGGTGTTGGTTCACTTGTTGATTCTTCTATGGGTCCAAACGCTATTGATGGAGTTAGCTATCTAACTTTCCTTGCTCCAGCTCTTCTTGCTACCGCTGGTATTCAAGGGGCTATGGATGAAGTGACTTGGCCCACTCTTCAGGGCTTCAATTGGGACAAGACATTCTTCTCAATGAATGCAACAGGTATCACCGGTAAGCAGATAGTGAATGGCATCTTGTTAGCGGCTATGGCAAGAGCAGTACTGCAGGTTTTCCTCTATGGTCTTTGCCTCTTGGCTTTTGGTGCTGTTACTTGGGCATCACTGCCAATACTGGTTCTAGTTTCTAGTACCGCTGGTCTTGGCTTTGCTGCCATCATGCTGGCCTTTGCAGGGCGTATCAAAGAAGATGATGGAATCTTTGCTCTAGTTGGACGCTTTATTGTTACCCCGATGTTTATGTTCTCTGGAACCTTCTATCCAATTACCTCAATGCCGATTTACCTTCAGTGGATTGGTTGGATCTCACCGCAGTGGCATGCAACCAACCTCGGTAGAGCTCTGTCTTATGGAATGCCAATTGAAAACTGGCTATTGGTACTGCACTGGGCAGTCATGGTTCTTATGACAGTCTTCGGAATGCTTTGGGCTCACCGAGTATTTGAGAAGAGGTTGGCATCATGAGTTCGATGAATGTCAAAGCCGAGAGCGCTATTGAAATAGCTGAAGGCAGAAGAGGGAGACTTGGTGCTGGAGTTTATTCAGGCCGAGCAAGAGTTGTTCTAGAACGTGGCTACTTTGCCCTAAAGTCTTCAACCTGGATGGTTGTTGCATCAGGCTTTGTTGAGCCACTGATATATCTAGTTGCCTTTGGTTATGGAATTGGCCAGTTCATAGATGGCACTACCGATGGCAACGGTAATCCTATTTCTTATGCTCAGTTCATCGCTCCTGCACTTTTAGCTACCAGTGCTATGAACGGTGCTATCTATGACTCAACCTGGAATGTGTTCTTCAAGATGCACTTCGGCAGAATCTATAACGGAATGCTCTCAACTTCTATGGGCACACTTGATGTTGCTTTAGGTGAAATCAGTTGGGCACTTCTTAGAGGCCTTGCCTATGCCATTGGCTTCATGGCAATCGTCACACCTCTTGGGCTTGTTCCTTCTGGTTGGGGATGGCTAGCAATCCCAGCTTCTGTATTAGTGGCTTTTGGTTTTGCTGCAGTAGGTATGGGAATTACAAGTTATTTGAAACATCGTCAGCAGATGCAATACATTCAGTTGGTTATGCTTCCGATGTTCTTGTTCTCAGGAACTTTCTTCCCGCTAGATATTTATCCAGAACCAGTTCAATGGTTGATCCAGGCCCTACCGTTATGGCAAGCAATTGAATTGATTAGGGGATTGACACTTGGCATCTTGAACCTAGCCATGCTAGGGCACGTGCTTTACTTCGTGGTAATGATAATCGGCGGGCTGTATTTCACAACCCGCCGACTAACAGCACTATTCTTGCGCTAATTCTTAAGCTGCTGCTCCTGCAAATACCGCTAGAACAATATTGAAAGTGGTCAGCAAGAAAATTGTTGGTACTGCCCAAACAGGCGTGACCTCTTTCTTTCTATAGGTATAAGCAATAAAGAAGATTGCTGTCAGGGATATGCTCTTCAGAGCGATGACAATTGCATTCAACTCTTCAGGCTTAGTAACTCCAGCCATTACAAGACCTGTGATCAGCATCAAGTAGGCTCCGTGGAATACTCCAGCGTTTACTTTCATGCCTGTCTTCATGCTCTTCATGGAAGTGAAGAAGCCCGCTAGTAAAGCTGCAATACCTAAGATGTGTAGTACTAGAAATATGTGAACGATTAGTTCTCTTGTGGAGTCTTCCATTTGTTTCCTTTTGTAGAAGTTATTTCCACTCTAGCGAAGCCGTGCCATCATAACTGCAGCCTCAACTGCTTCTGCACCTTTGTCTTCTTTACTGTTCGGTAAACCGGCTCTATCTAGTGCTTGTTGAGCGTTGTCTACGGTTAGTAAACCGAACCCGATAGGTACTCCATAGTCCAGCTGAACTCTGGTTAGACCATCAGTGGCTGCATTGCAGACATACTCATAGTGAGGAGTCTCTCCTTGAATAACAACACCTAGCGCGATGATTACATCAGCATCGTCTTCAGCTGCCCACTTGGCAGCAAGAGGTAATTCAAATGCTCCAGGCACTCGCACGATGCTGTAGACATCGTTGCCCGCAGCTTTCAGAGAACGTTCTGCTCCAGCAAGTAGGGCATCGGTGATCTCTGTATGCCAGCTGGTTACCAAGATGGTTACTGCTAGATCGCTTGCGTCTATTTCTAGTTTTGGTGCGTGGCCTGCCATTACATTTCCATTTCTGCGACGATTTGAGGAAGACGGTGGCCCATCTTTGATCTCTTTGCTTCGAGGTAGCCAAGGTTCTGAATTGCTTCACCAACGATTACAGGAACATATGAGTTCACAGGAATGCCGTCATCGGTGAGGAAGTTAGCTTTGGCTGGGTTGTTGGTCATTAGTCGAACGCTCTTCACACCTAGTTCTCTAAGGATTGAAGATGCTGCTCCATACTCTCTAGCTTCGCTAGGAAGACCAAGAGCCAGGTTAGCTTCGACTGTGTCTAGGCCTTGCTCTTGAAGAGCATAGGCCTTGAGCTTGTTTAGAAGACCAATACCACGACCTTCTTGACCTCTTAGGTAGATAACAATTCCACCCTTAGGGTCAGCTTCAATCATGTCCAGTGCATACTGCAACTGTGGCCCACATTCACACTTCAATGAACCAAAAGCTTCACCGGTAATACATTCGGAGTGCATACGAACTAGAACATCTTCACCAGTTGGGTTTCCCTTGATGATGGCTACGTGATCGGCACCTGTTTTGATGTCATAGTAACCACGAACTTTAAAATCACCGTGAATGGTTGGTATGTTTGCTTCCGCTTCAAATCTGATGCGGTTGTTATCACTGTGAACGTGATTGATGTTGTTAGCAGTTAGGTGCTCAACCAGTTGAGCGATGGTGACTACTGGAAGGTTCTCCTTCTCACCAACTTCCATAAGTTCAGGCAGACGCATCATCGAACCATCTTCTGTAACCATCTCACCGATGATTCCCACAGGAATCAGTCCAGCAAGCTTTAGAAGATCAACAGCTGCTTCAGTGTGACCTGGGCGACCGTGCACACCATTCTGGTGAGCGCGAAGAGGAATGATGTGACCTGGTCTGATGAAAGATTCAGGACCAGATGATTCACTAGCTAGTGTTCTTGCAGTTAGTGCTCTATCACTTGCTGAAACACCGGTTGACTCTCTCGCAGCAGCATCAACTGTGATTGTGTAGCTAGTGCCATGAGGGTCTTGGTTGTCTGTGGTCATAAGAGGTAGCTCTAGCTCGTTAGCTTTGCCATCTTCCATAGGTGCACATAGGAAACCGGTGGTGTTCTTAACTAGCCAAGCCATCCACTCGGTAGTTGCGAACTGAGCGGCAATAATTGCATCGCCTTCGTTCTCTCTATTTTCATCATCCGCTACTAGAACCGGCTTACCGTTTCGTAAAGCATCCAATGCTTGCTCGATTGTTGATAGTGCCATTAGTTGTTTCTCATCTCTAGTAGTCGTTCTATGTGCTTTGCCATTACATCAACTTCAACGTTGATCTTGTCACCAGGCTTCTTATAGCCCAAGGTGGTAAGTTTTAGGGTTTCTGGAATGAGGCTAAGACCAACAAAGTCATCACCTAATTCGTTTACTGTTAGCGAGATTCCATCAAGGGTGATTGAGCCCTTGAGTACTACATACTTCATCAGTTCCTTAGGAACAGAGATACGTACCCAGTCCCAGTTCTCACTAGCTTCTCTAGAAATGAATTCACCAACACCATCAACATGGCCTTGAACATGGTGGCCGCCGAAGCGGGTCTGCATGGTCATGGCTCGCTCTAGGTTGATTGGATCGCCAACCTTCACATCAGCCAAGCTGGTAAGCCTTAGCGTCTCATGCATAACATCAGCACTGAAGGTGCCATTCTCAATCTCAATTGCAGTAAGGCATGTGCCACTGCAAGCAATAGAGTCTCCGCGCTTGATGTCACTTGTGACAAGAGGCCCTTTTACAGTCAGCCTGATTGCATCAGGCTGCTGCTCAATAGCAACTACTTCACCTAGTTCTTCAATGATTCCGGTAAACATTAGTTTCCTTCTTTCGGGATAGCTCTAATAAAGACATCAGGACCAAGTTGCTTGATCTCAACAAACTCAAGAGCAATAGCATCTTTCATTGTTGAAATACCAATATCAGTAACTGCAACATTTGTGCCACCAACAAGAAGTGGTGCTTGATAAATCAAAATCTCATCGAATAGTCCTAGGGAAATAAACTCACTGGCGAGCTGTGCTCCACCTTCAACCAAGATGTGTCTCATTCCTCTATTCCAGAGTTGAGCAACAACATCTCTTATGTCGTGAGTTCTAAGTTGAACTGTTGGAGCTTCTTCGTTAAAAACTCTTAGGCCCTGGTCAAGTTCACTGTTACCAACAACAACTCGAAGTGGTTGATGTTCATAACGAGTACCATCTGGTTTTCTAGCTGTTAGATCAGGGTTGTCGTACTTTACAGTTCCTGTTCCAACCAGGATTGCATCTATTCTCGATCGTCTTAGGTGGACATCTTCTCTTGATACTGAACCAGAAATCCACTTACTGGTTTTATCGCTAGCTGCAGTTCTGCCATCAAGTGTTTGAGCCCACTTGAGTGTGATGTATGGACGTTGTTTCTTCATAGCTGTTAGCCAAACAACAGACTGGGCATCTGCTTCTGCTTCAAGTACACCTTGGATGACTTCAACACCTGCATCAGTGAGAGTCTTTGCTCCATTAGCTGATTCATTGCCAGGGTCTTTACTTGCATAAACAACTCTTGAGATTCCAGCTTCAATTAGAGCAACTGCACATGGACCAGTTCGGCCGGTGTGATTACATGGCTCAAGAGTTACAACAGCAGTTGATCCTGCTGGAACTCCATTAGGTAATTTACTTAGAGCATCGACTTCAGCATGAGGAGTTCCTGAACCTTTATGCCAACCCTCAGAGATGATGTTCAAATCTTTATCAAGGATGATTGCCCCAACTTGAGGGTTCACACCGTAGGCAGGTCCGAGTAGGGCAAGTTCAAGTGCCCGATGCATCATCGGTTCAAACTTCCTTTTGTCGGTCATCCCGAGCCTTTCTAAAAGGTCCTCGGGGTAGGGTCGGTAAGCGACCAAAGGTCAGGCCAAGATAGGCCAAACCTTCTGTTCTTCTACCATCCGGACTTTAACCGTCGGTTCTGGAGTTTCACCAAATCAACCGCCAAACCAATTACCTAGGTATTTGTTGCCATCTAAGGCAGCTTGTCGGGTCGCGGACTGTAACCGCCGGTTCAGATTTACACTGACCCCGAAGAACTGTTATTACCTCTAAAGCATGCCAGATTAGGGCAACAAAAGCGACCTAATACGCCTTGGGCTAAATGGAGCTAATTAGCCCTTTACAGAGCCTGCTAGCAAGCCTCTAACGAAGTAACGCTGAAGGGCAAAGAAGACGATTAGAGGCACAATCATGGACACGAAGGCACCTGCAGTCAATAGTTCCCAACCGCTACCTCTAGAACCCACCATCTCAGCAATACGCACTGTTAGAGGGGCTACCTGCTTCACTCCACCACCGAAGGTTAGACCAACCAAAAGGTCGTTCCAAACCCAGAGGAACTGGAAGATTGAGAAGGAAGCGATAGCCGGTACTGAGAGCGGAAGAATGATCTTGCTAAACAGAGTGAACCAGTTTGCTCCATCAACTCGAGCTGCCTCAATAAGTTCCCTAGGGATCTGAGATAGGAAGTTGTGAAGCAAGAAGATAGCCAAAGGAAGACCGAAGATTGTGTGGGCTATCCAGATAGGAATGAACGTTCCGGTAATGCCAAGATCAGGAATTACTACAGTGTCGCCAATTACAAGACCCTTTGCGAAGAGTTGTAGGAGAGGAATTAGGGTCAGCTGTAGTGGCACAACCTGGAGTCCAAAGATGATGAAGAAGATGGTGTCTTTACCTCTGAAGTTAAACCAGGCAAGAGCATAGGCAGCAAACAGAGCCAGAGTGATAGGGAAGACCACCGCTGGAATTGTTAGAGCAAAGCTATTGAAGAAGAACTGGGCAAGAGGTGGGTTAGTAGTTGAACCTTGGAAAAGCACTTGACCGTAGTTTTCCAAAGTAAAACTTGGGTTAGTAAAGAATGTCCACCAACCACTGTTGTTAATATCTTTCTCAGGCCTGATAGATGAAACCAATAGACCGAAGGTCGGAATGGTCCAAAGGATTGCGATGATTACCGCAATAGCCGATGCTATTGGGGATGCGAATATGTCTTTAGCTTTTTTCCGAGTGCTCATTATCTCTCAGCCCTCTCACGTCTTAGTTGTCTAATGTTGTAGGCGATGATTGGCAATACACACACTAGAAGGATTACTGCCAGAGCACTTCCCTGACCGTAGTTCATTTGTCTAAAGCTTTGAGAATACATTTCATTAGCAATAACGTTGGTCTCGAAGTTTCCACCGGTCATTGTTCTTACGATGTCGAATACCTTCAATGTTCCGATAGCTGTGGTGGTTAGAACAACAATGATTGTTGATCTAATCATTGGAACGGTTACCTTGATGAATCGCTGCCAGTTGCCTGCTCCATCAAGCATGGCAGCTTCTACTACTTCATCAGGAACGTTCTTCATGGCTGCAGAGAGAACCACCATTGCGAAACCTGTCTGAATCCAGATCATTACCAAGATAAGTAGGAGAGTGTTGCCTGGAGCTTCAAGCAACCAGTTAGGTGGGTTGACACCAAAGGCTTTTGAAATAGCGCTGAATAAACCGATGTCTGGCTTATCCAGGTTTGGTTGGAAGTTGTAGACAAACTTCCAGATAACGCCGGCACCAACAAACGAGATTGCCATTGGTAAGAAGATTAGAGATTTGACTACACCTGGTCGCTTCATGCGATCGGTTAGGTAAGCAATAGCAAGACCTATGAAGGTCGAGAGAATTGGTACGAATAGAACCCACACGAATGTGTTTCTAAGAACGATTAAGATTTCTGGAATTGTGAAAGACCAGACGTAGTTATCGAATCCAACAAACTCAGAGCTGTCAGCATTCATGAAAGACATAACAAGTGTTCTAAGAGTTGGGTAAACCAAACCAATTAGAAGAAAGAGAACTGCAGGTGCTAGGAATACTGCGTACTTGAGCCACTCCTGGACTCTGACATTTACTCGAGAGGCGAGTAGGAAGACTAAATAAATTACAGCTGCGAAAGCTGCTAGAGCCACGATAAGAAGAATGAGGTTAGGAAAAATCACTTCCCAAGGTGTCTTGCGTGCTGCTACGAACGCGGTGTTGATCATTTATTTCCTGACTTTGTTGAAATGGGGTGTGGTTTTCACTTTCGTGTCCACCACACCCCACTGCAAGGGTAGTTCTAGCCTAATTTAGTTCTTAGGCCATGATGCTTCAATTGCGTCAAGAACAGCCTTGTCAGACTTGTCTTCTGCAACCCAAGCGGTCATTTCTTTCCAGAATGTACCTGCACCAACAGCGGCTGGCATAACGTCAGATCCATCGAAACGGAAGGTTGTAGCGTTCTTTAGAATCTGAACTGCAACCTTGTTTACTGGGTCAGCAACGTTTGCTTCGTCTAGGCCCTTGTTAGCTGAGAACCAGCCACCAAGCTTTGCCTTCGCGTTGTTCCATAGTGGAGTTGTTAGGTAGTGCTGTAGAGCTGCAACTTCGCCACGGTCTGAGAATGAAGCTACGAATTCTCCACCACCAAGAGCTGGCTTGTTGTCTGCAGATGTACCAGGGAAGTAGAACACTGAGATTCCGTTTTCCTTAGATGTATCTGTTGGCTCTACGATTTCTGCTCCGTAGTCAGCGGCTAGGATTCCACCGATGAATGAAGCCTGACGGTGCATTGCACATGAACCATCAACGATTCCTGCTCCACCATCCTGGAATGTGGTTGTCGCGATTGACGCAACGTCACCAACATAGTCAGGGTTCTTCAGGATCTTTCCTGCTTCACCGATAGCTGTAGCAACAGCTGGGTCGTTGAAAGGAATTCCGTGAGTAGTCCACTTGTCGTAGGTTTCTGCTGATGCGGTACGAAGCATGATGTCTTCCATCCAGTCAGTTCCAACCCAACCAGTTGCTTCACCAGAACCGAAACCAGCACACCATGGCTGGATCTTTCCTTCAGTAGCAATCTGCTCAGATAGGTCTAGCAGTTCCTGCCAGGTAGTTGGGATTGTGTAGTTGTTGTCTGCGAATACCTTCGGGTTGTACCAAACGAAAGACTTCACGTTTGCACCTAGAGGAGCTGCGAAGAATGTTCCGTCTACAGTTCCGTAGTTCTTCCAGTCAGGTGAGTAGTTAGCGTCAACTGATTCGCTCACCTTTGCAGGTGCTGCAACAAGGCTGTCCTTGAAACGTGCAAGTAGACCTGGCTGTGGGAAGATCGCTAGATCAGGTGCAGTTCCACCTTCAACGCGAACAGCAATCTGAGCTTCGAACTCCTGAGTACCGTTCCAGTTAACTGTGATGCCTGTACACTCTTCGAATTCAGCAAATGACTCGACGAATAGATCAGCTTCTGGAGCGATGATGGTTGTGTATACCTCAACCTCAGTGCCATCGAAGCCCTGGTAATCTGCGTACGCTTCACAACCGGCAGCAACGCCGTTATCTGCTGGCGCACAACCTGCTAGAAAAAGCGTTGCAACTGCTGCAGATGCAGTAGCGGCTAGAACGCGCTTTGTTTTAAAGCTCATTAATTTCTCCTTGATAGTAATGGGCGGGGCGTAGATAACGCCTCACCAATAATCTAGTTGAGGTTTGAGCCCATTTGGGCTTGGAAGTTCACGCCTAGATAACGATTTAGAAAAGGCTTACATCCCTTTAGATTGCTAGGGGTAGAGCCTGCAAAGGAGGCCCTGTTTACCTATTTTTGTGTAAATATTTGCAGAAATGCTACTTAGCTCGGATGAACCCGACTCTGTCGTAGACAAGGGCCAAAGTGGTCTCGGCTACCTCACGTGCCTTTTCGGCACCCGAGGCTAGAAGGCGATCTAGTTCAGCAGGGTCACTCATGAGATCGTTGGCTCTATCTCTGATTGGGCCAAGAGCACTGATTACTACATCTGCTACTTCACCCTTTAATACGCCATAGCCGGCACCTTGGAATCTGTCTTCCAATGAGGCTAGAGATTCACCACTAATAGAGGAGTGAATAGAAAGAAGGTTTGTAACGCCTGGTTTGGTCTCCCAGTCAACTCTGATTGATGAGTCTGTATCGGTAACAGCGCTCTTGATCTTTTTCATGATGGTTGAATCGTCATCCATGAGGTTCACAAGACCCTTAGGGTCGCCAGCTGACTTAGACATCTTTGCTGTTGGATTCTGCAGGTCATAAATCTTTGCAGTTTCTTTCAAGATGTGTGCTTCAGGAATAGTGAAGGTTTGACCATATCTAGTGTTGAAACGTTCTGCTAGATCACGAGTTAGTTCAAGATGCTGTCTCTGGTCTTCACCAACTGGAACTGCTTTTGGTTGGTATAGCAAGATGTCCGCAGCTTGAAGGATTGGATATGTAAACAATCCAACTGATGCGGAATCGCTTCCAGCTTTTTGTGATTTGTCTTTGAACTGAGTCATACGGCTTGCTTCACCGAAACCGGTGATGCAGTTCAAAACCCATGCAAGTTCAGCGTGAGCCGGAACGTGGCTTTGAACAAATAGTGCAGAGTCCTTCGGGTTGATCCCTGCCGCGATGTACTGAGCAGCAGTTCTTCTGGTGTTTGTTCTAAGTTCGTTCGGGTCTTGAGGAACTGTGATGGCATGAAGGTCAACGATTACATAAAAGGCGTTGAAGTCTCTTTGCATGTTGACCCAGTTAACTAGAGCACCAAGGTAGTTACCTAGGTGTAGTGAGGATGCGCTAGGCTGCATGCCGCTTAGAAGATTTGCTTTGCCAGTCATGTTAGATAGCGTACTCAACAACGACGGGGGAATGGTCTGTGAAACGGGTATCGTAGCTAGCTGCTCTATGAACCTTGTAGCCTGAGGCAACCTTGGCAAGCTTTGGCGTTGCTAATTGGTAGTCAATTCTCCAACCGGTATCGGTATCAAAAGCCTGACCTCTATAGCTCCACCAGGTGTATGGGCCAGGGACTTCTGGGTGAGCTGCTCTACCTAGATCTATCCAGCCCTGCTTATGCATCCAGGTATCGAAGTAGGCACGTTCTTCAGGAAGGAACCCTGCGTTCTTGAGATTGCCTTTCCAGTTCTTGATGTCTAGTTCTGTATGTCCAACATTGAGGTCTCCAACAACTACAACCAGACCATCTTCTTTTCTAAGCTCCGCCATTCTCTTGGTCATGGCATCTAAGAACTTGTATTTCTCAACTTGCTTGGGTGTATCTACTTCACCTGAGTGAACGTATGTGCTGATAACCGTGACAGTCTTACTCTTGATCTTGAAATCAACTTCCAGCCATCTGCCAGCACTGTCAAAACTCTTAGGCCCAAGGGTGTTTCTTGAAGCTGCTGGCGCGACTTTAGAAATGACTGCTACTCCTGCTCTGCCTTTGGCAGATGCTGAGTCATGAAGGATATGCCATTTGGTGCCATCATTCTGAAGATTCTCAATGGCGCTGAAAATCTCAATTAGATCTGTAGTCTCAGCCCTTACTTCTTGCAGGGCAATTACGTCAGGGGAGTGCTCGACAACCCATTCTGCGAAGCCCTTCTTGAAGGCGGCTCTAACACCATTGACGTTGATGGTTACTACGGAGAGATTAGTTGGCATGGGACAAGTTTAAGGTCATCTTAGACTTGTTAGGTGAGTGAACGCGTATTAGTTGGTGCAGGTGTTGGCACAGGTGTATCCATAGCACCAGCGTTCATCTATAGATCAGAACGTTATGTCCCATGGGACAGTGAAGCCAAAGGTTCACCCAGAGGTCTAGTAGCAATCAGAGCAGCATTAGAAGATGTTGCTAAAGAGATTGAAATGGCAAGAGCAGAAACAGATGATGAATCAGCTGACATTCTGGATGCTTTAATACTGGTTCTAGAAGATCAGTCTTTGATGGAAAGCATTAAGGTTCGACTAGCTGACGGGGCTAATTCTCAAAGAGCAGTCATGGGGGCATTCAAGTTAGCTGCGGAGGCCCTGGCCCAGCTTGGTGAGTACTTTGCAGAGCGATCAAATGACATTACTGAATTAGGTGAGCGAGTCATAGACAAGCTCACTGGTAAAGAAGATTTGATTTGGCCAACACAACCTTTCGTTCTAGTTACCGACAATCTGGGTCCGCTAGAAATGGTAAAACTTCAAAAGAGTTCAATAGTTGGACTTGTTTCTAGCTTGGGCAGCCCAACCTCACACACTTCTATTTTGGCAAGAGGCATGAATCTGCCAACAGTTGTATCTGTGAGCGGAACTGAGTTCATCCATTCGGGAGATCAACTAATTGTTGACTCATCAAGTGGACAGGTTCTTGTTAGACCTGATGAATTAGAAGTCGAGCAGTACTCAAAGGCTGCTGAAGACAGCAAGCCTGAGCCAGGCTTGTCTATAGAAGAACTGAATTTGCCAGTGAAGTTGTATGCAAACTTAGGTTCTAGTTCTGAAGGAGATGCTGCATTAGCTTTTGGAGCTCAAGGTGTAGGTCTATTTAGGACAGAACTACTTTTCCTTGGAGAAAAGAGCGCACCGTCTTTAGATACCCAAGTATTGGAATACTCTAGGTTGCTCGAACAGTTCTCTGGCCAGGTAGTGATTGTTCGAGTTCTAGATTTAGATACCGATAAGCCACTACCTTTCCTAAAGCTGACTGAAAAAGGTAAGTATGCCAATCGTGGGTTCCAAGCTTTGCTTGCAAACCCGGAAGCTCTGATTACTCAACTAACAGCTCTGAGCTTGGCCTCACAAAAGTATCCAAGCGCAAAGCTCTGGGTAATGGCACCTATGGTTTCAACAGCAGAACAAGCAGTTGAGTTTGTGAGCATGGCAAAGAAGCTAGGTCTAGAAACTGTTGGCGTAATGATTGAAGTTCCTGAAGTTTGTGAACCAGATGTTCTTGAACAAATAGTAGAAGTAGTTGATTTCTTGAGTATTGGAACTAATGACCTAACTCAATACACGTTGAATCATGATCGAATGGATTCACCTTTGCCTGTATCAGAGGTTCGTTCTCCGCAAGTTTTGAAACTGATTGAGAGAGTTTCTAAAGCATGCGTTATTGCAGGTAAGCCAATTGGAATTTGTGGTGAAGCTGCAAGCGACCCTGTTTCAGCGAAACTGTTTATTGATTATGGAGTGACATCTTTATCTGCATCGCCAGCACTTCTACCAAGCTTGGCTAGAGAACTCAGTGTTTAAGAGTTATGTAGATGAAGTTCTTCTGAACTGAAACGTTATAACGCTGAAGAGACTTTCTGGCAGGGCCTCGTCTGACAATTCCTGAATCTGGATCAAAAGATGCACCATGCTTCTGACACACTAAATTCTTACCCTCTAACTTATTCACAGCCGAACCTTCATGGGGACAGCGCTGATCAAAGGCCCTAAATGTGCCTTTTCTCGGTTGAGTGATGAGTATCAAAGTTTTTAAGCCAGCCACTCTAAATGAACTAGCACCACCAACTTTGATGTCCTTGGTTGAGCAAATCTTGTATTTCTTATGGCTAGCTAGTGCTGAGGAGCCAATTGAACTTAGGCCGATTGTTCCTGCTGCAATAGCTATCTTGGTTAGGAAGGACCTACGACTAACTCCAGAAATAGAATCATTCACCTCTTTATGAGCCCCGTCGACAGGGCAAGAGTTGAATTCGGTCATATCTCAAGGATAAGCAAGAGGCATCAGCTAACCCAGTAAATGCGGGTATCTCTTAGATAACTTTCAGGTGAATTTAGCGGCGACCGCGAAGAACTGCTTGCTTTACCTCTGCAATAGCCTTAGTTACTTCAATTCCTCTAGGGCAAGCCTCGGTGCAGTTGAAGGTAGTGCGGCAACGCCAGACACCTTCTTTATCGTTCAAGATATCTAGACGAACCTCTGCTGCTTCATCTCTTGAGTCAAAGATGAAGCGGTGAGCGTTCACAATGGCTGCTGGACCGAAGTACTGGTTGTCTGTCCAGAACACAGGGCAAGAAGTGGTGCAGGCAGCACAAAGAATGCACTTAGTAGTGTCTTCAAATCTTGCACGATCTTCAGGTGACTGAATGCGCTCAGCTGCTGGAGTGTCTGAAGCAATTAGGAAAGGCTTCACATCTCTATAGGCCTGGTAGAAAGGTTCCATGTCTACAACAAGGTCCTTCTCAACTTTTAGACCCTTGATTGGTTCAACATAGATTGGCTGAGTGATGTCTAGATCTTTAATCAGAGTCTTACAAGCCAAACGGTTTCTTCCGTTGATACGCATTGCATCTGAACCACAAACACCGTGAGCACATGATCTTCTGAAAGTAAGACTTCCATCTATTTCCCACTTGATCTTATGTAGCGCATCTAGAACACGATCTGTTCCAAACATAGTCACATCAAAGTCTTGCCACTTTGGTTCGGCATCTGTTTCAGGATCGAAACGACGAACCATCAAGGTGACGGTGAAGGAAGGGATTACACCGATTTCTTTAGTTTCCATTGTTGAGCTCATTAGTACTTACGCTCCATTGGTGGGTAGTTGGTAATAACAACTGGTTTCCAGCCGAGATCGATCTTGTCTCCGTTTTTGTAAGCCATTGAGTGAACCATGAACTTTTCGTCATCTCTGGTTTCGTAGTCTTCACGGAAGTGACCTCCGCGGCTTTCACGTCTCTCACGAGATGTGAAAGCTAGAACTTCTGCAAGGTCTAGAAGGAAACCAAGTTCAATAGCTTCAAGGAGATCAGTGTTGAAACGAAGACCTCTGTCTTGGACCTGAATGTTTTCATATCTTCCACGAAGCTCTTTGATCTTGTCTAGAGCTTCGTTCAATGAATCTTCAGTTCTATAAACCTGAGCATTCTTGTCCATGGTGTCCTGAAGTTCTTTACGGATGACCGCAATCTTTTCAGTTCCACGAGCATTACGCATATGCTCAATTAGCTTCACTGTTTCAGCAACAGCATCTGCTGGAACATCTACAAACTTTGCATCTTTCGCATACTCAACTGCATAGATACCCGCACGCTTACCGAATACGTTGATGTCTAGAAGTGAGTTGGTACCTAGACGGTTTGCACCGTGCACAGATACACACGCACACTCACCAGCAGCATAAAGACCAGGAACAACGGTGTCGTTGTCTCTTAGAACTTCAGCCTTGATGTTGGTAGGAATACCACCCATTGCATAGTGAGCGGTTGGGAATACTGGAACTGGCTCTGTGTAAGGCTCAACACCTAGGTAGGTTCTAGCAAACTCTGTAATGTCAGGAAGCTTGGCATCGATAACAGCAGGCTCTAGGTGAGTAAGGTCTAGAAGAACGTAGTCCTTGTTAGGTCCTGCTCCTCTTCCTTCTCTAACTTCGTTAGCCATTGCACGAGCAACCATGTCTCTAGGAGCTAGGTCCTTGATAGTTGGGGCATAACGCTCCATGAAGCGTTCACCTGAAGCATTACGAAGGATAGCTCCTTCACCACGAGCTGCTTCACTCAAAAGAATTCCAAGTCCAGCTAAACCAGTTGGGTGGAATTGGTAGAACTCCATGTCTTCCAAAGGAAGACCCTTACGGTAGATGATGCCAACACCATCTCCTGTAAGAGTGTGTGCGTTAGAAGTTGTCTTGAAGATCTTTCCGAAACCACCGGTAGCAAACACAATCGACTTGCCTTGGAAGACATGAAGGTCACCGGTAGCTAATTCGTAGGCAACAACAGCTGCTGGTCTTTCAACTCCATCAACTGTGTTCATAACTAGATCTAGAACATAGAACTCGTTGTAGAACTCAATGCCTAACTTCACACAGTTTTGGTACAAGGTCTGCAAGATCATGTGACCAGTTCGGTCAGCTGCGTAACAGCTTCTTCTAACCGGAGCCTTACCGTGATCACGTGTGTGTCCACCGAAACGTCTTTGGTCAATCTTGCCATCAGGTGTTCTGTTGAACGGAAGACCCATGTTCTCTAGATCGATAACTGCCTGAACAGATTCTTTGGCAAGAATCTCTGCAGCATCCTGGTCAACTAGGTAGTCTCCACCTTTAACTGTGTCAAAGGTGTGCCATTCCCAAGAATCTTCTTCAACGTTGGCTAGAGCTGCTGCCATACCACCTTGAGCGGCACCGGTGTGAGAACGAGTCGGGAAGAGCTTAGAGATAACTGCAGTCTTGGCATGAGGGCCTGCTTCAATAGCTGCACGCATACCTGCACCTCCAGCGCCAACGATTACAACGTCGTACTGGTAGTGGTGGACTTTAACTTCGGACAATTTTTTCCTTAGGCCTTACATACGTTAGGTAGATAGTTCTCAACATCTGGGTCGATACATGGATCGAATGTTGTGATGACAAGAGTTCCGAGAATGAGCAAGATTGCAGCTACAGACCATAGAGCAATGTTTAGGGTCTTTCTCACCCATTCACGTTCTGCATAATCATTCACTAAGGTTCTCATTCCGTTGGTTCCGTGAATAAGAGCTAGCCAAAGCATGATGCCGTCGTATACCTGCCAGAACGGGTCAGCCCACTTTCCAGCTACGAATGCGAAGTCAATTGACTTAACTCCACGCTCAGGAAGAACCAAGTTCACCATGAGGTGACCCAAGATCATTACAAGTAGTAATGCTCCTGAGACACGCATGAAAATCCATGCACGCTTTTCCCATTGAGCGTTCTTGCGGCTTCTTGGCTGATTTGGTTGTTCAATAACGACGCTCAATTTACGCTCCAAATGTGTGCATTAGTTGGCGAGGGACCCAAGCGGCCATAAGGACCACAAAGATTACTAGGACTACCCAGAACATCTGGTTCTGGTACTTAGAGCCCTTGCTCCAGAAATCGATAAGAATCACGCGAATACCGTTGAAACCGTGGAAAAGAATGGCTGCTACTAGGCCAATTTCAGCTACACCCACGATTGGAGTCTTATAAACAGCCATTACAGAGTTGTAAGCTTCAGGGCTTACTCGGACCAGGGCTGTGTCCATGATGTGAACCAAGAGGAAGAAGTAGATTCCAACTCCAGTAATACGGTGCAAAACCCAAGACCACATGCCTATTTTGCCTCGATACAAAGTACCTGCAGGTCTTCTAGCCACGAAACTCCTCCTTGAACGGCAGCAAATCGCTTGCCTAATTGGCTTAATGATAACTGAAGAACCTAAACAAAAATCGGTAAACCAGCCATCTGGGTTAGGCTTTTGAGAGTATGAGTGACTCTAAAGAGCCAATGGCTCGTTTCTATTCTGTGATTCCAGCTGGTGGGATTGGTAGCAGGCTGTGGCCGCTATCTCGAGCATCCGCACCAAAGTTTCTACACGACCTCACCGGATCTGGTCAGACCCTTTTGCAAGATACCTGGGAGAGATTAGCTCCACTTTCTGGAGCAGATCGAATTGTTGTTGTCACGGGTGTTGCTCACCGCAGTGCTGTTTCCGAACAGTGCTCAGAATTAGTTCAAAACAACCTGTTTCTTGAGCCAAGCCCTAAAGATTCCACTGCAGCTATCGCCTTAGCTGCTGCAATTCTTGTAAAGAGAGAACCTGATGTAATCATCGGTTCATTCGCAGCTGATCACGTGATTACTGACAATAAAGAATTCAGCGACTGCGTTAGAGAAGCGGTAGCGGTAGCTGCCACAGGCAAGATTGTCACCATCGGAATCCAACCAACTGAGCCTTCCGTTGGTTTTGGGTACATCAAAGCTGGCGAAAAGATGGATTTACCTTTCGCAAAGCATGCTCGTGAAGTAGCAAAGTTTGTTGAGAAACCAGATATCGAACGTGCTCGTAAGTACGTAGCGTCAGGTAAGTACCTATGGAACGCGGGTATGTTCATTGCTCCTGCTTCACTTATTCTTTCTGTTCTTCAAGAGACAGAGCCAGAGCTACACACCAAGATCACGGCTTTGGCTGATGCTTGGGGAACTCCAAGTCAAGAAAAGGTTTTTGAGGATATCTGGCCAACTCTAAAGAAGATTGCCGTTGACTACTCAGTTGCTGAGCCTGCTGCTGCCAAGGGTCTAGTCGCAGTTGTTCCAGCCAAGTTTGGTTGGCACGATGTTGGTGACTTTGCAGCTATTGCTGAATTGCAGTCAGGTGGAAAGCGTAATCACCTAGCTGTGCTGGGAGAAGTCACAGTACTATCTGACAAGTCCAGCGGAATCCTTGTTTCTGAAACAGGTCGTCTGGTTGCCCTTATTGGCCTAGACGATGTCATTGTTGTTGATACCCCTGATGCGCTATTGGTTACCACCAAAGAGCATGCCCAAAGGGTGAAGAACCTAGTGGATTCACTCAAGGTAACTGGCCACAGCGAAGTTCTATAGCCGCTACTCATGAAGAAGTTTAGAAACGTAGTTGCTGGAGCAATCCTTCTTGGTTTAGCTCTCGGATTAAGTGCATGTGCACCGACAGAAGTAGTCAAGCCTGATGTTAAAGCAAAGACTTCTGCTTGTTTGATCCGTTCATCAACAATCGTGCCTGGTACTCCAGAAAAGCAGCTAGCTGCAGATCTAGTCGAAGCAAGAATTGTTTATGGGCTTGGTGTTCGTGAAGTAAAGATTGATGAGAGCACAGAGCAGGTTCCAGCAAGATTGCTTGAAGCACTGCAGAACGGTTGCGTTCTTATTGTTTCAGCGAACCCAAGCTATTTGAATGATCTTGCCCAGTTCGCTTCTGAACACTCGAAGATGATGGTGCTCTTTGTTGGAAGCACTATTCCAGCTAATGCTCAACCTGCTAACTTCAGATGGGTTGCCGATGACGCATTGAGCGGTGCTCGATTAGCTGGTTTCTTTGCTGCAGGTAAGTCAAAGTCCGAAAGAGTTCACCTCTTTATACAGCCGGTTTACTCTCAATCTACGAAGATTCAAACCTCCTTTATAAGAGGTGTAAAAGACTTTGATGAGCTATCTGGAACTAGAACCGAGACTATCTTTACTAGAACTGCTTCTTCAAGTACCCTCTCAACCAAGTTGGCGACATTAGATTCCTCAGATGTCGCAGTCATATTTGGAGGCAAGAGCATCTGGCAGAGCGTTGAAGCAGAGCCAGCGGATGGACCTTATCTAATTGGAGCAGACCTGCAGCTAGGGGATACAGACTTACCATTTGGCTCTAGAGTTCAAGTTTCAGTTGAAAGAAATACCAGTAAATATGTTCTTAATGCCGTGGCATCCCTTATGGATCGTAAGTTCGCGGCTGACCCTCTATATAGGAAGCCTGGCGCACTCAAGTTCAATACCGTAGAACTTAGGATCAGCCAGCCAGATTCCATCGACGGCTCTCTTTTAGGAGCTTTGGAAACCTACAGGCAGTCCCTGATTTCACCAACAAATTAGGCAATTGTAACGCCTAGGTAAATACCTTGTGTTAGAGGCTAAATGTGTCCTTGGGTGCTAGTAGTGTCTAGATGTGTGTGGTTGGTGATTGGCACCGACTCAAAAAATCAGGAGGACACAAGTGAACAAAGTTTCACGTAAGGCAATAGCAGGAGTAGCAATGGCAGCAGCCAGCTTGCTAGTTCTATCAGGCTGTGCTGCAAAGCCAGGCGCAGGATTCATCGAATGTGGTGTTTCTGACGAAGGTTCATGGGCTGACAAGTCATTCAACGAATCTGTAATGGATGGTATGGAGAAGGCTGCAGAAGAGTTCGGTGTAACACTTAACTCAGCTGAGTCAAACTCTTCAGAAGACTTCGCTCCAAACCTAGATGCAATGGTTGCAGCTAAGTGTGACGTTATCTTCGCAGTAGGTTTCAACCTAGTTGACGCAGTTAACGCAGCAGCAGAAGCAAACCCAGAGGTTAACTTCGTAACAATCGATGGTTGGTCAAACGGAGCAACAAACCTAAAGCCAGTTGGTTACAACATGGCAGAGTCTTCCTACCTAGCTGGTTATGCAGCAGCGTACTACTCAACTTCAAAGGTTGTTAGCGTTTACGGTGGTCTTCAGATCTCTGCAGTTACCGCATTCATGGATGGTTTCTACTACGGTGCAAAGGCATACGAAGCTGAGACAGGCACACCAGTGACTGTTCTTGGTTGGGATGCAACTACACAGCAGGGTGACTTCATTGGTGGATTCGCTCCTAACGCTCCAGAAGGCAAGACAATTGCTGCTGGACACCTAGCAGCTGGTGCAGACGTACTAGTTCCAGTTGGTGGAGACCAGTTCGGTGCTCTTTCAGAAGCGATCTCTGAGTCAGGTGTTGACGCAAAGATGATCGGTGTTGACAAGAACATCAGCGTTACTAGCCCAGAATATGCACCTCTAACTCTTACCTCAATTGAGAAGAGAATGGGTTCAGCAGTTTACGACATCGTGAAGGCACTTGCAGTTGACAAGGAAGCTTTCGCTGGTGGAATGGACAACGCTTACACAGGTACTTTGGAAAACGAAGGAACTGACATCTCGGACACTGAGTTCCTAGATGAGGAGCTAAAGACAAAGCTTGCAGAACTAAAGGCAGGCATTATCGATGGTTCAATCAACCCACTTGGCTAATTTAGACAAGTAGTTTAGGAACTGCCGAGGCTTATGCCTCGGCAGTTCTTGCTTTAAGCCCCCCTCTAACTTGGGGTAGATTAGTAAAAAGGAATCGCAAAGGAGCCAGACCCTCAAATGAAGCTAGAACTGAGAAACATCACCAAACGCTTCGGTACTCTTGTCGCTAACGACAACATCAGCCTTACCCTCGCTCCAGGGGAAATCCTTAGCCTGCTAGGAGAAAATGGTGCAGGTAAGTCAACTCTTATGAACGTCCTCTATGGACTGTTGCAGCCTGAAGAAGGTCAGATCTTGATTGACGATAAGCCAGTTAAGTTCTCAGGCCCAGGAGATGCGATGGCTGCTGGTGTTGGTATGGTTCACCAGCACTTCATGTTGATTCCGGTTTTCACTGTTGCTGAAAATGTTGTTCTAGGACATGAACCAACTGGAAAAGTTGGCAACCTGGACTTAGACGCTGCTCGCAAACTTGTGAAAGAAATATCTGATCGTTTTGGATTCGATATTGATCCTGATGCGAAGGTGCAAGACCTTCCTGTTGGTGCTCAGCAGAGAGTAGAAATCATTAAGTCTCTAGCTAGAGATGCAAAGATCCTTGTTCTTGATGAACCGACAGCAGTTCTTACTCCTCAGGAAACCGATGAGCTCATGGACATCATGCGAGGACTCAGTAAAAACGGAACTTCAATTATTTTTATTACCCACAAACTTCGTGAAGTGCAGAAAGTTGCAGACCGAATCATTGTTATTCGTCAAGGCAAGGTTGTTTCTGAAGCTAGCCCAAAGGCAACAGCTGGAGAACTTGCTTCTCTAATGGTTGGTCGTGAAGTTGACTTAGACACCAAGAAGAATGCTGCCAAACTTGGTGCGGAAACTTTGGTTGTAAAGAATCTAACTGTTCTAGATGACCGTAACCAACAGATGGTTGATGGCATTAGCTTCTCAGTGAATGACGGAGAAATTCTTGCTATCGCAGGAGTTCAAGGAAATGGTCAAACAGAATTAGCAGAAGCGATTTTAGGTCTGAGAAAGATCCACAGCGGAAGCATCACAGTCGCAGGTAAAGATTTGACTAAGAGCAATGTGAGGCAAGTGCTTGAAGCAGGTGTGGGTTACATCCCAGAAGACCGCAAGAAAGATGGTCTAGTAGGGGAGTTCTCAATTGCTGAGAACCTAATGCTTGACGGCTCTTTCGGTAAGCCTTTTGCTAAAGGTGTCCAGATTGACTTCGCTAAGCGCGACGAAATAGCTTCAAAACTTATCCAGGAGTTCGACATTAGAACACCTTCTGCAAGCACTCTTGCTAAGCAGCTATCAGGTGGAAACCAGCAGAAGGTAGTTGTTGCAAGAGAGATGAGCCGTGACCTTAGGGTTCTGATTGCATCCCAGCCAACACGTGGTGTTGACGTTGGATCAATCGAGTTCATTCATGAGCAGATTGTTGCTGCCCGTGATGCAGGTAAGACAGTTGTGATTATTTCTACAGAGTTAGATGAAGTTCTCGCTCTAGCTGACCGCATCGCTGTTATGTATAGAGGTCGCATAGTTGGAATTGTTGATGCAAAGACCACAAGAGAAAAACTTGGAAAGATGATGGCAGGTATTGCAGCATGAGTAAGAAAAAAGAAGTAGCAGCAAAACCTGCTCAAGATAAAGCCACCAGCGTTCTTCATGAAATCATGGCTGGCGACCCAGTAAGAATTGCTCTTTCAGTTCTACTTGGATTCATCATCGGAGCTATCTTCATGGTCGTCTTCGATAAGGGCGTTGTGAAGGCCTGGGCTAACTTTGGTTCAGATCCAAGCATGGCGCTATCAACTGTTTGGTGGACTATCCAAGATGGTTATGGTGCTCTTTTCACAGGATCCATCATCAACTTCGGCGCAGATAGCTTTGTAACTGCCATTCGCCCATTCACTGAAACTCTTAGATTTGCAGCTCCTCTAATCATGGCTGGTTTGGGTGTTGCTCTAACCTTCCGAGTTGGTCTATTCAACATTGGTGCAACAGGACAGATTCTTGTTGGCCTAGCTGGTTCAACATTTGTTGCTACTCGACTAGAAATGCCAATCATCATCCACATGCTTGCAGCAGTATTCGCTGCTGTTGTTTGTGCGATGGTGTGGGGAATGATTGTTGGTGTTCTTAAAGCCAGAACAGGAGCCCACGAAG
The DNA here is from genome assembly GCA_044342685.1 of Rhodoluna sp. Taxonomy (GTDB): domain Bacteria; phylum Actinomycetota; class Actinomycetes; order Actinomycetales; family Microbacteriaceae; genus Rhodoluna. The sequence continues at coordinate 66,433 of JBIIPK010000002.1, forward strand.
TTATCGTGACAATCATGTTGAACTACGTTGCTCTGTCATTGTTCACATATCTTCTAAGACAACCAAACCTTCTACTAGAGGAAAATGGTGGTGGAACACCTAAGTCAGATAACCCAGACGATACCGCGCGCCTTGGTTTGCTGTTCGGGCCAGACTTCCAGTTGCACTATGGGTTGATCTTTGCGGTCTTATCCGTGATCTTCTACTGGTGGCTCATGGAGAAGTCGACATTCGGATTTAGATTCAGAATGGTTGGACACAACCCATCAGCTGCAAAAGCTGCTGGTATCAAGGTCGAAAACACTTTCGTTTGGGCACTGGCTATCTCCGCTGGTTTCTCTGGTTTAGCAGCTGCTAACCAAGGCCTAAGCGTTGATGGTGGTCTGACCACGAGCATTGAAGCGGGTATTGGTTTTGATGCCATTACTGTTGCTCTCCTCGGTGGTTCTAGAGCTGGTGGAGTAGTAATGGCTGGACTCTTGTTCGGTGCATTCAAGGCAGGATCTGCAACTATGCAGGTAGCTGGTGTCTCTCCTGAGGTTCTAGGTGTTGTGAAGGCGTTGATTGTTCTCTTCATTGCAGCCCCGCCGATTATTAGAGCCTTCTATCGACTTCCTGCTCCAGGAATAAAGGTTATTGAAGCAACAAAGAAAGCTAAAGAAGCAAAGGTGATCAAGTAATGAAAAATGTAGAAGTCACCCCAGGCATGTTCTCTTCTGCCACTGTGAGACCGAGTCTAAAAACTCCAATCACATTAGTTGCAGCTGCAATGGTAGTTATTGTTTTCTTCGGTTTCCTAGGTAAGCCTGGAGACATCAGCTTTGTATGGAGCGATAAGCGTGAAGCTTTGCAGTTACCTCCATTTATTGTCAACTCAATGTTCTTCTGCACAATTGTTGGTGCATTACTACTCATGATTGGTTTGCTTTCAATTGCATTGAGCATTCGTGGCAGTAGAACCCCAGTTTGGCTAATTGCTATTTACTCACTTGGTGCCATGATGGCTCTGCTTGGTTGGTTAGCAACCGAAGCTACCCAAGGTGTTCAGATGATCTTTATCTTGAGCAACACTTTGGTGCTCGCTATCCCACTTATCTTCGGTGGTATGGCAGGCATCATGTCAGAGCGCGTTGGTGTTGTGAACATTGCTATTGAAGGGCAGCTTCTAACTGGAGCATTTGTTTCAGCAATCGTTGGTTCAATGACCAAGAATCTTTATGTTGGTTTGATTGCAGCCATGATTGCTGCAGCTCTACTCTCAACAGTTCTTGCCTCTCTTGCTATCAAGTACTTGGTTGAGCAGATCATCATCGGTGTTCTTTTGAACGTTCTGGTAATTGGTGTTACCAACTTCTTGTATTCAGCATGGGTAGATGATGACAGCATCAACCTAAACTTCCCTGGCACATTTGAGAAGCTTCCTATCCCATTGCTTTCAGAGATTCCAGTTCTTGGACAGGTCTTGTTCAACAACAGAATCACTGTTTATTTGATGTTTATTCTTGTTCCACTGCTTTGGTATGTATTATTCAGAACCAAGCTGGGTCTAAGAGCTCGTGCAGTAGGTGAGCACCCGCTAGCAGCTGACACCGTAGGTATCAATGTTGCAAGAACAAGATTCTGGTGGGTAACAATCGGTGGAGCGGTAGCTGGTCTTGGTGGAGCAGCACTGACAATTGGAAACGTAGGTTCCTTCGGACGTGAAATGTCAGCAGGTCTTGGGTTCATCGCTTTGGCTGTTGTGATCCTTGGACGCTGGCAGCCAATCTATGTAACTCTCGGGGCATTGCTCTTTGGTTTCACAATCATTCTCAAGGTCTGGGCTAACCAGGTATCTCCTGGTATTCCAGTGGACTTCATCACTATGGTTCCTTACCTTGTAACCCTGGTAGCCGTTGCTGGTTTTGCTGGAAGAGTGAAACCACCTGCAGCATCCGGTCAACCTTACGTAAAGGGCTAAAGATGAGCCAAGAGATCAACTGGAACGAGTTGAAGGATGCAGCTATCGCTGCCATGAAGAAGGCATACGCTCCTTACAGTCACTACCCAGTAGGAGCAGCAGCCCTTGTTGATGATGGTCGTATTGTTTCTGGCTGCAATGTTGAAAATGCAAGCTACGGTGTTGGTCTATGTGCTGAGTGTGGTTTAGTTAGCAACTTGAGCATGACTGGTGGAGGAAAGCTAGTTGCTTTCTACTGTGTTGATGGTGCAGAGAACATTCTGATGCCTTGCGGTAGATGCCGTCAACTGTTGTTTGAGCACTCAACAGAGGGAATGCTTCTGCAGACAGTATCAGGCATCAAAACAATCGATCAGGTTCTTCCTGATGCGTTCGGTCCACGTGATCTAGCCGAAGGTTTCGGCGCTGATGAAAGAAACTAGGGATTAATTGTCTAAAGAATTTTCTGCTGTTGAACTAATTGTTGCTAAGCGAGAGAAACAAGAACTATCTACTGAGCAGATCAACTGGCTTGTAGCTAACTACACCTCAGGTGTTGTTGCTGACGAGCAGATGTCGGCAATGGCTATGGCTATCTTGCTAAATGGCATGAACAGAAGAGAGATTAGAGATCTGACTCTAGCCATGATTGCTTCTGGTGAAAGGCTAGATTTCAGTACCCTAACTATTCCAACTGCTGACAAGCATTCAACCGGTGGTGTTGGCGACAAGATAACTTTGATGCTTGCTCCGTTGGTAGCTGTATTCGGTGTTGCTGTTCCTCAGCTCAGCGGTCGTGGACTAGGTCACACTGGTGGAACCCTAGACAAGCTGGAAGCCATTCCAGGTTGGCAGGCATCAATCACCAACCAGCAAATGCACGAGCAGCTAGAGAAAGTAAATGCTGTTATTTGTGCAGCTGGTGCAGGACTAGCTCCAGCTGACAAGAAGCTTTATGCACTTAGAGATGTGACAGGAACAGTTGAGGCTATTCCACTTATTGCTAGCTCGATCATGAGCAAGAAGATTGCTGAGGGGACCTCTGCTCTAGTACTAGATGTGAAGGTTGGTTCAGGTGCTTTCATGAAGACTCTTGAAAGAGCACAGGAACTAGCTCAGGTTCTTACTCAACTAGGTGCAGATGCTGGAGTGAAGACAAGTGCTCTTCTTACAGACATGTCTACCCCTCTTGGTCGTAAAGTCGGTAACGCTCTGGAAGTAGATGAAGCGGTTGAAGTTCTTTCTGGTGGTGGATCTCAAGACCTAATCGATATCACTGTTGAACTAGCGAGAGAGATGCTTCGTCTTTCAGGCAAGACTGACGTTGATGTTGCTGCAGCTTTGAATGATGGTCGTGCCATGGATAAGTGGAACGAAATGATCAAGGCTCAGCATGGAGATCCAACAGCGAAGCTTCAAGTTGCTAAGCATGAGCACACTATCTTGGCTGAGAGTTCTGGTTATGTGAACGAGCTAGATGCTCTTGCTGTTGGTACTGCGTCCTGGCGCCTAGGGGCTGGAAGAGCTCGTAAAGAAGATCCAGTTCAGTTCGGAGCAGGAATCATTCTGCACGCTAAGCGTGGAGAGAAGATTGAGAAGGGTGCTCCGCTACTTACTCTTTACACAGATGAAGCTGAACGTTTTGATAGAGCGGTTGAAGCTCTATCTGGTGGAATCAAGATTGAGAGCGAACTCTCAACTAGTTTCACACCGCTTATCCTTGACCGTATCAACGCATAAAGAGAAATGAAGAATGTCTAAACTAAATATCCAAGCTCTACCAAAGGTTTCACTACATGATCACCTAGACGGTGGTCTTCGTCCACAAACAATCATTGATTTGGCTAAAGAGATTGGCCACGAACTTCCAGCAGATAACGCAAGAGATCTTCGTGACTGGTTCCTAGAGTCTTGTGATTCAGGTTCATTGCCTAGATACCTTGAGACATTCGTACACACCTGTGCTGTTATGCAGACCAAAGAGGGACTGATCAGAGTTGCACGTGAGTTTGCTCTAGATCTAGCAGCAGATGGTGTTATCTACGGTGAAGTTCGTTACGCACCAGAGCAGCACCTTGAAAAGGGTCTAACCCTTGAGGAAGTTGTTGAGTACGTTGAAGAAGGTCTAAGCCAGGGTCGAGCAGAGGTAGCAGCCAACGGTGGTTACCTAGTTACCGGTCAGCTAGTAACCGCTATGAGACAAGCTGACAACGCTCAGAAGATTGCTGAACTGGCTGTTGCTTACAGAGATCGCGGTGTTGTTGGTTTTGACTATGCAGGTCCTGAAGCAGGCTTTAGTCCATCTCGTCACGCAAGTGCATTCAAGTGGCTTAATGAACAGTTGATGCCTGTAACTCTTCACGCTGGTGAAGGAGATGGCAGAGACTCAATCAAGGATGCTCTTGTTGATGGCAGAACTTTGAGACTAGGTCACGGTGTTCGCATTATTGAAGACATCTTTGTTGATGCTGAAGATGAGAACCAGAAGGCTTTTGGCGATATAGCTGCTTGGGTTCTAGAGCGTGGAATCGCACTTGAACTTAGCCCTTCATCAAACCTACAAACAGGAGCACTTCCTGACATTGAGCAACCACAGATGAGCGATCACCCATTCGACATTTTGTATGGCCTAGGTTTCAACGTGACTGTGAACACAGACAACCGTTTGATGAGTGGAACTACTCTTACCCGTGAGCTTGAACTTCTAAGCGAAACCTTTGGTTATGACCTAGACGATCTTGAGCTGTTCCAGCTAAACGCTGCTAATGCAGGGTTTATGGACATGGATGTTAGAGCTGAAATCATTGAGCGCATCTCAGATGCATTTGAGGCTGCTCAGTAACAATGAGTTCTGTCTTGGAGCAAGCTTTAGGGCAAGGGTCGATAAAGCTTCAACAAAGCTGTGTTAGTTGGAGAGAGACCTTCGAGCTTGCTGGACTTGGTTTAGTTGAAAGCAGTAGAACTACTTCTGCCTACACGAACGAAATGATCCAAGCTTTTGAAGAGCTTGGCCCATACATGGTGATAGCTCCTGGTATTGCTCTAGCTCACGGCAGACCATCGGAATCTGTTTTAGAGACAGGTTTATCTCTAGTTACTCTTTCAACTCCAGTTGTATTTGGCAGCACATCTAATGACCCTGTGTCTTTGGTAATTGGATTAGCTGCAGTTGATCACGATAGTCATATCGATCTGATGGCAGCACTAGGTGAATTGCTAATGAGTGAAGATACTGTGAATTCTTTACTCAGGGCTACGAATGAGAGCGAAGTTCGTTCATACCTTAGTTAAACTGAACAGGTGAAGATACTTTCGGTTTGTGGGATGGGCATTGGTACGTCAGTGCTGCTAAAAATGAATGCCGAGAAGGTCCTTGAAGCAATGGGGGTTCAGGCTGAAGTAGTTGCCGCAGATATCACCAAGGCTAAACGTGATGGTGAAGGTGCAGACATTATTTTGACTACCCCTGAACTAGTTGTCTTGCTTGAAGGAATGCCTGGGAAGATAGTCCCGATTGAGCACGTCTTTGATCTAACTGAAATCCGCCAGAAGCTCTCTGCAGCTCTGCTCTAGAGAATCTAGAAGAGCTTTCGCTCCATTTTTTGAATCCGATACAGCCTCTAGATAACACTTCAACTTAGGTTCTGTTCCGCTAGGTCTAATAATCACTCTTCTACCATCGGCTAGATCAAATCTCAAACCATCGGTAGGCATTAGGTCTTTGCTACCGAGACTCATGTCAGTGAATGAGGCAGATAGTCCAGCAAGTTCTTTAGGGGGAGCGGTTCTGATACTTTGCATAGCTTTACCGATGATGCTTAGGTCGCTCACACGAATAGATATCTGACCGGTTGCATAGAACCCATAGCGAGCCCCAAGGTCGTCTAGGAGATCCCAGAGAGTTCTGCCAGCTGCTTTCTCTCTTCTTGCGATATTGGCAAGTAATAGAGCTGCGCTAACCCCGTCTTTGTCAGCAACATGATCTGGGTCAATGCAGTAACCAAGAGCTTCTTCGTAACCGAATATTAGGTTTGGAATCTTTGAGATCCATTTGAACCCTGTCAAAGTTGCTTTGAAATCCAAACCATAGTGGTGGGCAACTTTAGCTAGAACAGAACTTGAAACAATGCTGCAGGCAAGAGTTCCACTCTTAGCCTTGCTTGCAATCTCATCCGCAAGGATGAGACCCACTTGGTCTCCAGTTAATCTTTGCCAACCAGAGGAAGTCGGTAGAGCAAGAGCAACCCTGTCGGCATCTGGGTCATTAGCAATAATCAGATCAGCATCTTGTGCTTCAGCTAAAGCCATAGCTAAATCAAGAGCACCTTTTTCTTCAGGGTTAGGAAAAGCAACTGTTGGGAAATTGCCATCAGGTTCCACTTGTTCTGGAACTGGGATTAGAGCTTCTGAACCTGATGATTTGAATAGCGGTTCAATAGCTGACCAGCCAACACCGTGCATAGGGGTGTAGACAATCTTCAGTGCAGTTCCATCTGATTTACCACCCGCGTTAAGAGCACTCTTTAAGTACTCTGCTCTAATCTCTGGACCAATCAATTTGTATTCAGTTGACTTAGCTAGAGAATCAAAAGTTTGAGTTTGGGAAACCTTAGTAATTTCATCTGCAATCTGGTTATCAACCGGAGAGATGATCTGGGAACCGTTGAAATCTCCACCAAGGTAAACCTTGTAGCCGTTATCTCTAGGTGGGTTATGTGATGCGGTAACCATGATGCCAGCACTCATGTTGAGGTGTCTTGTTGCAAAAGAAACTAGTGGGGTTGGACCCATTTCATCTAGAAGTAAAACTTCAATCCCCATGCCTGATAGAACTTCAGCTGAGTCCTTAGCAAATACATCGCTATTGACTCTGCCATCAAAACCAATGACAACGCTTGCCTTTGAGTTTTGCTTTAGTAGATAGTTACCTAGACCAGCTGCTGTTTGAGCAACAAGAACTCTGTTCATGCGGTTAGGGCCTGCACCGAGTTCTCCTCGTAGACCAGCGGTCCCGAACTCTAGGCGATTGTGGAATCTGCTTGTCAGGCCATCTAAGTCATTGTTGTCTAAGAGTGCTTGTAGTTCAGCTCTTGTTTCTGGGTCAGGATCTTGGCTAAGCCAAGCTAGAGCCTGGTCCTTTAGTTCTTGTGAAGACATCTTTAGAGCTTGGCAACAATCGAAGCTAGGAGAGCGCTGATGCGAGGCTCTGCTTCCTTACCTGCTTCTAGAACTTCTTTGTGGCTAAGTGGGCTATCGCTGATACCAGCAGCCAAGTTAGTTGAAAGAGATAGTCCAAGAACTTCTAAACCTGATTGACGTGCAGCGATAGCTTCAAGAGCAGTAGACATACCTACGATATGCGCCCCCATAGCCTTAGCCATTTGAACCTCAGCAGGAGTTTCATAGTGCGGTCCACGGAACTGCATGTAGACACCTTCATCTAAAGATGCATCAACAGTTCTAGCAATATCTCTCAGACGTAGTGAATACAGATCAGTTAGGTCCACAAAGTTAGCTCCTTCAATAGGGCTAGCTGAGGTGAAGTTAATGTGGTCACTAATTAGAACTGGAGTTCCTGGTTTCCAAGATGTTTTGATACCACCAGCACCATTAGTCAAAATCATGGTCTTTACTCCAGCAGCTGCTGCAGTTCTAACTCCATGAACAACTCTTCTAACGCCATGACCTTCGTAGTAGTGAGTTCTAGCTCCTAGAACTAGAGCGTGCTTACCTGAAGGAAGCAGAATTGAGCGAATAGTTGAGATGTGCCCAACAACTTCAGATCTTGTGAAGCCAGGAATCTCTGCTGCGTCAATAGTTGAAACTGTTTCACCGATTAGGTCAGCTGCCTTTGCCCAACCTGAACCTAGGGTCAGTGCGATATCGTGTTGGGCTATGCCTGACTTATCAGCTATTACTTGTGCTGCTTGCTCGGCTATTTGGAATGGATCCGCCTTTGGATCATCTAATGGATTGCTCATAGGGCAAGTCTAATCTTCAAACACGGGTCACAATTGTGAGGCGTGAGATCTTCAACAATAATCAGCATATTTAGGATGTTGTTGAAGGCAGGCGGTTTAGGCAGACTACTCTTCGAATTCGATGAGCATAGTTCCAGCAGGAACTGTTGCTCCTACTGCCACGTGAATCTTCTTGATAACAGCGTCTTTAGCTGCGTTCTGAGGGGATTCCATCTTCATGGCTTCAAGGACTAGAAGTTGTTGACCTGCTGCTACCTTGTCACCTTCAGCAACAGCAATCTTTACAACTGTTGCCTGCATTTGAGCTGTTAGGTGCTTGCCTGAATCAACCTGAACGTCTGTGTGTGCCTTGCGCTTAGGAGCGTGGGCAGCTGGCTTGGATCCACCATTTAGGAATAGCTGCTTAGGAAGGCTAACTTCAATTCTCTTGCCATCGATTTCAACAACAACGCTGTTTCTAGCAGGTGCTTGAGCTCCTGATTGAGCAACACCTGACCATGGCTCAATGTCGTTGTTCCATTCGGTTTCAATCCATCTGGTGTAGATACCGAACTTCCCGTTTGAACCAATAAAGGCCGGGTCGTTCACAATCTTTCTGTGGAAAGGAATAACTGTTGGCATACCTTCGATGTGCAGTTCAGCAAGAGCTCTTCTAGATCTCTCGAGTGCTTCTTCTCTTGTTGAACCAGTAACAATAAGTTTTGCAATCATCGAATCGAATGAACCACTGATTTCTGATCCTGCTTCAACACCGGTGTCGACACGAACACCAGGTCCACCTGGAACCTTGAAGGTGTGGATTGAACCAGGTGCTGGCATAAAGTTTCTGCCAGCATCTTCACCATTGATTCGGAATTCAAATGAGTGACCAGTTACAACTGGGTCACCATATTCAAGCTTGCCGCCTTCAGCAATTCTGAACTGTTCACGAACTAGGTCAAGACCAGTAACTTCTTCGGAGACTGGGTGCTCAACCTGAAGACGAGTGTTTACCTCAAGGAATGAAATGGTTCCATCTTGAGCAACTAGGAACTCACAGGTTCCTGCACCTTGGTAACCAACTTCTTTCAAGATTGCTTTTGAAGATTCGTAAAGTCTCTTAATCTGATAATCAGTTAGGAATGGAGCCGGAGCTTCTTCAACAAGCTTCTGGTGTCTTCTCTGAAGAGAACAGTCTCTAGTTGAAACAACAACTACGTTTCCGTAGGCATCTGCAAGACATTGGGTCTCAACGTGGCGAGGCTTTTCGAGATACTTCTCAACGAAACATTCGCCTCTACCAAAAGCAGCAACTGCTTCGCGAGTTGCTGACTCGAATGCTTCTGCAACTTCTTTTTTCTCATAAACAACTTTGATTCCACGTCCACCGCCACCGTAGGCCGCCTTAATTGCAATCGGTAATCCGTGCTTGGCTACGAACTCTAGAACTTCCTCAGCACCAGATACTGGGTTTAGTGTTCCAGGAGCTAGTGGTGCTCCAACTTTTTCGGCTACGTGACGAGCAGAAACCTTGTCGCCTAGTTGATCGATTGCCTTAGGAGATGGACCAATCCAAATAATTCCCGCATCAATTACTGCCTGAGCAAAGCTTGCGTTCTCGGCAAGGAATCCATAGCCAGGGTGAATGGCGTTAGCACCTGATCGCTTAGCGATTGAAAGAATTTTGTCGATAACAAGGTAGGTGTCAGCACTGGTTAGACCATTTAGTGCATAAGACTCATCGGCCATGCGGCTATGCATAGCGTCTCGGTCTTGGTCGGCATAGATTGCAACTGTCGCGATTCCGGCATCTTTGGCTGCTCGAATGATGCGGACGGCAATCTCACCGCGGTTAGCAACGAGGACCTTGGTTATCTTGGCTGATTTTGAGGCAGTCATAAGACTCAAGCCTACCTATTTAGAGCTCCAAAGGCTTGGGTAATCTACCCCAAGCTTGATGCAAAGCTCCCTGAGGGTAGGCAAACTAAGGCCAACAACGGTATGAGAATCACCCTCAATAGCCCTAATAAAGGCCCCTCCAAGGCCATCTATGGTGAATGCACCTGCTACATTCAGGGGTTCGCCAGTCCCCACATAGGCCAAAATCTCTGAATCTGAGAGGTCTGCGAAGTGAACCGTGGTGTTTGTGGCCTGACCAACAGCCTTATGAGAAGGGGAATTCTCTCTGTTATCGATAAGCCAATGGCCTGTGTATAGCCTGCCTGAGCGACCCCTCATACTCTTCCATCGCTCTATGGCTACCTCTGGCTCATGGGGCTTGCCTAAAGATTCACCGTCTAGATCTAAAGAACTGTCACAACCAATGATGAGAGCTCCTTGAGCTTCTGGGTGATTGAGCACTGCTTCTGCTTTAGCTTTAGCAAGTAGGAGGACCATGTCTTGAGTATTGGAGATCTCTCCTGCTTCGATAGCCAATTGGGTAACTAGTTCCTCATCTACTCCTGGAGAGATGGTCACAGGATCAATGCCGCCATCTCGAAGCAGTCGAAGACGAGCAGGGGAAGTAGAAGCTAGGACAAGTTTGGTCACAGGACCAGACTACCGAAGCAGGTGTGAAACACTTGTGTAGTGAATAAAACAACTAATTGGCTAGACCAGGTAATAGAACTCGATATCGAGAAGGTCGCCCATGGCGGCATCTTCGTTGCAAGACACGAAGGCAGGGTTGTTTTTGTATCTCACGTGCTTCCTGGTGAAAAGGTAAAAGCCAGAGTTTATGAAGATAAGGGTGGCTCGTTTTGTAGAGCTGAACCAACTGAGATCCTTGTTGCATCTCCTGATCGAGTAAAACACTTTTGGAAAAATGCTGAACAAGCCGGTGGAGCTGAGTTTGGTCATATCAAACTCTCTCGTCAACGTGAACTGAAAGCAGATGTTCTATCTGAAGCACTACAGAGATTTGCTGGGATAGAAATGCGAGTTCCAGTTATTGCTGCTCCTGGTGATGATGAAAACAATGGATTGGGATATCGAACTCGTATCCAACTTCATGTCAATGAAGATGGCGATGTCGGTCCATATAGAGAACGTAGTCACGAAGTTGTTCGGGTAAAGACCTTACCTTTGGCAGTTCCTGAAATCCAAGAACTAGGACTGCATCTAAAGAATTGGCAAGATGTTAAAAAGATTGAAATAGCCGCATCTAGTACTGGTCAGATTCAATACACCGTTGATAAGAAGCTAAAAGGTGAAGAGAAGTTCCTGGAACGTGCAGGAGGTCGAACATTTAGATTGTCAGCTGGTGCTTTCTGGCAGGTTCACAAAGAAGCAGCCAACGTTCTTGCTAAAGAAATAGTTCTTCTAGCTAAGGCTGAAAACTTTGATAAGAATGCTCAGAACTATGACCTCTACGGTGGTGTTGGATTGTTTAGCGGTGCTCTAGCTGCAGCGTTCGGATTAGACATCCAGATCACAACAGTTGAAGCAAGCAAGAGCGCAGCTGAGGATGCCAGAAGAAACTTGATTGACATCAAAGGTGCTAAATCTGTTGCAACTCCAGTAGAGAGATTCTTAGATGAGTTAGCTTCACATGGGAAGCTAAAGCCAAACAGCACAGTCATTATTGACCCACCAAGATCAGGTGCTGGTAAGCACGTGATCGAGAGATTGCTAACTCTTCAACCAGATCACCTGATTTATGTAGCCTGTGACCCGATTGCTGTTGCTAGAGATCTTGCTCCGCTAACTGAAGGTGGATACAAGATTGCAAGCATCAAGGCTTTTGATCTATTCCCACACACCCATCACTTTGAAACTGTGGTGAGCCTAGTTCGATGAGTTCAAGCCAAAACCCAATCACCATTGCAATCGTGGATGACCACGATTCAGTAAGGCTTGGCGTTAAGGCAGGAGCTCAAGAGGCAGGCTATGTGGTTCTTGACCATGCTGATTCAGTTGAAGCGTTGTTAGCCAAGCTACAAGAACCACCGATGGTGGTTGTTCTAGATCTCTCTCTAGCTGATGGTTCAACTCCGGCAAGCAATGTGAAGACGCTTGTTGAGTATGGAACCAAGGTTCTGATTTACTCGATTGCTGATAACAAAGACAAAGTCAATGAAGCTCTACGTGAAGGTGCTGAAGGTCTTGTAGCTAAGGGCCAAGACATGAGCTACCTGTTTGAAGCAATCAGGCTAAGCGCTAACGGAATTACCATCAACACAACTGAAACAGTTGCAGCTATCGATAATGACGTTTCTTTCAGAGCAAATCTTTCTGAAAGAGAATTACAAGTTGTAAAGCTTTATGCCTCAGGTATGACTCTAAAGAGCGTCGCCTATGAACTCTCCTTGAGTAAATACACAGTCAAAGAACACATCGACAGAGCTCGTGATAAGTATTCAAAAGTTGGAAGACCTGTAACGGGTAAATCGGAGTTACTTATCAGGCTTATTGAAGACGGTCTATTCGGGGAAGATCTCATCTAATGCCTATCTCAGCAACAGTTGCTAGGGCTCGTGTTGATCGCCTAATTGGGCGAACATTCGCAGCGGGTGCTATCGCTCTGAGTATTGAGAGTGGGCTGAACTTCTATGGTCAGCTCAAGTATCTGAATCAACCATTTGCCTGGGCCTTGACCATTGTCCTTTGGAGTACCACTATCGCTTTTGCTTATTCATTCTGGTTTGGTAAGGCCAACTACCTATTTCTTAGAATCCATGCTCTCTACATGGTTGTCATGGTGTTGAGCTGGCCTTTTGTACTCAACTCTGATGTGCCGCAGGATGGTTCCTTCTATCCATGGATTTGGTGGGGGATAGACACTGGTTGGATCGCGGTAGCGCTTAGTTTTGGCTGGCGCTTTGCTCTGGTTTACTATGTCTCTCTCATCGGTCTGGTGCAATATATGTTTTCACTTCCGATGGGTGGTTCACATTCGGGAATCACTATTGTCACCGACAGTTTCTACACATTCCTTACCAATGCCTCAATCTCTGTTATTGCCCTAATGATTAGAGAAGCAGCCAATAGATCAGATCAAGCCAACTCAGAAGCTATTCGAGCGGAAGTTCAGCAGGCGGAAGCAGAAGCAAAAGCTAAAGAGAGACTGCGTCTAGATGGTCTAATTCACGACAGTGTATTAACGGCACTAATAAGTGCAACCCAGGCCAAGAATGTTGAAGAAGCAAAGGCTAGCGCTGAACTTGCTGGCAGTGCACTCAGAAAACTTTCTGAAGTTCAAAGAGGGGACATGACCCAAGCCCCTGTTTACTGCAGCGAACTCTTTGACTCCATTATTTTGGCTGCTGAACGTATAGATCCAAAGATCAAATCCAAGAAGAATTGCAGAACTAGTATTTCCGTGGACGCAGAGACTGTGTCTGCTCTTACCGAGGCAACCATTCAAGCCATCCATAACTCCCTAATGCACGCAGGGCCTGATGCTTCTAGAGAACTAAGCCTAAAATCCAGCAACGCTGGTATCAAGATTGTGATTTTAGATAACGGTAAGGGCTTTAGGGTGAGCCAAGTTAATCGAAGTCGAATGGGAATCAAAGTTTCAATTATTGGTCGTATGGAGGTCGCTGGAGGATCAGCTCACGTAGTGTCACAGCCAAGACAGGGCACAACCGTTGTCTTGGAGTGGAGCAAGAAATGATTTCAATCAATCGAACTATTGCCTCGCTACTTCCTTACATCTATGCACTGTATCTTCCGATTCAATCCATATTCTTACCTGGCTTTGCCTCACGTTATCTAGAGATAATCGCACTGGTTATTTACGTATATGCGGCCACTGCCACGCTAATTTTCTTCCGAGGATTGCAACTGCCTCGATGGCAAGCGTTTTTCAACCTAGGTGCCGCATTTGCACTTCCAACACTGGTTATCACTCAGAGACAGTTAATCGATGATCACAGTATTGGAGCTTGGGTAGTGATGGGTACTGCTTTGGTGTTAACTGCAACAGCGGTTAGACAGCAGGCTCGGTTAGCTCTAATAGGTCTTGCCGTTCTACTTACGGTTCTAATTCTTGAATATGGCCAAGCAGCGATAGCAACCGCAGGTTTAGCTGGCGCACTCGTGTTCGTTCTAGCAGGTCTTGCTGTTTCTCGCGGTATCGCTAGAGCAACTCGTGAATCAGAGAAGTTCAGAGCTAAGGAAATTGAAACTCGTACCAAGATTGCTGAGTTGGAAGCCTCGTCCCGTGAACGTCAACAACAACTATCCCGAGTACTTGGAACAGCAGTTCCACTGCTATCACTTATCAAGGATTCCCCAGGCCCACTTAATGAAGACCTTAGACAATCAGCAAAGTTAGTGGAAGCAACTCTTAGGGATAACTTGCGAGGTAGAGAGTTACTAAATCGAGCTATGAGTAATGAAGTTCAGAGACTTAGAAACCTTGGGGTTGAGGTCCTGATTCTTGATGAAGGAGGTACTCAATCGCTCTCAGCAAAAGAAAGAGATCAGCTGCTAAATGCAGCTGTTGATGCCCTCCAAGTGGTTACTCAGGGAAGAGTGACAATTAGAAGCCCTCAGGGCGAAGACTTTAAATTGACAGTTGTTGCAACCATTCCTGGTCAAGCTCAACCAGTTCTTTCACTTCGTCTTTAAACCCCAACGGGCCTGGGCTCTACTTACGCAGAACCTGGCCCGTCCCCTGGTGGTGATTTCTCAGACCCCTTAGATCTAACTGTCGTCACCTAATGAAAAACTATTTCCATTGGGATAAATATTGTGGAAATCGGGCTCTTATTTAAGTCCCCATTTAAGGGGACACCTTAAAGTAGAAACCCCCTTCAATGAAGGGGGTTTCGGACCGTCGTTTGCTATCCCAGCAACGCTGTTTCTAGTGTATCTAATCCAACGCTTCCCAAGTTCAGTGCTTTCATGTGGAAGTCCTTGATGTTGAAGTTAGCTCCCTGACGAACCTTGTATTCATCACGGATGTTCTCCCAGATTCTCTGACCAATCTTGTATGAAGGAGCTTGTCCGGGCCAACCGAAGTAACGGTGTACTTCGAAGTTGATGAACTGCTCACTCATGTTTACGTTCTTGCTCATGAAATCAAGGGCGTAGTCAAAGTCCCACTTGCCAGTGCCATCAAGTCTTGGCTTGCCTAGGTGGACTCCGATGTCTAGAACCACACGAGCAGCACGCATGCGCTGACCATCTAGCATGCCAAGGCGGTCACCTGGATCATCTAGGAAACCAAGTTCTTGCATTAGACGCTCAGCGTATAGAGCCCAACCTTCACCGTGACCTGAGGACCATGATGCAAGACGACGCCAAGAGTTCAGCTCAGCCTTGTTATAAACCTTCTGAGCAATCTGAAGGTGGTGTCCTGGAACACCCTCGTGATAGACAGTTGTTGTTTCTCTCCAAGTATCAAACTCAGTAACTCCAACTGGCACTGACCACCACATTCTTCCCGGTCTTGAGAAGTCATCGGTAGGGCTGGTGTAGTAGATACCACCGTGTTGAGTAGGTGCAATCATGCACTCAAGTTTTCTCAGTGGCTCAGCAATATCGAAGTGAGTACCACTTAGTTTCTCGATTGCTGCATCGCTTAGCTTCTGCATCCAACGCTGAAGTTCATCAGTGCCGTGAAGCTTGCGTGAAGGATCGTTATCAAGAACCTCAATAGCTTCCTGCACTGTTGCACCCGGCTTGATTTCATTTGCAACTGCATTCTGTTCAGCAACCACTCGTGCTAGTTCTTCGATACCCCACTCATAGGTCTCATCAAGATCAACTTTTTTGCCTAGGAATCTAGCGCTTAGCAATTGGTAGCGGTCGCGACCAATAGCATCTTCCTTGTTTCCTGCAGGTAGTAATTCATTCTTGAAGAAGTCAACAAGCTTTGCATATCCTGCAGTTGCGGCTTCAGCAGAAGACTCAAGTTCTGCTTTAAGAGATGCAGGTAGTTCACCAGATTCAGGTGCTGCATTCTTAGCGAACTTTCTGAAGAAACCATCAGCAGCCAAAAGCTGTTCTGCCTGAGTGGTTGCTAGAACTATCTGACGAATGGCAGGAGTGTCTTTTGCTTCGATACCTTGACGAAGAGTTTCGATGTAGCCATCGATTGCACCATCAACAGCCTTCATTCGCTTTGAGATGTTTGACCAGTTCTCTTCTGTTGCTGTTGGAGATAGGTCAAAGATGTCTCTAATGCCTTGAGCATTAGACGCAATTGGGTTTAGGTCTCTGTTGCCTAGACCTGAATCATAAATTTCTCCGCTTAGTTTAAGAGTTGAAGTCATTGCCAGCTTGGTTACTTTGTCCACATCATCGCGAACTTCAGTTGCCTCAACTTTGGCAAGCATTTCTTTTTCAAGCTTGTTGTAGTTAGCAGCAGCTTCTGGGCTGGTGTCTTCTAGTCTGTCTTCGCCAACTTTGAAACCTGCGTAGGTAGCAAATTCAGGACTTAGATCAACAAGGGTCTTTACCCAATCTTCCGCTAACAGGTCTAACTTGGATGGTTCACGGGTCATCTTGGTACCTTTCGGATAGGCGAAATTACTAAGGACAAATCTAGTCCTGTTTTAGGGAGTTATTAGTCGAGCCCTGGTCGATACTGGGCTCGCCACTGGCCAAAGCCAGGGGTCAGATCATTTCTAAACATTGAGTTGTTTCTGTTCCAAGAAGACGCAGCTTTCTTGACCTTCTTCTTACCTTCAGTGACCTGCTCAGCGTGAGCTGCCTCCAAGATGGCAACAACCGCAGCCAACTCCTCTGGAGTAGGGCTACCAGCAAGCACCTTGATGCTTTCAGAAATAGGCTCTGGGTTTATCACAGTGGAATGTTTCCATGCTTCTTAGGTGGGGTGGTTGCACGCTTGGTCTTCAGAGCAGCTAGGGCTTTGATAACGCTGATACGAGTAGCAGCAGGCTCAATGATTCCATCTAGCTCACCTCGTTCTGCAGCAAGGTAAGGGCTAGCAACGTTATAGGTGTATTCAGCGGCTAGTTGCGCTCTTACCTTCTTAACATCTTCACCAGCTTCTTCAGCTGCCTTGATTTTGTCTCTGAACAAAATGTTTACTGCACCCTGTCCACCCATAACTGCAATCTCAGCTGTTGGCCAAGCAAGGTTAATATCTGCTCCAAGTTGCTTAGAACCCATAACGATGTATGCACCTCCGTAAGCCTTACGAGTAATAACAGTTACTAGGGGAACGGTTGCTTCTGCATATGCATAAAGCAACTTCGCTCCACGACGGATAACACCAGCCCATTCCTGATCTGCTCCTGGAAGATATCCTGGAACGTCAACAAGGGTTAGCACTGGAATTGAGAATGCGTCAGCGAATCTTACAAAGCGAGCAGCCTTTTCAGCAGCATCAATGTTTAGAGTTCCAGCAAGAGCACTTGGCTGGTTGGCAACGATAGCGATTGACTGTCCAGCAACTCGAGCAAAACCAATCAGAATGTTTGGTGCGAATAGCGGCTGCACCTCTAAGAACTGGTTGTCATCAACGATTGACTCAATAACTTTAATCATCGAGTAAGGCTGGTTAGGTGAATCTGGAATGATGGTGTTCAGTTCACGGTCTTCATCAGTAATCTCTAGAGCTTCTTCACTCTCGTAGTGAATAGGTTCACTCAAGTTGTTTTCTGGAAGGAAGCTCAGAAGTGTTCTTGCATAATCCAAAGCATCGTCTTCATCGCTTGCTAGGTAGTGAGCAACACCTGAAGTCTTGTTGTGGGCAAGAGCTCCACCAAGTTCTTCCATCTCAACTACTTCTCCAGTGACAGTCTTAATCACATCAGGGCCAGTTACGAACATGTTTGAAGTCTTATCAACCATGATCACGAAGTCAGTTAGAGCAGGACCATAAACAGCACCACCGGCAGCAGGACCCATGATGATAGAAATTTGAGGGATAACACCAGATGCCATGGTGTGACGCTTGAAGATTTCACCGTATTTACCAAGAGCGATAACACCCTCTTGAATACGAGCACCACCTGAATCAAGAATTCCAATTAGAGGAACTCCGGTTGAGATAGCTAGGTCCATAATCTTGATGATCTTGTTTCCAGCTGCTTCACCAAGGGAACCACCAAAGATTGTGAAGTCTTGAGAGAAGAGAGCAACCTGGCGACCACCGATAGTTCCGATACCGGTAACTACAGAGTCACCGTAAGGACGGTTCTTGTCCATGCCGAAAGCTGTTGAACGGTGTCTAACAAACTCATCCATCTCCACGAATGAGCCTGGGTCAAATAAGAGCTCAATACGCTCGCGAGCAGTCTTCTTGCCCTTAGCGTGCTGCTTAGCAATAGCAGCTTCACCGCTTGCATGAACAGCTTCGTAGTAGCGGTTACGCAGGTCTTCGATCTTGCCTGCAGTAGTAGAAAGGTCAGGCGTATTCTTCTCGGTCAAAGCTTGTCTCCAATTTTTTCTTGTGCAGAGGTTCTCTGGCTCAACTGCAACTCTATCCAAGACGTGTCGGTTGGAGGGTCTAACCTAGATGCTATGGAACTAAAACTCAGTAGCGAATTTGCCTCCAGAATTGAGTATTTACCTGAAACAGGCTCTACAAACAGCGATTTACTTACCTTTGCAGTAAGTAAACCTGAATTATGGACTGATTTTTCAGTTCTTGTTACAGATAACCAGGTTGCAGGCCGAGGAAGACTCGACAGGCAGTGGATTGCCCAGCCTGGAGCAGGACTAGCCGTTTCCGTATTGCTAAGACCAACCATGTTTGGAATGGCTAGCTTTGGCTGGATACCGCTTCTAGCAGGACTTGCAATGAAGAATGCTGTCTCCTCTCTTATTGACCAAACTCCGGTCAGCATCAAGTGGCCGAATGATGTTTTGGTAGCAAGGGAGAAGATTGCGGGGTTATTGGCTGAGGTTCTGCCATCTGGGGATGGAGTAGTCATCGGAGCGGGCCTGAATCTAAAGCAGAGTAAAGAGGAGTTGCCTATTGAAAATGCAACTTCACTGAAATTGCATGGGGTTGAAAACTTTGAACTAGATGATGTCCTCGTCCGATACCTTGCCTCCTTCAAAAGACTCTATGAAGAGTTTTCTGATGCAGCGGGGGATGCCGAGAGCTCTGGCTTAAGACAAGCGGTGCAAGAATCTACATCCACTATTGGAACTAGCGTCAAAGTGCTTTTGCCCGACGGCAGTGATTTCTCGGGCAAAGCAGTAGGGCTCGATGCCACAGGTCGTCTTTTGGTGGCCATGTCAGATCCACTTGAGATTCGTGCCGTTGCAGCGGGCGACATTCAACACTTGCGACAATAGTTAGATGTCCTCAACACAGTCCTTCGAAGAGCAGAGTTTTGTTCTACTCAGAAGACATGGGGCAGCACTGATTTACCCAGTAGTTTTTCTATTTTTAGATGGGGCCCTGTTCTTCTTTGTAGATTCGAAGCTAACCGAGATCTGGCAACATCAGGTCCTTCTAGGTTTGGTTTTAGTAATAGGTCTTTTTCTCTGGTTCATTCCATCACTCAAGTTCTTCACCAATAGATATGAACTAACTAGCACTCGAGTGGTAGCCCACTCAGGGCTCTTTGGAACTAACACCCAAGAAGCTGCTTGGGGAGAAGTGACAGGTGTGAGCATCTCCAGGGGAGTAAGTGCCTGGCTTCAAGGAGCAGGAGATGTGCGACTTCATCGTGAGTTTGGGCAAGACCTTGTTCTTGCTCGTGTGCCAAAGGCAAAAAAGCTTTCTAAAGAAATTGAGCAATTTCTTGCGAAAAGATCTCGAACACAGAGCAAGAGATAATAAAGCGTGGCTAAATCAGTAGGAGTAATCGGTGGCGGGCAACTGGCCCGAATGATGATTGCACCTGCAAAGGCTCTTGGCCTTGAAATTAAGGTATTAGCCGAGGCTGAAGATAGCCCAGCTAAACAGGCAGCAACCCAAGTCGGTGACTACAACCAGTTAGAAATAGTCCGTGAGTTCGCTAGAACAGTTGATGTAATCACTTTTGATCATGAACATGTTCCTCTCAGTGTCCTTGAGAGTCTGGAGTCCGAAGGGGTTGTAGTCGAACCTTCTTCAAAGGCATTACGTTTTGCACAAAACAAATTAGAGATGAGAGCAAAACTTACTGAGCTTGGTGTTCCATGTCCTGCTTGGGCAAAGGTGACTAACGCGTCAGAACTAGATGAATTCATTCAAGCTCACGGTGGCGTGGCAATACTCAAAACTCCTACCGGTGGTTATGACGGTAAAGGTGTGAAGGTAGTCAGATCAAGTTCTGACGCAGCTGATTGGCTTTCCAAGAATCAACCACTACTTGTTGAAGAGAAAGTTAACTTCAAGAGAGAACTCGCTCAGCTTTCAGCCAGGAACAGATCGGGTAGTTGGTCGAGTTGGAACCTAGTTGAAACTATTCAAAAAGATGGTGTTTGTGCTGAAGTCAACTCACCTGCTCCGAATGCCAACTATGAACTTGCCTCGCAAATAGCCAAGACCATTGCCGTTGGTTTGGATGTAACAGGAGTGCTTGCAGTAGAACTATTCGAAACAGAGGATGGATTGCTGTTGGTCAATGAACTTGCAATGCGACCACACAACTCAGGGCACTTCAGCATCGAAGGATCTGCTACCAGCCAATTTGAGCAACATGTAAGAGCTGTCTTGGATATGCCTTTGGGGGACACCACTCCCACAAAGCCTTTCGCCGTGATGCTTAATCTGCTCGGACAGAATGAAACCAATGACTTTGGGTTAGCAGATCGTGATGTTGGTGGAGCTCATGTACACGTCTATGGCAAAGCTCCTAGAGCTGGAAGAAAGATGGGACACATCACCGCCATTTCGAATGAATCCTTGGCTGATGCTAAAGACATAGCGTCCAGGGTGTGGAAAGGGCTGCAAGCCTAACCAGATTTTGATGGATGCGAATCTAAAATCATAGAGAAGCACTTATCTGCCTTTCAGGCAGCATCTACTTAGGAGAATCCCATGGCTCAAGCACTGGTTGGTGTTGTAATGGGTTCCGATAGCGACTGGGCAGTGATGAGTGATGCAGCTCAAGCCCTCAAAGAATTTGGCATTGAGTACGAAGTTGAAGTTCTCTCAGCACACAGAACCCCTGATCTAATGATGGAGTGGGGTAAGGCTGCAGCCGGACGTGGAATCAAGGTAATTATCGCTGGAGCTGGTGGGGCAGCACATCTGCCAGGCATGATCGCTTCTGTGACAACACTTCCTGTTGTTGGTGTGCCTGTGAAACTAAAGAGTCTTGATGGAATGGATTCACTGCTTTCTATAGTGCAGATGCCTGCGGGTATTCCAGTTGCAACAGTATCTATTGATGGGGCTAGAAATGCTGGAATTCTAGCTGCTCGAATTATTGGAGCATTCGATCAAAAAGTTGCAACAGCGTTGGACGCATTCAGCATAGACCTAGCCGCGCAGGTAGCAACAAAGAATAAGAACCTCAAATCAAAGCTATGAGTTCAAGAACAAACTCTCGCGAACCGAATACCCCCTTTCGCAACGTAGATAGAGCTGACTCCAGACAGTTAGTAAAACGAGCTCGTTGGATTATTGCCCTAAACCTCTTTGTCCCAGGATCTGTTCAGGTGGTAGCGGGTAACAAAAGACTTGGTCGAATAGGAATCCTGTTTACTTTTGGTTTCTGGTCTTTCTTAGCACTTTCACTTCTATTTGCTTTAGTTTCTAAAGTGGCTTTGTTCACTCTTCTTACTTCACCTGTTTTGGCTACCCCAATTGGAATCGGTTTTGTCGTTTACGCAGTTCTGATTGTTGTTTCAACTTTGGATGCCCTGAGACTGATGTATGTGCACAGAATCACCTCAAGGTTTAAATCGATTCTTGTGGTTTTAGTTCTTCTTACTGGAACCCTAAATGGATACATTGCCGGCACCATCGGTTCAACAGCTTTAGCTGCATCTAATTTCACTTCAACTGCCTTTAAGAATCCAGATGCCTTTGAACCAAGTAAGGGTCGATACAACATTCTCGTTCTCGGTGGAGATTCAGGTTCAAACCGTATGGGTCTTCGCCCTGACAGCATCTCGGTATTGAGCGTGAGTGCGGATACTGGCATGGCAGTAAATATTGGTTTGCCTAGAAACCTAAAGAGGATTCAATTCAAAGAGGGCACACCCATTAGAAGTGTCTATCCATATGGCTTCAACAACAATTGCGAAGGCGAATGTTTTTTGAGCTCTATCTACAAAGTCACTATGGACAACCACAAAGATCTTTATCCAGGAATTTCAAAGAAGAGCTCCACAGCAGGAATTGAAGCAACTAGATCAGCAGTTGAATGGGTTACCGGCCTTGAGATTGATGCTTATGTGCTTATCAATATGGATTCGTTTGTTGAGTTGATTGATGCTCTCGGTGGAATAACTGTGAATGTTAAGAAGGCTTTACCTATTGGTGGGCAACAGGACTGTTATCCAGCGGACAACAAACATGAATCAATCTGTCCTGATGCTTTGGGCTGGATTGAAAAAGGCAAACAGCATATGGATGGTCGCACAGCACTTTGGTATGCAAGATCTAGGCACAACACCAATGACTATGACCGCATGAAGCGTCAGCGTGAAATTCAGAACCTAGTTCTCAAGAAGATTGATTTACAAACGCTTCTTTTCAGACTCAATGCTGTTGCTGGAGCTGGTGCAAAACTAATCAAGACAGACATTCCTGGAAGCAGTGTTCCAACATTAATAGACCTTGCACTAAAAGCAAGATCTTCAGGACTCAATAGCCTTCAACTAACTAGCCCCACAATTTCGGCTAATAATCCAGACTTCCGTCTAATGAGGCAGCTAATCCAACAAAAAATAAAGAAGTATAAATAGGTTTCTCCCAGTTTCGCACAAGAGATTTCCCAGCCATAAAAGTTAGTCTGGATTTATGAAAAACCTAAGAATTGTAGTTTTTGCAGTCATTTTGGCAGTCACGGTGTCCGGATGCTCTCTGCTTTACCCAAATATAGGTAAACCAACGGACAGCCCGAAGCCAACAGTTACAGAGACCGAGACCCCAACTCCTACTGTTACTCCCACAGAAACTGAGACTCCTGAACCAACAAAGGAGCCAGCAACAGTTGAGATTCTTGATGCCTACGCAGATGAGCAAGGTGGAGTTTTGCTAGTTGTCGCTCAAATCACTAACTTCAGCGAAGACGGTGGAACCTGTACAGCTACTTTCACGTCTGGTGGCAAGAGCACCTCAGTATCAGTTGGAGCTGAGTCAAATGCTGCAAACACGCAGTGTAGAACTATGGAATTTCCTCTAGGTGATTTACCTAAAGGTTCAGGAGTAGTTTCCGTCAAATACGAATCAACTCTTCACGCAGGTCAAACAACTCTGGATATGTCGGTAGTCATCCCGTGATTTACAGTCGGTTAGCCAAAGCAGGGGTAGCAGTGCTGGTAGCACTGCTTACTTCTTTTGGCCTAACCGCTATAACACCAGCTGTAGCTCTAGATGGAAAGAACTTTGATCCAGGGCTAATCATTAGCGACAGTGTGTTCTTTGATTTCGGCACAATGACCGCTGCTGACATTCAACGCTTTCTAGAGTCTCAGGTTCCTGTCTGTGGTTCTAGCTCAACTGGTATGCCTTGCTTGAGGAATTACAAAACTGATACACCAGAGAAAATCGCTGAAGTTGGCAAGTGTAAATACATGGCTCCACAGAAAAACATTTCTGCCGCTCAGATTATTTACAACATCTCTAGAGCTTGTGGGATTAACCCAAGAGTCTTGCTTGTAACTCTCCAAAAGGAACAGGGCCTTGTTCAGGCAAGAATTCCTTCTCCATATATGTACAGAGCAGCAATGGGATATGGATGCCCAGATAGCGACCCTGGTATATGTGGAAAAGTTTGGACTGGTCTTTTCAATCAGCTTTACAAAGCAGCAGGACAGTACCAGTGGTACGGAGATCCAAATGGGTCTTTTACCTACCTACGTCCTGGCAGACAAGTTTCTATTTCTTACCACCCGACTGCATCAAGAAATTGTGGCAAGCAAACCTTCACACTGAAGAACCAGGCAACTGCAAATCTTTACTACTACACACCTTTTGTTCCTAACAAAGCATCCCTCAGCAATCTACGTGGCACAGGAGATAACTGTTCTTCTTATGGAAATAGAAACTTTTGGCGTTTCTATTGGGATTGGTTTGGAAGCCCTATCGGTGGAGGTTTCTTGTTGAAGAGTTCAACAAGTGACCCTTACTTTATTTCGAATGACATCAAGTACCCACTATCTGACCCAGATCTAGTTAGTGAACTTGCTCCACTTGGTCCTCTGGGTGAAATTTCTAAAGAGTATTTAGATTCGTTCAAAACAGGAATACCGATGACTCGCATCATCAAGACCGCTCCTGTGAACAATGTGAGTACCTACTACTTCATCAGTGATGGCAAGAAGTATCTGATTGCCTCCTGTGATCAGGCAACCAACCTTGGTTTGGATTGCACTAAAGCTGTGACCTTAACTCAGGTGCAACTTGATGCACTTCCTACAGGCCCATTCAGATCTGACATCACAGGGGTAGTCAAGAACATCCCTGTTGCTCCTGCAACCACATCATTCTTCCTAACTAGCTCTACTAGGAAGTATCCGGTTGACTGCGCCAAGATTAGCCTGCTTGGCTTTAGCTGCACAGGAGCAAAAGCACTAAAGACCGCCGAGCTGGATGCTCTAGCTACAACTAGGCTCTCAGCAGCTGCACTAGGTATCTCCTCGATGATTACTAGCCCAGATGGAACAAAGGTTTATCTGCAAGCTGGTAAAAAGCGTGAAGTTCTAGATGATGCATCTCTAACTGCTGAAGCGATACCTGCAACTGCCCCGTCACCGCTAACTTTGCAAGACTTCAACTACCTGCCTTGGGGTAATCCAATAGCCATGGATGGCAGTCTCTTTGCCAATAAGGACCTCGGAGCAGATGTAATTCTCACCGGTGGTCAGATGTATGAAATTGACCCTGGTACCAGAAAGGACATCGACTTCACTAAGTTGTTCAGAGCCAGTGCCGGAAAGCTAAGTACAAATGGACTAAGCAAACTGCCTAAGGCAAAGCCACTAAAGAGTTTGATTGTTGATGATCAAAACAAGTACTGGATGCTTACCAAACGAGGAAAGACCTTAATCGATAGCCCAGCTAGTTGGACTAGTTCAGCAGTAGCAGTGCCAGACGCGTTAGCGTCGAAATTCCCAACCACCGAATCTGTAATTACTGATTCACACTTCATAAAAGCAGATACTCAGATGACTGTTTTTCTTTTGAAAGACGGTGTTATTAGAGCAACCTTCAATGAGGCTGACCGAGAGGCCTTACAACCTCTCCTTTCAACAATCGACATCATTCCTGTGAGCATCTCAGGCATGAGCTTTATTCCGAAGAGTGTGATGGTCTTACCAGTTGGACTGGTTGTTAAAAATGAAAAGACTGGAGTAAAGGGAATCATTGATACTCCAGGCAGCATGATTACCCTTGACGATAAGTCAATGAAGCTAAAGCTTGCAGCACCTAGATCTCTAACTACAATCCAACTTGTTGGTTACCCAAGTAGTGCCACTTTAGGTCCTTATAAGGTTTCTTGTGATGGCCAGATTTATGTTGCCGCTAACTCCGTCTTGCATGAAATAGAGATAGCAGACGCGAAGGAACTTCCAGGAGTTTCCACGAAGCTCAGTGCTTCCACCTGTGCTCTGCTAACAGTGTCAGATAAGAAGTTTGGAAGATACATCGGACACCAATATATTGATCCAATCTCTAAGAAGACCATCAAGAAGGCCTACAAGATCGTTAAGGGCAAGAGGCTTCCGTTCAAGAGCCTTGCTCAGTACAAGCTGGACAACAAAACTGATGTTCCATTGATTTGGGTTGATGACAGCTTCGTAAAGAATCTTCCAATCGGGGCACAGATGACCGTTAAGACTGTTGTTGCACCTGCACCTGAAGTAGTGGCACCAAAGACCTACACAATAAAATCAGGAGATTCTCTCTCCTCTATTGCCGCTAAGTTCAAGACAACTGTTGCCAAGCTCATGACTTTGAACAAGCTGACTGATTCAAACCGAATCTCAGTCGGTCAGGTATTGAAGCTGCCTAGCGCCTAATTAGACGTGTGATTGGCCGCTTGCTTATTTGTTCTAATTGTTTACGCTTGGGCTTTTTGAAGTTTTCTTCCAATAGTTCTTCTGGGTCATAAGCCTTCACAGCAAACAAGATCAGCATCATCATGGCTGACTGGATAAGAAGTCGCGACTCAGTAATACCTCTGACAAGTTGAGTCATAAGCAGCAATAGCGGCCAGAGATACAAGGCGTTGCTGTGGTGAACCCCTAGACGCCAAGTCTTTACAAAGAGTCTGGTCAGCAAAATTATAAAGAGAATCAAACCAACAGCACCAAGCTGAAGCCACATGTCAAGATAGGCGTTGTGAGCCTGGTAGTAATTTTCTCCATTGATTACAACAAGGCCTTCAAAAGGAGCCACCCCAGGAACCCAAACTCCAGTAAAGCCCCAGCCCTCTAGAGGATTCTGCTCAATGAGGAAAGCCACGTCTCTCCAGATATCGATGCGGTGAGTCATGTCTGGAGATTTACCAAGGAATTCAAACACTTGTCTTCTAAATGCCAACACCAAGAAGACACCAACTCCAGCTAACGACCATGCAATTCGGTAGTAACGATGACGTGTTGCTTTATCTTTACCTTCAGCAGCCAGGGAGACGATTGCTGCAAGTAATACAGCAACGGAAGCAAAGATCATTCCTGCTGACTTAGAAACAAAAATCAAAGTGAATGATGCAACTAGGCTCACAAGACTTAACACGCGAGTCTTCTTCTTGATTGCAGCTTCAATGGCAAACGTTATTACACCGATCAATGCCCAAGCTGCAACATAGTTGTTGCTAACTAAGTTGGGATTGCCAAGCATTAACTTGACTATGCCGGCATCGAAAACAATGTCGCTTTGAGCAAACGCAGACTTGGCTGCTGGGAATATCCAACTCAAGAAGCCAAGGGTCAGCATTCCAAACACAATGCCACGAATTGTGTTGGCAAAGATAACTAAAATCTGTCTCCAGGTAAATGTCACTGCAAAGAACAATGCGACTATGGTAATTCCAATTTGCAGGGTGAAGCCGCTGACAGTCTGAACTGGATATACGGACCATGTTGAGCTTGCAATCATTAGAACAAGAAGAAGTGTTAGCTCAATAGGCATCTGCCTGACAACTCTCTTCCAATCAGAGCTGAATAGGAAGTAAGCAGACCCTGCAACTGTTGTGAGGGCAGCGAGTAACCATAGGATCCAAACTGGATTTGTGTTTATGTAGTCTTCGCCGAAAAGTGAGTCTCCTGAGATTAGAACTACTAGGGACAGGTATGCCAAGTAGCGGGCTAGCTTCCCCGGCTTCTTGAGTTTGTTTTGCTTCTGCTTTGTCATAATCCCTGCCCACAAGTCTATGGGTGGCAAGGCCTCGCTTGAAAGGCTGTTTAGTTAGGCTTAGAAGGTGCTAGTCAAACTTTCCAACCAAGCCCTGGACTATGCGTGGGGTTCTAAAACCCTAATCAGCGACTACTTCGGCTTCCCTGCAACAGGCAAGCCGATGGCTGAAATATGGTTTGGAACCCACGATGGATCTCCGACTCAAGTCGTTGGAACGGGTAATTCTTTGCAAGAGGTTCTAGGGTCTCATGGTAGAGAATCAAGGCTTCCTTTTCTTCTGAAGATTTTGGCTGCTGAAGCACCACTATCTATACAGGCTCATCCAAACCCAGCCCAAGCAATAGAGGGATTCAACCGAGAGAATACTCAAGGAATTCCAGTTGACGCTCCGAATCGTAACTACAAAGATGATAAGGCTAAGCCTGAACTGATAGTTGCCCTGACTGATCGCTTTGATGCTTTAGTTGGGTTTAGCAACAGAGCCTTGATTCAAGAGAGATTTGCTGAGCTATTAGAAGCAAGCACGAATGAGAAGCTCACGGAAGTTTTGAAGCAGTGGATTGACTTACTTGAAACAGATTCAGGCATTGAGAAAGTATTTCTAGCAACGCTTACTTCTCCTGACTGTGATGAGAGTTTTATAACTAATCTCATTGATGCTGCTGAGCAGTGCCCGGCTCTTGTTGACTTAGTTGTTCATTTAGCTGAGCACCACGGTAAAGATAGAGGAATTGCGACAGCACTACTTATGAATCACATGGTTCTAGGTAGAGGCGAGGGAGTGTTCGTGCCTGCGGGCATGCCGCACGCATATCTATCTGGTTTAGGTGTTGAGGTAATGCTTGCCAGCGACAATGTCTTGCGAGGAGGGCTTACTCCTAAACACATAGATGTTGAGGAACTCTCTAAAGTTCTTGTCTTTGAAAGTACTGAGCCAGCGCTTGTGAAAACTAAGACATTGGCAGTTGGCTTTGAGAAGTTTGATTTGCCGACTCCAGAGTTTGATTTCTATCGCGGGGAAGTGGGATCAAATAATCTGCTAGCCGATCTAAATCTGCCAGGGGATTCAATTGTTTTATGCACCCAGGGCTCAGTTGCCGTTAGCAACAGCCAAGAAGAGCGGGAAGTAATTAACAGCGGAGAAGCTGTATTTATGGCTGGGGATGCCAGAAGTTTTAGCCTTACTGGCAATGGAACTGTGTTTATGGCGGTTAGTTCAAACTAGCTTTGTAGTGGCTAGAAACAATATCTTCCAAACTCTGCTTTGCTTTCCAACCTAGAGTCTTTTCAATTCGTGAAACATCTGCACTCAGGAATGCTGGATCGCCAGGTCTTCTCTCCACTAGATCAACTTCAAAATCTCTACCAATTACTTTGTGGATGGTATCGATCACAGCTAGAACAGAAGAACCTTTTCCTGTTCCAACATTGAATACTGAATATTCACGAACTTCTTGATCTAGATAATCAAGTGCGGCGATGTGTGCATCAGCTAAATCAAGAACGTGAATGTAGTCACGAACACAACTGCCATCAGGTGTTGGCCAGTCTGTGCCAAACACTTGAATAGGTTGGTTGTTCTTGATTGCGTTGAAGGCAATTGGAATTAAGTTGGCAACTGATGTGTCAGCAAGATCATCAAAGCCAGCACCTGCAACGTTGAAGTATCTAAGGCTCACAGTTTTTAGTCCCCAGGCTCTAGCGGCATCTGCCATCATCCATTCGCCAATTAGTTTGGTCTCACCGTATGGGTTGATTGGTCTTGCTAAGTAGTCTTCATTCACTAGATCAACATCTGGTGAACCATAGGTAGCAGCACTCGAGGAGAAAACCATGTTCATGACTTGTGACTCACGCATAGCAAGAAGAAGGTTTGCTACTGAGTTGATGTTCTGTTGGTAGTAGAACTCAGGACGCTCTACAGATTCACCAACAGCCTTGCGAGCGGCGAGGTGGATTACCCCCTCAATTGAGTGCTCTTTGAAGGCTTTGACTAGTTCGGCTGTGGCATTAGGGGAGGCTAGATCTAGCTGAACTAGGGGAGTTTCACCTAGGCGGTTCTTCTTTCCGTTGGTTAGATCATCAAGGGCCACAGGCTCATGTCCTTCAGCTACTAGCTGCCTGATTACATGGGAACCGATGTACCCGGCACCGCCGGTAACTAAAATCTTCATGGGTCTAGGTTATCTCCGATTGGAGGTGCTAAAAGCCCTAAAAATAAGGGAAATATCGAATATTAAGGCTTTATAACGGTTCTCGATTTGACCTATTCTCAAGTTGACACCACAATACTTACAGCGTTGTAATTACAACTGTGAAATCTAGCTTTCAAGCTGGAGAGATTTGAGAGGAACCGCATGTCGATGAACGAGAGCTTTGGCCAAGTACCTGAAGACTGGTTTAAGGATCCATTCCTTCGCTCAATGCTTGGTGGAGATCTAAGTGGCGACCACAACCCTCTAGCCTGGCAGCGAGACGCTCTTTGTTCACAGACAGACCCAGAAGCTTTCTTCCCTGAAAAGGGTGGTTCAACTAGAGATGCAAAACGTATCTGCTCAGGTTGCGATGTTCAGAAGCAGTGCTTGGACTATGCACTAGCTAACGATGAAAGATTCGGTATCTGGGGTGGCCTAAGCGAGCGCGAACGTCGCAAGCTAAAGAAGCGCGCTTAGTCTAAGGACTGGCCACGGCATGAGTATGCGTGTGGTGGCGGTTGTAGTTTCAAATGGACAACCGCTCTATTTACAAAAAAACTTAGAAGCTCTTGAGAAGCAGAGCTTCAGAATTGAACGCACGTTAGTAGTGGACAGTTCAAATACAAATGAAACAACCGAACTTCTTGATTCATTCATTGCTCAATCCAATAAGCATGCAGTTCTTGCCATCCAAGAAAAAGCAAACTTTGCTGAGTTATCTGCTCTTGGTATCAAACAGGTTCTTGAAGGCTTAGAGAATCTTGATGACATTGCAATCTGGCTCATTCATGATGATTCAATTCCTGAGGTGCATGCACTAGCCGAACTAGTTCGAGCATTAGAACT
The DNA here is from genome assembly GCA_044342685.1 of Rhodoluna sp. Lineage (GTDB taxonomy): Bacteria > Actinomycetota > Actinomycetes > Actinomycetales > Microbacteriaceae > Rhodoluna. The sequence goes on from JBIIPK010000002.1 coordinate 96,769, forward strand.
TTCCCCGCTTGTTGCAATTGCTTCGCCAAAGCAGGTTGGGTATGAAAACCAAAAACTAATTGTTCAACAAGGCCTCACAGTTACCAGGTCAGTAAAGCCTTTCTCTCTTGTGAACAATGAACTTGATCAGAAGCAGTACGACTGGATGAGTGACGTACTTGCCGTGACTAGCAATGCGATGTTGATTAGAGCAAATGTTTGGGCAGAGCTCGGAGGATTCTCACTTGTTGCACCAGAGCTAGCAGCAGATGTCGATTTAGGAATCAGGACCCATCAACTTGGCTTCAGAGTTGTTGTTGTCCCAACAGCAAGAGTTAGACATGCTGAGTTATCTCTGCATGGCAAGAGAGATAAGAAGTGGTTAGGCGGATCAGTGAAGTTCGCCATGGCAAAGGCCACGAATCACCTACGTTTAGCTCACCTGCCACTATTTGTTTCTTTCCTCTACTGGCTTGCTTTGCCAGCACTATCGGTGATTCAGGTTGCTGCGCTGTTGCTTATGAAGAGACCAGATCGAATTCTCTTCACACTAAGAGCGAACCTATGGGCTTTCTTCACTGTTAGAGCAAGACTTAGGGATAGACATAGAGCCAAGCTCAAGTCCCTGAGGCCATTGTTTGCGACATCTGCCCAGATCAAATCTCGAAGTCGATTAGCTCTAGAGCTTGAAGAGCAAAAGACTAATCTTGCTAACTTCCAAGAAGCCCCAGCAACTAGAACTAACGTTGTCCAACGCAGCTTTGCAGCCAGCGGAGGACTATGGGTCATGCTTGGCCTACTGGTGCTCTCTTTCCAATACTTCCCTTTAGAGAGGGCTGTAAAGGGTGGGTTCGCGCTACCGCTGAGTGATAGCTGGCTTCAACTATTTGCCAATACAGGTGCTAGCTTTCAGTTTGCTGGCCTTGGACTTGCAGCTCCTAGTGATCCTTTTACCTGGGTGTTGTTGTTTATTGGTTCGCTAACCTTCTTCGCTCCTAACCTTGCTTTGTCGGCAGTGCTCTACTTAGCACTACCACTTGCTTACTTTGGTGCTTGGAGATTGCTATCCACAATCACACTCAGAAACACACTGAAGATTCCACTTGCACTTATCTATGCTTTCTGGCCGGCACTTACTATTTCTCAGTCAGAAGGCAATTTCCCTGCTGCGATATTCTCAATCACTTTGCCTTGGTTGCTATTTGCTCTAGCTAGAGCAGGAAGATTTGGTATTGCTAGCTCGGTTAGATCTAATGCTCAAACTTGGTCTTGGATAGCGGCTAGCTCATTGCTGTTTGCGATTGCTGCAGCCAGCGCTCCAAGTGCGTTGCCGATGCTTGTGATATTGGCAATTGTTTATGCAGTTCTAGCAAGAGGAAGATTTGCAACTACAGCGGTAATCGTTTTGCCAGCATCTGCTCTACTCTTCCCATATCTTGTCTACCAAGTGTTTATCAACCAAACCCCACTTGCAGTTCTTGCTGATCCAACAATCTCTTATCCAAGCAAGCAGAAGAATTTGCTTGATGCAATCCTTGGTCAAGACCAGTTGCTTGGCTGGGCAGCAATAGGTCTATTGGCTTTTGGTCTAATTGCTCTTCTTGCTAAAGCAAAGGGAGTTTTTGGCCTTTGGCTGATCGCTTTGTTAGCGCTTGCAAACCTTTGGTTGATTCAAGGAATCCCATTCACCTCAGGTGGAACAGGTTCTATCTTCTTGAACACCTCTAAGGCGGTGTTTGCAAGCCCAACGCCTTTGATGATGATTACTGTGGTTTGTGTAATTGCCGCTATCTGTATTTGGCTTGACTCTCTAACTCGAGTCGGCTTGAGAAGAGTGTTGCTAACAGTTGCTGTTGTTGGAGGCCTCATGCCACTAGCTCTCAGCACTGCTCTGACACCAGCCAAGATTTCATTCGGAGATTCAAGAAATCTTCCAGCAATATTTGAAGCAGAAGCTAATGCAGGAAATGATCTTAGGCTTTTGGTTCTTTCAAGTATTGGTGAAGCTGGGAATCAAGAGTTCCGAGCAGAACTAGTCAGACCAAACGGACTCAGACTTGATGCAGTTTCAACTGCATATCGTTTCAGCTCTCAAAACGTGAGCAACGATTCAAGTGATGAGTTAAAGAGTTCTATCTCTGTTCTAGTTGGAAACCTTGTTTCAGCCAACGGCAAGGATCTAAACCCTGTACTGAAAGAAGCAGGCATTGGATATGTGCTTGTAACAAATGGTGAGGGTAATGCTGATCTTGCAGTTAGTTTGAACTCAGTGAAGGAACTAGACCAAGTTGGTAAAACCGAGTTTGGTCAGCTATGGCGAGTAAAGGCAAGCGACAGCTTTGAGATCAAAGATAACCAAACCTATTGGTCAATAACCAAATCAGTTCAACTTGGAATCATCTTTGGTTATGTCCTTCTTGCTCTGCCCACTTCCCGAGGTCGTAAATCAAGAGCTGATATTCAAGCGGCTAACGAAGATAGCTTTCAGGTAGAGGAGGAGCAGTAATGGTTATTCGAATTATTCGCTTCACTCTTGTTGCAGCAGTAGCTTCTGCTGCTGTGGTTTACGGTGCTCCAATAGCTCTTGTCAGCACACCAAGCGTTGAATCTCAGGTTCATGAAGTAAGTGCCAAGGATCTGCAGATTACTTGTGCTGGTCCTGCCTTTGTACCCGGGGGAAAGAACCAAACTTCAGTTTCTACTTTTATTAGAAGTGCAACAGCAAGCGCATCTCTGTCTTATTCAGCTAGAGAGGGAACTTCCCTTAAGGGATATTCAGGCAAGCTGGTAACTGGATTTGGTATCCGGCAAGACCTCTTCAAAAAGCTAGTAAAGACTTCATCTTTTACTGTTCTGGATGAAACAGGTAAGACTGCCCAAGGGTCAGAGCTACTGGCTGTAAATCAAATTCAATTTGCAAGAAACAAGAGCCTCAGAGGCTTGTTGGCAGCCCCTTGTCTTAGACCACAGAGTGAGTTCTGGCTGGTTGGAGGATCAACTGCTATTGGTAGAGAAGCACTTCTAATTCTGACCAACCCAACAAGTATTGATTCAACGGTTGATTTAGAAATCTTTACAGAGAATGGAACTTCTAACAGTGCTGGGCTTTCAGGAATCGCTGTTCCTGCCAACGAGACAACTGTTGTTCCAATTTCATCATTCGTCTTAAGAGCAGAATCTATTGCTGTGCATGTGGTCAGCAGAGGCGGTTCTATTACCGCACTTCTGCAGCAGAAGGCTGTGCGAGGTAACAGTGCTGCTGGAGCAGACTATGTTTCTCCTGCACCAGAGGCGAGCACTAAGGCAATCATTCCTGGAATTCTAATTCGGGGTTCTAAGGACAGCGCAAAGTTCAAGGCAACAGCTGATAAGTATTCAGACATAGAACAAATGCTTCGAGTATTCGTACCAGGCAAGAAAGATGCCACAATCACTTTCCAAGTTCTAGGAACATCTTCTGAGACATTTGGAACAGTTCTCTCAGTAACAGCAATCGCTGGCAAGGTAACAGATTTCCCAATTCCTGCTTTGGATGATGGTGACTACTTCGGAATCTTAGATTCTGATGTGCCAGTAAATTCAAGCGTTCGTCTTGTCAGAAGTAAAACCATCCCTGGTGCTTATACCGACTTCTCTTGGATCAACCCAGCCGAAGCTTTCACAACTGCTAGATACATTGCTGTTCCTAAGGTAGGAATCAGCAAGCTGTCGGTTACTAACCCGAGTGATAAACCAACCACCATCTCAATCAAGATTGGTGGGGAGACTATCAAGAGAACAATTGGTGCTTCATCTACCGAAGTAATCAGAGCAACCCCAGGTCTATCGATGGGAATTATTCCTAGTGATCAGGAAGTGTTTGCGAACCTAGTGATTGACATCGATGGTCGAATTGGTGTTATTCCAGTTCTTGATGACAAGAACATTTCAGGTCAGGTAAAAGTTAGCGTTCACTAACTATTCGTCATCACCGAAGATAAGTTCCCAAGGCTCTTTGCCGATAAGTTCAGCAGCAGCTTCAAAGACATGGTGCTCAATTCTGACCCTTTCCTCAGTTGGGTTAGAGCTTTGATTCTGGTTGAGTCTGAGAATTGGAAGTCTGTAAATCACAATTGTCTTTGTTTCAGCTCTTACTGACCATCGCTTCACGAACTTTGAATTAGCACCAAGTATCGGTGCATCTTGAATGCGATATTGAAGATCTCCCAGTTCTTCGGGCCAGCGTTCTCTTAGGTATTCACAGGTTGAGCTGACAATTGAGGCGAAAGAGTCAAGGCTTGAGCCACCTGTCTTATAGAGAGCACCAGACAGCGAATGGCGTATGCCACGGCCGTGACGGTCTCTAGCTCTAGGTCTTAAGCTCATGGGGACATTGTATTCTTTAGTTTGTTGAGTGGAAGGGCCCTTATGAGTGTCAATTGGGACGCAATGGTCAAAACATATGATGTTCGTGGCTTAGTAAACATTGATCTAACCGAAGATGTTGTTGAAGCATTAGCTGCTGGTTTTGTTGATGAACTAGAACTAGCCGGTGAGTCTGTTGTTGTGGGTCATGACATGCGTGACTCCTCTCCACTATTTGAACAAGCCTTCGCCAAAGGAGCTCAAGCTCGAGGAGCAAACGTAATCTCTATTGGACTTTGTTCAACTGATGAGTCCTACTTTGCTTCAGGGGATATGAATCTGGCAGCAGCCATGTTTACCGCTAGCCACAACCCAGCTAGCTATAACGGCATTAAATTCTCGAGAGCAGGCGCTAGAGGTATTTCTCTAGACACTGGTCTTGCTGCTATTAGAGATAGAGCAAAAGTATTCCTTGCTGAAGGAATTGAAACTGTTGGTAACCCTGGTTCCTATGTCAAGAAAGATGTATTGGTTGAGTATGCAACTTACCTCAGGACTTTGGTTGATCTATCTAATGTGAAGCCAATGAAGATCGTTGTTGACGCAGCTAACGGTATGGGCGGACTAACTGTTCCTGCAGTTCTAGGTCAAGCAGCAGGGCTTGCTAAGTTGCCAATTGAAATTGTGGACATGTACTTCGAACTAGATGGAACTTTTCCTAACCATGAAGCAAATCCACTAGAGCCTAAGAACCTAGTTGATCTTCAAAAAGCAGTTGTTGAACACAAGGCAGATCTTGGTCTTGCTTTCGATGGAGATGCTGACCGTTGCTTTGTCATTGATGAGAACGGTAACCCGGTTACACCTAGTGCTGTTGCAGCCATGGTTGCTAAGCGTGAGATTGCTAGAGCAAGATCTCTAGATAAAGATGCTGATATCACTATTTTGTATAACCTCATCACCTCAAAGGTGGTCTCTGAAGTTATCGCAGCTGAAGGAGCTAGGGGAGAGAGAACCAAGGTTGGTCACTCTCTAATCAAGGACCGTATGGCGGCAACGAGTGCTGCCTTCGGCGGCGAGCACTCGGCTCACTATTACTTCAAGAGTTTCTGGGGAGCTGACAACGGTATGTTGGCAGCGATGCACGTCCTAGCCGAGTTCGGCTCACAGCCAGAGACTTTGAGTGCTATCTCGAAGCAATACAACCCATACTTCCTATCAGGTGAGATCAACTCAACAGTTACCGATGTTCCAGCCGCTAGAGCAAGGATTGAAGAAGCCTTCAAGGATCGAGCATCTTTTGACCACCTTGACGGTGTCACAGTGTCAGGAACTGACTCACATGGAGGTTGGTGGTGGTTCAACGTTAGAGCTTCAAACACTGAGCCTCTCCTTCGTCTAAACGTTGAAGCCAAGGCCCAAGAGACCATGGAGGCCATCAGGGATGAAGTTTTGGAGCTAATCCTTAGATAACATTTTGGTTTCTTTTGAGGTCAAATAAGGGCGATAATAGAGTCCATGACTTCTATGAATAGCAAGACTGGCACCAAAATCGAGCACAAGGTCGCAGACCTTTCACTAGCCGATTACGGTAGACACCTAATCCGTTTAGCTGAAAACGAAATGCCTGGACTTATGGCAATGCGCGAGCAGTTCGGCCCTCACCAACCACTTCGCGGTGCTCGTATCGCTGGTTCACTACACATGACCATTCAGACTGCTGTTCTGATTGAAACTTTGGTAGCTCTAGGAGCTAAAGTCCGTTGGGCTTCTTGCAACATTTTCTCAACTCAAGATGAAGCAGCTGCTGCAGCTGTAGTTGGTCCTCACGGAACAATTGCTCTTCCTCAGGGTGTTCCAATCTTTGCTTGGAAGGGTGAATCCCTTGAAGAGTACTGGTGGGCAACCGAGCGCATCTTTGACTGGACACAAGAAGCAATTGCTGAAGGTGCAGATTACATCGGTCCAAACATGATCTTGGATGATGGTGGCGATGCAACTCTTCTAGTTCACAAGGGTCGCGAATTTGAATTAGCAGGATCAGTTCCACCAGCAGGAGTTGAAGACAGCGATGAGTATCGAGTAATCCTTAACCTTCTAACTGAGCAGTTGAAACTACAAAATGATCGCTTCACCAGAATTGCTGCAGATATCTACGGTGTTACAGAAGAAACCACCACTGGAGTAAAGCGTCTTTACGAAATGTTCAAGCGTGGAACACTTCTATTCCCAGGTATCAACGTAAACGACTCAGTTACCAAATCTAAGTTTGATAACAAGTACGGAATCCGTCACTCTCTACCAGATGGTCTAAACCGTGCAACCGACATTCTTATCGGTGGAAAGACAGTATTCATCGCCGGTTACGGAGATGTTGGTAAGGGTGCTGCTGAAGCTATGCGCGGCCAAGGTGCACGTGTAATCATCAGCGAGGTTGACCCGATTTGTGCACTACAGGCAGCAATGGATGGCTACCAGGTAACCACAATTGAGAAGGTAGTAAAAGATGTTGACTTCTTTATTACTGGAACTGGAAGCCCAGCAATTATTAGAACCGAGCACGTTCAGGAAATGAAGCACCTTGCAGTTATTGCCAACATTGGTCACTTCGATAATGAAATTGACATGGCTGGTATCGAGCGTATTCCTGGCATCAAGAAGATTGAAGTCAAGCCTCAGGTTGACGAGTGGCAGCTACCAAACGGTAACTCAGTTCTAATCCTTTCTGAAGGACGTCTGATGAACCTAGGTAATGCAACAGGCCACCCATCATTTGTAATGAGCACATCGTTTAGCAATCAGGTATTAGCTCAGATCGAGCTATTTACTAAGAGGTCGGAATACCCAATCGGCGTCTACATTTTGCCTAAGCACCTAGACGAGCAAGTTGCTCGTTTGCACCTTTCAGCACTTGGAGTTGAGCTTACAGAGCTCACTAGCGACCAGGGCCGTTATATCGGAGTGGAGCCTCAGGGCCCATTCAAGCCGGATCACTACCGCTACTAGAAAGAACCAACATGTTTAAAATCCTTATCGTCGAAGACGATGATGCTCTTAGAGAGCAGCTAGAAATTGGGTTGATGGCCAGTGGATTTGAAGTTTGCTATGCGTCCAATGGTTTAGATGCTGTTCCTGCATTCGAAAAGGAAAAGCCAGATCTAATTCTTTTAGATCTGATGTTGCCAGGTAAAAACGGTATTGAGATTTGTACAGAGATCAGAAGAAACTCTGGTGTGCCAATCATCATGCTTACTGCGAGAACTGAAGACACAGACATGATCCGTGGTCTTGAAGCAGGGGCTGATGACTATGTAACAAAGCCTTACAAGATTGAAGTATTGGTTTCTAGAATCAAGGCTCGTCTTCGTCCACTTCAAGAACCACAGCACCCAATCATCAAGATTGGCCCTATTGAGATGGACACTCTAAGTCATGAGGTTCGTAAGGGAAACAAGAAGATTGCTCTTACTCCTCTTGAGTTCAAGCTTTTGCTAACTCTTGCTCAGCACCCAAATGAAGTTTTCAGCAGAGAGATGCTTTTGGAGCAGGTATGGGAATACACCTATAAGGCAGACACTCGTCTTGTGAACGTCCACGTTCAGCGTCTACGTTCAAAGATTGAAGATGACCAGGAAGATCCAAAGCTAGTTGTAACCGTTCGCGGTTGGGGCTACAAAGCGGGACCTGAGTAAATGATATTAAGCCGCATTACCAAAGCGGCACTAGATCGATTTAGATCTTCGCTGACGCTTCGAGCACTGGTTTACACCGTTGCTCTTTCTGGCACAGCACTAATCATCCTCGGTGGAGTTCTGAGTGTTTCTATCGGTAATGGTCTATTCAGTAGAAAAACAGAACAAGCTGTAATTGAAAGTAACCGAGCAAAGTTCACTGTCTCAAGATTGTTTGACGGCACCTCGGGTCAAGGCTCTAGGAACTTAGAGCAAGCTCTTCAAGAAGTTGTTCCGGAACTTGAGTCAATCGGAATTTCTCAAACAAGACAGGTTGCCTTTCTTCATTCCGAGGGTCAATCAAATCTGAATAACCTATCTAGTCCAACCTCGGTTGGTATTGATTTGAACTTGATTACCGAAGACTTTAGGTCTGTTGTTATAAGCGAAGAGGAACTGCAAACAAGAACTGTTCAGATCTCCAGAGCAGGAGAGTCCACTCCAGCTATTTTGATAGGCCAGAAGTTCATACTTCCTGGTGGTCACAGATACGAGTTGTATCTGGTCTATGACATGTATAACGAGCAGCAAACTTTGTTGTTTGTGCAGAGAACCCTAGTGCTCGGTGGATTTGTAACCCTGATGATTATTGGTTTCTTCTCCTTCTTGGTTACCAGTTGGCTGGTTCGACCTGTTCAAGAAGCTGCTGATGCCAGTGAGCTTTTAGCCAATGGAGACCTAGATAGAAGATTGGCTGTTCGTGGAACAGATGTGGCGGCTGTTCTAGCCACCTCCTTCAACCACATGGCCGACAGTCTTCAAGAGAAGATAACTGCCATGGGTCAGCTATCGACCATGCAGCAGAGATTCGTATCTGATGTCTCTCATGAGCTAAGAACCCCGCTAACCACCATGAAACTTGCTGCTGACTATCTCAATGACAACAAAGAGGGTCTTCCTCCTTTCACAGAGCGTTCAATCGTGAACCTGCATGGTCAAATGGATCGCTTTGACATGCTGTTAGCTGACCTCCTAGAGATCTCTAGGTATGACGCTGAAGGTGTGGAGCCTATGTTTGAGGTTCACGACCTAAATGGAATTGTTGGAGTTTGTCTAACAGCCATTCAGCCTTTTGCTGATTCAAAGAATGTTTATCTAGAGGCAGACATTCCATCTGGTGCTGTGCAGTGTGAAGTTGACTCTAGACGTATTGAAAGAATTCTGAACAATCTGCTTACTAATGCAATTGAGCATGGTGAAGGAAAGCCAGTTTTGATTAGGGTTGCTCAAAACGAAAGAGCTGTTGCAGTAAGCGTTACTGACCAGGGAATTGGAATGACCCAAGAAGAACTCGCTCAAGCCTTTGACAGATTCTGGAGAGCAGACCCATCCAGAAAGAGAACTACCGGAGGCACTGGTCTTGGTCTTGCTATCTCTTATGAGGATGCGCAGCTTCACCTAGGAAAACTAGAAGTTGCAGCAGAACCAGGCATAGGGGCTTGCTTTAGATTAACTTTGCCAAAGCGTCACGACATCACAGATATTGAATCACCACTACCTCTGGCTGTTTTGAAGCGATAGTTTTCAACAGTTCTTCATAAACACATTTCTCGGCTGCAAGTTAGCTCGATACTTTTGAGATGTTCAATCTACTCAACGTCATTTTGCCAACTCCTTGCGTGATCTGTTCAAAACTAGGAGCACCGCTTTGTAAGGTATGTAGCGAAAGCTTTGATTCGAGATTTAGGCACATTGATTTACCTGGCGTTAGAGGTTTTGCTGTTTCTGACTACAGCACTGAAGCTTCATCAATAATTAATAATTTGAAGGAGAAGGGGATTACATCACTAACCCCATCGATTGCAAAGTTTGCTAAACAGCACTGGCCCGAAGAACTTACTGATGCAATCTTGGTTCCCGTGCCTTCATCTCTTGCAAACTCGAAAAAGAGAGGCTTCTCACATACGACTCTTATCACCAGGGCAATGGCAAGACAAATGACAAACCTAAGCACCCGAGAGTTATTGAAGTCAACCAATAAAAGACAGGATCAGGTGGGCCTAAGCCCCAACCAGAGACTTGAGAACATACGAGAGGCATTTAGAGCACAGATTAGGGGCTTTGACCCTAAAGGCAGACCTTTGGTGCTCGTAGACGATGTTCTTACCTCAGGGGCCACCATGACGGAGGCGATTACCTGCCTACAACGCTCTGGGCTTGAGATTGCCAGTTTCTTTGTATTTGCTAGGGCTGGGGAGCTAAAGCCCAGTGTTTATAAGGGGGAAAGGGATGCCTTTACCCAGTCTAAGATGGACTAGAACCCACTAAATAGCGTTTGGAGTTAACCTTGGCATCAATAGTTGATCGTCTGTTGCGAGCTGGCGAGGGCAAAATCCTTGCC
>JBIIPK010000003.1:0-100478 GCA_044342685.1 Rhodoluna sp.
AGATTTAGCACCTATATTTTGCAACGGACATTTACGTGTTGACGCTGCATTCACGACCCGCTTCTTTTCGCATCAAGATACCTTGTCGAAACCGATCATCCCCATATTTAGTTACCAATTACCCTTGTGAGGGCTAGACAACTCTAAAGCCATCTAGTTATAGAAACAATGTTTATAGGAGATTTATTCCCCTATTCCCAAAGATTTACCAGTCTTTTCCTTTAGTGGACATAGCTCTGGCTGCTTCTCTGGTGTCTTGCTGTTCTTTCAAAGTCTGACGCTTGTCATACTCGCGCTTACCTTTGGCAAGAGCCAGTTCAACCTTGGCTTTGCCATCTTTGAAATAGAGAGACAGTGGAATCAGGGTGAAACCTGATTCCTTGATCTTGCCGGAGAGCTTATAAATCTCAGAGCGGTGCAGAAGAAGCTTGCGTTTTCTTCTGGTGTTGTGGTTATTCCAGGTGCCCTGAAAGTATTCAGGGATGTGGACGTTCTCAAGCCAGGCTTCCCCGTTTTCAACGCTGGCATAGCCATCAACAAGGCTTGCTCGGCCCTGTCTAAGAGACTTTACTTCTGTTCCGGTTAGGACAATGCCAGCCTCGAACACGTCTTCGATTGCGTAGTCGTGTCGGGCTTTACGATTAGTGGCAACTACTTTCTGGCCACTCTCTCTAGGCACGATGTTCTCCTGAATAGATCAATAAAGTCTTGTTTATCAAGACAGCCAATCAGTCTAACTCTAAACGCGCAAATATCTTCTGATGGATGTGGCAGCAGCTATAGCTGCTAACCCCGCTCCAAAAAGGACTAGACCAGGCAGAAGGGCTAGAGCGTCGCCTAGCCCCACGAAGGTTGTGAAAGGCAGTTGGCTAGCTAGGAAGCCTTGAACAAAGAATTGGACGATACCGATAATGGCTGCTCCTGAAAGCAGGCTTCCTATTACTCCTGCTACCACTCCCTCAAGGATGAATGGGAGCTGGATGTAGAAGTTGCTTGCTCCAACTAATCTCATGATTCCAATCTCACGTCTTCTCATTACTGCAGAGAGACGAATTGTTGTTGAGATAAGTAGGACAGCTGAGAAGAGCATCAAACCAGCAATAGAGATGGCTGCAAGGCTTGCGATGTTTAGCATGCTGAAGATCTGATCTAGATAGGTTCTCTGGTCTTTTACTTCTTCAACACCGGCAAGACCGTTGAAGCTCTCAATGATGATTGGAGCTTGGTTAGGGTCTTTGAGGTTTACCCAGAATGTTTCATTCAATTGTTCAGGGGTTACATACTTAGCCACTGAGTTGTCTTTGAACTCTTTTTGGAAAGTTTCAAAGGCTTGCTGGTGATTCTCAAAGTAATACTTGTCGATGTATGGGGCTAAGGTTTCTGAATCTAATCTTTGAGTGATTGTTGATTGAACATCTTTGCTTGCTTCACCCTGAGGGCAGATCTCTTGCGGAGATGTCTTTGTACAAAGATAGATTGCTACCTGAGCCTTGTCATACCAGTAGGTCTTCATGGAACCAATTTGCTGTTGCAATAGACCAGCAGTTCCAACAAAGGTAAGTGAGATGAAGGTAACTAGGATTACCGAAACAATCATCGAGAGGTTACGCCTAATGGCGATACCCATTTCACTGAATACAAAGCTAAATCTCATCGGTCCAGTCCATAACCTGAACTGCGTTCATCTCTAACAATCTTGCCTTGGCTAAGTTCAACAACTCTTCTTCTGCCTCGGTTCACAATGCCAACATCATGGGTAGCCATAACAATGGTTGTTCCACTCAAGTTGATTCGCTCTAGTAGAGCCATGATGCCTTCACTAGTTGCTGGATCTAGGTTTCCAGTTGGCTCATCAGCCAGAAGAATTGCAGGCTTATTAACAATGGCTCTTGCTAGAGCAATTCTTTGCTGTTCTCCACCACTTAGTTCTGATGGCAAACTGTTTGCTTTTTCTTCAAGACCAACTAGTCGAAGAACATCTGGAACAGCTTCAGCAATAAAGCCAGCAGATTTACCAATTACTTCAAGGCTGAACGCGACGTTCTGAGCTGCAGTTTTGTTAGGTAGCAATCTAAAGTCTTGGAAGACCACTCCCAGCTTTCTTCTGAAGTGAGGAACTCTTCTAGAAGGGATGCCTACAAGGTTCTCCCCTAGTACGTGGATGCTGCCGCTCGTTGGCATATCTTCTCTCAAGATCATTCTCATTAGAGATGACTTACCTGACCCTGAAGAACCAACTAGGAAAACGAACTCACCCTTATCTATTTCTAGGGATACGTTATCCAGAGCCGCCCTTGGGGCACCTCGATAGGCCTTGGTTACTTGAGAAATTGAAATCATTAGGTTTTTAGCCTAAATTGACCTGCCCAATAGATGGCTCTGATTGGGCTGTGTGTCTTTACTAAATGGTGCCTGTTTTACGCCATCTAATGCCGGATGCAATGAAACCACCAAGGTCTCCATCAAATACTGCATCTGGGTTGTTAACTTCAAAGTTAGTTCTCAGGTCTTTCACCATCTGATATGGAGCTAAGACATATGAACGCATCTGGTCTCCCCAGGATGCTGTTGCCTCTCCTGCAAGTTGTTTCTTAGTTGCTTCTTCTTCTGTTCTTCTAATTTCTAGAAGTCTTGATTGCAGAACTCTCATAGCTGATGCTTTGTTCTGTAGTTGAGACTTTTCGTTCTGACAAGAAACTACAGTGCCTGTAGGAATGTGGGTAATACGAACAGCAGAGTCTGTTGTGTTAACAGATTGCCCACCAGGGCCTGATGATCTAAAGACATCGACTCTGATATCACTCTCAGGAATGTCTATGACATCAGTTTGTTCAATCAAAGGAACTACTTCAACCGCAGCGAAGCTGGTCTGTCTTTTACCCGCAGCGTTGAATGGACTCATACGAACTAGTCGATGTGTGCCCGCTTCAACGGAGAGTTGACCATATGCATATGGTGCATCAATCTCAAATGTTGCTGACTTAATGCCCGCTCCTTCAGCATGAGAGATGTCTAATACCTGAGCAGGCCAACCCTGCTTCTCTGAATATCTCAAATACATTCTCATGAGCATTTCAGCAAAGTCAGTTGCGTCATCGCCACCAGCTCCTGAACGAATTGTGATGATGGCTGCTCTTGAGTCGTATTCACCATTTAGAAGGGTCACAACTTCTTGTTCAGCGACTAGCTTCTTCAGTGCTTCAAGTTCTTGAGTTGCTTCATTAGCTGCAGACTTATCTGATTCGCTGTTGGCTAGTTGGATAAGGACTTCAAGATCATCTAGTCTGCTGGCGATGTCTTGGATTCTGGTTCGCTGAGCCTGTTTTCTAGAAAGAGCACTGGTTAGTTTCTGGGCTTCTTCAGCGTTATCCCACAAGTTAGGAGCTTGAACATCTATCTCTAGCTGCTCAATCTCTTTATCTAGCTTGGGTACGTCAGTAACCTCAGCAATAGTGGCAAAGGTTCCACGAATTTGCTTGATTTCTTGAGAGAGATCAAGGTCGGACATGTTCTCTAGTTTAGGCGGGAGTTAGCCAATACCCCTTCGAGTGTTCACCTAGGCGATAATTGGCTAATGGCATCCAACAAAGACTTCACTAAACGTGAGTTGGTGCTACCTGTTTATCTGCCATCCTTTCTTTTCTCTACGGCAGAGTTCGGAATAGTTCCGAGTATCCCAGCAACAGTATTCCTATTCACTGAAGACCTTGCCACCGCAGGTCTTATTACCGGTCTACTAATGATTGGTCGTCTGGTAGCAGATCTTCCTGCAGCTAAGTTGATTGATTATCTAGGTGAGCGTAAAGCCATGATTATGGCAGCTGCTGCAGGTGCAATTGGTATCCTGCCTAGCCTTTTCGCCATGAACCTATTCATGCTCGGAGCTGGAGTATTTCTAGTTGGAGCAGGATCAGCCGTATTTGGGTTAGCCAGACTCTCTTGGATGACAGAGCATGTGCCAATCGCTATTAGAGCCAGGGCTCTATCTGTTCTGGGTGGAATGTTTAGAGCTGGTTCATTTGTTGGGCCAACAGTAGCCGCAGCCATTATTGCCATGTTCAGCGTTCGAGCTGTTTACTTCTTACCTTTAGTTCTTTGTAGCCTTGCTGTTGTTATCTTGCTCTTTGCTAAAGGCGGAGAAGATGTTGCCAAGAATAGTTCTTCGCTCAAAGAAACTTTGTTAGTTGCTAGACGTGAAGGTAAGAAACTTGCAACTCTAGGAGTTGCATCATCAATCCTGAGTGCTCTTCGTGGCACCAGAATGATTGGTCTTCCCCTCATTGCCGTATACCTCACTATTCCAACAGAGCAGGCTTCCCTAATCATTGGTATCGCCGGGGCATTGGATTTCGCAATGTTTTACCTAAGCGGACAAATCATGGACCGCTTCGGTAGAAGCTTTGCAGCTGTGCCGACTCTGTTTGGACTTGGGCTTGCTCACCTGATTGTTGGTATTGCAATAGATGCAAACACATTCCTACTGCTAGCTCTTCTAATGTCTGTAGCTAATGGAATTGGTAGCGGAGTGATTATGGTTCTAGGAGCAGATCTTGCTCCACCTGATAAGAGAAGTGAGTTCCTAGCTTCCTATCGTTTGCTGGTCGACTTTGGTGATGCAGCTGCTCCACTAATTCTTGCTCCATTAGTTGTTGCAGTTGGCCTAACTGGAGCTATGGCTGGATTTGGAATATTAGGTTTTGTTGGAGCTGGGCTTATGTATAAATACATTCCTAGATACGCAGTTACTCCAGACAAGAAGTCTTAACGCGCTAAAGCCATCTCGCAGATTCTTCTTGAGGCATCTACGGATGCAACTGGAGAATTCCAATCAGCACAAAAGATAACTTTCACTGTTTCGCCAGCTTCTATACTCACCTGCTTGAGTTGGAGACCATCAAAGCTGTACGGAGGACTAACCTCTGAAAGTAGTTCAGTTGCTATCGATGAAACTTGTGAGCCCTCATACTGCAACTTTGTTTTGACTGTCAATGCAAACTGTTCTGTGAAATCTATCAACTCCCTGGCAAAAAGATATTGATGAACACTTGTCGCCAAGGTAAGCACCAACATGCAAAGTAGTGCCACTAGAAAAACAAACCAGATCAGTGCTGAGCCAGAGTCATCCTTAACCACCTTTGACACCGAAGGCTTTCGCAGACAAGTCTCCAGCCTGTACTTCTAACCAAATCAAAGTGTTGGACTTCGAGCACTCAACTTGAATGCAACTCGTAGAGACAGACAAGCTCTCTTCAGCCAATAGGCGACTATCAGATTGCAACCTGAATACTTCCTCATAGATGTCTGCAGATGGGCTAAGCAAATAAGACCTCATAGCGTTTCGACTCAAGCTTTTTAGCTCAAGTACCTTTCGTTCCTGTTCCAGCATTTGAAAGCCAAGGGTTAACACAAGTCCAAAGCCAATAGCAGCGAAAGCAACGACTTCTATTAGGGCACTGCCCCGCTCTTGTCTGAGCAAACTACTTTTCACAGGTAGCCCGTCCTTGAATTGGAACTTCAATTACGTCAGGCCAAAAGGTGATGCTCTTCTTCAATTCTGTGCTTACTAGAAATGAACATGACGTTTGGTTTGTGTTACTAGTTAGCTGAGCGAGCGGATCTTTGAATTGTCTGTAGTCAATAGCTTGATCAAGCGAAATGTCGGTAAGGGATGCGAATCGTGCAATCTCGTAACTAACCTGCTCTTTGACTATTGCACCCTGGTAGATGCCAAACAGCTCTATAAGAGGTAAACAAAGAAGCGACGCAGGAACCACTAGAAGAACAAAGTCTGTAACCGCAGAACCGTTTTCGCTTCTCAGATTAGATAACAACAACCTTAGATACTGCGTTATTGAACACACTTCTAAGAGCAGGTCCAGCTACCGCCCAAAGTAATACGACTAAGCCTGCTGTCATCAGCGTGACTAGCACCCAACCGGGCACGTCCCCTCGGTCATCTTGAATAACTTCCTTTATTTTCATTTATCTCCTTCTTATAAAAAGCTGCCCTGGATTAGAGCAAGGCTTGGAAAAAGTGCAAACATGACTGTGATGGGCAGAATGATGAACACCATTGGAATCATCATCTTGGTTTCATTCCTGCCAGCAATTATGAGTAGTTCTGCTCTTAGAGCTGATGTCGACGACTGGACGAAGTCACCCATCAGATCACCCAACGCTGAACCATTGTTGAGTGCCACTGCTAGCTTGGTCGCCAGTTCACGAACATGTTCAGATTTTGCCTGTGACGCCAGTTCTTGCAGTTCCACTTGCATAACGGCTCCGTGTTCGACATTTCTTAACACCCTTTGGAATTCTCCAGAAACATAACCAGTTGAACGACTCACAGCTAATCTGAGTGCAGATTCCAGCGACTCTCCCGCGCTTACTGCGAACCAAAGTAATGAAGCAAAATCAGGTATCTCCATAAGTGCACTCAGTGAATTGAACTTGGATTTTGTTTTGGTCTTTTGGAATATTCGCTTTCTAGGCTGCAAACGCTCAGCAAGTTTTGACTCTGTTGACTTTCCCAAGCTGAAATACAGAGTGACGAGCGCAAGAACAGATGTTCCAAGGGCAATGAGTTGCACTTAGATCCCCAGTGTTCTTTGACGTGGTGGCAATCTACCTAAAGTCTTGATCAACCTAAATGCAAGCAAAGAAGCAAATGTTCCTAATGCCAGAACGGTTACTCCGCTCTCCGATTGAAATGCAATTGCGGTTTCGGGCCTAAGACAGAGTAGAACCAGAATCAACCAAGGTGCTAAGACTGCCAACTTTGCTGTTCCAAGAACCCAGTTCTGCTTTACATTGATCTCTGACCATGTTGAGTTCTCTAGTCGAAGCTGGAGCGATTGAGCTCGAAGAGCACTCAGATATCCCCTTCCCCCAGAAGCACTCGCTAAGCGAGTAATCTCGATGAACCTATCTGCAATGGGATTAGCAAGGCGAGCTTTGAGATTATCCAAACTGTCGCTAAATGCAATACCGGAGTTATGGTCCTTCTCAAATTCCAATAGAGCCCAAGAGTGTTTGGTTGGCGCAGAGGAAATTGAATCAAGTAAAGCTTGTTCTAGTGTTGCTCCGGCCCAGGTGGCTGAGTGTATTGAATCCAAATACTTAGGCCACTGGGTATTTGACTTGTGAGTCTCTGCGGCAACTTTGCTTTGAAAACTCTCTATCAGCTGCGCTCCAACACAAACGCAGACTGCAATTGAAATCAGTGTGGAGTTTGTAATCACGGCGAGGATTACAACCGCGCTGGCAAGTCCACCAAGTAACAGCATGACAAACTGAGCCGGTTGAATGTTTCGGTATCCCGCCTGTATCAGCAGCTTTTCTATCTTGTTCACAGTCGAACCTCAACCCAATTGCCTTTGGCATCTGACTTGATTACCTGAGACACTTCCCTTTTGCCCTGGCTATCCATCTGGCAGTGCACAACAAGTCCGATAGTTCTCTCCACTGTTTGTGATACGAACGAAGCGGGTATGTTTTCTCCAGCGAGCAAAGGCAGCAACTTTAATTTTTCCAAAGCTTCAAAAGCTGAGTTCGCATGTATTGTGCAAAGCCCCGCTATTCCAGAATTAAGGGCAATCAAAAGATCAAGGGCTTCAGCCTGCCTCACTTCACCAATGACCAATCTAGTTGGCCTCATTCTCAGTGCCTCTTTGACAAGTCTTCGAAGAGTTATCTCGCCAACGCCTTCAAGGTTTGCCTGTCTGGCTTGCATAGCAACCCAATCCAGATAGTTAGTTCTAATCTCAAAGGTTTCCTCAACACTCACTAAGCGGTCAGTTTCTGAACCCACATCTAGCAGTGCACATAACATAGTTGTTTTCCCTGCCTGGGTTGCTCCAGATACCAAAATGTTTTGACCTGCTAGAAATTCAGAAGCTAGGAAGTTCGCCATGTCCAATGAAATGGTCCTGAGTTGAATAAGTCTTTGCAGCGTAAAGACGCGACTGGGAAACTTTCTAATGTTTACTGACCAGTGATCCCTGGTTACATCAGGAATCACAACATGCAATCTAGAACCGCCTTGCAAGGTTGAATCAACAAATGGCTCTGATCTATCTAGTCGTCTACCTGAATCTCGGAGCATGCGTTCCACCATTTGACGAATATCGAGAGCCGTTAGGTTTAGATTCAGCTGTCTCTTCAGTGAGTTCTCATAGACAAAAACTTTGTCAGGGGCGTTGATCCAGATTTCTTCAATGTCAGGGTTAACAATCAATTCATCAAGCGGTCCATAACCTGAAAGAGCACTTCTAACCTCTCCGACGAGGTTTGATTCAACTAACTGCGGTAGGTCCTGTCCGCCTTCAAATGCTTCATCGACAGCCTTAGAGATAGCCTGATCAATCGATTCAGGGCCAGTGGATAGCAGTGTTCTGGCTCTCTCAGCGACGAGTTGGACTGTTTCTCTGGGCATGACCCCATGTTTACAAATCCCAAGATATGTTGCTCAGGTTCTCCACAGGCAAAGCTTTCATTTTTCACATAGAATAGGAAGGCTCGCGGGAGTGGCGAAATTGGCAGACGCACTAGATTTAGGTTCTAGCGCCTTAGGCGTGTGGGTTCAAGTCCCACCTTCCGCACCAGCAACAAAGAAGCTGGCTCTTGAATAAAGAGCCGGCTTTATTTGTTTAACTCTTGGACAGCACGGACCGCTGCATCAGCGTCGATGATTCCAATTCCACATTCTCCTGTTGTGAGAGTGCTTCCATCGTTCAATGTGGTCTCCACCATTTGATATTCACAATCAGAGTTTGGATTGAATGACCTTGCTGTGCTGCTCAGAATCTCCCAAACCTGAATGTAGGTAAGAGATGGACGAATCGAATACATTAGTGCAACAACACCAGCAGCGATAGGTGAAGCCATGCTAGTGCCTTGCTCAGCTCCATAGGTTGCTCTGCCAGGTCCAGTCTTACCGTCGTTAGTAGTTGACCAGATTAGACCACCTGCAGGTTTGTTGAGACCAACTCGATCGTCTCCACCAGGAGCTGATATGTCCACTCCAATGTATAAACCTTGAGTGTTTGAGTAGCCAGAGTAGTTGCTGTAGTAAGAACGATCTCCAGTAAAACCGGTGGCACCAATTGTGATGTTGCCATAACAGTTGCCAGGATATGAGTTAGTGGCAAGCTGGTTGTCGTTACCAGCTGAAGTAACGATGGTTACATTTCTTCTCTTTGATTCATCGATTGCCAATTGAGTTGGTGAATTTGAATAACAGGTAGAAAAAGTTGATGAACCGATGGACAAGTTGATTACCTTTGCTGGATTCGGATTCTGAATGATTCCAGTTAGCTTCACTCCAAGTGCCCAGTTGATGCCTGCTGCAATATCGCTCTCAGATCCACCATTCACGCCAAGAACTCGGACAGGGGAAATCTTTACCTTAGGTGCAATTCCTGTAATTCCAATGTCGTTTGTTTCCGCCGCAATGATTCCTGAAACGTGGGTTCCATGCCAAGAGCTCGGTATCGATGCACTCTCGTAATCACCAGGGTCTGAAGGGTTGGCATCTCTGCCATTTCCGTCTCTCGCATTTGCCGTGTCGGTAATCATGTCATACCCAGTGACAACATTGTCATCTAGATCAGGATGCGATGTTATGCCAGTATCTAGAACTGCGACAACAATTGACGGAGTTCCTTGGGTTATCTTCCAGGCTTTTGATGCGTTGATTCCATATGATCCATCTAGATACCACTGCTGAGACTTCATTGGATCTAAGACTTCAGCCACCGGAGTTGAAGAGACTGAGCCACGTTTGTTTGTTGCGGTAACAATCACCTGATAGTTCTTGCCCGCTTGAAGACCGCTCAATGTGCAAGAAACCCCTGTTGAAGAACAAGTTGCTTGGGATGTATCTGCTGCTGTTGCTGTGACGGAGTAACTGACAGGTAAACCACCACGTTCAACTGAACCTTGAGTAACCCATGCCACGACAGGTTTGGTAGATGTGATGTTGCCCGAAGATTGCAGAACTGGTGCTTGGGGAACAGCAGTAGGGATTACTTTGGCAGCTGAAGAGTCTTTGCTGATTGCCATGTACTTTGAGTTACCGGTCTTGGTGATGGTTGCAACTTTGAAGCTTGCTTGCTCACCAGGAATTAGAGCGTTACTAACTGTTATTGATGTTGCTCTACTCTTCGTGTTGCTAACAATCACGACATATTTTTCTAAAACTTTGTCGTACTTACTTATCCGGTAACCCCAAAGGAAACCACCGTTTAGTGTCTTTGGTGCAACCCAACTCAAGTTAACTTTGGCTTTGGTTCGAGCGCTAGAGGTCCATCCGTCTTTAGCAATAACTTTAGATGGAGCAGCGCTGGCCTTTAGATTGGAAAGCTTTGGAGTAGCTAGGTTGTATCTAGCCTTGGTTAGTAAGTGATCTAGATAGACAGCCTCAACACTTGGACTCTTGGCAACTTGATTTGCAATGGCAAGTGCTTCGCTCTCGGTTAGTTGCTTTTGAAACTTGGCTGTGTAAAGTCCAAGACCTACGTCCACGCCAGGCTCTAGTTTCTGTTCTGCAAGATCGAGTGCAACCTGGTTGCCAAATATATCGACTGGAACAACACCTGCACGGTATTTGATAACAAGACCTACTACAGGCTCATCTTTATAAGCTGGCTCACTTGAAACTGCACCCGTTCCAGTTGAAGAAATCAACGCGGTGAGATAGCCAAGTGCCAACAGCATGACAAGTGCTATTGCGGTGAACTTGACGGCAGGTTTCATGCTTTCACTCTAAACCTTGACTCTGACAGGAGGCTGAAGTTAATCACAGACTTTTCTGTAAAAGGATTGTCCCTAACCAGCGGTTGAACTTGAAGCCAACTTTTGCTAGATGTCCCTGCTTCTTGAAGCCAAAAGCTTCATGTAGCGCGATAGAGGTGTCTGCACCTTTATCACTAATAACGGCAACTATTTCCTTGACTCCAGCAGCCTTAGATCTTTCAATAAGCTCAGCCAGAAGTCTTGTGCCAAGTCTCTTGCCAATAGCTGCAGGACGAAGGTAAATGGTGTTCTCAACTGTTCGTCTATACGCAGCTTTTGCTCTCCATGGAGCAACATAAGCAAACCCAAGAACGTTTCCTGAGGCAGATTGGGCAACGATAAATGGCAAACCTAGCCCATTTAGATAGTCAAGCTTTTCTTGCCAGGTAACCTCAGTGCTCTTTTCAATATCAAAAGTCACTACTGAATTGACTACGTAGTAGTTATAAATCTCAGTGATGTGTTTGATATCTTCCGAAGTGGCCAGACGCAGCTCAATATCGTCCACAGATATCACTTCTTGAGCACCTTTGGACTTGAGCAACCTAACTAGTCGCCAACGTGATTCTGAATCTAGAGGCAAATCATCACTTCCTTACACAGACCAATCTATCGGCTCTAAGCCCAGAGCAATTAGTTCCTGGTTAGTTTTACTAAACGGCTTAGAACCGAAGAACCCCCTGTATGCAGATAGTGGAGAAGGGTGTACAGACTCAACCAACCTGCAATTCATAGCAGTTTGAGCCACTTCCCTACCTAATGCAATCGCAGGTGAACCCCAAAGGATAAACACCAATTCGTTTCTCTTAGCTAGTTCTATGAGAGCTTCACGAGTGAACTGATCCCAACCAAGTTTGGAGTGAGCACCTGCTTTACCAATCTGGGTTGTGAGCGTTCTGTTCAAAAGTAAAACCCCCCGATTGGTCCATTTGGATAAGTCAGCTTGTGTCTTTACCTCTAGCCCCAAATCATCACCGAGCTCTTTGACTATATTGACTAGGCTTCGAGGCATTTTGCTTTCAGGGTTCATGGCAAAAGCCAGACCAATTGCATCACCTTCAATTGGGTAGGGGTCTTGCCCCAAGATGACCACCTTTATATTGGCTGGATCCATTTCGAAAGCTCTCATAACTTGGTTTAGGCGAGGAGTCACCTGAACCTCCGCCAACACTTTCTGTTCTATGGCTTCAAGCATCGGCTTTTGCTGGACAAGCCAGCTCTGCCAAGTGGGATGCATCGCTTCAAAGAACATAAGTAAATGGTAGGCATAAACTAATGGCCATTTAGTGCCAAGATAGAAATACCTCAAGAAAGAAGAGCCCCATGGACCAGAACACACTCAAAAGCCAAGCGAATGCTAAACAGGAAAACCTTGTTTCGATAAGGCGTGCTTTGCACCAGGTGCCTGAGTTCGGTCTAGACCTACCTAAGACTCTGGCTATTGTCTTGAAGGAAGTTGAAGGTCTTGGTGAAGTTACTTTAGGTAAGGACATGACAGCTGCTGCAGTTGTTATTAGAGGATCACAGCCTGGACCAACAGTTCTATTGAGAGCAGACATGGATGCTCTAGCTGTTGAAGAAGACACTGGTTTGGATTTTGCTTCAACTAACGGCTACATGCACGCCTGCGGACATGACCTACACATGGCAATGGGTATTGGTGCTGCTCAACTCATTGCAGAGAACAAAGACCAACTAAAGGGAAATGTTGTGATGTTCTTCCAACCTGGTGAAGAAGGTCATGATGGAGCCGGTGTGATGCTTTCTCAAGAAATGCACCTAGCCTCTGGTGAAATGCCAATTGCGGCTTTTGGTTTGCACGTATTCTCAATTCCTGAGCCAGGTCTGTTCCTCTCTCGTAAAGGAACCATGATGGCTTCGGCAGGAGATATTCTGGTGACCCTAAAGGGTAAGGGTGGTCACGGCTCAATGCCTTGGGCTGCTAAAGACCCAATCACAGGAATGATTGAGATCCTAAGTTCACTTCAGTCATACATAGCTAAGAACTTTGATGCTCTCGACCCAATCGTTCTTAACGTGGGTTGGATCAAAGCAGGTAATGACCACACCACAAACATTGTTCCTGAGTCAGTTAGCTTTGGAGCAACTGTTCGATCCTTCTCTAAGAAGGGTTTTGATGACACCCGCACTCTAATTCCTGCCTTTATCAAGAACATGGCTGCTGCTTTCGAATTGGAGGCAGAGATCGAATTCACCCCGGCAACCAAGGTTCTCATCAACGACCATGCTGCAGTTGATCGTGTTGAGCGAGTAACCAAGGAGTTATTCGGTGATGCACGCTACGTGACCATGGATCAGCCAATCCCTGGTGGTGAAGACTACGCCAGCATTGTGGAAGTCATCCCTGGAGCATTCATATTCCTAGGTGCTGCCTACCCAGGAACTACTCCTGGTGAGCGTGAAGCTAATCACAGCAACAAGGCGAAGTTTGACGATGGAGTGCTAGCGGATGGTGCTGCCCTGCTAGCTGCTTTAGCCTTTGACACCCTTGATGAGGCCGCTTCAAAGTAAGCACTTTCTGGCCGATGAAGTCCAGGTAAACGAAAGTTACATAAAGTTTCAGACCTAGCTTGGTCTAAAACCTGTTACTACCTAACCTAGAGTCACACTTCACATCAACCAAAGAGAGCAAATACTATGAGCAACCAACCTTCTGAATGGGGCTTTGAAACGGCACAGATTCACGCTGGAGCAACTCCTGACCCAACAACCAACGCAGTGGTAACACCTATCTACAACACCACCGCATACGTCTTCAACTCATCTGAGCACGCAGCGAACCTATTTGGTCTTGCAGAGTTCGGAAACATCTACACCAGAATCATGAATCCAACCCAAGATGTTGCTGAGAAGAGAATCGCAGCACTTGAAGGTGGAACAGCAGCTCTACTTCTTTCTTCTGGTCAGGCAGCTGAGACTTTTGCAATTCTAAACATCGCTCAAGCCGGAGATCACATTGTTTCTTCTTCATCTATCTACGGTGGAACCTACAACCTCTTCAAGTACACCTTGCCAAAGCTAGGTATTGAAACTACTTTCGTTGAAGACCAGGACGATGCAGCTGCATGGGCTGCTGCTGTTAGACCAAACACCAAGGCTTTCTTTGCAGAAACCATTGGTAACCCAAAGGTCAACATCCTAGACATCCAGAAAGTTGCTGATGCAGCGCACGCAGCTGGTGTTCCACTAATCGTGGACAACACCGTTGCAACTCCTTACCTAGTTAAGCCACTTGAGCACGGAGCAGACATTGTTATTCACTCTGCTACCAAGTTCCTAGGTGGTCACGGAACAGTAGTTGCTGGTGCAATTGTTGATGGTGGAAAGTTCGAATGGTCTAAGTCAGACAAGTTCCCAGGTCTAACAACTCCTGACGAGTCTTACCACGGTGTCAACTACACAGCAGCTCTAGGTGATGGCATTGCTTACATCATCAAGGCTCGTGTTCAGCTACTTCGTGACCTAGGTGCAGCTATTGCTCCAGCTAGCGCATGGCAGTTGCTTCAGGGAATTGAAACTCTTAGCCTTCGTATTGAAAGACACGTTGAGAACGCTAAGAAGGTTGCTACCTGGCTAGAGGCTCACCCTCAGGTTGAATCAGTTAACTATGCAGCTCTTCCGTCATCACCTTGGTTCGATTCAGCTAAGAAGTATGCCCCTAAGGGGCCTGGTGCGATTGTGTCATTCGAAATCAAGGGTGGACGCGAAAAGGGTTCTAAGTTTGTTGATTCACTAGAGCTGTTCTCACACGTTGCCAACATTGGTGACGTTAGATCTCTAGTTATTCACCCAGCTTCAACAACTCACTCACAGCTAACCCCTGCTCAGCAGCTAACAGCAGGAGTGACTCCAGGTCTAATCAGATTGTCTGTTGGACTTGAGTCAATCGATGACCTGCTTGCAGATCTAGAAACTGGCTTTGCAGCCGCAAAGTAAGGTCAGTACTCTCTAACTAAATGGAATTTCAAACACCTGAGGACACCGTCCCCTCCGAGCTCATTACCGAAGAGCTAACCCGACAACTAGTCGGGAAGCCTAAGGCAACTGGAGCTTGGCGGGACGGTGATCCTTCTGGTGATAGATCCTTCGCAAACCTAAATCCCCTAACTCTAGAATCTGGCAAAGAACTAGTTGGAGCCAAGATTGCTTTTGAGTCTTGGGGTGAACTAAATGCAGATTCTTCTAACGCAGTTCTGGTTCTTCATGCTCTTACCGGTGACTCTCACGCTGTTGGCAAGGCAAGTAAAGAACATCCAACCGAAGGTTGGTGGAGTGAACTAATTGGCCCAGGGCTAGCCATTGATACCAATAAATACTTTGTCGTTGCACCAAACATTCTTGGTGGTTGCCAGGGTTCAACAGGTCCTGCTTCATTAGATAAAACAGGTCGTGAATACGGGGCAAGATTTCCTTACCTAACCATTAGAGATCAGGTTGCTGCTCAGGTAGCACTAAGCGATGTTCTAAAGATTAACTCTTGGCATGCAATCATTGGTGGATCTATGGGTGGCATGCACGTTCTTGAATGGGCTATCGACTACCCAACTAGAGTCCAAAGAATTGCTGTTATTGCTGCCCCTGCTGTTACCTCAGCTGACCAGATTGCCTTGAACTCAGTTCAGGTAGAGGCAATCAAGACTGACCCTAACTTTGCTAAGGGTAACTACTATGACGCTAAAGCAGGCTTAGGTCCACATGCAGGTTTAGCTCTTGCTAGAAGAATGGCTCTATTGAACTACCGCTCACCTAGCGAACTCAATGAAAGATTTGATAGAACTTGGCAAAGCGAGATCAACCCATTAGGTGAAGGTGGACGCTTCGCTGTTATTTCATACCTAGATTTCCACGGTAATAAATTCACAAGAAGATTTGATGCCAACTCATACATCACCTTGCTTGAAGCCATGAACTCTCATGATGTTGGTAGAGGAAGAAAATCTGCTAAAGCAGCTCTAGCCAAGATAAAGACAAAGACCATGGTTATCGGTATTGATAGTGATCGACTATTTCCTATTGAGAACCAGAAATTTATCGCAGAGAACCTAAGTGTTGATTTGGTTGGCGGCAAACTCCACACCATCAAGAGCTCTTTCGGTCACGATGGCTTCCTTATTGAATACAAGAAGGTCGGACCTCTTCTAGCTAAGCTACTTCGCTCTTAACCTTGTTACCCAACTTAGTTAGTTGGATGTTTGCATAAACCAAGATGGCAACTAGTCCTAGGTTCTTCAGAATTAGAAGTGAGACTCCAAGAGCCTGTCCATCTAGGAGCGAACCATAGAACACAGGGAAGATAAGCCAAGTGATTGCTGATGTGAAGATGGTTAGCCAAACCACTAACTTCCAGTTAGCAGTCTTTGCCAAGATTCCAAACAACACAGCAGCCACTATCCAAAGTTGATACTGCGGAGATCCAACCTTATTGAACACAATCAAGTCCATAGTTGCAGTTAGGAACATCCAAGCAAACAAAGTGTTTGTGTCAGCACCTCGTCGCTTGGCTCTAAATCCTAAGAAGACTGTGATAGCTAATGCTCCGAACTGAACAAGCGTCATCAAGCTTGCTATCTCTGCTTCCCCTGCTCCTGATACTTGGAAAGTAACAATCGTATTGTCGTAATAAACATCAGCACCAGGAATCTGTAACAAGATCTGAACTAACCAGATGATGGCAACCGTTGCTTCCACCTGAATACCCCGTCCAGATTGCATGGTGATAAAACTAAACATGTTTTGGTTACCACCAAGAAGTAGCCCAATGAGAACTAATACTCCAGTTCCAATAGCCATATGTAGAAGGAATCTGAATCTTCTATCTGAAACTACAAAGCCTGTGAAGATTCCAGCCATCGGGGAAACCTTGATCCAAGTTGCCAAGCTAAAGAACTGCATAGAAAGAGATTCTCTTTTCTTCAGGAAAGAGACAACTGCTAGAACACATAGGGCAAGGCTAAATACTTCTAATCTGCCTAGTGCTACGGGTCCGGTTAGGAAGATGCAAAGAATTAGGAACCATGCACCTTTAACTCGGTCCATCTGCTTACCCCAACCCAAAAGATAAGCAATCAAAAGCATGTTTACATTGACAACGAGAATGAACCAACCAGTCATGTAATCAAATGGCCATATCCACTCCACTAACATCACCGGGATGTTGGCTAGGTATGGATAGACCCATGGCTGATTGATTCCAAGTATCTTGCCGTCGGTGAAGCCAGCACTAGCCCAAGCTGAGTATGTGTAGCGAACATCGCTATAGGGGTCACCGCTTAGAGAACCTGCCCAGATCAAAATCATTTGGGCCAGCAAAGCAATAGCCAGGACAAACCAGAACTTGGTAAATAGAAGCTGAAGACGCGGCAATAGATTTGCTTTCAACTTTGTTCTCCTTGATTGTCCCTCTTTGCAAGTCTAGGCGGGATGTTTTCTAGCCTTGGCTAGGCTGGTGCTATGACCAAGCTATTTGAACCAATAACTATTCGTAGCAAGACCTCTAGAAACCGCATCTGGATTGCCCCAATGTGTCAGTACTCATGTGAGAACAAGGATGGCATGCCGTCTTCATGGCATGTTGTGCACCTAGGCTCGAGAGCTGTTGGTGGAGCAGGTCTTGTGATGTGTGAAGCAACAGCTGTTAGTCCAGAAGGGCGAATTAGCCCCTGGGATGCAGGTATCTGGAATGACGAGCAAGCTGATGCGTGGCGAGCGGTAACAGACTTCATCAGAGAGCATGGTTCTCTTGCAGCAATTCAGTTGGCTCACGCTGGAAGAAAAGCAAGTAACTACAGATCTTGGTCAGGTCAAGGAGCGGTTTCAATTGCCGATGGTGGCTGGGAACCTGTTTCATCAACCAGTGAAGCATTCCCTGAATCCAATACTCCTCATGAACTAACTACCGAAGAGGTTTATGCATCCATTCAAGATTGGGTTGATGCTGCTAAGCGATCAATCTCAGCAGGATTTGATGTGATTGAAATTCACGCAGCTCACGGTTATCTAGTTCACCAATTCCTCTCTCCTATTACTAACCAAAGAACAGATGAGTTTGGTGGTTCATTAGAAAAGAGAGCCAAGTATCTTTTGGAGCTTGTCAAAGGAATCAGAGCTGAGGTCGGTGAAGGTGTTCCAATCATCGTTCGATTCTCCGCAACTGATTATCGTGAAGATGGTTTCACTGTTGAAAACTGTGCTGAGGTTGCCAAGCTTTGTGAAGGCGTTGGAGCAGATGTGTTTGACATCTCAAGTGGTGGCTTGATTCTTGGCGTCAAGATTCCTTTTGGACCTGGTTACCAGGTGCCAATGGCTAATGACATTGCCGAAGAAGTTTCTTCACCGGTTGCAGCCGTTGGTTTGATTACTGACTCTAAGCAAGCTGAAGAGATCCTTCAAACAACTGATGTTGAAATCATCATGATTGGAAGACTCTCTCTAAGAGATCCTTATTGGCCGCTAAGAGCAGCTCATGAACTAGGTGTTGAGGTTGACTACTGGCCTAACCAATACATCAGAGGAACTTATCCTGCTTAGTCACGTCTTGTAGCGTCTTGAACTTCACCAACAAGTTCTTCAAGAATGTCTTCAAGGAAAAGTAACCCAACTAGTTTGCCCTCATCATTGAAGTTAGCCATGATGTGTTGTCTGTCCCTCTTCATAAGTGCAAGAGCATCTTCTAGTTCAACAGTTCCGCCAATTGACTTCACAGTTCTTAGTAGCTTGCGTTCAACTGGTTCATCAGCTTCTTCTTCATCACTGTCAATAACATCTTTGAGGTGAAGGTAGCCTTCCATCTCACCTGAGTCGTTCAGGATGATGTAACGGCTAAAGCCATGCTTGGCAACCGCTTGTTCAATATCTCTAGGTGTGACATCAAGATTGAAAGTAATCAGGTTCTCAATTGGAACAAGAATGTCTTGAACCTTCTTATCAGTGAACTCGAAGGTATTTCCAATGGCACCGGTAGCGTCAATAAGAACACCCTCACGAGTTGAATGTTCAACAATGTTTTCAACTTGATCCAGCGTGTAAGCGCTGTTTGTCTCATTTACAGCCTTCACCCCAAATAGTCCAAGTACAACGTTAGCCAAACCGTTTAGTACAACAACTACTGGCTTCAACACAAGTGATAGGCCATAGGCAATAGGAACTAGAACTAGGGCTGCTCGCTCAGGGATAGAGAAGGCAATGTTCTTTGGAACCATCTCACCAAGAAGTACGTGTAGGAAAGTTACGACTGCCAGAGCGATAACAAATGAGGTTGCATAAGTAGCATCTTCGCCAAGTCCTAGAGCGTAAAGCGGACCCTTTAGAAGTTGCTGAACACTTGGCTCAACAACAATAAGAATCAACAGCGCACAAATGGTAATACCTAGTTGACAGGTAGCAACTATGAGGCTCACGTTTTCCATGCCTTTGATTGTCAACTGAGCTGGTCTTGAACCTGCTTCTGCTCTTGGCTCAATCTGAGCTCTTCTAGCCGAGAAGATTGCGAACTCAGCAGCAACGAAGAAAGCACTGGCTGAAAGCAGGCCTATGAATGAAAAGAGAGCAACGATTGGATCATTCATCTTTATCACCTGCCTCAGGTACTTGAATATCAGGAACAAAACGGATTCGGTCCACTCTTCTACCGTCCATGCGTTCTACTCGAAGTAGTCCGCCATCAATCTGAACTTCATCACCAACAGCTGCTACACGACCTAGCTGTGACATTAGGTAACCTGCAACAGTTTCGTAGGAACCATCTTCAGGAACCTTAACAGCAAGCTTCTCTAGAAGTTCATCCGGTCTATACATGCCAGGGAAAGAGTAGGACTGATCTTTACCACCGGTAATTTCAACTTTGGCTCTATCGTGCTCATCACCAAGTTCACCAACTAGTTCTTCAATTAGGTCTTCGAGGGTAACGATTCCTGCTGTGCCACCATACTCATCAACAACAATTGCAAGCTGCAATCCATGGGACCTCAAAACACCCATGAGTTTTTCTAGAGACATTGTCTCAGGAACTCTGAATGGTTCAACCATCAATGCAGTAGCCGGAACCATTGCACGCTTTTCTCTAGGAACAGATGCTGCTGCTTTCACATGCACAATACCGTCAACATCATCGGTTGAACCTGTAAACACCGGGAATCTTGAGAAACCTGTGCTGTGTGAAAGAGAAATAACATCCTGAACTGTTGCAGATGCATCCAGTGAGGTTAGCTTTGTTCTTGGAGTCATAACCTCAGCAGCAGTTAGCTGAGATAACTCAAGAGTCTTAGAGATGAGGTCTGCTGTTCTCTGCTGCAAAGCACCAAGGCTTGCTGATCTCTGAACTAGGGAACTGAGTTCCTCTGCTGTTCTAGAAGAACTCAACTCTTCTTTAGGTTCAATACCTAAAGATCTAACAATTGCGTTTCCAGTGTTATTTAGTAGCCAGACAAGCCAGCCAAATACAAATGTGAATGCCAACTGGAATCTAATTACTGCTTTATTGACCTGAAGTGGAAGAGCAATAGCTAAGTTCTTTGGAATTAGCTCACCGATAAGGAATGAGAAGACAGTTGCTAGAACTAGAGAAAGAGCCAGTGAAATGCCGTGCAGGGTTGACTCCTCCAAATTCAAGAACCCAAGTCCAGGCTCAATGATTTTGGCTAATGAAGGTTCTGCAAGGAAACCGGTAAGCATTGTGGTCACGGTAATACCGATTTGAGCACTAGATAAATGGGTGCTTGAACGCTTCAAAGCTCTAATGCTTGGAGCTAGGCCTCGCTCCCCTTGGTCTTGACGACGTTCTAGTTCAGTACGTTCAAGATTGATAAGGGAGAACTCGCTGGCAACGAACAGGCCTGTGCCAATCGTGAGAACCACACCTAATGCCAGTAAATACCACTCGGTCATCGGGCGAATACTTCTTTATAAGAAGGGTAGGGGTCATAATCCATAGCAGTTAAAGCATACAAGACCAGCTATTTATTCAACCCAGTGGGGATAACCCTGAATATCCACCCTTTTTGGCTTGGTAGGCTTGGAAGGCATTGTTTACGTGAAAGTAAGAGGTGATCCGTTGTCAAACGACAACTCACAATCTGGTCAAGAATTCGGCGCTAACGAGTGGTTAGTCGATGAAATGTATAGCCAATGGCTCCTCAACCCAGAATCTATCGATAAAGAGTGGCAACCAATCCTTGAGCGTTACCACCAGCTCAAGCAGGGTAACCAGCCAGCTGCTCCGGTAACTCCAATCACCTCTAACCCGGTTACACCTATTACTCCTCAGGCTGTTTCTACCTCAACTGGATCTCTTCCACTGGTAGCAAAGACCACCCGTGTTGAACCTCAGGCTCAACCAATCCCTGCTCAAGCTCCAACAGTTGACTCTGCTGAAGTTCATGAAGAAGCAGAAGATCAGATCAACATCCTCAAAGGCATGTCTAAGACTCTTGCAGCCAACATGGATGCATCTTTGACTATTCCAACCGCCACAAGCGTTAGAGCAATTCCAGCCAAGCTTCTAATTGATAACCGCATTGTCATTAACTCTCACCTAGGTAGAACACGTGGTGGCAAAGTCTCTTTCACCCACATCATTGGTTATGCAATTGTTAGAGCTCTAAAAGA
The DNA here is from genome assembly GCA_044342685.1 of Rhodoluna sp. Classification (GTDB taxonomy): domain Bacteria; phylum Actinomycetota; class Actinomycetes; order Actinomycetales; family Microbacteriaceae; genus Rhodoluna. The sequence continues at coordinate 21,418 of JBIIPK010000003.1, forward strand.
ATTCCCATCACAAAACGTTTACTACGAAGAAATTGATGGCAAGCCTGCAGCTGTGTCTCCTGCAAACATTAACTTCGGTCTTGCAATTGATATTCCAAAGCCAGATGGAACTCGTGCACTACTAGTACCTAACATCAAGAAGGCTCAGAGACTTAACTTCGCTACCTACCTAAAGGCTTATGAAGATCTAGTTAAGCGAGCAAGAGACAACAAGCTAACCGCTGAAGACTTCGCTGGCACAACTGTTTCTCTGACTAACCCAGGTGGAATTGGAACAGTTCACTCTGTGCCAAGACTTACTAAGGGACAGGGTTGCATTGTTGGAGCAGGAGCTTTGGACTACCCTGCTGAATTCCAAGGTATGAGTGAAGAGCACCTAGCAAAGATTGGTGTTAGCAAGGTAATCACACTTACCTCTACTTATGACCACAGAGTTATTCAAGGTGCAGGTTCAGGAGAGTTCCTAAGAAAGATCAACGAACTGCTTCTTGGTGAACGTGGTTTCTACGACGAAATCTTTGCTGACCTTCGTATTCCTTACGAACCAATTCGTTGGGCTACTGACTTTGAAACTACAGAAGCTGATAGCCGTAGCAAGGAAACTAGAGTTCAAGAACTTATCAACTCTTACCGTGTTCGCGGTCACCTTATGGCAGATATTGATCCACTGGAATACCAACAGAGATCACACCCTGACCTAGATGTCCTAACTCACGGACTAAGCCTTTGGGATCTAGATAGAACCTATAAGACCGGTGGCTTTGGTGGTAAGCCAAAGATGATGGTTAGGGATGTTCTAAAGATTCTTCGTGATTCATACTGCCGAACAGTCGGTATCGAGTACATGCACATCCATAACCCAGCAGAGCGTAAGTGGATGCAAGATCACCTAGAGGTTCCTTACGTGAAGCCATCTCGTGAAGCTCAGCTACGTATTCTAGAAAAACTAAACGAAGCAGAAGCTTTCGAAACCTTCCTACAAACCAAGTTCGTGGGACAGAAGCGTTTCAGCCTTGAAGGTGGAGAATCAACAATTGCTGCTCTTGATGCAATCTTGCAGGCAGCAGCGGATCGCCAGCTTGATGAGGTTGCTATTGGTATGGCACACAGAGGTCGTCTGAATGTTCTGACCAACATCGCTGGTAAAACCTACGGTCAAGTCTTCAGAGAGTTTGAAGGCAACACCGATGTGAAGACTGTTCAGGGTTCAGGAGATGTGAAGTATCACCTAGGTACATCAGGAGTCTTCACTAGTGCAAGCGGTAACACCACAAAGGTTTACCTTGCTGCTAACCCATCTCACCTAGAGGCAGTGAACCCAGTACTTGAAGGTATCGTTCGAGCGAAGCTTGACCGCATCAACAAGTCTCCTGAAGAGAACCCAGTACTTCCGATCCTGATTCACGGTGATGCCGCATTCGCAGGACAAGGTGTTGTTCCAGAGACACTAAACATGATGAGCCTTCGAGGTTACAGAACTGGTGGAACTGTCCACATCGTGATTAACAACCAGGTTGGTTTCACAACCCCACCAAACATGTCACGTTCAACTGTTTATGCAACAGACATTGCTAAGGGAATTCAGGTTCCAATCTTCCACGTAAACGGAGATGACCCAGAGGCTGTATTCAGAGTTGCTCAGCTTGCATTCGACTATCGTCAAACCTTCGGTAAGGATGCAGTCATTGACCTAGTTTGTTACCGTCGTCGTGGACACAACGAAGGTGACGACCCTTCGATGACTCAGCCACTTATGTATAACTTGATTGAAGCTAAGCGTTCAGTTAGAACTTTGTATCTAGAGTCTCTAGTTGGTAGAGGAGATATCACTCGTGAAGAGTTTGAGCAATCAAATGCTGATCTTCAAGCCAAGCTAGAAAAGGCTTTCACAGATGTTCACGAAGCTATGGCTCAGCCAATTGAACTTGTTTCAAGACCTCAAGGTATTGGTACTACTGCTAGCGATCACCCTGAGATTAATCACGAAACAAAGATTTCTAGAGACACTGTTGAACTAATCGGTGCTGCACACAGCAACATTCCACCTGCATTCAATGTTCACCCTAAACTTCAACAGCTTCTTGCTAAGCGCGTTGAAATGTCGAGAGAAGGTGGCATTGACTGGGGCTTCGGTGAACTCCTTGCCCTTGGTTCATTGCTAGTTGAAGGTGTCAACGTTCGTATGTCAGGTCAAGACACAAGACGTGGAACATTCGTTCAGCGTCACGCTGTATTCCACGACCGCGACAATGGCCAAGAGTGGATTCCACTTAGAAACCTTTCAGAAGCACAATCTAAGTTCTACATCTACGACTCCCTCTTGAGCGAATACGCCGCAATGGGATTCGAATACGGTTACTCCGTAGAACGCAAAGATGCTTTGGTTCTTTGGGAGGCTCAGTTCGGTGACTTCGCTAACGGTGCCCAGACAATCTTGGATGAGTTCATCTCTTCAGCAGAACAGAAGTGGGGTCAAAACTCTTCTCTAGTTCTTCTTCTTCCTCACGGTTACGAAGGTCAGGGACCAGACCACTCTTCAGCTCGAATCGAAAGATACTTGCAGTTGTGTGCTGAGAACAACATGACTGTTGCTCAACCATCAACTCCTGCGAACCACTTCCACCTACTTCGTCGTCAAGCATATGCAAGACCAAGAAGACCGCTAGTTGTGTTCACCCCTAAGTCAATGCTTCGCCTAAAGGCTGCATCTTCAAAGGTTGAAGACTTTACTAATGGTTCCTTCCAGCCTGTGATTGATGATGAGCGTGGACTGAATAAGGCAAATGTGAAGAGAGTTCTCTTCTGTTCAGGCAAGATCTATTGGGATCTATTGGCTGAAGCTGAAAAGCGTAATGACCAGCACACCGCAATCGTTCGTGTTGAACAGCTTTACCCAACCCCAGTTGATGAGATCAAGGCTGTCTACGCTCAGTACCCAGGAGCAGAGTTGTTCTGGGTTCAGGATGAGCCTGCTAACCAAGGTCCTTGGACATACATCGGTCTATTCCTGCCTAAATACATGGGTGGTCAGGTAGCTCAACTTGTATCAAGACCTGCTAGTGCATCTCCTGCAACAGGTTCAGCTAAGCGTCACGCTGTTGAACAAGCAGACCTAGTTGAGAGAGCGTTTAGCTAAAGATGGAAGAGCCACGTCGTAACATACGAGTTGTCATCATTGGTGACGACATCGTTGGTGCAGGTGGCGACCCTAAAGGTTTAGGTTGGGTTGGCCGCGTAATAGCTAAGACTCAAAGTGATTACCCAAGAATCGATTTCTATGTCCTGCCAACCCCTGAGGTAACAACAGCTCAGATGAGTGAGCAGTGGTTGGAAGAAGCTTCTAAGCGTTTTGCTCCTGACACAGACAACAGATTGATTGTTGCTTTGAACTCAAACGACATCAATGCTGGAATCACAATGTCTAGATCAAGACTGAACCTTGCCAACATCCTTGACACAGCAACCAGCAAGGGTGTTCAAAGCTTTGTCATCTCCCCTATTCCAAGTCGCAACCCTCAGCTGAACTATGACATTGAACATCTATCAGCTGGATTTGAAGATGTTGCTTCAAGAAGAAGCTTGCCCTTCGTAGATGCTTACAGACCCCTAGTAGATCACCCAGGCTTCAACGAAGAGATCAAGAACTCTCAATTCGGATTACCAGGTCAACTTGGTCACGGGCTTATCGCTTGGCTAGTACTCAACCAAGGTTGGTACAGCTGGTTAGATCTACCAGAGCAAGAGATATAAAAAAATCCCCGCCACTAGAGCGGGGATTTCTTCAATTCTCTGATTGGAATCTACTTTGCATTTTGGATGCAAAACTAACTTGAGCATTCATCGATGAGCTACTTATTAGCTTTGATATCTTGCTTTCGATTGCATACTCTTTCTTGCAAGTTTGACAACCATCCAGGTGATCTAGCACCTCGGATCGCTGCGTTTCATTTAGTTCATTTGCTAGGAAATCAAAAACTCTTCCTAGTGTGAGTTCGCAGTTGTTTTCTGACATTGGATTACCCTTTACTTTTTCTTATCTTCATCTAAACCGATCCCAAAGCCAGCAGCCATCTCTTTCAAGACTTCACTCAGCTTTTCACGGGCACGGGAAACTTTTGAACCAACAGTGTTCTGCTTTAGGTCTAGCAGCTCTGCGATTTCTTTATTACCTAGTCCAACAACAAACTTTTGGAAAGCAACTTCTCTGAACTCTTCATCGAGAGCGTTGATAGCTTCTTCGATGTCAGCCATACCGAACTTCTCAATGATCAGCATTTCCGGTGAGTCGACTGCGTTATTGAAGTCGTATTCATCGAAACCGTAGTCGACGTTTCCTTCTTCGTCTTCGTAGGCGAACTCGTGTTTCTTATCCAGCTCGGTCTGCTTAATGCCAGCTGAAACAAGTTCACGCTTGGCGATTTTGTATAGCCAAGGTCCAGGTCCATAGCCGATATCGGTGAAGGAATCCCAGGACTTGAAAGCCTTCATTAAGGCTTCTTGGGCAATGTCTTCTCCACGGTGGAAGGTTCCCGCTCTTGAAATGCAGTAGCGGCGAATACCCTCAAAGTAGGGTGCAGCGGCTATGGCGAAAGGAACACGACTCGGGGTCGGATCTGCTGGGGTTCCCATTTGGTTACTCATTGGTTGTGAGTTTAGTAGTTCTGATTGGTGATTGGTGCTGATTCTGGCGGTTGCACGGTAAACGTGGCGGCGTGGAGCCGGCTGAGTTGCATTCTGTGAAATGTAAATAAGTATCATCCTCCGGGTTAGTTTGTTCGTCTTTGAACTGCTTTTGGTCCTTAGGCACCAATAAATCATGCCGTTAGAATAGAGAACACATGACGGACAACATTTATTCCCGCTCGGCTAAAAGTTCTTGGCTTGCCCCAACAATTCAACATGCCATCTCTGGATCCGTCTCTTTGCCAGGCTCAAAATCCCTAACCAACCGCGAATTAGTGCTGTCTGCCCTTGCCTCATCACCCAGCCGCCTTAGAAATCCCCTAGATTCAAGGGATTCCCAGCTGATGATTGAGTCCCTGATGAAGCTAGGGACTCAAATCAACGCCAGCGAAAGGAGTGACTTAGTAATAGTCCCACCTACCACTGACATTGAGGGTCGAGAGCCCCTCAAGGCAAGTATTGACTGCGGTTTAGCCGGTACGGTAATGCGATTTGTGCCTCCAATGGCAGCCCTATTTGCTGGAGAAATCACCTTTGATGGCGATGAAGCTGCCCGAAGACGACCTATGAAGACCACCATCGACTCGCTAAGAGCATTGGGTGTTTCAGTTGAAGACCATGGCACCGGATCTCTCCCTTTTACTATCACTAGCTCCGGAGAGATTGAGGGTGGCTACCTTGAAATAGATGCCAGCGCTTCTAGCCAGTTTGTTTCAGGACTTTTATTGGCTGCTCCTCGCTTTACAAAAGGTCTAACGCTTCGCCATGTTGGCAAAGACCTGCCTAGCCTTCCCCACATTGAGATGACTTTAGAATGCCTAAGACAAAGAGGGGTCAGTCTCTCTCAACCAGAAGAGACCCTTTGGGTTGTCGAACCAGGACCTATTAGTGGTGGGGATATAAACATTGAACCTGACCTATCTAATGCTGGCCCTTTCCTAGCAGCCGCTCTAGTTCTTGGTGGATCAGTAAAGGTAAAGAACTGGCCACTAACAACAACTCAGGTTGGCAAACACTTTGTCGAGATTCTTACTCAAATGGGAGCAAGTTTTGAAAGAGAAGGTGATGACCTAGTTATCACTGGAACAGGAACCATCAAAGGCATTGATATTGACCTCTCAATCGGTGGCGAACTAGCTCCGGTAATCATCGCTCTAGCAGTTCTAGCTAACAGCCCATCAAGAATTACAGGAATTGCTCACCTACGAGGTCATGAGACAGATCGACTTGCTGCTCTGACAACTGAGATAAACAAGATTGGTGGCAAGGCTACCGAACTTGAAGATGGCATAGCTATTGAGCCAAGTAGTGAATTACATTCTGGAACTTGGAACACTTACGAAGATCACCGCATGGCAACTGCAGGAGCAATCATTGGTCTTAGAGTTCCTGGCATAAATATTGAAGACATCAGTGTTGTGAGTAAGACCATGCCTGAGTTTGTTTCACTATGGAACGACCTGTTGGGAACTAACTCTTGAGTTGGTTGTATGAGCCAGAACCTGGCCAACACGATATCGACGAGAGTGATATCAGGTCTAGACCAAACCCTAAAGGCAATAAGCCTAGAACCAAGACAAGACCTACCTATAAAGATGCGCCTATCGGAATGGTTATCCAAGTTGATAAGGGCAGATACACAGTAATCGTTGATGAATCTAGAGAGATAACAGCAACCCTCGGTAAAGAACTTAGAAAAGAAGGGGTTGCTGTTGGCGACCTAGTTGCTTTAGCAGGAGACACCTCTGACACAGTTGGAGCTCTATCTCGAATAGTTCGAGTGGAACCTAGAACTTCACTTCTTAGAAGAAGTGCTGACGATAGCGATCAGGTTGAAAGAGTAATGGTTGCTAACGCAACCCAGATGCTCATCGTGGTGGCTATTGCTAATCCAGAACCTAGAACGAGACTTATCGATAGATACCTAGCTGCAGCATTTGATGCAGGTCTCAGACCTGCTCTCTGTATTACCAAGGTAGACCTAGCCGACCCTACTGAGTTCTTAGCCAATTTCTCTGGACTCTCTATTCCTGTAATTCTCAATAAACAGGAATCGCCATCACTAAAAGAACTGAATGATTTCTTAGCTAATGAGATAACTGTTGTTGTTGGACACAGTGGTGTTGGTAAGTCCACTCTTGTGAACGCTGTATCTCCTGGTGCGCTTAGGTCAACGGGCGGAGTAAATGCTGTTACCGGTAGAGGTAGACACACCAGTAGCTCGGTTAGAGCCATCAACCTAAACAGGGAAACAAACTCTTGGATTATTGATACTCCTGGCGTTAGATCCTTTGGACTGGGGCATATCAAACTAGAGAATCTTCTGAAGAGCTTTGAAGACCTCTGGGCAATTGCAGTTGACTGCCCAAGAGACTGCTCACATCTAGCTGAGTCCCCTGACTGCTTACTTGATGAAGCAATAGCCAATGGAAGCATTGCCGAGCAACGAGTTGATTCCCTTAGAAGACTGATGTCTTCACTAGCCAACTCATCTAACGAGTAAGTTTTATACATGGACTTTAGTAAAGATCTAGCTCTTGCCCTTGAGATGGCAGAGATTGCTGACCGTATCTCGCTAGAGCGTTTCTATGCTCAGGATCTAGTAGTTGAAACTAAACCAGACTCCTCCCCTGTGACAGATGCTGATAGAAGTGTTGAAGCTGCCCTAAAGGCAAAGCTGCAGGAAGCAAGACCTAACGATTCACTTATCGGTGAAGAGTATGGAACTGTTGGCGAGAACCTGCATGGAGCAGGAAGTAGAACCTGGATCATTGACCCTATCGATGGCACAGCCAACTTCATGCGAGGTGTGCCAGTATGGGCAACACTGATTGCTCTAGCAGTAGATGGCAAACCAGTTGTGAGTGTTGTTAGTGCTCCTGCAATGGGAAGAAGATGGTGGGCTGCTCCTGGAGTTGGTGCACACACCAAACACATCGATGGCAGAGAAGTCCCAATTCAAGTTTCTAAAGTTAACAATCTAGAAAATGCCTCACTTAGCTATAACAACCTAAAGCTATGGGATCAGGTAGGCCAATTAGATCAGCTCATCTCACTCTCTAGAAAGATATGGCGAACTAGAGCATTCGGAGACTTCTGGTCATACATGCTCCTAGCTGAAGGAACTCTTGAGATAACAGCAGAACACGATTTGAAAATCTATGACATCGCTGCTCTAGTTCCTATTGTTGAACAGGCTGGTGGAACTATCACAGACTTGAATGGTGCACTAAGAACTGAGAGTTCAAGTGTTCTTGCAACAAACGGAATTCTTCACAGAGGTGTGTGGGAGCACTTCAAGCACCCAAACATATTGAAGTAGCTGTTGAGAGAAAGTTTCTGACCCCAAGACCTAAGAATGCTTTGAAGGTCTGTAACTGGGATCTCACCGACAGGTTGTTTGTTTTGAATTGCTAAAGCTGCAGCTACCCCTGTTGCCTGACCAATCACCATGTAATGAGGTTCCATTCGAATTGAACCGTAGGCAAGTGGTGAAGTTGATACCCCAACGGCCACTAAAAGATTCTTTGGTCCCGTTTTGGGAACTGTAATTGAATAAGGAATTTCATAAACCTTGGATTTATCAAATGAGGTGTAGTCACGGTAGAAGCGGTTCTTGTGGTGAATGCTTATCGAAAGCTTGTTATCAATGTGATACATGCCAATACCTATTGAGTCCTGCTTAGTTATATTGCTCTTTTGATCAGTGACTAACATTACATTTTTGCCGACTACGCGTCGCCCTTCGCGAATGTATGGCTCGTATGGCACATTGCTGTTGTCGGTGAATTCATCTGCGCACATACCAAAACCAGCAAGAGCCTTCTTTTCAACTTCGTCAACACTTGGATCTGATTGCATGAAGGCAACGAGAGACTCAATGTACCTAGCGGCTAAGGCATTCGTCTTTGCCCTGGATGAGTGATCGCTGAAGTAAGAAGGCGGTATTGGGAAGTTTGTAAAAGAGTTCAAGGAATTCAAATCCCACTTATCACCATGGACTCGACCAATTCGCCAGAATCTAGTGACCATGTGAACATCGTCTGTCTCGCAATCAACGCATGGCTTCTTGGTAAAAGCCGCTACAAGCACTTTCCATGCTGGGATGTACTTTTCATCTCGCGGATCAAGTTTGAAAGGTCTCTTCTTATCTCTAGAAATACACATGCGATAAGTGAAAGAAGGCATGCCGTCAGTAAGTTTGACTTTGGCTAGGTTAAATGTCTTTGGGTGCTGCATGAATGGCAATGAGGATAGGCTGCTTTCTTGCTCTTCGGTTAGCTCTTCGGTTAGAGTCAGCCTTGATTTGAAGGCGATATTCATCCCAACGTTGTCGCCGTAATCAAACAGATCCTGTTTGCCAAGATTGAACTTTGTTTTAGTCAATGGCAAAAGGTCTGCAGGGTAAGAGGCATCGATGAACTGTTTGGCACAAAACTTGGTCTTATTTTGCACGGTGAGACAGGTAATCTTTCCAGAAATAACCGATGCTTTAGTAGCACTCACATTCAGCCATACTTGAACTCTTGCCGATGCCAACATTTTTCTAAAAATTTGTTCTGCTACTTTAGGCGTCACTCGCCATGCATCTTTGTCTTTATATTCATCTTTCACTTTATTGAAGAATTCAAGTGGAATGCCTGAGACGTTACTCGGTACTAATACATCTGTAGCTCCAAGACCATTGGAGATGGTGCCCCCGACAGTTGGGCTCTGCGAAAGTAGAGCCACACTAAGCCCTCGTCTACTAGCCGCGACTGCAGCAATCACACCTGCAGGAGACCCACCATAAACAACTAAGTCATGGTTATACAGATTCGGAGTGGATTTGGCTGAGACGATAGTTGGTTTTACTAGATTTTGTGCATTGGCAACAACAGCAAAATTTAGGGCAAAACTAAGCGAAACTGCTGCCGCAACAATTCGAATTAGCTTAGAAGTCCCCAAAACTACAATTTCCCCTCAAGTGTGAAAGCCAACCAAGAGTTTCTATGTGGCCTGTTAGCTCTAATCATACCGAACCCAGGAATACCATTCAGGAACACTTTCCAGCACCTCACAGAGCCTAAATTCCTGCTGCCTGTCCGTCTACGCGCACATCACTTCCCCAGGCTTGAGTTCCATTATCAAGAATCTTGAGTAACTGAACAGCTGAACCATGCCCATACTCAGGCAGCAACATCACATCGTGACCTTTAGCCCTCAACTCATCAATGACTTCTGCAGAAACTCTTGATTCAATCTGCAGCTTTCCTGCTCCAGTTTCATAGTCAGAAGAATCACCAATTAGGTGCTGCCATCTAGCGGCCTCACAAGCTTCTTGAACGCTCATGCCTAGATCAATCAAAGCCACTATGAGCTGGAAGTTAGTCTGCACTTGGATGTTTGCTCCAGGAGTTCCACCAACATATGCAAGAGATCCATCCGGTTTAGTAACAGTCCAGGCGTTAAGGGTGTGAGCTGGTCTCTTGCCAGGCTCAATGAGGTTAGGTGAATTCTCATCCAAGCTAAAACCTGTCGCTCTGTTATTCAGAAGAACTCCAGTTCCCTTAGGAACAAAAGCAGAACCAAAGCCATGGAACACACTCTGAATCCATGACACAGCATTACCTTCAGCATCAGCCACGATGAAGTAGGTAGTGTCACTACCTTCCTTAGTATCTCCTTCAGGACCGTTATAGGCCTTGTCTGGATTGATTTGCTCTCTTCTCATAGCAATGTGCTCTGGAGAGAGAATTCTTTTTGTATCGACTGGAACAAATTCAGGATCAGCAATAATTTCATTGCGATCCATAAAACCTATCTTCTTAGCTTCAACCATTAAGTGAATACGCTCTGCTTCGGAGAGCTTAGATAGATCCTTATCTTCAACCAGAAGAAGTTCTTCTAGAAGAATCATTCCTTGGGTTGGTGGTGGTTGACCATGGACAGAGTAGCCACGGTAGTCAGCAGTAAGTGGTGCTTCAACTCTAGTTTCGTGATTAGCAAGATCTTCATGATTGAACCAACCATCGGTTCCTGAAACAATCTTGTCTGCTACCTCACCCTTATAGAAACCATCTCTGCCGTTCTTGGCAATTAGCTTCAGAGTGTTAGCTAAATCCTTTTGAATAACAACATCACCAATAGCAAGTGATGTATCAATACCCATATCTGCAAAGAAGGTAACTTCTGGAAAGAGTTTTAGTAACCCCTGAATTCTTAAGACGAAATCTCTTGAAGCAGGGAACCCCAACTCTGCATATCTAATAGCAGGAGCAAGTATTTGCTCGATAGGTAACTTGCCATATCTCTCATGAGCTGCAAACCAGGCAGCTACTGTGCCCGGCACAGTAGCCGAGCGATAGCCATGGTGATCAATCTTGTCTGTGAACTTATCTCTAGTTGCCGAGTGACCTGCTTCACCACTGCCATTGAAGGCTAGGTTCTCTTTTGTCTTAGCGTGGTGGGTAATCAGAAACGCATCGCCACCAAGCTGAGATGCCCCAGGTTCAACCACTGAGATAACAGCACTCAGAGCAATACCCGCATCTATGAATGAACCACCTGCACGAAGTATCTCTATCGCTGCTGACACAGCCAAAGGCTGACTAGCGGCCGCTCCACCATTTCTTGAATAGACGACTCCGCGATGTGTTTTCATGTGCCTATTCTGCCCGAGTTTGATGCCTCTAAAGGTGCTTCCAACAAAAAGCGGTCATAATTGAGCAATGGAATTCACAGGTAAGAATGTATTGGTTATTGGCGGCTCAGGAGCTCTAGGCTCAGAGCTGGTTAGACAACTCACAGCTCTTGGATCAAGTGTTATGGCAACAGCTAGAAACGCCGACACAGCAGCTCGAATACCAGCTGAAGCAGCAGTGAAGCTAGTTGTTGATCTTGAAAGCCCAGAAAGCATCAAGACTCTGACTGACTACCTACTAAATCTGAACCAGCCAATTCATGGCATCATCAACGCCGCCGGTGTTGTTGGCTTTGCGAAAGCAACTGAGACAAGCCCTCAAGATGCTGCCAAACTAATGCAGATCAATAACCTAGGTCCTGCAGAAATCATCTCTGCCCTTCATCCCCTACTTGCTCTAGATAAAGAAGCAGGGGCATTCGTTGCTGGAATTACAGGAGTTGTTTCGGAGAAGGTATTCCCTGGGATGTCTGCCTACACAGTTTCTAAAACTGCTCACGCTAGTTACCTAGCCACAATCACCCAAGAGTTCCGCAGAGACAAGATTCAAGTAACGGATGCGAAGCCTGGACACACTGAAACAGGTCTAGCTACTAGAGCAATCTTTGGAACTGCTCCAGCATTCCCTGAAGGAATGACAGCAAGCCATGTTGTGAAGGTATTGCTCGAGGGTATAAAAGAAGGCAAGTCAGTCATCAGTAGCACTGATTTCTAGACTTGCCTTAATTCTTTATTCAAGAAACAACTAAGTTGTTTCTATTCGTTTGAGTTACCTGAGCACTTGCAGCCTTCGCCACAACCGCATTCCTTGTCATTCAACATCTTCACACCTCCCAAATAATCTCTAGTGTTTGAAGTATCGCAGACTAATAGCGATTCAGGTCAAATACTTCCGGACTAAAACAAAGCCATCTTCTAGATCCATCACAGGTTCAAAGCCTCGCTTGCTGAACATGTCGAATGACCCGCGGTAGCTCTTGTCTGTGTAGCCATTTTGATTAGGTCCAGCCTCAGCTGCTTCAAAGCCTCTTGAGGCTAGGTCAGTAAGAATCAGGTCAAGCATTTGACCAGACACTCCTTGACCTCTTCTATCTGGGTCAACATTGAAACAAAGTATGCGAGCTACTTTCTCATCAGCTCCAGGTAATCCTGGATACAAGAGTGAACTCCCCGCTGCACACCAGCCAACTACCTTGTCATCTTCATAGGCTAGGTAGCCATCCATGTCACCTGTTTCAACTCTGGAACAAGCAGAAGCTCTATTTACCTCTGTCTTATCTCCCTCAAGAGAGTTCTGTTCAGGAGTATTTAGATAGAACTGGCAGTAACAACCATCCCAGTTAGGGTCTTCAAGAAAAGCTCGGTGATCGAAGTAGCCTAGGAAATCATCTAGGTTCTCAACACTGAGCCTTCTAAGTTCTAGCAATAGAAACTAAGCCCAAGCTCCAAGAATTGCACCTGCAATAGTCACACAGAGCACATCTTGACCAACTTCAATTAGCCAAACCTTGAGAGATCTGTAGACCTTGCCGTCAGGCTGACCGAAGATTCTGTGTGAAAGAGATGCAAATGCTCCTAGACCCGTAGCAAAGATGAAACCTAGAAGAGCTCCAGTTCCAGCGTCAAGAGTCACATCAGCTGCTCTAACGACAGAGAAGATGATTGCCAAGGTGAATACCTGAATAAGTGCTGCAAGGTATGTTCCACCAAACATCAACAGGGTTTCGCCACCAGTCATCTTGTAGCGCTCGGTTGGGACTTCACGACCTAGAGCTTTCATCCACACTGGATAGAAAGTCTTAGGACCAAACCAAACTGCTCCAATGATGAAAGAAACAAAGGATGCAACGAATACAGGAAGAAGATTTAGGTTCTCAAACAATAAATTCATGCAAATATCCTATAAACCAGCCGCTACTTAGCGGCTAGGAACTTACCCAAGTTATCGAAATATGAGGAAGTTCCTTCTCTGGTTAGCTCAATCTGCTCTTCAGGCATTTCACCGAACTGAGTGAATGAAACCCACGATCCGCCTGCAACTTCCTTGAAATCAAGCTGAATCAGATGTTCATCAGGAGAAGACACTCTCTTCTTGAACTCATCTAAAGACTGGGTGTAATTCATTGTGTGTTCAAGAAGTTCATGGTGTTTCACTTGAGTGTAAACACCAAAGAAGTAAGCAACGAAGTTGTATTCAGGAACGTCAACTCCCACTGTCCATACTCCCCCAACTACTGCATCATTAGTCACAGTATCTTTAGCCACTTCTAACTGAACAGGGCTATACCAAACCTCTAGAGCTTTAGGGTCTACCCAAGCATTCCAAAGTGTTTCAATACTTACCGGGTAAGTTCTTTCAACTGAATACAGTTTTTCTCTCATGGCCTGCTACTTCTTTCCTTTTTTCAACAAACCTTAGAATAAGGCAATGAACGAATCTATTGCAGGAAACTTTGCAGGTGGCATATTTGCCATCACCTTACTCTCACAAGACCTAGAGGTAAGTAGAGATTTCTATAGCAACAAGCTAGGGCTTGCTGAGGTCTATAAGGATGATGTTTCTTCAGTCTTCAACGCTGGAAACACAATGATCAACTTGCTATCAGTCTCAGAAGCAGATGTATTGCTAGATCCAGTTAAATACGATTCTTCAAAAACAGGTACCAATGCTGTTTACACACTTAAGTGTGCAGATGTAGATGCAGTAGCCAATCAATTAAGTGCAAACGGAGTCGTATTACTAAGTGGTCCTATAGATAGACCATGGGGAATTAGAACAGCTAGCTTCCAAGATCCAAGCGGTCACACCTGGGAATTGGCTAATCACTAAATCTGTTTAGACGTTGAACCTAAACTCAACAACATCTCCATCACGCATGACGTAATCTTTACCTTCCATGCGGACCTTACCTGCAGCTTTAGCATCGGCCATTGAACCTGCAGCAATTAGGTCATCGAAGGAAACAATTTCAGCTTTGATGAAGCCTCTTTGGAAATCAGTATGGATAACACCAGCAGCCTGAGGTGCTGTTGCACCTTTCTTGATGGTCCATGCTCTAGTTTCTTTAGGACCTGCAGTTAGGTAGGTCTGAAGACCTAGAGTGTTGAATCCAATGCGAGCAAGCTGGTCTAGACCAGACTCATCTTGACCAAGGGATGCTAGAAGTTCGTTAGCTTCTTCAGGAGAGAGATCAATAAGTTCGCTCTCAACCTTGGCATCTAGGAATACTGCCTCAGCAGGAGCAACAAGATCAGCCAATAGCTTTCTCTTAGAAGCATCGCTTAGAACTGACTCATCTACGTTGAAGACATAAAGAATAGGTTTAGCAGTTAGCAGACCTAGTTCTTTGATTGGAAGCAAGTCAATTGTTGAAACTGAAAGTGGCTTACCTGCATTTAGGAACTCAAGAGCCTGGTCTACTGTGTCAAGAACAGCAGGTTCTACTTTCTTGCCCTTAACTTCTTTTTCAATTCTTACTCTTGCTTTATCTAGAGTTTCTAGATCAGCAAGGATTAGCTCTGTGTTGATGGTTTCGATATCACTTGAAGCATCTACCTTGCCATCAACGTGAATAACGTCAGGATCAATAAAGCCTCTAACTACCTGAGCAATGGCATCTGCTTCACGAATGTTAGCTAGGAACTTGTTTCCTAGTCCTTCGCCCAAGGAAGCACCTTTAACAATTCCTGCGATGTCAACAAATGACACAGGAGCAGGTAGCAGCTTCTCGCTACCAAAGATGTCAGCGAGCTTTTGAAGTCTTGGGTCTGGAAGGTTAACAACACCGATGTTAGGTTCAATGGTTGCGAAGGGATAGTTCGCTGCCAACACATTGTTCTTAGTTAGTGCGTTGAAGAGAGTTGATTTGCCGACGTTTGGTAGTCCGACGATACCGATTGTTAGAGCCATTCAAGCAAGTTTACTTGTCTTTGAGGTTCTCCCTTAGGTGTCATGGGCTTTAGGTTAGATTGAAGCAATGCCTCTAAACTTCACAGCCATAGACTTCGAGACCGCTAACGGTGCCTCGGCTAGTCCTTGTGCTGTTGGATTAGTGAAGGTAGCTGAAGGAAAGATAGTGGATACCTTCTCCACTTTGATAAAGCCTCCCTATCCAAATGACTGGTTTGCCACAGGCAACATTGGTGTTCATGGCATCCACCCACAGGATGTGGTGGATGCTCCTACTTGGGCTGAAGCCTTAGAGGAAATGCTGGTGTTTATAGGCTCAGATGACCTAATTGCTCATAATGCAGGTTTTGACATGGGAGTCTTGAAGGCAAGTGCTGCACTTATTGAATATGAGCTTCCAGATCTTAGATATGGCTGTTCTTTGGTTATGGCCCGAAAGACCTACAACCTAGACAGTTACAGGCTGAATCAGGTGGCTTATGCCATAGGGCATGAGGAGTTTGACCACCATGATGCCCTAGCTGATAGTGATGCCTGTGCCAGGATTGTCATCCATATGGCAGACAGGCATGGGGTTTCTAGCCTTGATGAACTAGCTGAATTGACTAACCACAAGATCAAGAGCCTTAGGCCAGAACAAGCCTAAATCTAGGCATTTGTTATACTTTTCAGGTTAGCCGACAGTGCCGTTTGCTCTAAATAGCCAGATTTATTGGGCATCTAAACAGATACGAGTGAGTAGGAGAAACACATGTCGCAAGGACACTTTGGTGCTCCGGTTGTCACACTGACACCTGCCCCCACTCTCGACAGAACTTATTTTGTAAACAACCTTCACCCTGGTCAAGTCAATAGAGCTGATGATGTTCGTGAAGAACTTGCTGGTAAAGGTATCAACGTATCTCGTGGCCTAACTCTTGCCAACATCCATGCCCCGGGAGTAGTTCCTATTGGTAATGCTGATGTCAATGTCTTGGAAAGAACAGGTTCTTCTTTCTTAGTTCCAATGTGGGTTGAAGGAAGCCTTCGCGTTTCAACAACAATTGTTGATAAGCACGGTACTACTACTAAAGTCAATGAATCTCCTAGATCACTGAGTGAAGAAGACTGGCAGAAGGTTATTGATCTAACTGAACAAGAAGTTAGAAACACTGGAGCAAAGTGGTTAGTAATTGCTGGAGCACTACCGACCTATAAATCAACCGGTGTTTATGTTGATCTGCAACCTATCTTTGATTCAATGAAAGCTATGGGAGTAAAGGTTGCTCTCGACACTTCAGGTGAACCGCTCTCCTACTGGGCTCGTAAGGGCTGTGCAAATGTCATTAAACCAAATGCTGAAGAACTAGCTTCAGCTGTTGGTAGAGAACTAGCTACCGTTGGTGATGTTGTTAATGCTGCTCGTGAACTTTGTGAGCACGGCATTGAAGTTGTTCTTGCTTCTATGGGAGCAGACGGAATGATTGCTGTAACTCTAGAAGGTCACTGGGCTGCTAGAACTCCTCCAGTTAAGGTCATCAACACTGTTGGTGCCGGAGATGCAACTCTTGCTGGATTCCTATCTGCTGTTGTGTCCAACCCAATTGCTGAAGGTGAAGAAGATTACGGTGTTGGCTTCAATGTTCCACTAGGTGTTCAAACTGCAGTTCGTTGGGGAGCTATTGCGGTTACTCAACCTACATCAGGTCTTGAGAACCTAGATAACATGCCTCCAGCAACTGTTGATTCAGCACCAAACCTAAATGTTCCACTCGAAGAAATAGCCAAACCATAGGAGTACTAAAGTGCCAGTAGCATCACCTGATCAATACGCAGAAATGATTGACCGCGCTAAGAAAGGTGGATTTGCTTACCCTGCAATTAACGTATCCAGCTCACAAACAGTTAACGCTGTTCTGCAGGGACTAACAGAGGCAGGCTCTGATGGAATTCTCCAGGTAACAACAGGTGGTGGCGACTACTGGTCAGGTTCATCTGTAAAGCACATGGCAACCGGTGCTGCAGCTATGGCTAACTTCGTAAGAGAAGTTGCTAAGAACTATCCAATCACTGTTGGTATCCACACTGACCACTGCTCTAAGCCTCACCTAGAAACTTTCTTGCTTCCTCTTCTAGAACTAAGCAAGGAAAGAGTTCGCAATGGTCAAGACCCTTTGTTTAACTCTCAGATGTGGGATGGCTCAGCAGTTTCTCTAACTGAAAACCTTCAGATCTCTAAAGACCTACTAGCTCAGACCAAGAACCTAGGCATCATCTTGGAAGTTGAGATTGGTGTTGTTGGTGGAGAAGAAGATGGCGTTGAAGGTGGTGAAGGTGATCACCTTTACTCAACCATCGAAGATGGTTTACTAACTGCTGAAGCTCTAGGTCTAGGAGAAAACGGTAGATACCTAACTGCTCTTACCTTCGGTAACGTGCACGGTGTATACAAGGCAGGAAACGTTGTTCTTCGTCCAGAACTACTAAATGACATTCAGCGTGCAGTTGGCGACAAGTATGGCAAGGACATGCCATTTGACCTTGTCTTCCACGGTGGTTCAGGTTCAACTCCTCAGGAGATTGCAGATGCAGTTCGCTACGGTGTTGTGAAGATGAACATCGATACTGACACACAGTATGCATTCACAAGATCTATTGCGGGACACATGCTTTCTAATTACGACAAGGTTCTAAAGATCGATGGCGAAGTTGGCGACAAGAAGGCTTATGACCCACGTGCCTGGGGCAAGGTTGCTGAAGCTGATATGGCTAAGCGTGTTCAGTTAGCGACCCAAGAGTTGGGTTCAGCTTCTAAATCAATGAGCTTGTAATTGTCTGAAGTAAGCCCCTTCTATGACAACGGTAATCCCCGTTTCAAAGGTGCTTACAAAAACAATGAAATGCATGGCTTCTGGGAATTCTTTAGAAAAGATGGATCTCTAATGAGATCTGGTTCTTTTGATGAAGGCAAACAAACTGGTGTTTGGAATACCTTTGATAGAACTGGGAAGTTAGTAAAAGAAACTAAGTTCGACTAACGCTTCTGCTTATTGCTGGTGTCTTCACCAGCAGCCTTTAGATCTTTTCTAAGTTCTTTAGGCAGAGAGAACTGAACATCTTCTTCAGCAGTCTGAACAATATCAACATCGCCGTAACCTCGACGAGCAAGATTCTCAAGAACTTCTTCAACAAGAATTTCAGGTACTGATGCTCCTGATGAAACACCAACAGTTGTTACACCCTCAAACCATTCGTCTTTGATCTCTGTTGCAAAGTCAACACGGTAGGAAGCCTTAGCTCCTGCTTCAAGTGCTACTTCAACTAGACGAACAGTGTTAGAAGAGTTAGCAGAACCAACAACAATAACTAGCTCTGCATCTAGAGCTACCTTCTTGATAGCAACCTGTCTGTTCTGTGTTGCATAACAAATGTCATCGCTAGGTGGGTTTTGAAGTGTTGGGAATCTCTCTCTAAGAGCTTCAACAGTTTCATAAGTTTCATCAACAGAGAGTGTGGTCTGAGATAGCCAGATAACTTTCTCTGGGTCTCTAACAGTCACGTTTAGAATTCCGTGACGACCATCAACTAGTTGAACGTGATCTGGAGCTTCTCCAGCAGTTCCTTCTACTTCTTCATGTCCTTCGTGACCGATTAGAAGAATGTCATAGTCTTCGCTAGCAAATCTTTGAACTTCTCTGTGGACCTTGGTAACCAAAGGACAGGTTGCATCAATGGTGTTTAGGTTTCTTTCCTCAGATGCCTTGATTACAGCAGGGCTCACTCCGTGAGCCGAGAAGACCAGGATGCTTCCTTCAGGAACTTCGTCTACTTCGTTGACGAATATGGCTCCACGTCTTTCCAAACTGGTTACTACGTGCTTGTTATGGACAATCTCTTTACGGACATAAACCGGTGAACCATGAAGGTCTAGAGCCTTCTCAACTGCGATAACGGCTCTGTCCACTCCAGCACAGTAACCACGAGGAGCTGCCAAAAGAACTCGCTTACGCGAAGCAATAAATCCTTGGTCGGAAGTATTCTGGGAGATAGACACAAGCCAAGTCTAAACCAGTGAAAGGAAAGAGCCTGTGAACGAGCAAATCGCCATCGGTAAAGATCCAGATCATCCCTTCACGGTCCAGCAACTAAGCGAAAGAGTCGCTAATGCGGTCAAAGGCTGGGGAAATGCTTGGGTTGAGGGCGAAATCATCAAGTTCCAAGCCAAAGCCGGAGGCCATGCCTATCCGCAGCTTAGAGACCTTGCCACCGGTTCAACAATTTCTCTGGTTATCTTCAATGGAGTGCTTGTCTCCTCAGGTGAAGAGTTCAAAGACGGAGACAGAGTCCTAGTTTCAGGAAACATGGACTACTACGTTGCTAGAGGAACCCTGAGCTTGAAGGTCTCTTCCATCAAGAAGGTAGGTCTTGGTGTTCTCATGGCTGAGATTGAAGCCAGAAGAGCAAAGATTTATGCCGAAGGCCTAGCTGATCCTTCTAAGAAGAAGAAACTTCCATTCCTGCCTGGAGTAATTGGTCTTATCACTGCTGAGAATTCAGATGCTGAAAAAGATGTCAGACAAAACATTCTTTTGAGATGGCCAGAAGCAGTTATCAAGATGGCTAATGTATCTGTTCAAGGTGCTGAGTGTGCTCCAAGTGTTATTGCAGCACTAAAGAAGATGGATGCAGATCCAGAAGTTGAGGTAATCATCATTACTCGAGGTGGTGGTGGGTTCCTAGATTTAGTTGGCTTTAGCGATGAAGCACTAGTAAGAGCAGTTGCTGCTTGTGAGACTCCAGTCATTTCAGCTATTGGACATGAGAATGACAGACCAATCATTGATGATGTGTCTGACCTAAGAGCATCAACTCCAACTGACGCTGCTAAACGTGTAGTTCCTGATGTAGTTGATGAAAGAAGAAAGATTGCTGATTCTCTAGAGAGAATGAAATCAATCATTGGCTCATTCCTAGGTCACCAGGTGACCTTGATTCAGCAGATTAGACAGCATCCTCTACTCAAAGACCCTCACGCTTACCTAATCCAGAGAACCGATGATCTAACTAGAGCTCTAGGTGAACTTAGAGATGACCTTGACTACAAGCTAGATAAACAGTCAACTGACCTTGCTAACAAGAAGAGCCTGCTTAGATCCCTATCCCCGCAAAGCACCCTAGATAGAGGCTATGCAGTGGTTAGAGATGCCGACGGCAAGGTAATTACTGACCCAAAGATGGCTAAAACTGGAACATTGCTGAAACTAAGGGTTGCCAAGGGCGACCTGGATGCAACCGCCAACTAATCAACGATTAAACTGGAGACACTATGACTGAGAAGAACCTAAACGCTGACATCGCTGAGATGACCTATGAGCAGGCTCGCGATGAGCTAACCAAGGTGCTGAATGAACTAGAGCAAGGCTCAGTAACCCTAGATCAGAGTATGGCTCTATGGCAGCGTGGCGAGGTATTGGCTCAGAAATGTGAAGAGTGGCTAACTGGAGCTAGAGCAAAACTAGATGAAGTCTTAAAGAAGAAGGACTAAATCCCCATTGAGTGATTCAGCTGCTAGACACAGAGCACGCCAAACAGTTATAAACCTGATTTTGGCACTGGGTGCTTCTATTGGATTAGTAGTGACCTTGGTTCTAATTGTTCCAAGAGATGACTCGAACCGAATAAAGGGAATTGATTACACCGCTATTTCTCAAAAAGCAAAAGCTGACTCTAGTTTTGATGTTGTAACAATCACTCCCCCAGAATCTTGGTGGGCAAACAACGCTTCTCTAACAACTAACAACGTTGATACCGTTCCAGTATTCAAAGCAGGCTTTGTCGGTAGCGACATTAAATACATCGGTTACACCCAAGCATTCAATGCCAACCCAACCTGGTTGGCTTTATCGCTAAATGGAAAAGTTCTAACTGGAACTTACACCTCTAAGCACTACACCTGGGATATCTACGAATCCATTGTTGAGAATGATCCTAAGAAAACAATGGATTACATCTTGGTTTTGAATTACAAAAATGAAGATTACTTCTTGCTCTACGGTGTTGCTGAACAAAGTGAATTTAAATCATTCGTTGACTCAATCGATAAAGAACTGAATGGAGTGCCACAAATTGACTAGATCAAATAGACCTCAGACTCCAGCTCAAGCATGGGCTGCGATGCTCGAAGGCAACCATAGATTCGTAACTGATAGCCCGTCTCACGAAAGACAAGACTCTGGGCTTCGTCAGGAGTTGGCAAAAGAGCAAAAACCTTTCGCTGCTCTCTTTGGTTGTTCAGATTCAAGACTTTCAGCTGAAATCATCTTTGACGTTGGCCTTGGTGACCTATTTGTTGTTCGTAATGCAGGGCAGGTAATTGCTGAAACCATCTTGGGTTCCTTGGAGTATGCAGTTGAGGTTCTAGGTGTTCCATTGATTTTGGTTCTAGGTCACGATGAGTGTGGAGCTATTAGAGCAACTATGAACTCAACTGAAGGCGCTGTAATGCCTCAGGGCGAATTCATCCACAACCTAGTGGAAAGAATTTCACCAACTGTATTGGCTGCTAAAGCCAATGGCCTAACCGAGATTGACCAGATTACAGATTTACACATCCGAGACACAATCAATGAACTAATTGCCCGCTCCAGCCTTATCGCTGAGCGTATTGAATCAGGTAAATTGGCAGTTGTTGGAGCAAACTACAAGCTAACCCTTGGTGAGATTCACGAGATCGTAGCCATCGGCAACACCAAATAGAAAAGGCAAGTAAATGGAATACCGCATTGAACACGACACCATGGGTGAAGTCAAAGTCCCAGTAAACGCTCTATACGCAGCTCAGACTGCAAGAGCAGTAGAGAACTTCCCAATTAGCGGTACCACCTTAGAGCGAGCACATATCGCTGCCCTTGCCCAGATCAAGAAGTCTGCTGCTCTAGCCAATGCTTCCCTCGGTGTTCTGGATAAGAGCATTGCCGATGCCATTGCCTATGCCGCCGATGAAGTTATCTCAGGTAAGCACGATAAAGAATTCCCAGTGGACATCTTCCAGACTGGTTCAGGAACTTCATCAAACATGAACATGAATGAAGTTCTAGCAACTCTTGCAACAGCAAAGCTTGGTAGCAAGGTTCACCCTAATGACCATGTGAACGCATCTCAGTCATCTAACGATGTCTTCCCTACTTCAGTTCACCTTGCAGTTACTTCAGCTCTTATTCATAACCTTCTTCCTGCTCTTGATCACCTAGCTAAATCTCTAGAAGTAAAAGCTAAGGCTTGGGAGTCTGTTGTTAAAGCAGGTCGCACACACCTAATGGATGCAACTCCTGTGACACTTGGACAAGAGTTTGGTGGCTATGCAGCTCAGATTAGATACGGCATTGAAAGAGTTGAATCAACCATCTCTAGAGTTGCTGAAGTGCCACTAGGTGGAACAGCAGTTGGAACAGGCATTAACACTCCTAAAGGTTTCCCCCAGGAAGTTATTCGCCTACTTGCTCGAGAGACAAAACTTCCAGTAACTGAAGCTAGAAACCACTTTGAAGCCCAAGGAGCTAGAGATGCTCTAGTTGAAGCATCAGGAGCTCTTAGAACTCTTTCTGTTGGTGTTACCAAGATTGCTAACGACCTTCGCTGGATGGGATCAGGACCTAACGCAGGTATTGGTGAACTTTCAATTCCAGATCTCCAGCCAGGATCATCAATCATGCCTGGCAAGGTAAACCCAGTAATTCCTGAAGCTGTACTGATGGTTGTTGCCAGAGTTATTGGTAACGATGCAACTGTTGCATGGGCAGGTGCCACCGGTAACTTCGAACTAAACGTAGCAATTCCTGTGATGGGTAATGCTCTTCTAGAGTCAATTAGATTGCTATCTAACTCACTAGTTCTACTAGCTGATAAGACTATTGATGGTCTTGAAGCAAATGTTGAGAGATCAAGAGCACTAGCTGAATCTTCTCCTTCAATCGTTACTCCTCTAAACAAATACATTGGCTACGAATCAGCAGCCAAGATTGCTAAGCATGCTGTTGCTAAGGGTCTAACAATCCGTGAGGCAACCATTGAGCTTGGCTATGTGGATGGCGAGAAGCTAACCATCGAACAACTAGATAAAGCCCTAGATGTTCTATCTATGACCAAGCCGAGTGAGTAGCTAGCCAATAGCTACAGGTTCCTATAAAGCTAAGTAACAGGTATGGCCCTAGTGGAATACTCGTACCCAAACTAACTCTTCCTTTGAAGAGCAAAAGAATGATTACTCCAAAGGCTAAGACAAAAGCTATTCCTATTGCCACAATTGGCAAATAGAGATTGAAGTAGCCGAGTATCAGAGCTAAGGCTCCTGCCAGCTTCACATCCCCCATACCTAGAACATCAAAGTGATTAGCAATGATGCCAATAACTAAGGCAACTATCGAGCAAAGAACACAAACAAGGAACCGTGCCCAGTCCATCGAGATTATGGTGGCAACTAGCTGAGATATAAGAGCTATCGGATAGGTGGGCAAGACTAACCTATTTGGAAGACGATGTTCTCTTAGATCAATTACAGCTAAGGGCCATGCCACCGCTAGCAAATACAGAGCGGGTATTAGAGCTAGTAATTCAGATGGACTGGGCACCAACCCAAGTTAGCCAAGAAACATTTTTGTTTCTTGAGTTCTACACAGGCTAGTTGTCTAGAAGACTGGTGACCATATCTGCAATTGGAGAACGCTCAGACCTGGTTAGAGTCAGGTGAGCAAATAGTGATTGACCCTTTAGAGCTTCAATCACTGAAGCCACACCGTCGTGTCTACCAACTCTTAGATTGTCTCTCTGAGCCACGTCATGAGTCATGATGACTCTTGAGTTTTGTCCAATACGGCTAAGTACTGTCAGTAGAACGTTTCTCTCTAGCGATTGAGCTTCATCGACGATTACGAAAGTATCGTGCAGAGATCTTCCTCTGATGTGTGTAAGTGGAAGAACTTCTAGTAGTTCACGGTCGATGATGTGATCAATTACTTCTTTACTTACTAGTGGACCTAGTGTGTCAAAGACAGCTTGAGCCCAAGGGTTCATCTTCTCGGCTTCTGTGCCAGGTAGGAAACCTAACTCTTGACCACCAACTGCATAGAGAGGTCTAAACACCATGATCTTCTTGTGAGCTCTGCGTTCAAGTACTGCTTCTAAACCAGCACATAAAGCTAATGCTGACTTACCTGTTCCAGCTCTACCACCTAGAGAAACAATTCCAATCTCTGGATCTAGAAGAACATCAATAGCTAGTCTTTGCTCAGCACTTCTACCGTGCACACCGAAGAGATCTCTGTCTCCTCGAACTAGTTTGATTCTCTTATCCTGGGTGACTCTACCTAGAGCGCTTCCTCTTTCACTAGTGATAACTAGACCGCAGTTTGCTGGAAGGTCTTTGACCTCTGGGTGATCGTAGATTTCTCCATCGTAGAAATCACTCATCTGGTCAGCACTTAGAGCAATCTCAGCAATACCTGTGTAACCAGAGTCAACAGCCATCTCTGCTTTGTACTCATCAGCTAATAGACCAAGGGCTGAAGCCTTTACTCGAAGAGGTAGATCTTTAGAAACAACTGTTACATCAAAGCCCTCATTGGCTAGATTCGCAGCTACCGCAAGAATCCTTGAATCGTTATCGCCTAGTTGAAAGCCAACTGGAAGAATATCTGGATTGATGTGGTTTAGTTCAACTCGAAGAGTTCCTCCATCACCCACAGGAATAGGGAAATCTAATCTTTCGTGTTTGATTCTCAGATCATCCAGGTTTCTAAGAGCTTGTCTAGCAAAGTAGCCAATTTCTGGATCGTGACGCTTCTTCTCTAGCTCGTTGATAACAATGATTGGAATTACAAGTTCATGTTCTTTGAATCGGAACATCGCTCTTGGGTCTGACAGAAATACCGAAGTGTCTATAACGAAAGTCTTTATTGCCGTATCCGGCGTGACTGGTTGGGCCTTAGCAGTTGATTTTGTGGTCTTGGTCGTAGTACTGCTATTAGCGGCCATTTATGCTCCAATTCACTTGTTGAAGTTATGTTAGAACTTCTAAGTCAAATTGGCAGGGCAACACGCTTAGTGTTTTTAAGACGTTACTTGGCGTTAACCTAGGCTCCAAAACGTCTGTGACGCTTAGCAAATGCTCTAAGGGCTCTGAAGAAATCAACACGTCTGAAATCAGGCCATAGCGCTTCTTCGAAGTAAAGCTCACTGTTGCTACTCTGCCAAAGTAGGAAGCCACTTAGTCTTTGCTCTCCTGAAGTTCTAATAATCAAATCAGGATCTGGCTGTCCTCCGGTATAAAGATGTTCAGTAATAAGCTCTGGTGAAAGTAGCTCCGCTAAGTCTTCAATGCTGCTACCTGCTTCTGAATGCTTACGAAGGATCTGCTTCATTGCTTCAGCAATCTCATTACGACCACCGTAAGCAACAGCAAGGTTAACATCTAAGCCCTTGAGGTCTGCTGTTGCCTTTTCTGCAATTTCAATTCTTTCTCGAAGATCAGCAGGAAGAGCATCCCTATCTCCAACGAGTCTTACTCGCCACTTCTTAGCCTCTGCGAGTTCTGTTGCAACATCACCAATGATTCTTAATAGATCATCTAGTTCATCAGTAGATCTTTTAGTTAGGTTTTCAATGGAGAGCATGTAGAGAGTAACAACCGGAATCTCTAACTCATCACACCAGCCCAGGAACTCATGAATCTTCTTACCACCTGCGGTATGACCAATCTTCGCTTTAGCTCCAAAGTTGCGCTCAGCCCATCTCCTATTGCCATCAAGCATTACAGCAACGTGCTTAGGTAGGTCAGCTGAAGTGAGGTCCCCTAGGATTCCCCGCTCATAAAGCCTGTAGATCAACTTACGCATGTCTTAAGGTTACCTGCCTGAAGCAGGCATCTTGTCTTAGGCCATAAGGTTTAGGTATGAGCAATGAACAGCCAGATCCCCTATACCTTCCATTAAGCGAAACAGTGCCTGAAAATGCACTAGACCCAAAACCTACCTGGCGAGGCTGGATTCACACCGGTGTATTACCGATAGTTATTGCCGGTGGCATCATTCTTCTAGTGCTAGCAGATGGCGTGGTTGCCAAGGTCGCAGCAGCCATTTTCTTTGCTTGTTCATTCCTACTCTTTGGTAACTCAGCTCTATATCACCGCTTCAACTGGAAGCCAAAGATGAGAGTTGCACTAAAGAGAATTGACCACGCCAACATCTTCCTACTCATAGCTGGTAGCTATACGCCTATGGCAATGCTTGCCTTAGAAAGAGATAAGGGTGTTGTTCTTCTTCTAAGTGTTTGGATAGGAGCTCTTGTTGGAGTCTTCTTCAGAGTGTTCTGGATCAATGCACCTAGATGGTTATATGTGCCACTTTATGTAGGTCTTGGTTGGGCAGCGATGTTCTACATCGTTGACTTCTTGAACTTCAACGTAGTTGCTATGGTTCTAATTCTTGCTGGTGGTCTTTGCTACACAGCAGGTGCAGTTTTCTATGGTCTAAAGAGACCTAACCCATTCCCAGGTCACTTTGGTTTCCATGAAATATTTCATTCACTAACAGTGATTGCATTTATGTGTCACTGGGTAGCTGTG
Organism: Rhodoluna sp.; assembly: GCA_044342685.1. Classification (GTDB taxonomy): domain Bacteria; phylum Actinomycetota; class Actinomycetes; order Actinomycetales; family Microbacteriaceae; genus Rhodoluna. The sequence goes on from JBIIPK010000003.1 coordinate 48,289, forward strand.
TTGCTAGTGAGCCTAAACCCACTTGTAGGTTCTCTGGGGAACTAGTTCTTCTTCTTAGCCTTAGCAGCTTGCTCTTCAGCTAGTTCTTTAGCAATCTCGTCGCGGTATCTAACCTTGCGAATTCTTCTAACCATGTCGAAGATTAGGAACCCTGAACCAATTGCCATAGCAAAGGTAAAGATCCAACCGATGGTTCCAGGACTAGCAGCAATTACTTCAGCTTCTTCTTCAGCTCTAAGTATCAATGTATTGAAGTTCATGAGTTAACCTTAACCTGTGCAGCAGTTACCAGAGCAAATAGCCCAGCGTTATGGGAAGAGCCCTCAGCAAGAGGGTAAAAGACGCCGAGCAATAATCATCACAGCGAGCCTCATCACAGCCCTATTCGCTGCCTGGGCAATCTGGGCAGGGCTAACAGCCAAGAATGACCCTACGGTTAGAACAATCTCCTTCAAGGTCATAGATGCCACCAGCACAAGCGTTAGCTTTGTGGTCACAAAGCCTGCCAATGCAAGCGTTATTTGTGCCGTTCAGGCCCTAAAAGAGGATTATGGAATAGTTGCCCATAAAGAGGTCCTAATCCCTGCATCGGGCTCTCAAGACAGCACCATAATCGATGTTCCCTATAAAGCAACGCTTAGAACTACTGAGCTAGCAGTAACAGGTCTGGTAGACCGTTGCTGGTTTGAATAGAATTAGATGATTATCCGCTCGGCCCCTTAGGCCGGGCTCTTTTCTTACTTTGGAGCAACTATGAACAACAGCCCAACATGGCTAACTCAAGAGGCCTATGACCGTCTTAAGGCTGAGCTAGATAACCTCATCAATGTTGAGCGTGCTGCCATCACAAAGAAGATCCAGGATGCTCGCGAAGAGGGTGACCTCAAGGAGAACGGTGGCTACCACGCTGCTAAAGACCAGCAGGGAATTATTGAAGCTCGTATCTCAAGACTTACTCAGATCCTTGCTAACTCAGTTGTTGGAGAATCACAAGAATCTAGTGACACTGTTGCCCAAGGCATGGTTATCACCATTGAACTAAATGAAAAGAAAATGGAATTCCTTCTAGGTTCAGCTGAAATGGCAGAGAACACAGACATGAGTGTCTACTCACCGGATAGCCCTATGGGAATAGCAATCATGGGTGCCAAGATCGGTGAATCAGTTTCTTACACAGCACCTAATGGCAAGACCTTGACTGTGAAGATAGTTTCAGTCAAACACTTCGAAGGCTAGTCTTCTCTAGCTTCCATGATTCTAGGCTTTAGGCCTGCTTCTTTTAGAGCCTTGATAACTTCTAGTGTGTGTTCATGACCTGAGGTTTCAACTGAAAGGTTCAGTTCAACCTCTGAGATGTTCAAACCAAGACCGTGTCTAGTGTGTAGAACTTCAACAACGTTAGCGTTTGCCTTAGCAATCACAGCAGCTGTCAAAGACAGCTGACCTGGACGGTCGGGAAGCATGACAGAGATGGTTGTGTAACGCTCAGCAGCTGCTAGACCATGTCTTACTACTCTCTGCAGTAGTAGTGGATCCATGTTTCCACCGGAGAGAATAACAACTGTAGTTCCCTTAAGTTTTAGTTTGCCTGCAAGGATTGCGGCAACACCAACAGCACCTGCTGGTTCAACTACCTGCTTTGCTCTTTCCAAGATCACCAAGATTGCTTTAGCAATCTCGTTTTCACTTACAGTTACTACCCTGTCGATGTTCTTCTTGATTAGTTCAAAAGGAATACGACCTGGCTTAGAAACAGCAATACCATCGGCAATAGTTGGAGTGATGGCAACTTCAGTTAGCTTGCCCTTCTTCATAGATGTCACATAAGGAGCAGCATGCTCTGACTGAACACCATAGATCTTTACTTTTCTACCATTGGCTTTAGCCTTTAGCTTTGCTGCAACAGCAACACCAGCAGCTAGTCCGCCACCACCAATAGCAACAACAATGTTGTCTACCTCAGGTAGTTCATTCAAGATCTCAAGGCCAACAGTTCCTTGGCCGATGACAACATCGATGTGGTCAAAAGGTGGAATGAATACAGCGTGCTTCTTTTCTGCATATTCTTTAGCTGCTTTTAGGCAGTCAGCAAAAGTATCTCCAGTTAGAACTACTTCTGCGCCATAACCTTTAGTTGCTGAAACCTTAGGAAGCGATGCTCCTACTGGCATAAAGATCTTTGCTGTTATTCCTAGTTTGTTTGCTGCAAGAGCAACACCTTGAGCATGGTTTCCAGCACTAGCTGCAACCACTCCACGCTTACGTTCTTGAGCGGTTAGCTTAGACATGCGGTTATAGGCTCCGCGAACCTTATAGGCACCAGTTCTTTGCAGGTTCTCTGCCTTTAGAAAGACTTGACCGCCAGTAATCTCAGACAGGTAACTGTTTAGAAGAAGCGGTGTCTTCTTGGCAATGGCAGCAACGTTTAGCGCTGCTGCTTCAAAGTCTTCTAGAGTGGGGCTAACCACCGGAGTTTCGTTAGGCATTTGTTCTCTCTTACCTGTTTTATAAGAGTTTAGTCTGCCTAGGCTAATGGCCACCACAAGCCTGTAATGAAGTGAAACAAGCCCACTGTGACTGGCAATAAAGTATTTAGAGAACAAAGGAACCAGATGACCAACACCCTAAGTGCTAGAGAAGCCAAGCTATTGGCTTTGCATGCCTGTGGGCTTGATACTAGGCAGGATAAGACTGTTCTAGATATCATCACTAGATTTGGCATGCTACAGATCGATAGCGTCAATGTCTTTGAGAGAGCTCACTACATGCCGCTATTTAGCAGGCTAGGGTCTTATGACAAGGCTGAGTTGGATTCTCTAACCGGAGGTAAGAATCCAACTCTCATTGAGTACTGGGCTCACCAGGCAAGTTTTATCAAGGCTGAAGACTTCCCTCTCTTTGACTGGCGTATGCAGTGGTATCGAGACAGAGCAAGCCTTGCTGGAAGTTTTGAGAAAGAGAACAAGAAACTTATTGCTTGGATCAAAGCAGAGCTCAAAGCTAATGGTCCTATGACTTCTAGTCAGTTTGAACATGATGAAAACAAGAGACAAGGGTCGTGGTGGGGATGGAGCAATGTTAAGAGAGCTCTAGAGAGAATGATTTTCCAAGGAGAACTCATTGCTGCAGGAAGAACTAACTTCAGCAGAATCTATGCCCTTCCTGAACAAGTACTGTCAAACAAGATTCTCAACAGAACTGTTGACCACACTAAAGCTCAAGAACAACTCATTAGCAATGCAGCAAGACTAATGGGAGTTGGCACAGTAAAAGACATTGCTAATGTCTACTGCCAGAATGCAACAGAAGTGAAGCCAATACTTAGTTCACTTCTTGATAAAGGAACTATTCAAGAAGTGACAGTTGAGAACTGGAAAGATAAAGCCTTTATTCATAAGGACTTTATTGACTACAACTTCAAAGAGATAAAGCCATCTCTAACTACTGTGCTCTCCCCCTTTGACCCTCTCACCTGGCAAAGAGAAAGAGCTCTTAGAATCTTCAACTTTGATTACCGAATTGAAATCTACACTCCTGAACCGAAGAGAATCTATGGCTACTACAGCCTGCCAACACTTCATAGAGACAACCTTGTAGCAAGAATAGATCTCAAATCAGACAGACAAGACAAAACCCTCTTAGTTCAATCTGCTTGGCATGAACTTCATCTAACCCCTAAAGAAGTAGAAGCCTCTTCCAAAGCAATAACTAAACACTTAGTTGAGGTTAGGAAATGGCAGGGACTGGATTCAGTTGAATCTAAAGGAAAAGGAAACTTTTCTGTTTAGAAGAGTTGTTACTCAACTACCTCAGCACCAAAGCCGTCATAACTTCCCCCATTACCCTCAACCACAAACAAAACAGCTTTGAAGGCTTGAACAAAGTCATCATCTAGAGCATCTTCTCTAGTTGCTAGAAGGCTTACCTTGAAAAGTCCAGCTTTGGCTACAGATACTTCATAGCCGATAGAGCTCAGGTCTTCAGCTACCTTCTTGGCATCATCTAGTTTGCGAAAGTAAGCAAAGTGCTCTACCGGTCTTGGCTGATCTAAACGATCCCCGTGCTCTCTTCTAACTTTGAGTTGTTCTTCCCAACGAACTAGTTCTTCTTGGAATCTTGCTTCCAACATGTGTTCCCCCTTCTAAGAAACTGATTAGAATTTAGCACCGATTGTGCCTAGACGTTCAATTCTCTTGTCTAGTGGTGGGTGGGTTGAGAATAGTCTCTGAGCAACAGAAGGCTTGATTGGGTCGCTGATATACATGTGAGCCATGGAACTGGATGCTCTCTGCATTGGCTTTCCATAGTCTCGAAGCTTAGCTAGAGCACCTTGTAGTCCTTCAGGGAATCTAGTGATTTCCGCACCAGATGCATCAGCTAGGTACTCTCTCTGTCTTGAAACAGCAGCACTCACAATCGGACCGATAAGTGCTGAAATGATCCAGGCAACGATTCCAAAAGCAATTAGGAATATAGCTAGCTGGCCGCTGTCCTTGTTTCTTGAGTGCGAAGAGTAGAAAGCCATTCTGATGAAGAAGTCAGCCAAGATACCAACAGCACTAACTAAACCAAAGACAATGGTTGAAACTCTGATGTCGTAGTTCTTTACGTGTGCCATCTCATGAGCCATAACACCTTGAAGTTCATTGTCATCCATGATGGCTAGAAGGCCTGTTGTTGCTGCAACTACAGCATGCTTAGGGTCTCGTCCTGAAGCAAAGGCATTAGGAGCTTCATCTCTAATTAGATAAACCTTAGGCATTGGCATGCCTTCTGAGATTGAAATGTTTTCAACGATTCGCCAAAGTCTTGGGTTATCTGCTTTGGTGATCTGCACAGCTCCTGAAGCTGCAACAGCAAATGCTCCTGCTGCGTAGTACTGAATCAAAGCGTACAGAGCAACAAAGCCAATAATCATGAAAGCTGAAGAACCATAGCCGGTTGCATAACCTGCATAGGTTGCTAGTCCTCCGATAAGTAACACGAAGAAAATGATTATGAAGACAGTGTTTCGCTTGTTAGCAGCTATCGCTGAATACATTTAGTAATTCCTAAGAAGGTATTAGAACTTGACCTGAGGTGCGTTCTGAATAGCTGCTAAATCTGCAACTTCATAGAATGCACGCTCAACAAATCCAAGACCCTTAGCAAAGAATGAGTTAGGCCATACCTGGATCTTGGTGTTTAGTTCACGAACTCCACCGTTATAGAAACGACGAGCAGCCATGATCTTGTCTTCAGTGTCAGATAGTTCTGCCTGAAGAGATAGGAAGTTCTGGCTTGCCTGAAGAACTGGATATGCTTCAGCAACAGCGAATAGAGACTTCATTGCTGCCTGCAACATGTTCTCTGCTTCTGCAGCCTTAGTTGGGTCAGCTAGTGCTTCTCCTGAGATGGTTGCTGCTCTTGCCTTGGTTACATTCTCAAAAACTTGCGCTTCGTGCTTGGCATAACCCTTGACAGTTTCAATGAGGTTAGGAATTAGATCTGCTCTTCTCTTGAGCTGAACGGTGATATCGCTCCATGCTTCATCAACACGAATGTTTAGACGGACAAGTCCGTTTCGCATGCTGACAAACCACAGGCCACCAATTACTACTGCAGCCAAAACAACCAACAGAATTTCTACCATTACATCTCCTTGTTAGAACCGCACCTAGCGGCATTGGAATAAGCCTAAGGTTTGCAAGGGGTTATGGGCAGTAATCTCAGTAATCTCTAAGCGAACTAGGACGGTGCCCCCAGTGGGACTCGAACCCACACTGGGACGATTTTAAGTCGTCTGCCTCTGCCATTGGGCTATGGGGGCGCACCTAATAGTTACTAGTTAGACCTTAGGGCGTGAGGCCCAGGTTTCAAAGATCTGGCGAGGGTTCTCAGTAGCTGCGATAGAGACAATGTCACGTTTGAATACAAAGTTAGAAACCCAGCCCATGATTACTCTGTGCTTACGCTCAAACATAGGCATAGCTAGACCGTGGTAAACACGGTGAGCACACCAGGCTAAGAAGCCTTTGAGAACAATGTTTCCTGACTGGAAGACACCGTTATAAAGACCAAGACCAGCAACTGCTCCTAGGTTCTTGTGCTTGTATTCCAAGGTGCCTTCATTACGAAGAGTGGACACAATGTTCTTAGCAAGTAGCTTGCCCTGACGAACTGCGTGCTGAGCATTAGGAACACAGAAACCACCAACACCACCGCCAGTTAGATCAGGAACAGCAGCAACGTCTCCAGCTGTCCATGCTCCTTCTAGTGCTTCGCCATCTTTACTAACCTGAAGAGTAGGTAGAGCCAGGATTCTTCCTCGCTCATCAAGAGGAAGATCTGTGTTCTTGTTGAATGGAGATGCCATCACACCAGCAGTCCAAACAATTACATCACTCTCAAACTTTTCACCAGTAGATAGTTCAACAACACCATCAGCTGCTGATAGTAGCTGAGTGTTTAGATGCACAGTTGCTCCACGACGATCAAGGTCAGATAGAACCCATTCAGAAGTCTTCTGTGAAACCTCAGGCATGATTCTGCCCATAGCTTCAATTAGGTGGAAGTGGACATCAGCAAAGGTAAGACCTGGGTAGTAACGAATCAAGTAAGAAGCTAGGTTACGCATTTCAGCGAATACTTCGATACCAGCAAATCCTCCACCAACAACTACGAAGGTAAGCAGTCTGTCACGGGCAGGACCTGCAGGCATGTTTACTGCCTTATCAAAGTTAGTCAGAATACAGTTACGAATCTCAATTGCTTCTTCAACGGTCTTTAGACCAATAGCAAAATCAGCAACACCTGGAATAGGGAAAGTTCTTGAAACAGCACCAGCGGTCATAATGACGTGATCGTAAGATTCCTTGATTTCACCGACAACTGGAAGAACTATTGTTGCTACTTTGCTTGAGTGATCGATGTTGGTCATGGTGCCATTGATGATTCTGGTCTTTGGAAGGTGTCTACGGTGTGAGACAACAGTGTGTCTAGCCTCAATAGAACCTGCAACAACTTCTGGAAGGAACGGTTGGTAAGTCATGTATGGAAGTGGGTCAACTAAGGTGACCTCTGCCTCACCTTTACCTAGGAGTTTCTCTAGTTTGAATGCTGTGTAGAAACCGGCGTAACCGCCACCGACGATCAAGATTTTTTGCATGCTGGTATTTCCTAAGTTTTTTGGACTTTTTGTGAGAGCTTCTGTGCGCTCGTCTAATTTTACTGGGTTGGCTACCTTACATCTGCACTTACTCGCATCAAAGCCAGCTGCTTCTAGGCTCAAATCACCAATTAGGTTGAATCCAGGGCCTTTAGCTAGAGAATGGGCTGCTAATGCGTGCAGGCACTTGACTCTTGTAGGCATTCCACCGGCACTAATGCCTGCGATTTCCTCCACCACATCAATCACTTCACGCTCAGCGATGTAATCTTCGTGAGCCTTTAGGTAGTTAGCTGCTAACTCTTTGTCTTCAGCTAACTGATCCTGCAGGGTAACCATGAAACCTTCTGCTTCTAGACCACTCAGAGCAGCTGAGGTAGCAGGGTGGGTTAGGTAGTAGAAGGTAGGGAAAGGTTCACCGTGAGTAAGTCTCGGAGATGTTTGAACAACCATAGGTTTCCCACAGACACAACGAGCTGCAATACCTAACACATCTCGCATAGGTCGCCCTAGCTGAGCTTGCATCTCAGCAAGATCTGCTTCTGTTGCTTTAGTTATCGGCATTAGTTACTGGCTGAAGATTTGTCTTTGGAAACTGGTTGATCTAGACCTGCTCTAATAACTGATTGCATTAGACCTTTAGCCCAGTTCTTCTTAGTTGTGCCAATGGATTGAGAAAAGTCAGCACTGCTCTTCTTTTGAGCAAGTAATGCACCAACAGTGCCACTGGTATCTGAAAGGTTTAGGCCATCAGCATCTAGAACCAGATAACTGATTTCCCCTGGAACAACATAGAACAATCTGTCTCTAGCCTGAGCTCTGATATAAACAGGATCATCCCAGCGCTTTTTCTCTTCAGTGATGTTCTCTAAGTTCTCTTTAGCAGCATCTAGCTTTGCCTGCAGTTGATTGATCTGAGTCTGCATAACGAAGTAGTCGCTGATTCTAGGTCCGACAGATGAAACACCAAAGACAATAAGTCCTATTGTCACAAGTGTTGAAGGAGTCCAAGAGAATCGATTAGAAACTCTTTGTCTAACAGTGCCAATCTTTGTTTGAGCAGCTGCTCGAACATTGACCTTCCTGCCTGGACCCTTAGCCATCTTTATCTAACTAAGCCTTGTAACGAGGGAACGCAGCTGCACCTGGGTAGTAAGCAGCGTCTTGTAGTTCTTCTTCGATACGAAGTAGCTGGTTGTATTTAGCAACTCTTTCACTTCGAGCAGGAGCACCTGTCTTAATCTGTCCAGCGTTAGTAGCAACAGCTAAGTCAGCAATGAATGTGTCTTCTGTTTCACCTGAACGGTGAGAGATGATTGCCTTCATGCCTGATCTCTGAGCTAGAGCAACTGCATCTAGAGTCTCTGTAAGAGTTCCAATCTGGTTAACCTTTACCAAGATTGCGTTACCTGCTAGTTCGTCAATACCCTTCTGCAAACGAGCAGGGTTTGTGACATACAAGTCATCGCCAACAAGTTGAACCTTGTTGCCAAGGGCAGCTGTAATCTTTGTCCATCCAGCCCAGTCATCTTCAGCTAGTGGGTCTTCGATAGAAACTAGTGGGAAGTCAGCAACAAGACTCTCGTAGTAAGAAATCATTTCTTCACGAGTTAGTTGTTTTCCTTCGAAGCTGTAACGCTCTGTCTTCTCGTCATAGAACTCTGTTGCAGCAACATCTAGTGCAAGACCGAAGTGCTTACCTAGAACATAACCTGAACCGTTGATTGCTTCTGAGATAAGTTCTAGCGCTGCACGGTTGGTTGGTAGATCAGGAGCAAAGCCACCCTCATCTCCTAGACCGGTTGCTAGGTTCTTTGAATTAAGCAGAGCCTTTAGTGAGTGATAAACCTCAGTACCTGCACGAAGTGCTTCTGAGAATGAATCAAAACCAATAGGAACAATCATGAACTCCTGGATGTCAACACCGTTGTCAGCGTGAGAACCACCGTTGATGATGTTCATTAGAGGAACAGGAAGTGTGTAAGCGTTAGGTCCACCTAGGTAACGGTATAGCGGCTGACCAGTTGACTCAGCAGCTGCACGAGCGTTAGCAAGTGAAACACCAAGAATTGCGTTAGCACCTAGGTGTGACTTAGTTGGAGTTCCATCCATACGGATTAGAGCAGCATCAACAAGTCTCTGATCTAGAGAATCAAAGTCAACAAGACCTGTCTCATCGTGACCAATCTGGTCCACTACAGCCTTGACAGCGTTTAGAACACCTTTACCCATGTAGCGCTTCTTGTCACCATCACGAGATTCGTGAGCTTCAAAAGCACCTGTTGATGCTCCTGATGGAACAGCAGCTCTACCGAAGGAACCATCTGTAAGTAATACCTCAACTTCGATTGTTGGGTTTCCTCTTGAGTCAAGAATTTCTCTTGCGCCGATTGCGTCGATGATGGACATGGTTCTCCTAAATATTGGTTATTGAGTAAGGCTGTAAGCCTCTAAACACACCATTGGGTCAAGACCAGTTTAGTTGCCGATTGCCTTAAAGTTCAGTTCACTGGTATCGGCAGAAACAAGGGCAAACTGGCTAAAGCCAGCCTCCAGCATGCTATCTAGCAAGTTGTTTAGCTTCTTAGGCTTTAGTTCAAGACGAACAGACTTGCCTTGAGCAATAAGTGCCTTCTGGAAACCGACAGCTGCCTTTATGCAGTCAATGCTTGAATCTTCAAGAACTAGAAGAACACCATTGGTAGGAGTAGCAGCACTAACTAGGTCAACTACTCTCTCAAAGCCAATAGAAATACCAACTGCAGGAACATCTGTTCCTAGCCACTTACCAACCATGCCGTCATAGCGACCGCCACCACCAATAGCAGAGCCTTCACCTGGCATCTCAATCTCAAAGATTGTTCCGGTGTAATAACCCATACCTCTAACCAAAGTTGGATCAAAGCGAAGTCTTGTCTCATCAACTGCTGAGAATAGAGGTGACAGCACAGCTGGAACAGTCTTGTCTGCTGCTAGCAGCCAAGCATTTGCTTTATCAGCAACCCCATCCCCTAGACGCTCACGTAGTTCACTGACAACACCTGTTACTTCAATCTTGTCTAGTTTGTCCAAGGTAATAAGGGCAGAAGAACGATCTGCTTCCTTCACACCAAAAGAATCTAGAAGAGATAGAAGTAGTTCTCGATGATTCACTCTAATAACAGCCTTTGAAAGCCCAAGAGCATCTAAAGCAGCAAGAGAAGCATTTAGTAGTTCTATTTCAGCTAGGACAGAGTCATCGCCAATGATGTCAATATCACACTGAACAAACTGGCGGTATCTGCCTTTTTGTGGTCGCTCTGCTCTCCAGACAGGACCCATCTGAATAGCTTTGAATACTGTTGGCAGAGAAGAACGGTTAGTGGCATAGAACCTAGTTAGCGGAACTGTTAGATCAAAGCGAAGACCTAGATCTGCTAGAACATCAACTGACTCTAAGGACTCCAAAGCACTATCTAGTTCAGCCCCACGCTTCATAACCCTGTAGGCAAGCTTCTCGTTGTCCCCACCCTGACCTGAGGTCAAACGATCTAGGTTCTCTAGAGCAGGTGTCTCAACCTCCTGGAACCCGAAAGACCCATAAACACCCTTTATAACCCCAAGAACACTCTCCCGCTTAGCCTTCTCGGCAGGCAGGAAGTCCCTCATACCTCTAGGTGGGTTTATGTCTTTAGCCATGGGTCAAGTTTGGCACATAACGATAGACCCCTAGATCTTGACACGAGATCACTTGCCATGATCCAATGATCCGAGACCTTTTCCACTTGGGGTCAAAAGGAGAATCATGGAAGCCAACGTAAACACCCCCTCAATTCTGGACGTTGTCCAGCAATTCAACAAACTCTCAGTTGACGATTACCAGCGAACCTACGCTTGGACCAAAGATGAAATCGATGAGTTCTTTGCAGATCTCAAGGAGACCGCAGTCACAGGCGAACCGCATTTCTTTGGAACCTTGATTCTTCAATCTTCTGACTCAGGAACAGCCTCCGTTGTTGATGGCCAGCAAAGACTAACCACTACATATGTAACTGTGGCCGCTCTTAGAGATGCTGCAATTCGACTTGGATCAGATGTTATCCATGAACCCGGCAAATTGCCTATCTACGTCGCTCAAGAGGCGTGGTCTTTCCTAATTCCTAGCAATGATCCAACGGTTCCTAGATTCCAATCAAATCGTTTTCTTCGCAAATTGCTAATTGAAACAGTCTTGCCATTGCCAGACGCTCAGGAGCGTGTGCCTGACAAGGATGTTCAGATTACATTAAAATTCCGTAAGTGCGTGAAGCAAATACGAGAGCTAATCCGGGAAGATCTTGAAAAAATTGAAACTCAAGATGCCAAGCTACTGAGAATTCATTCGCTGCTAACAAGCTTGCTAAAGAAGTTCTTAGTTCTGAGAGTTGTCACTGACGACATGAACGAATCTCTAGAAATTTTCTTGACTTTGAATAACAGAGGTCTTCCTCTTGGCCCTAGCGACCTAGTTCGAGGTGAGATCATGAGTGCAAGGAGCTCTGGGCTCGATGAGAGAAGTCAGCAAAAGCTTCATGCCAAAATTTTTGAGGAATGGAAAGTAATCGCTGACAACGTAGATGAACCAGAGGTCTTCCTACGCCATTACCTAGTTGCAACAGGAAAGAAGAAAGTAACCAAAAAGAAGGTGGTCGAAAATGTGATGGAGCGCATCAAGACTCCTAGTGGTGAAAAGAGCGTGGAGTTGGCAACAGATTTCTGGAAAGATTTAATCGATGCTTCAGAAACCTACTCCCGCATTATGAAGCCAGGCTATGACACCGACCTAAACTACAATCTCTACATCCTAAACGGCTTGCTAAAGAGCCACCGTATTTTTATGCTTGCTCTGCTTAGGTCCGAAGCAGAAGAAAATGATGTCGAGGTCGCAACAAGGTTGCTCTACGTTCTATGCTTCCGGTACATAATGGCAGGATCTAACGCACAAAAACTTGAAGACTTCTTCCAATCTTTGTGTATTGCTATGGCTGAAGGATCAAAGATGTCCGAGATACACAAACTTCTCAGAGACAAGATTGATGAGGCAAATGGCAAGCTTGATACCGAAAAGTATCTAAAGGCTGAAGGAGATTCTGGCTTCATTGGTAAAGCGATTTTGCATGGGATCAACAGAAAGTTCACTCCTGGCGCGCTAGCTTTCCCTCTTGATAGCAAAATTCACTTGGAACACATTGCTCCGCAATCCGAAACAGCTGACTGGGTGGCTAATCTCTACTCTGGAAATAGCGACCTCTACGAAGATTACGAAGATCACATTGGCGAAATCGGTAACCTCACGTTGCTCGATTTTAAGCTGAACCTAGAAGCTCAGCAAAAGAGTTTTGTGGATAAGAAAGTCAAGTACGACGACTCGGTAATCAAAATCACGCGCGACTTGCTTACTCTCGACAATTGGCGACAGGAAGAAATTGAAGCTCGAACAGAGTGGGTCGCTGAGATGTTTGAAAAAATTTGGCATTCCACGCCAGAGTCAGGTCAGCTTGCCACATTCCCAATGTGGTACGCAGCTCGATCTTAGAGATCCTCAACCCCAATAACACCAGCATCACTAGCTGAAAGTACTTCTGCTTTTCTAATGTCATCTGATAGGTCTCTTACTGCTGTTCTTAGGGCTCTTTCAGCGTCTAGGTTGTTGGCTTTAGCTGCTTGAACTATGGCTAGGAGCAATGCTCCTAGCTGTTCTTCATCTTCTAGTTGGATAGGTGATTCAACTTCTTTGTCTAGAAGGTTGATCTTTTGGGCTTTGCCTATGACTTTGCTAGCTAGAGCTAAGGCAGGTAGAGCAGGAGGAATACCGTCTAATACAGATGCCCTTTCAGGCTTCTCTTTTTGTTTGTGGTTATCCCAGTTGAGCATCACATCATCACCGGTATTGGCTTTGTATTTCTCTAGTTCTTCAGGGGTACCAAATACGTGAGGGTGTCTGCCCTCCATCTTTTCTCTAGTGAACTTGGCAACATCTTCGATGTTGAAAGGTCCACCTAGAGAACCTGTTTGAGCTAAATCTGAGTGGAAGACAACTTGGTAGAGAACATCCCCTAGTTCTTCTAAGACATCTTCTCTGGTGCCATTCTCTAGAGCATCAATAAGCTCATAGGTTTCTTCAAGAAGGTATTGAACTAGAGACTCATGGGTTTGTTCAGCATCCCAAGGACACCCACCTGGAGATCTAAGAGTGTTGGCTGTTTGGATTAGTTTGTCTAGTTCGCTCATGTTGCTAGTTTGGCAGAGAGTGTGGGGATAACTGGAGCAGGCCTGGATTGATTTGGTTAGCCTTGCTGGATGCCAGAGTCGGTTTCAGCAAAATACACACGAGAGTTTTGCGACAAGAGGAGGATCTGCCGGTTCCTATCCAGCAGGTAGTGAGACTTTTGGTAATCAACATTCTTGTTGTCGAAGGGCCTGCTTTAGCCAAGACATCTTGGTTGAAGCCTTTGGGTCAAGGGCTATGGGAATTCAGAATTGGAGGCAATGTGAATTCAGTTCTAAAGAGAGCAGGAGTTCAAAGCATCACTAGTTTTGGGAACCAGAAACTGCTCATTAGAGTCTTCTGTGCTTTTGAGTCAGATGTAGTTCTTTTGATCGGCTGCTATAACAAACTGAAGTTCAGCGGTGGCCGGCCACAATCACTAGCCATAACTAGAGCTAGGAAAGTGTTGTTGACTTTTAGGGAAGGTAGATAGATGATTTCATATATGAAAACAAAGAATTCTGTTGAGTTGTTGACCCAAGAAGAACATGACCGCGAGCTAATGGCTAACTGGCGGCCAGAAGATCACGAATTCAATCGAGCTCTGACTCTGGCTTTTGAAGAGCGAACTCAAAGAATTGCTCTAGCTAACGCTGTTAAGAAAGGCCGAACTTCGCTTCAGATCTCACAGCGTGCTCTAGCCAAGCTTGTAGGTATTAGCACTAGGGATGTTTGTCACATCGAGCAAGGAAAAGCCAACCCGACCCTGACCACCCAAGTCAAGATACTTTCAGCACTCGGATTGAAGTTAGGAATTACGGGAAAGTAGTTCGTAGCGGAGCTAGCAAAGAACCAGGTTGGTTTCTCAGTACTGTGAAGGCAACAACTACTGCTAGCAAGATTGCTAAAAACAGATAAAGCCACATTCTATTTTTCGAATACCTGCTGATTAGAAAGCCAACAAGTACTAGAACAGGTGAGACCAAGAGCAATGCATTGTTATGGATAGCAAGCTCTAGATCTCCTCGTAGAAGTGCTCTTGCCGCTCTAGTGCTGCCACAGCCTGGGCAGAACACCCCTGTTAGTGAGTGGATTGGGCAGCTAATTCTTAGGCCCACGAATGTAAGAGCTAGGTAAGAGGCTCCAGCGATGGCAAGAATGCCATACTGTTTCACCAATTGCGGCTTTATAACATTCACCTAACTCTCCTTCTCTGCTACAAGAATAACTAGTTCTCGCCAGTAGTGTCGTACAGGAACAAACGTTCCGTTTCTTGAAAGGAAATAACATGTCAAACACCCCAACACCTCCACAACGCGACTGGCTAACAACTGTGCTTCTAAGCTTCTTTGTTGGTGGACTTGGCGTTGACCGCTTCTACCTAGGTCAGACTGGCCTTGGAGTTGCAAAGCTTCTAACCCTAGGTGGTTGTGGAATTTGGACAATCATCGACTTCATCATGATCGTAATGAACAAGGTTCCAGATGCTCAGGGAAGACTTCCACTAAAGAAGTAATACCTTTCTCATTAGAAAAACTCCAAGCTCTTTATGGGCTTGGAGTTTTTCTCATTCTTGGACTGTGAATACTGAGGCTAGGAACACCCAGGCCCAGTCAATTAGTGCTCTATCGGTCAGGATCTCCCCCTGAGTGTCTTTAGGTGCTGACACAGTTAGCTGTTTGGCTGATGCAAGGTATCTGAGTCCTGGATAGATATGGCTTAGTTGAATCTGTTTTGCTTCGATAAGTTCAACTGGGTTCAGTTTGAACTGGTTTCCAATCATCATCACGTCTTTGAGATTCAGCCTGTTGCACTGCTGTCTTAGTTCTGTGACATCAATTAGGTTCTTGACCGACTGCGGAGCTTTCCCATATCTATCTTCTAGTTCTTGGAAGATTGCATCTAGTTGAGCTCTTGTTCCTAGCTCACCGCTTGCAGCGGAGAGCTTGTGATATGCCTCAAGTCTCAGCCTTTCTGAATCAACATATTCAATTGGAATATGAGCGTCCATAGGAATCTCTAGTTTGAGTTCTGCTGGAGATTCATGCTTGATGCCCTTGAACTCATCCACTGCTTCACCAATCATTCGAAGGTACAGATCAAAGCCCACACCAGCAATATGTCCTGACTGCTCTCCCCCGAGTAAATTACCTGCTCCACGAATCTCCAAGTCTTTGAGTGCCACCTGCATACCCGAACCTAGTTCGTTGTTAGCAGCAATAGTTGAAAGTCTGTCTAGAGCAAAAGGAGATAGTGGTTTATCTGGTGAGTAGAGGAAGTAGGCATATGCTCGCTCTCTAGATCTTCCGACTCTTCCTCTGATCTGATGAAGTTGAGATAGACCAAAGTTCTCTGACCTATCAACAATCAAAGTATTGGCATTAGGAATATCAATACCCGCTTCAATGATGGTTGTTGCAACCAGGACGTCATACTTTCTTTCCCAGAAATCAATTACAACCTGCTCTAGTTGGCCTTCATTCATTTGACCATGGGCAACAGCAATTCTTGCCTCTGGAACTAGCTCTGCTAGTTGCGAAGCAACCTTGTCTATGGAGTCAACTCGGTTATGAACGAAGAAGACCTGACCCTCTCTAATGAGTTCTCTATGGATAGCAGCAGCTACCTGCTTCTCGTTATAAGGACCTATGTAGGTGAGGATTGGGTGACGCTCTTCTGGAGGTGTAGCTAGTGTAGACATCTCTCTAATGCCTGTGATGGCCATCTCTAGAGTTCTAGGAATAGGGGTAGCTGACATGGAGAGAACATCGACGTTGGTCTTCATGTCTTTGAGCTTCTCTTTGTGCTCAACACCAAAGCGTTGTTCTTCATCAATGATGATGAGTCCTAGATCTCTGAACTTCACCCCACTGGATAGAAGCCTGTGTGTTCCAATCACAACATCAACTTCACCGGTTGCAAGAGCAGCAATTGTTTCCTTGGCTTCTTTAGCACTCTGGAATCTAGACAGGGCTCTGACATTTACTGGGAAGCCAGCAAATCTTTCAATGAAGGTTTCTACGTGCTGTCTAACCAGAAGAGTTGTTGGAACTAGAACAGCCACCTGCTTACCGTCTTGGACTGCCTTGAAGGCTGCTCTAATAGCAATCTCTGTCTTGCCATATCCAACATCTCCAGCGACCAGGCGATCCATCGGAACAGGTCGTTCCATGTCTCGCTTGATCTCTTCAACTGTGTTCAGCTGGTCGGGAGTTTCAACAAATGGGAAGCTATCTTCCATTTCTCTTTGCCAAGGTGTGTCAGGCAAGAAGGCATGGCCTTTGGCATTCATTCTTGCTGAATAGAGCTTTACTAGGTCAATAGCAATCTTGCGAACAGCTTTTCTAGCATTGCCTTTGACCTTGGACCAGTCAGAGCCACCCATCTTAGAAAGTACCGGTGCTTCGCCACCAACATATCTAGTTAGGAAATCAAGTTGATCAGTTGGCACATACAAAACATCTCCAGCTAGTCCTCGCTTGGATGGAGCATATTCAATAGTCAAATACTCTCTGGTGTGTTTATTGGTGCCAACACCCATTTGTCTTTGCACCATCTCAACAAAGCGACCAATGCCATGAATCTCGTGAACAACATAGTCCCCTGCTTTTAGAGCCAGTGGGTCAACTGCTTGACCTCGCTTTGCTGCAAGCTTTGGTCTCTTGGCTTGGTTATAGCCAGCACCTCGACCAAAGAAATCACTATCGGTGAGAAGAATCAGTTTGGCATCGCTTGATGCGAAGCCTTTTCTAATTGGAGCTTGAATCAAGATAACTTCAGATACCTTGTGGTCAATGCTGCTTACCTGTTCAGGAAGTTCTTCAAATACCGATGCTGGAATCTTTGCTGCGTGCAGAAGTTCTGCAATACGCTCCGCAGTTCCATGACCAGGGGATGCAATAACTACCTGTTGGCCGTTAGATAGTTGATCTGCGATGTAGTCAACTGGTTCAACATCTAAACCTTTGAAGTTAGGAATCTCTAGAAGGTTTAGTGAAATCTGCTGAGTTTCATCAGCGAGGAAAGATGAGATGCTGATTAGCTGTCTACCATCAAGTCCTGTTGTGAAATCATGAACTGATTTGAAGCCACCAGCACTTAGATCAATAGGAGCTTTAGCTCCTTCTAATGCTGCATCCCAAGCAGCATGCAAGAACTCTTCATTAGTCTCAATCAGGTTTGCAGCCCTTGCCATGGCTTTCTCTGGAGAGAGTAAAACAACGTAAGCATCTTCAGCAAGGTAGTCGGAGACCTGGCCTAGAGATTTGACTAGTGCTGGCGCAAGAGATTCCATACCATCAACAGGTATCCCTTGGCCTATCTTGGCAAGCATGGTTGAAAGATTCGGAAACTCATGTTCCATCTCTCTAGCTCGAAGAGCAACATCAGGAGTGATGATGATTTCTCTGGCTGGATATATAACTAGATCGTTTGGTCTGCCATCAAGAGATCTTTGGTCAGCTACGCTGAACTCCCTCATCTGCTCTAATTCATCACCAAAGAACTCAAGTCTTATTGCGTGAGATGAAGTAGTTGGGAAGATATCTAGAATTCCACCTCTAACCGCGAACTCTCCACGCTTAGTAACCATATCTACTCTTTGGTAGGCAATCTCAACTAGCTTCAGAGTTAGTTCTGGAAGAAGATAATCTCCACCAACTTTCAAACTCAAAGGAGGGTAGTCGGCTAATCCCAATACAACGGGTTGCAAAGCGGCTCTGATTGAGGCAACTACAAAGACTTGTTTGTTGCTTTTCTCTTTGTTGAGTTCATTGAGTCTGTGAAGGGTCTTGAGTCTCTTACCAACAGTCTCTGCTGATGGCGAGAGCCTCTCATGAGGAAGAGTCTCCCATGATGCGAACTCTAGGATTTCAGCATCTGGGTTTGTGGTGCTTAGTAACTCAACTAGATCCTCTGCTTCTCTGCCTGAGCTAACAACAATAAGAGCCTGCTGAGATAGTTTCTTGTTTGTGCGCAGATCAGCAATTGAACTAAGAATCCAAGGCTGTGCTCCTGTTGGTGCAACTACCTCTAAACGCTTATTGACAAGGCCTTTAGAGACCTGAACGAAGGGGTAAGCATCCGAAATTCGGGCAACAAGACGCGAGCACCCCTCAGAAACTTTTATCGCGTCCATGGCATCAAGTCTATGTCTAGGTCAGTGAAGGTAAACTCGAATTGTTTTCACAACCCCAAGCAAAGGTGAGTTAATGGAGCCACAAGACTCTTCAGTAAGCCCCAAAGCAAACCCTTCTAAGCGGTTTAGAGCAATCGCCATTGCTATCACTTCGGTGCTGTTAGTTGCTGCTGGGTTATTTACCTTCCAAACCTTTGCAAATAGCAACACAGAGAAAACCGCCGCATTACCTACCAGTTGTGATCTTCCTCAGCTTCAGGCTGACTATGGTTCGTTAGTTGAAGGCGGAGCTCCAGTTGAGGACGGAGATGGTTGGGACCCAAGTACTTTTTACTGCACTGGGGATTCTGTTGGAAATTGGATGGGTGAGACTTTTATAGGCATTGGCCCTCAAGTTCATTACTCAGATGTGAACTATTACACCCCAGAGATTGACAAAGACCAAGCGTGGCTTTCTTCTATCGAACAACGCAAGAGCGGTGGTCCGTATGAATACCTTGAAACTTCTTTGGAAGGCTACCCTCTGCTCTATGACTGCTACGTACCTAACCCTGGTGACCCGGAAGTAATGACTGCTGCACTATACGTTCATGGAATTGTTGTGGACTACTGGAATGAAGGTTGCTTTGATCAGAATAAGAAGTACCTACTTGAAGCTGCCTCAAGCGTTCCAGTCAACTAATTAAAGTGAATGATATTTCTGCTGGGCTTCAGCCAAGCCAATAGTCGCTATTGCTTCAACCATGTCAGCAGCTAACTCAAGGGTTGTTGGTAGTTCTTCACGCTCAGTTGAGTTGAAGTCTCTGAGAACATAGTCAGCTGCATCCATGCGTCCTGGCGGCCTACCGATACCCACTCTTACTCTGATGTAGTCATTACCAACAGCGCTGATGATGTCTCTAAGTCCGTTATGTCCACCGTGACCACCGGAGAACTTGATCTTGATTGTCTCTGGGTCAATGTCTAACTCATCGTGAATCACAATAAGGTTCTCTGGCTTTAGGTCGTAGAACTTTAGAAGAGCAGAGACAGGTCCACCCGAGGTATTCATGTAGCCAAGTGATTTAGCTAGAACTAGTTTTGGTGCATCAAAGCCAACACCTAGTTTGCCTTCGGCTACTAGGGCATGAGCTTTGTGTTGTTTAAATGATGCATTAGTTCTTTTAGCAAGAACGTCTAAGACCATCTGACCGACGTTATGCCGGTTGTGAGAATAGTCGGGCCCGGGGTTGCCGAGCCCGACTATTAGATAAGTCTTAGTAGAGATGACTACTCTGCCTTTGGAGCTTCAGCTGCAGCAGGTGCTGCTTCTGCTTCTTCAGATGCACCAGCACCGGTACCAACAACAGATGCGATTAGTACGTCATCCGCAAAGTCAAGCTTTGCTCCTGCTGGAAGAACTATGTCCTTAGCAACTACGTGGAAACCAAGACCTTCTTTGTTGAAGATAACTTCAACATACTCAGGGATTGTGGTTGCATCTACTTCTAGCTTCACTGTCTTGTGCTCTAGATCGATAACAGTTCCTGACATTGACTCTCCAACAACGTGTACTGGAACTTCAACGTGAACTCTTTCACCCTTGACGATTTCAACAAGGTCAACGTGTTCGATTACTTGAGTAACGACATCCTTAGATGCGCTCTTCACAAGAACAGTTTCCTTCTTGCCGTTTAGGTCTAGCTCGATGATTGCGTTCTTGTGACGAAGCACAAGTGCGATCTCGTGAGCTGGAAGGGTGATGTGACGTGGCTCTGAGCCGTGACCGTAGATAACCGCAGGAGTTCTACCGGCTGCTCTTGACTTACGGGCTGATCCTTTACCAAAGCTGGTACGGAATTCGCCTACTAATTTGTTTTCTGACATGAGTTATTCCATTTCATTTAGGTGTTCAACTCAAGCGTGTTACGCGAGGAACCCTGGCTTTTAGGCCTTGACCCCGTCGATTACGGTTACGATTTGTAACCCTCGCCGTTGTTTCGTTAGAAGTCTATTGGGCTTAGAGCCCTATTGGCAACCTCAGGATTTAGACGTGACCGTCAAACAGGCTGGTTACGCTGTCATCGTTGAAGACAGAGGAGATAGCCCTAGCAATCAGAGGAGCAATAGACAGCACTGTTAGCTTGTCGAAGTGCTTTGAAGGGTCAATAGGCAAAGTGTTGGTAACTATGACATTGTCAACATCTGCTCCAGAGAGTCTCTCAACCGCAGGATCGCTAAATACAGCGTGAGTTGAGGCAACGATGATTCGGCCTGCTCCGTTGTCTCTAAGCGCCTTGGCAGCTGCCACGATGGTGCCAGCGGTATCAATCATGTCGTCAACTAGAAGACAGATACGACCTTCAACTTCACCAACTAGTTCATTAACCTGAACCTGGTTTGGCTTATTTGGGTCACGTCTCTTATGGATGATAGCTAGTGGTGCTCCTAGGCGGTCAGCCCAGATGTCAGCAACACGAACACGACCTGAGTCAGGAGAAACAACAGTGAGGTTTTCTCCACCGAAGGTTTCCTTCACGTAGTCAGCTAGTAGAGGTAGTGCCCATAGGTGATCTACTGGTCCATCAAAGAAACCTTGAATCTGTGGTGAGTGCAGATCAACAGACATTAGACGGTCTGCTCCAGCTGCTTTATAAAGGTCAGCTACCAGACGAGCAGAGATAGGTTCACGTCCCTTGTGCTTCTTGTCTTGTCTTGCATAAGGGAAGAATGGGGAAACAACTGTGATTCGCTTAGCGCTTGCTCTCTTTAGAGCATCAATCATGATCAACTGCTCCATGAGCTGGTCATTGATGGGAGCTGAGTGAGACTGAATAACGAAAGCATCAACACCACGCACGCTCTCATCAAAACGAACGAAGATTTCACCGTTAGCAAAGTCATAAGAGGTTGTAGGAACGATAGGCGTTTCAAGCAAGGTAGCTATCTCTTGAGCTAGCTCTGGATGAGCACGTCCAGTTGCTAAAAGTAAACGCTTTTCTCCGGTGGCTTTCTTAGGCATTTGCTTTTCTCGTTTCCTAGTTACTCGGTTGCTTTTTTAGCAGCATCAGCTGATGCTGTGTTTGGTCTTTTTGCTATTACCCACTCTGCAAGATTACGTTGTGGAGCAATGTTCATGGCAAGAGCTCCAGGATCAACATCCTTACGGACTACTGTTCCTGCTGCTGTGTAGGCACCATCACCAATGGTGATAGGAGCCACGAAGACGTTGTGTGAGCCTGATCTGACGTGAGAGCCAATAACGGTGTGGTGTTTAGCTACCCCATCGTAGTTAGCGAAGATCGTGCCTGCACCTATGTTGGTGTGCTCACCAATGGTTGCATCGCCAACATAGCTAAGGTGCGGAATCTTTGATCCTGCACCAATAACAGCATTCTTAGTTTCAACAAAGGTGCCGATCTTTCCACCAGCACCTAGGTGTGTACCTGGTCTTAGGTAGCTGAATGGCCCTACGGTTGCTTCATCATCAATTACTGAACCGGTTACCTGGGACTTAGTAATTGAAACATTTGAACCAACCTGAGTATCAGTAATTACAACCTCTGGACCAATGGTGGAACCCTTACCAATACTTGTAATTCCCTTTAGGTGAGTGCCTGGCAGTAATGTCACATCTTCAGCCAAGACAGCAGTGATGTCGATAAAAGTAGATTCAGGATGAGTGATTGTTACTCCAGCGAGCATCCAGCCTTCACAGATTCTTCTGTTTAGCTCAGAGCTAACCTGTTGCATCTGAACTCTGTTGTTTACTCCTGCAACCAACCAGTTGTCCACAACTTCAAGAGCATGGACTTGACTACCTGCTTTTAGTATTTCAACCGCTGCATCGGTAAGGTACTTCTCACCCGATGCATTGTGTGATCCAACAGAACCAAGGGCTTGCTTTAGGTGTTTGAAGTCAAATACGTAGACTCCGGCGTTTACCTCAGTAATAGAACGTTCTTCTTCAGTTGCATCTCGTTCTTCAACGATAGAAACGAAGGAATTAGTTTCATCTCTAACAATTCGGCCATAACCTGTTGGGTCGATAAAAGAAGCTGTAAGTAAGGTAGCCCCAGCACCTGTGTTTAGGTGAACCTCAATCATTGACTCAATAGTTTGAACATCTAGAAGTGGAACATCTCCACTGGTTACAACTACCGCTCCTGAGAAATCTGCTGGTAGTGCATCCAGAGCACACTCAACTGCACGACCTGTGCCTGGAACATCATCCTGAAGAACAATGTGAGCATTTGGGTAGAAAGAGCTGATGTATTGCTCTAGCTTTTCTTTTTCATGTCTGATCACAGGAATGACTTTTTGAGCACCTAGAGCGGTGGCTGTTGCCAAGGCATGACCAAGCATTGGTAGCCCTGAGATCTCATGAAGAACTTTAGGAGTAGAAGAGCGCATCCTGGTGCCTTCACCAGCGGCTAGCACGATTACGGCTAAGTGCTGTTCGCTCATCTAACCTCCTAATTTACGCTTTTGTTGCTGCTCCCCCAGGATTCGAACCTGGACCGAACACCTCCAAAGGGTGCCGTGCTGCCGTTACACTAGGGAGCATTGTGAACCGCCAAAGACGATTAACACATGCCTAGTCTGCCAGAAACTAGGGCTCTTTATTCTTTAGTTAGCCATCTAGTCTTGAGCCTTGAGCTCCACCCTTAGCGGTTAGGGCAACAACTCCCTGAGAAATCAATACTTTAGAAACCTCAATAGCCTTAGCCTCTGATTCAAAAAGGGCAGCAATGGTAGGTCCAGATCCAGACACCATGGCTCTAATTGCTCCTAGTTCCTCTAGTTGAGCAACCTGCTCGCTTAGAGAGGGAATTAGGGAGAAGGCAGCCTGCTCAAGGTCATTGGACATTCTTGAACCTAGTTCCTGGGCTGATGTAACAGCTGAGATGTCATTTAGATATGTAAAGGCAGTGCCGGAACCTATTTCATCGAAGGCAGCAAACACTGTTGGGGTGGAAAGACCTTTACTACTTGCACACAGCAACCAGTTAGTTTCAAAGGAGAGATCTTCTAAAGGAGTGATAACTTCTCCTCTGCCAGTTCCTAGAGCCATACCGCCATAAATACAGAAAGGAACGTCAGAACCTAGTTCTGCTCCAATTTCAGCTAGCTCTTCAATGGTGAATCTTGGAGTGCCACTTTCTTGATGCATGAACTCATTCATGGCAACAAGCATGGCTGCAGCATCTGCTGAACCACCTGCCATACCTCCGGCTACTGGAATTCGTTTATGGATATCTATTTGCAGATCAGGAGTTGCAATACCTAGCTTCCTAGCAAATAGAACTGCAGTCTTATGAACTAGATTGCTCTGGTCGGTTGGCACGGCATTGATATGTGATTCCGGAATTGAATCCCCGTGCACATAGATGCTTATTCCTGTGCCTGGTTCACCTTTAGCAAGAGTCAGTTCTTCTCTTAGGTCTAAAGCAAGAAAGAGAGAATTCACTGGGTGATAGCCGTTGGCTGCTAACTGCCCTACTTCAAAAACAAGGTTTACTTTAGCTGGAGCTGAAGCTCTGATGATTGTGCTCATCTGCCAACCTGACTTGCTACACGGGTAAGTAATTCATTCCAGAATACAGTTCGATTCTTAACAGTTGCTTTACCTGCAATGAACTCATGCTCAACCAATACTTCGCAGTTAGAGCCAGCTTCTTGAAAAACAATTGTTGCTCTTGTGCCATCTTCAAATGTAAGTACCAGACGTTCTGAATCTGTGATCTTTAGGAAGCGTTTGAATTCACCACCATAAAGTTTCTCTGAATTCAAAATGCTAAAGACTCTCACTCGTGATGCTTCAATAACCTTGGAAATTCTTACCACAGTGTCACTAACCGCATTGGTCTTAGGTTCTTCACGCCATTTCAAATACATGAGGGCAATTGAAGTCGCCCACCACTTTTGAACTCTATGAGTTTCTTGAAGCCAGCTAGCAATTGCTCTTTGCTTTGATTCACGGTGTTCAGATTGAAAAATGATTTCCAGCCACTGCTCTTTTTGTTTACCAGTGTTGGTAGCTAACTGATCAGAGCTGAGATCAGCTGTTGCAGCTTTCTCTGGAATGAGCATCGCTCTTCTTCCAGTTCTCTTGACTGGCTCTCGTTGCGTGGAAGGATGCCCTTGAAAGAGAGGAAGGTCATCGAAGATACCTGAGTCCTTTTTCTTTTTCTTGAACATCTAAACCTGCTTCGCTTTCGCAATTGCCACGAAGTCAAGAATGTTTAGAGCTTCTCCACGCTTAGATGGATCAATTCCTGCCCTAATCATGATCTCTTCAGCAAGAGCGGCTGTCCCTGCCCATCCAGCTAGAGCCTGTCTTAAGGTCTTTCGTCTTTGAGAGAAAGCGTTGTCAATAACTGAGAAGGTCTCCAATCGAAGTTCTTCGCTACCTAGTGGGACCTCTCTTTTCACGAAGTAGACAAGAGCTGAATCAACGTTAGGAGCAGGCCAGAAGATGTTTCTTCCGATGTTTCCTGCGAGGTTAGCGTTGGCATACCAAGCAAGCTTCGCACTAGGCACCCCATAGACCTTAGAGCCAGGGGCTGCAGCAAGTCTGTGGGCTACTTCTGCTTGAACTAGAACTAGACCTGAGTGAATAGTAGGGAACTGTTCTAGAAAGTGCAGAAGCACAGGAACAGAAATGTTGTATGGAAGGTTTGCTACCAGGGCATCAGGGGCTAGCGGTAACTCAGTCACCTTCAGTGCATCAGCTGATACTAGATAAAAGTTTTTGCCGGGTGCTCGCTTAGCAATTGTTGCTTCAATTGCTGCAGCCATCTTGTTATCTATCTCGACAGCTATGACGTTCTCTGTTTGTTCTAAAAGGCCAAGGGTAAGCGAGCCTAAGCCAGGACCAATTTCAACTACTGTTTCTGATCCAGTTAGCTTTGCTGCCTGAACAATTCTTCTAATTGTATTTGGGTCAGTTACAAAGTTCTGACCTAGCTTCTTGGTTGGAGCAACACCTAGAGAATCAGCTAGTGCTCTAATGTCAGCTGCACCTAGTAGCTCAACCATTGAGACCTTCAGCCCATGAACCATAAACAGCTTCGGTGTTCTTTGTGATCTGAGTAGCCAGATCGTTAGTGCTCACACCTCTTACCTTTGCCATTGCTCTCAAGGTAATACCAATTAGGTAAGGAGAGTTAGGTCTGCCTCTAAGTGGTTCAGGGGTTAGGAAAGGTGCATCTGTTTCTACCAAGATAAGTTCTGGCGGTAGCAGTTCTAACGCTGCTCTAAGTTCTTCATTCTTTTTGAAAGTTACTGTTCCTGCAAAAGATGCATACCAACCATTGTCAATCAGGATTTGAGCAAGCTCTCTATCGCCACTGAAGCAGTGGAAGACAGTTCGCTCAGGAGCTCCAACTCGTAGAAGTGTTTCAACAACATCGGCATGAGCATCTCTGTCGTGAATCTGCATTGCAATGTTGTTCTCTTTAGCTATCTCAATATGTGCTTCGAAGCTGTGCTGCTGCAGGAAAAGAAGTTCTTCTGTAGTTCTAAAGTAATCAAGTCCAGTTTCTCCGACTGCTCGCACTCGAGGCTCTTTAGCTAGCTCTGCTATTTCAGCAATAGCAACATCAAGTTCTCTGACGTCTTTATATTCCGCAGCAACATTTGGATGTAGTGCTACAGCTGCTAGAAGTCTTGGCTCGATAGCAGCTGTTCTTGCTGACCACTTAGAGGTCTCAACTGATCCACCAACTTGAACTGCTCCTAGAATTCCTGCTTGATCTGCAAGTTCAAGATGCTCGCGATAATCCATTGGGTTTTCACCATCAGCTATTTCTAGATGGGTGTGGTTATCGTAGGTACCAACCTCTAGTGGTTCTGGAACATCTGGGTAACTTAGATCTCTTGAAGAGCCATCTTCTGTTTTACGGTGTCTGACCCGAATGTAGTTTTCGCTTGGCAGATCTTGATTTGGCTCTGTGCCCATGGGCTTAGCTAGCTGTTTCTGCTTCAATACGAGGGAATAGAACTTCTAGCTCAGAAACTGTTATTCCTGGCAATAGTTGACCCCAGTTACCTGCTTCACTTAGAGGCTGGTCCGCTAGTTCGCTCAGTTTGCCTTCAGTAAGTGCGGCCCATAGCTTCGCTGTTGCCTTAGGAATCACAGGAGCCAGCAATACGGACAGAACTCTAAGACCTTCAGAGCAGACATAAAGAACTGTTTCTAGTCTTGCCTTGTTGGCTTCATCTTTAGCTAGAGCCCATGGCTCTTGTGAAGTGATGTAGCCGTTTAGTTCATCAACTAGTGTCCAAACACTGTTGATGGCATCGTGAATAGCAACTTCATCAATGGCTCTATCAGCGTTTAGAACAGCGTCTTCAGCAATCTTGATTACTTGCTTATCAATATCTGTGTAATCACTAGGAGTTGGGATTACTCCATCGAAGTATTTTCTAACCATGGCTAGGGTTCTTGATGCCAAGTTACCGAAACCATTCGCTAGTTCTGCTTGGTATCTAGCTGAAAGGTCTTCCCAACTAAATGAACCATCGTGACCAAAAGCAATTGCTTTCATGAAGTAGTAGCGGAAAGCATCACTTCCGAAGATATCTGTGATCTGGTTAGGAGCGATACCGGTGAGTTTAGATTTAGACATCTTCTCTCCACCAACTAGTAGCCAACCGTGACCAAAGATCTGCTGAGGTGGTTTGATATCTGCTGCCATCAACATGGCTGGCCAGATAACAGCGTGGAACCTAAGAATGTCTTTACCAACAATTTGAACTGTTGCAGGCCAACGCTTATTGAACTCAGCGTCATCCTGTCCATAGCCAATTGCGGTGATGTAGTTCAGAAGTGCATCAAACCATACATAGGTGATGTGTGAATCATCCCAAGGAATATCAATACCCCAGTCGAACTTCTCTTTAGATCTGCTTATTGAAAGATCTTCTAGTCCTCTTCTAACGAAAGAAACAACTTCGTTCTTTGCTGATTCAGGCTGAATGAAGTTCGGGTTCTGCTCAAAGAAATCTAATAGTGGTTGTTCAAACTCACTTAGCTTGAAGAAGTAGTTGTTCTCTTCAAGTTGTTCAACCGGCTTTGAGTGAATCGCACAAACATCTTGTCCTTCGAACTCACCAGTTCCATCAACTAGGTCAGCCTTGTTCTTGTATTCTTCACAGCCAACACAATAAGCACCTTTGAATGAGCCCTGGTAGATAAAGCCAGTGTCATAAAGCTTCTGCATGAACTTCTGAACATTCTCTTCGTGACGAGGTTCAGTAGTTCTAATGAAGTCTTGGTTATCAATGTCAATGGTTTCTAGAAGTGGTAGCCAAGCATCGTGAACCAGCTTGTCTGTCCAGTCCTTAGGTGAAACCTTGTTTGCAGCAGCAGTTCTTAGAACCTTCTCACCGTGCTCATCAGTACCTGTAAGCAGGAAGCTGTCTTCCCCTCTTTGACGATGCCATCTAGCAAGTACGTCAGCAGCTACCTCGGTATAGGCATGGCCGATATGAGGGGCATCGTTGACATAGAAGATAGGTGTAGTTACGTAGAACGATCCACCATTTGAATTTGTTGACATTAGTTCAATCTTAACTGGCTCTGGAATCTAGGACCTGCTGATACAGATCACTTTTGCTCAAAGAGTGCCTTTCGGCAACCTTTGCTACAGATTGTTTCAAAGAAAGACCAGCAGATCTGCCCTCTTCCACCTCTAGAAGAAGTTCTTCCAATGTGGCTGTTGTTACAGATGCTTCAGAGTTGCCTGCAATGACTAGCACGAGCTCCCCCTTGGTTGGATTAGCACTCCATGCCAATAGTTCTGGAATGGTTCCTCGGATGGTTTGCTCAAACTTCTTAGTTAGCTCTCTGGATACAGTTGCCTGACGTGATTCTCCAAATACAAAGAGTGCATCTTTGAGGGCATCATCTATGCGGTGAGGAGATTCAAAGAACACCATGGTTCTGGTTTCCAATAAGAGGGACTGGAATAGTTTTCTACGCTCACCTGATTTACGAGGTAGGAAGCCTTCGAAGCTAAACCTGTCTGTAGGTAATCCTGAAACCGCTAGAGCGGCTAGAACTGCTGAAGGGCCTGGAATAACTGTTACTTCAATACCGGCTTCAATTGCCGCCCTAACTAGCACAAAGCCAGGATCTGAAACTGTTGGCATGCCTGCATCACTAACAACAAGAACATCTTCTGTTGCTGCAATCTCAAGTAATTGAGTGACTCTTTCAGCTTCATTGTGTTCGTGAAGGCTAAATAGTTTGGCATCTAGTTTGACCTCTAGACCTCTGGCTAGCTTTAGTAGGGTCCTAGTGTCTTCGGCTGCTATGAACTTAGATGTTCCCAAATGCTCAATTAACCTCGCAGACGCGTCTGAAAGATTACCAATAGGAGTTGCAGCAAGAATGAGCACACTCCATTCTCGCAACTACCATTTAGATGTGCTCACACTTTTTCAAAGATTTAGCCTCAGCCCCAGAAGAGTAGCTCTTCTAGAGTCCTGGGGTCCTATCGTCATTCTCCTGCTGGCTGCTGTTCTTAGGCTCTATAACCTTGGATTCCCGCAGAGTTTGAACTTTGATGAGACCTACTACGTCAAGGATGCCTTTTCACTTATAAATGGTGGCTATGAGCGTGACTGGGATAGTGCTGCTGATGCCAGCTTTGCAGCAGGTAATCCAACTGGACTTTTATCTACCCCTTCTTTTGTAGTTCACCCTCCTTTAGGTAAGTGGCTCATTGGTCTAGGAATGTTGGTCTTTGGCGCGGGTGATCCAGTTGGTTGGAGAATCGTTGTTGCTCTTCTAGGTATTGCTACCGTTTGGTTGACGATGAAATCAGCGAAGCTGATATTCAACTCAAGCATTTGGGCATTGGTAGCTGGTTTCCTAATGGCGATTGATGGAGTTGGAATTGTTCTTTCTAGAACAGCACTGCTAGATCAGATTCTTGGATTCTTTGTAATTCTTGCTTTCTACTTCTTACTTAGGGATAGACAGCAAGTTCGGATTGGTAGCTGGAATAGGCCCTGGCTAATAGCTATGGGGGCAGCTTTAGGGTTGGCTACCGGTGTCAAATGGTCGGGTCTGTACTTTGTTGCTGGGTTTGTTCTCTACATCGTCTTCAGTGAAGCAAACCTAAACTATCGAGTTCAAAAGAGCATTGAGCTCAAAACAGAAACTAAGTTGCCAAAGACCTTCTGGATTGTTCCTTCAGTAACTCAAGCTCTTCGTAATGGAGTCTTAGTCGCTATTCCTACATTCCTTACCTACTTGTTCAGCTGGAGTGGTTGGTTACTTTCTAAGGATGCTTGGAGTAGAAACTGGGCAGACCAGGAAGGGAATGCCTTCACTGGAATACTTGCTTGGATCCCTAGTTCCCTGCAATCACTCTGGCACTATCACGTTGAGATTTATAACTTCCATATCAACCTCAGCTCGTCTCACCCTTATGAAGCAAAAGCTTTCACTTGGCTTTTCATGCTGAAGCCAACAGCTTTCTTCTGGGAGGAAAGAGAAACAGGTTGTTTGTTTGATACTGCAGGTTCTGATTGTGTTTCAGCAATTACTTCTCTAGGTAATCCATTCATCTGGTGGGCAGCACTTCTAGCTATAAGCGTTCTAGCTGCATCTTGGTTTAGAACTAGAGATAAGACAACAACCTTGCTTGCACTTGGATTATTTGCTGGATACGTTCCTTGGTTATTGCTTCCAAATAGAACAATGTTTGAGTTCTATGTGATCGCATTCTCACCTTGGATTATTTTGTTGTTGGTGGCCGGTCTGCGGGCTTGGTTCCATAACTCGGCTAAACCAAAGCAAGCAGCTAACTGGATAGCTGGGTATCTCATTCTTGCTGCATTAGGAACCGTATTCTTCTATCCAATCTGGAGTGGAATGTGGATTAGCTATGACTTCTGGCAACTCCACATGTGGCTACCTTCCTGGATCTAGCCCCAAACTTGAGTGGCAGTGGCCTCGGTTAGGCTTTAGGGATGCGAACCTATGCAGAACTTTTCAAAACCCCCGGAGTTGCGTTAGTCCTATTTGCCCAACTATTGGCTCGCTTCCCTTTTGGTATGCAGACAATTACCTTTGCAATCCACTTAGAACACGTATTTGGTAACTACACCGTTGCAGGTTTAGCTATCGCTGCATCAACAGTGGGAGCAGCCATTTCAGCCCCTATCCTGGGTCGTTTGGTAGCTGTTTATGGAATCAAGGTGATTGTCATTACCTGCTCCTTGGTATCGCCTATCGGGTTCCTCCTAATTGCTTTCGCTCCACTGACTGAGGGCCAGGCTATCTTGACAGCACTAGCTCTTGGATTCTTCGTACCACCTATCCAGCCAGCTGCTAGAGCTGTTTACCCAACTTTGGTCAAAACCGAAGCTATGAGGAACAATCTGTTTTCAGTGGATGCCATCTTGCAGGAAGTTATCTGGATTGTTGGTCCTGTTCTAACCACAATATTGATTGCGACTACCACGACAACAGTTCCATTAGTTGTAATGGTCTTTGTTCAAGTAATCGGTGGCGTTAGCTTTGCTCTACTGCCGATGGTGCAAGGTGCACCTATTCCAAGGTCTAAAAAACGTATGGGTAGTGTTCTTGGATCTCCACTGGTTAGGGTCATGATTGTCGTGAACCTACTATTTGTTGGTTCATTCTCAGCTCTTGAGATTGGTGCTGTTGCCGCTGTTGGAGAGGCTCAAGCTGGATTTGTTTTAGCAATGCTCTCAATCGGTTCTGTAGTTGGAGCTATTGCATTTGGCCACCGAGCTAGATCGCCATTAGCGCTCACCAAGCAGCTAGGTGTTGTTCTTGTAGGAGACCTCCTTATATTCCTAAACGCTAAAGATCCGCTATGGCTTGGAATTTGTTTGTTTATCTCAGGTATTGGTGTTGCACTAGCCTTCGCAACTATGAGTGCGATTATTGCTAAGTCCATCCCATTAGATGACACCCCAGAGGTTTATGGCTGGATTGGTAGCGGACAAAACATTGGCTATGGACTTGGTGCAGCTCTAGCTGGAATTCTTGTTGACCAAATCTCCAGCACAGCCTCTTTCGCTTTCGCTTCAGGCTTGGATGGAGTCGCAATGCTTGTAGCCCTTGGAGCCGTAGCAATCACCCCTGCTTTACTAAACAGCAAGTCAGAGAAGAAAATATAACTATGAGTACATTCGCCGTTACCTACACCTTCAGTGCTGATCCTGATGAAGTGAACCAGATTCGTCCTACCCACCGTGTTTGGCTAGCGGAGCAGTTAGAAGCTGGATCTCTTCTAGCCAGCGGTCCTATGGTTGACCGTCCAGCAGCACTTCTAATCTTCAAGTCGGATTCGATTGAAGAACTGAACGCTTTGTTAGACCAAGACCCTTATGAAATAGCTGGAGTCATCGGCGAGCGAACTATAGAAGCATGGAACCCAGTATTCGGTCCTTTTAGTAGTTAGGAAAGTATGAGAGTTCTAATTTCAGGAGCAAGCGGTTTAGTTGGAACAGAACTACAGAGCCAGCTAACAGCTTTGGGACACACTCCAGTCGTTCTAGTTCGTGGCGAGGCAACAAAGCCTAATGAGGTTCATTGGAACCCAGCTACTGGTGAGCTTGATCACAGCGTCCTTGAAACCATTGATGCCATTGTGAACCTGGCAGGAGCAACTACTGGCAAGCTTCCCTGGACCAAGGAATACAAGAAAGAACTAATTGAGTCGAGAATCAATTCCACCAAGACTTTAGTTCAAGCCATTGCCAAGACCACCAACAAGCCAAAAGTCTTAGTCAGCGGTTCAGCCTCAGGTATCTACGGAGATACAGGGGAAGTCTTGCTAAATGAAACAGCACCTCGTGGGGAAGGCTTTCTAGCGGATCTCGCAACAGCCTGGGAGCGAGAAGCTATGAAAGCTCCTTCAGGAGTTCGTGTTGTGCTGGCTAGAACCACCATGGTCCTCTCGAGAGAGAAAGGTGCACTTGGCAGATTGCTACCTATTCTTCGTGCAGGTGTGGGAGGAAAGCTTGGCAATGGCAAGCAGTGGTGGGCTTGGATCTCCCTCCCAGATGAAGCTAGGGCAATCATTCACCTAATCAACACCCCATCGGCATTTGGGCCATACAACTTGACTGCTCCTGAACCTGCTACTTGCAAACAACTTATAAAGGAACTGGGAAGAGCTCTTAGAAAGCCAACCCTGATTCCTGTTCCTGCATTCGCTTTGAAGCTTGTCTTTAGAGAAGGAGCAAAAGAGCTTCTACTATGCAGCCAGAAGATGAGTGCAGACAGATTACTGTCAACAGGTTTTGTATTCAATCACCCAACACTAAAAGGTGCTTGCGAATGGGTTGTTGCTAAGTCCTAAACAATTGAGTTTGTTTTAGCAACACTTAGTTAAAAAGAAAGGTCCCGATCTTTCGACCGGGACCTGACTTACGAAAAAAGAATTTACTTCTTCTTCGCTACAGTTCTCTTAGCTGCCTTCTTAGCTGGAGCCTTCTTTGCAACTGCCTTCTTAGGCGCTGCCTTCTTCGCTACAGTCTTCTTAGGAGCTGCCTTCTTTGCAGGAGCCTTCTTTGCAACAGCCTTCTTAGGCGCTGCCTTCTTGACTACCTTCTTAGCAGGAGCCTTCTTTGCAACAGCCTTCTTAGGCGCTGCCTTCTTGACTACCTTCTTAGCAACAGCCTTCTTAGGAGCTGCCTTCTTTGCAGGAGCCTTCTTTGCAACAGCCTTCTTAGGCGCTGCCTTCTTGACTACCTTCTTAGCAACAGCCTTCTTAGGCGCTGCCTTCTTAGCTGGAGCCTTCTTTGCAACAGCCTTCTTAGGCGCTGCCTTCTTCGCTACAGTCTTCTTTGCAACAGCCTTCTTAGGTGCTGCCTTCTTTGCTACAGCCTTCTTTGCAGCAGGCTTCTTTGCAGCAGGCTTCTTAGCCGCTACTTTCTTTGCAGTTGTTGCCATTTGTTTCGCTCCTTTGTTTGCGGCCTTTTCGACCTTTGCAGTGATAGCAGGGGTTGCTTTAGCAGCTTTCACTACAGCCTTGTTGATCGCCTTAGATGCTTTTGCAGTTATTTCAGGTGTGGCCTTTTCAATTGCCTTCGCTGCTTTAACTACGCCTCGTCTAGCGTCTTCTTTTACATCATCGATTTTGTCGTCTAACTTATCGACAGCCTCTTTGACATCTTGCTTGATTTCCTTGACAGCGTTCCTACGAGAACGTCCGCCTCTTACAAGGTCCTCTAGTAATCCCATTTAAAACATCCTTACTTTGGGGTCTCTTAAAGATTAGTGGCATTTATAAGAGAGTTGCAGACAAATTTGTGCTTATTTTTCAGCGTTTTTTAAATTATTTTTTAGCCATTTGATCGACGTCTTTGAAGAATTTCATCCAAAGATTCTGAGGTTACGTTTTCTTTAACTTCACGAGCTTGATTTATTTCACGAACCTCAGCCCATTGGACATTCTCAATTTTTCCAAGCCTGGCTGAAAGTGGATCTGGTAAACGATTTACTTCTACTTTTTCAACTTGTGGTTTCTCTGCAACTGCAGCTGGCTCTATACCCGCTACATCCGCTTCAAACCAAGGGTTTTGCTGTGTTTTTACTTGAATTTTGGTCTTGTCTGCAGCTCTAGTTTGAACAACTACGCGCTCAACTCTTGTTCTTCTCTTAGTTGCGTCGCGTAATCCGCTTTTACCTGATGGAGTCATGAACCCAAGCCATAGAACAGCTACAACTAAAAGTAGTATTCCGCCTGTGCCCGTGATTTCCATGTGTCAAGACTATTTATCACTTCGAAGTTTCCTTGGCAACTTAAATTTTGCTCTCGGCGTGTCTAAATGGGGAAATTTTAGTCTTTTTGGTTTCGACTTTTGATTTTTGGAACTTCACGTCTGAGCCAGCGATTGAGGACTCCATCAGGAACTTCATCCGCTGTCAGAGCAAAGACCAGGTGATCTCGCCAAGCATTGTTGATGTGGATGTAATTTTTCTTTAGGCCTTCGTGTCTTAGACCTAACTTCTCAACAACGCGAACGCTTGCTTCGTTCTCTGGACGAATATCAATTTCTACTCTGTGCAAACCAACAACTTTGAATACATAATCCATCGCAAGTGCTACAGCTGTTGGTGTTATTCCCTTGCCAGCTACCTCAGGAATAATCCAGTAGCCAATCACACAAGATGAAACTGAACCGTGCAGGATGTTTGCAACATTTAGTTGCCCAACAATCTCACCTTTATAAAGAATTAGAAAAGGTAATCCCTCATCATTTTCTAACTGTCTAAGTAATCCTCTGATTTGTGACTTGAAATCAAATGATGTTGGGCCATGAGGGTTGGTAGCTTCCCATGGTTTTAGCCAGGCCCTATTGGAGAGTACGAGTCGCTCAACAGTCTTAGCATCACGAGCTTTGATGATGCGAAGAGAGATCTCACCGTGGGTGAGTGCGAAAGAGTTGCTCATGGTGGCAAGATTAGTGGCATGAATGAAATCTCGCTTGCTAAAGCAACTATTCGCAAGCAAATTCTTGAAGCAAGAAAAGGTGGCAACCCTTCTAATCAGGAGTTGACTGCCAATCTTCTTGCTGTCGTTGAGCAATACAAGCCTCAGCGTGTTGGCACATATCTCTCCTATCCAACAGAACCCTCCACTACAGAATTCATTGAAACTCTTACTAGCCGAGGCATGACAGTTCTTGTTCCTGAGACTGTTGGTGAAAATGAACTTGTCTGGCATGAAGTAGTAAGTGGCTTTGAGACAACACTTACTGCAGGAGATCTTTTGTTTATCCCTGCTCTAGTTGTTGATGAAACTGGCAACAGATTGGGAAGAGGCAAAGGCTATTTTGATAGAGAACTCTCTGGCCTTCAAGGGTTGGTTGTCTATGCCGTTGTCTTTGAGAATGAAGTGTTAGCTAGCGTCCCGGTTGAGAGTCATGACCAAAGAGTTGATGGTGTGGTAACACAGGAGCAGATTCGCAAAATAAACTAGAGACATGCCCACCTATTCTTACAAGTGCACCAAATGTGCTCACGAGTTCGATGTTCAACAGTCGATCACTGATGACGCCATTGCTACTTGCCCTGAGTGTGAAGGTAAGGTTCAGAAGGTGTTTGGCAAGGTGGGTGTGACCTTCAAGGGAACAGGCTTCTATAGAACCGATAAAGATAGTTCAGGTAAGCCTTCTAAAGAGAGCTAATTAGCCCCAGTGCGGTGGCTTATCGTTTCTTAGACGATCATCGTTTGAAGTATTTGATTCTCCCCAAGCCGCATCAGTGTCTTCGTAGACTCGAGGAACAGCCTGAGTATTCAACATCGTAGGAGTAATCTCCACTCCAAGACGAATACCAATTCTCTCGGCAACTGACTGAGGGTCACTAAATACTTCAAATGAATACACTCTCTGGTAACCCCAGCCAAGAGATCTAAGTAGCGCTGGTCTCAGCCTGATTCTCTCAGTGACGCTCAGATCTGAGTTAGCCCAGTCTGGTTCAACAATTAGTGATTGGTTGCCGAATGATGCAACCAGTGGAATCCGTTCACCAAAGCCTTCAACAACTCTGATTCCAAATCTCTTTAGGCGTCTTGATAGGTCAGCAAGCATAGGGTCTGAGTCAAAGGTGTCAGTTTCTACTGAGTCGTTATAGATAGGTCTCAATAGTGTTGATAGATAAGCGCTAGCACCTTCTGGTCCTAGCTCAGGTAGGTCATAGGCACTGAAGCAGCTAACGATAGTAAGTGAGTATCTAGCGCTTACCAGCATGTTGGCTAGCCATCTTCTAGCTTCTGGTTCGTTTAGCAAACCAAAGTGAGAGAGCAGCTTGCCCTGGGCAGTTCTACCAAAGCCAATAGTGAAGATGATGCGGTCAGCTAGCCTGTGGTTGAGATCAGCAAGGGTAGCTATCTCAAACTTCTCACGACCATGCTTTTCGAAGAACTCCATCAAATCAGGGTGGTTCTCAATGGCTTCCTGCAAAGCGACATCTAGGTTCTCAACATGAACTCCGCTAGCGCTGACTACCAAGAGTGATTCATCAGGTGAATGTCTCACGTGATCCAAGATCAGTTCAATTACCTTCTCAACCTCAGCTAGAGGAGATTCAGTGCTGGCACTCTTGTTTCCTAGTGTTCTGTTCTCCCCATTCACGATGACTAGGTCTAGTGCTGACTTGCCATCAAACTCATTAGCAGTTGGTTCTACTTCAAGTCTTCCCTGGTAGAACTCCTTGTTGATGAGCTGACTAAAGAGTTGGCCCTTTAGACGGTATGAACGCTTTAGCTCTTCCCTGCCAAATATTGAACTCACCACATCAAAAGCACTTGGTGCCTCAGGGGCTTTAGCTTTTAGAGATGCCTGCCATTCAACTTCAAAACCATTTGGTTCAGAAATCATTGGATCACCAAAAGCTAAGACCTGTTTCGCTCTCATTAGACCTGAAAGGTTTTCAGCAATTGTTGTGCCGGCGGCATCCATGATGATCACTGCGTCAAACACCTTCTCCTGAAGCAATTCAACAGGTAGCTCATAAGGACTTGAGGCTATGTGAGAGGCAAGGCTAGGCCATAATCTTCTGGCCTTTGCAGTCATTAGAGGTAGTGAAGAAACTCTTTCTTTGAGGAGCGCTCTAATAGCTTCAACTTCTTGAGGTAGTTCTTGAACTGCTTCATTCCATCTGCTAGCTGTTCTATAGGAAATCTCTTTACGGGATTCAACCATTAGACGCAGATCTGCCATAACGAACTTGGTTTCAAGATCAGCTAGAAGTTCTGGTGTGTATGAAGTGAAAGCGTTATCTCCAACTAATAGATACTCAAGGGCAGATAACCACCAGCACTGGTCGAACTCAGCAATTAGCGATTCGTTACGAGCACCATTGACTGCAAGTGATCTAACTAGAGCTGAAAGACCAGCATCCTGAACTCTCTTACGAAGATCATTCTTTGCAGCCAGGTTATCTAGCGGAGCAGTCTCTGTAGCTAATGCTCGCAGGGTTGTGCTTAGCTCACTGATTGGCAATTCAATCAGGTTTAGACGATCAGAATCTTGATCTAGGTGCGAATCAAGTTTGATTAGGTCTGCAACAAGTGATTGGTAAATGACTTGAGCATCATCTAGGCCTAGAGGAACGTTAGGCAGAATAGGTTCACTGCACAGAGCCTTCCACTGAGTGGACTGCTCTTCAATCTGAAGCAGAGCTACGTGTAGGTCGCTTACTGATACTCCAGCACGCACATACTCTTTAGCGTGCTTACTCAAAGCTCGTCTAGTCTTTCCAGACATACCGTGCTTTTCACGTCTTGGACTAGTTGCAATGATTAGGTCGGTTAGTGGTCTATCGAAGACCTCTGGGCGGAATCTGTCTAGAGTTCCTCGGATACTAATCAATAGACGAAGGTACTCGCCCCACTGAGCAACATTCAAAGCATCTGGGAAATGAACCTGCTTGGAAATCTCATCTAGACGTTGACCAAAAGAAGGAAGAACGTCATCAGCTAAACGGCTTGCTAATGAGAGAACTCTAGGAACTTCGTTTGGATCTTCAAATCTTGAGTTTGCCCAAGGACTTGATTGAACTGATTCTTCGAATTCACCTAGTTCAACTGCTTCCTGGAGCAAGGCAATGGCAGCAGTTCTGTTTCTAGTTTCAAACAGAGCAGAGCCAGCAATACGAGCGGTTGTCTTAGGAGGTCTAGGTAGAGCACTTAGATCAGCAAGCTTCTCCAGTGCATCAGAGATGCTTATGCCTAGTACTGGATGCTTCTGAGCTAGAGAGTCTTGGTATTCAGCTAGTTTCTCAGCGGCTAGATTTCTAGCTTCATTGGCTTGAGAGAGATTGGCTGGAATGGATTTCTCATAGCGAGAAAGAGCACTAACAACATCCAGCCAAGCAGAGTAGGACCGAACTACTAGACCACTTAGCCCTGCTTGAGTAAGTCTTGAAGAGAGTTCATTGATGGTTTGTCTTCTTGGAGCAATTACAAGTGCTCTTTTGCCAACTGCTGAGAAGGCAGCCAAGATGTTGGCAACGGTTTGGGTATAGCCAGTGCCAGGCAGTGCCTCAACAGCAAACGATTCTCCTGCAACAGCTCTTCTGATGATGTTGATCTGGTTTGAATCAGCATCCGCTGCTAGGAGAACATCAGGAAGCACTTGAGCTTCATAATCGATAGGTTCGCCTAAAGTCAGCTTGGACACAAAGCTGTTAGGCGATGCCGGTAATTCCTTGAGCATCATGGTTGGGGCTGTTACGGCGTTAGTTAGAACAAGAGTTCTTTGAATTTCAAGTTCTGGAACATCCTTGGTTGCCTCTGCTAGGAAGCTAAGCAAGGTAATTGGAACAAGGTCGGTAGCTTCTCTATATAGTCTGTTCAGTTTCTGAACATCTAGGTCAATCTGGAAGTGCTTCTTCAAAGTGATAACAAGTTCTGGGTTCACAAAAGCATCGCCAACAAGAACTAGTTCATAGTCTCGACCTCTACGAATAAGTTCAGCTCCCCACATCATGGCAGGGATGCGAAGATCTAGGTTCACGGTTCTAAAGTCAATAGAACCGGCTAGTAGGAATATGGTCTCTAAACCAAAGTTTGAAGTCAGTCTCTCGCTTTTAGTCTTGATGTGTCGAGCCTCAGTGAGTGACTTGGAATAAGCAATTGGGTCTCTAACTAGGTTTGCTAGTAATCCTCGGTGGCTCTTAGTAAATAGCGATAGTCCAACCGGATGAGACTTCTCAAGATTGACTAACCCAAGGACATCAAGATCTAAATTGGTCAGCGGGTTCGCCCCACCGATTCCTCGAATCTCTTCAAGCCAAAGGTTGTATTGTTGCTGCGATCTATCTTGTTCACTCATTAGAGCACTAGCCTAACTTTTACGCTTTCACGAACATCGTAGGCTGGGCTGGATTCGGGTAAGTTTGACTGTTGTAGCGATGATATTGCCCTCGTAGCTCAGTGGATAGAGCAGTGGTTTCCTAAACCATGTGCGGAAGTTCGATTCTTCTCGGGGGCACTCTAAGCAGCTTTAGGCAAAGCTAAGTACTCATCCCACTCAGGTTCTAACTTTTCAGCACCTCTAATTAGCCATGCTCCACCGGTTGGCATTCTCGGTGTGAAGGATAAAGTCCAACCCATTTCACTAAGAGTCTTATCCCCCTTGCTGTTGTTACAGCGAAGACAAGCAGCTACTAGATTCTCCCAAGTGTCTGTTCCACCTTTTGATTTAGGTTGAACATGGTCAACGGTGTTAGCTGCTCTATTGCAATAAACACAGCGGTGAGCATCTCTACGTAAGACTCCCCTTCTTGACAAAGGAATGTTCCTAGATCCAGGCACTCTCACATATCTACTCAACAGAATTACTGAAGGCAGATCAAATTCATCTGTTGCACTGTGTACTTTGGTTTCAGCTGAACCTTCCAACACAGTTGCTTTCTTGTTCAGCACCAAAATAATGGCTCGCTTGAAAGAGACCACACCCAGTGGCTCGTAACCAGCATTCAAAACTAGTGTTCTCATGTTGCTCCCTTTCGAAATCACCTGCACGGATTGCAGGTTTTCGTTTCTGGTCAACCTAAGGCTCAAACAAAAAACGCGTTACCTTATGTAGGTAACGCGTCTAGTTAGAGAATCTTTGACAAGGACAAACTATGTGTAGGTGTTCAAACTCATGCTTGGCAGGCACAGGGAAGGCATCCATTAGTTTCTCCTTTCAAAGTCAAAAGTTGACTTGGGAAAAGGCTACGACTAATTGGCCTTGAAGGCCATAAAACACTCCATAACAAAAGGTAAAGAATTGGTTATGTTTTTAGCCAATAATGCGTGCGTAATACACAGCATCTGTATAGATGGTGGCTAGCTTGACCCTGTCGCCTGGTCTTGGAGCGTGATAGAAGAGGTTAGAACCAGCGTAGATACCGTTGTGGCTGTGGTTACTCATAATGACTAGATCACCTGGGCGAGCATCAGACTTCTTGATTCTCTTGATTCTTGGGTGGGCGGCCTGAGCATTTACAGAGTGAGGAAGCAGAACTCCGAATTCAGAGAAGACTAGGCGAACATAGCCAGAACAGTCCAAACCGGTAGGTAGCTCTCCGCCGAGGATGTATGGAACACCAACATACTTAGCAGCAACCTTCATGATGTCATCAGCTTTTAGCTCTGAGTATTTAGGGTTAGCGGCATAGTCAAAAGCGGTTAGACCTTTATAGGATGAGTAGTTATTTCTGTCGGTGATTCTCTGGAGATCGTTGGCAGACATAACTCCAAAGGAGCCACGGTCATATTTGAGTGAGGCTTGGCTAGCAATAAGTAGGCTCTGAGCTTCGCCCTCTGCTCCATTAGTGTTCGAAGCTAGACCAGACATAGCAATAACGGCTGGGCTATAGGCATATGCTGGCAAGGTAGCTGTTGCTGCAACACCTGCGATAACAGACATGATTACAACCGTCTTGACTTCGGTTCTCTTACGCAGAGGAAGTTTGGCTATTGGTCTAACCAGAGCATTTGATGAGCCTTCAACCATTGGTGGGTTGGCTGCAAAGAATTTACGGTCCATTTTTGCAGCTCTTTTTTCAGCTTTTAGAGCGGCTCGTGTTTTACGGCGTCTTTCGCTCTCGCGGATAGATCTGCGACTACGAAGTTCAAAAGATTCGAGGACATTAATTTCAACGTCAGCGCGACGACGACCAGCTGGCTTTTCAGTCAAAACTATTCCTCCTTACAAATTCTTCGGTATGAACCAAAAGTCTTTAGGCGAGTCTGTGCTTCTTGAGTTCTCTCGCTCCTTGGACTCGGTTGGATGTCTCAAGGTTCTATGAGTTTACCCCGAAATCCAGCGGGAACAGATTATCCATAGGCTAAAAAGCCCTAAAGCCCAGTATTTACGCAGGAATCACGAATATATGAGCCACGTCAAACGCGGTGAGGCTAACTGAATTCTGGCTGTCTACGGTGCTCACAATGACCCTGTCGGTGGACTGGCTAGCCACTATTTGGGCCCCTGGTACTACCCCAGCTGCCTGGAGGTGAGCTAGAGCATCTGAGTAGCCTTGAAGCGGTTCAGCAATCCTCTTTACTATTACTTCCTCATCTAAGTGCTCAATAAGAGGTGTGACTTTCTCATCCATTGCCTTTGATGCTCCCCTACCCAGGTGTTCAAGACCTGGGATTGGGTTACCAAAAGGTGAGGTTTCAACATCTTTGACTAGTTCGAGGATCTTTAGTTCGACCTGTTCGCTCATGACGTGCTCCCAGCGGCATGCTTCTTCATGAACTAGGTGCCAGTCCAAACCAATCACCTTAGATAGCAGTAGTTCAGCCAATCGGTGCTTACGCATTACTTCGATAGCTAGGTGGCGACCTTGGGTGGTCAGTTCTAGATGTCTGTCATTTGAGACAATGACCAGACCGTTCTTTTCCATACGGGCAACTGTTTCAGAAACTGTAGGGCCAGATTGATCTAGTCGCTCAGAGATGCGAGCACGCAGAGGCACATGGCCTTCTTCTTCGAGTTCCAAAATGGTTCGAAGATACATCTCGGTGGTATCAATCAAATCGGTCACCTGATAAGCCTAAATCTTCTTAGGCCAAGCAAGACTAAACTTTGGGCATGGCAACCATAAATATCCCAGCAGACCTACTTCCCCTAGATGGCCGATTCGGCTGTGGGCCATCCAAAATCAGACCTGCTCAAATAGCGGCATTTGCAAGTGCCGGTGCAGAACTAATGGGTACATCCCACCGCCAAGCTCCGGTGAAGAACCTAGTAAAGCGTGTTCAAGAAGGACTTATGGAACTATTCCATGACCCTGCAGGCTACGAGATAGTTCTAGGCAATGGTGGCTCAACAGCTTTCTGGGATGTTGCCTCATACAGCTTGGCTGAAGGTAAATCACAACTTCTAGTCCACGGTGAGTTCGGAGCTAAGTTTGCTTCTTCACTAAGTGCTCCTTGGCTTACTAAGCCAACAGTTATTCAAGGTGAAGTTGGTTCAAGACTTGAACTAGCAGCTGAAGCAGGAGTATCTGCTTATGCATACCCTCAGAATGAAACTTCAACTGGTGTTGTTACTCCGGTAAAGCGAGTAGCAGGCGCAGATAAAGGTGCTCTATTTCTAACGGATGCAACCAGCGCTGCTGGTGGAATTGATTTTGATCCACTAGAAACAGATGTTTACTACTTTGCTCCGCAGAAGAACTTTGCTAGCGATGGTGGTCTTTGGTTTGCTCTAATGTCTCCAGCAGCGATTGAACGTGCAGAGAGAATTGCGACAACCGATCGTTACATCCCTGAGTTCCTATCTCTAAAGACAGCTATTGATAACTCAAGGTTGAACCAGACTCTAAACACTCCTGCCATTGCTACCTTGTTCCTATTGGCAGAACAGATTGATTGGATGAATGCTTCTGGTGGTTTGGCTTGGGCTGATTCAAGAACTAAGGCAGCATCTGACCACTTATACGCTTGGGCTGAAGCCAGTAGCTTCGCTACTCCTTTTGTTTCTAACCCTGAGCACAGATCACAGGTTGTTACAACAATTGACTTCAATGATTCAGTGGATGCAGCTGAGGTGGCCAAGGTATTGCGTAGTAATGGAATTGTTGACACCGAGCCATACAGAAAACTTGGTAGAAACCAACTACGTATTGCGACCTTCACAGCAACTGAACTTAGTGATGTTCAGCAGTTGACTAAGTCAATCGACTACGTAGTTTCAAACCTGGGTTAGATTATCTTCATGCGCTGGATAGCTAAAGATTCTGAAAGAAAGCCAGATCCTGCTCCAATAAATGGAACAGTTCGAATAGCAGTACTGGTTGGAATGATTGGCTTTGCTCTTGCCTTGATAGCTTCTGTTGTTTTCTACGACCAAATAACCAGCCCAAATAAGATTTGGTATCCCTACACAGCAGTTGTAGGACTAGTTCTTGGCGTCCTCGCTTGGTTCAAGGTCGGCAACCGCTGAAGCTTTAGCAGCCTCTTCTTCATCAATAGCATTTGCAGCATCAATGAAAGCTTGTCTTTCAAGTTCTAGTTGCAAAGCTTGGTAATCAGCAAGACGTTCAGACCAAGGAATCCACTTAGGTGCAATTAGAGAATCTTCTCCTGGCACCATAACTACTTCACAAAGACTTGGTTCAGTAACGGGATCAGCTTGGAAGATAGTCACAGACCAACGCCATCCCGCATAGCCAAGTTTCTTAGCTTCGAATAGATAGGTTGAGATTCCTTCGCCCTCATCAACTGATTCAATGAATGAACCTAGTTCATTCTTTTCAGCAGCAGACTTTGCAGCCACCTCAGCAAAAGCCTTCAAGTCAAAAAGGTTCTTGACTTGCTTTTCTGGTCTAAGTAGTTTTACAAACTTAGGAAGTTTTTTGACTCTAGCCATTATTTGTGTAACTGGTCAGCAAGAGTTCTTAGCAGACGAGCCAGCTTCTCAGCGCTAGCACCTTCTGGAATGTGACCTGATTCAATACTCGGACGAATCTTGTCTAGAGCAGAGATCAGACCTTCAACAAGGATGACCATGTCATCGTTGTTCATACGAGCACTTGCTCTCTGCTTCTTCTCTAGGCTCTCTGGGACCTCAAGGATACGCATGGTCATAACCTGAGCACCACGCTTGGAGTCAACAATGCTGTATTCGATGCGAGTACCAGGCTTAATTTCTGTGGTTCCCGCAGGTAGGTTGCTTACGTGAAGGAAAGCTTCCTGACCCTCATCTGATTGCACAAAGCCAAACCCTTTGACGTTGTCAAAGAACTTTACGTGTCCTGTTGGCATAACTACCTCTTTCTTTGCCGCAGGGTTCATTTTACTTCAGCCAAGCCAGTATTCTAAAAGGATGGCTAATAAATCATCCTCGAACAAGGTTTCTAAGAGCAAAACAGCAGTTGAACCAACCAATCCCTTGGAAA
Organism: Rhodoluna sp.; assembly: GCA_044342685.1. Lineage (GTDB taxonomy): Bacteria > Actinomycetota > Actinomycetes > Actinomycetales > Microbacteriaceae > Rhodoluna. Next base: position 92,684 of record JBIIPK010000003.1, read on the forward strand.
AGTACCTTGCCTTTGGCTTTCTAGGAAGCGTTGTTATTTCAATTCTTGCTGTCTTGGTCATTCTGCTAGCGCCACTTGTGAGCTCGACTTGGGTTCCTCAAGGCTGGGGCATGATCCCAATCTTGCTTTTGCCTTTCGGTTTTGTCTGCCTAATTGGATTACTTGTGGTCAACGCTGCAAGCCGTAAAAAATCTAGCCAGACTAAATAACCAAAGATGAGCGAAGTCCTGCAAGTTGCTAAGGCTTTAGCTCAATCCAGCGATTCTGATCTAGTTAGAGTGGTTGCCATCAGGTTGATGCCAACCAGTTCAATGAATGACTTCTTTGATCTAGCAACTGCACTGATCAAACCGCAAAATGTAACTGGAGCAGTCTCTGGTGCAACCAGAAGACAGCTACTTGCCTTTAGTGATTTGCTTGAAGGTAAACGCAGCGATGCTCAAGGTCTTGAATCTTTAGTGAAACTGTTTCTGGTTCTGAAATCAGATGATGGTACACACAAACCTCTAGAGGCAGCTGTAGCTGCGTATAAGCAATTGGTATCCCCAAAATTATTGGAGGAACTGAAAGCTGCCAGGGTTCTTCCTCACGAAGAGATTTCCCCTGACCAGAACTTTATTGACTCCCAAGCAGGATTAAGTGCTTTTGAAACAATTCAGGCTCTAACCGAATTAGTAATAGAACTAGAGCAGAACTATGTTCGAGAAGTTGGCAAGGGTCAAGTTGGTCTTCCTGAACTCAAGAGATTAGCGCTCCACCTAGGTAGAGATGTTGAGTATGCAAGATTGCTTTATGCATTAGCTCAACTTAGTTCTCTTGTTGGTGTTTCAGATAAGAGGTGGAAAGTTGGTTCCGCTTATCAAGCTTGGCTCTTGGCGACTCCTACAGATCGCTGGCAACAAATAGCCAATACCTGGATTTCACTTCTAGGGGAAACAACAACTTTTGAACTATCTAAGAGTTCAAACCTGAATCATGCCTTCCAAGATACTTTTCCAATAGCCCGCGAAGGAGTCCTATCTCACATCACTAGGCTCATCTCCTTTGCCGAACTAATTGGGCTTTCAAGTTCAAACTATATGAGCTCTTGGTTCCGACCTCTTCTTGAAGGTGACACAGCAAAAGCAATTACTCTCCTTTCAAAGAATCTGCCTGCAACTCAAAACAGAATCATCATTCAAGCCGATCTGACCATCATTGCTGTTGGACCGTTGCCGACAGATAAAGAATTGGAACTTAGAAGGTTTGTTGAAACTGAACGTATTGGTGTTGCCTCTAGCTATCGCATCAATAACTTAAGTGTCACCTATGGTCTTGAAACTGGATTGACTGAAAAACAAATCAGAGACTTACTGATGGAACTTTCCGGGGTAGCACTACCCCAACCGGTTGACTATCTAATCCGAGAAGCGGCAACCAGATTTGGCAGATTGGTATTGCGCGAGACTCCTACTGGAACTCTGATTCAATCCAACGAACAGATTTTGCTAACTCAGATTCTGAATGATTCGGCACTCAAGACTTTAGGTATAACCAAGACCTCTGAAACAACACTTGAATCAAGATTTGAAGTCGAGATTGTCTACTACCTACTTCGAGAGAGTAAGTATGCGGCAATAAGAAAGAACAGCGCGGACGAGGTAGTTAGTAGTTGGCTGGCAGCAGGCTCTAAGGAAGCCTCCCAGGTGCAAACTTCCTCGGTTATTGAGGACATCCAGAAATGGCGAGAGCACGATAAGCGACTAAGTGAAGCTCCAGAGGGTCAAGACCTGGTGAGACAGATTGAAATGGCTATCAAAACTAAGGCTGCAATCCAAGTCTCCCTACAAATGAATGGCACAGCCCGAGAATTTCTTCTAGAACCAACTGGTCTGGCTAACGGCAGACTCAGAGGTAGAGATCGTAAAGCTGACTGTGAAAGAGTTTTGCCATTAGCCAGCATCACCGGCGTTCGCTTAGGCTAGAAGGATGTCTTCTGGGCCACTGATCGTTCAAAGCGATAAAACAGCACTGCTTGAAGTGAACCATCCTCAAGCAGCAGATGCCCGTCATGACCTAGCGGTATTCGCTGAACTAGAGCGAGCTCCAGAGCATGTCCACACCTATCGGATAACCAAGCTAGGTCTTTGGAATGCTAGGGCTGCTGGCCACGAAAGTTCCTTTGTTCTAGGTGTTTTAGATAAATACAGTAAGTTTCCTATTCCTGCCAGCATCCGTGTTGACATCGAACAAACCATGTCTAGATACGGTCGCCTTGTAATTAGAAAAGGTGAATCAGGAGATCTTGAACTTTATTCAAGTGAGCCAGCAGTGTTACTTGAAACAACCAGACAGCGAAAAGTAAATGATTTACTTCTTGACCGTATCGATGAGAACACTTGGCAGATAGCTGATTGGGCTAGAGGCCAAATCAAACAAGAGCTTCTAAAGCTTGGTTGGCCGGCAGAAGATCTTGCTGGCTATACCCCAGGTATTCCTCATGAGATAGCCCTGGTTGAAGATACTTGGGCAATGCGTGATTACCAAGGGTCAGCTGTTGAAAAGTTTTGGGACGGTGGCTCAGGCGTTGTTGTTCTACCTTGTGGAGCGGGAAAGACAATTGTTGGTGCTGCCACAATGGCTAAAGCAAAAACAAATACTTTGATTTTGGTTACCAATACGGTTTCAGCAAGACAGTGGAAATCAGAGCTACTAAAGAGAACTACTTTGACTGAAGAAGAGATTGGTGAATACTCAGGTTCTATGAAAGAGGTAGCTCCAGTAACTATTGCCACCTATCAAATTCTGACAACAAAGCGTAAAACTGAATATGCTCACCTAGCTCTACTAAACGATCACGACTGGGGGCTGATTGTTTATGATGAAGTTCATTTACTTCCAGCACCTATTTTCAAAATGACTGCTGACCTTCAGGCAAAAAGAAGGCTTGGACTGACTGCAACCCTGGTTAGAGAAGATGGCAAAGAAGGAGATGTCTTCTCGTTGATTGGGCCAAAGAGATTTGATGCTCCATGGAAAGAAATTGAAGCGCAAGGGTATATCGCTCCGGCAGCATGTTTTGAAGTTCGAATAGACCTGCCAGCGGACGAGCACTTTGAATATGCAGTAGCGAATCAAGAAGACCGATACCGTCTCTCTGCCACTTCAACAGTGAAGATTCCTGTGATTCAGAAGTTGATCGAAAAACACAAGGGCGAACCAACTTTGGTTATTGGTCAATACATTGATCAGTTGAATGCTGTTGCGGCTGCCCTGAATGCTGCTCTCATTACAGGTGACACACCAATCAGTGAGCGTGAAAGATTGTTTGCTGAGTTTAGAGAGGGACGTCTAGGCGTTCTAGTGGTGTCTAAGGTGGCTAACTTCTCCATTGACTTACCTGAGGCATCTGTAGCCATTCAGATTTCTGGTTCCTATGGCTCGAGGCAAGAGGAGGCTCAACGTCTAGGTCGAATCCTTAGGCCTAAGGCCGATGGCAGAACTGCTAGCTTCTATACCCTGATAGCCCGAGACACCGTTGACCAGGACTTTGCTCAGAACCGCCAACGCTTCCTAGCCGAGCAAGGTTATGCCTACGAGATCCTTGATGCGGTTGATTTATAGGGTAATTTCTCCCAGACAACACTCAGGGAACATCCAGACTAAATAGAGCATCTAGTGGCACATTTAGAGCATGAAGAACCCAAAGGTATTAATCGTCGATGACGAAAAGAACATCAGAGACCTACTTGAAGCCGGTTTGAAATTTGCTGGCTTCAGTGTCTATTCAGTTGGTACTGGAACCGAAGCCGTTGCCGTAGCTGAGAAAGCTAAGCCAGACATCATGGTGCTTGATGTGATGCTGCCAGATCAGTCGGGCTTCAGCGTTACAAAGAAACTGCGCTCAATGAACCTAGACCTACCGGTGCTCTTCCTTAGCGCTAGGGATGACCGTGGTGACAAAGTCACTGGCCTAACCGTTGGTGGCGATGACTACATGACTAAGCCATTTAGCATCGATGAGGTTATTGCAAGAATTAATGCCATCCTCAGAAGAACTCGAAAGCAGGATGTTGAAGAGAGCATCTTCGAAGTTGGCGAGATCAGAATCAACCAGGACGCCCACGAGGTATTTGTCAATGGTTCTGAGATTGACCTATCCCCTACCGAATACAAACTATTGAGATTCCTAATGGGTAATGCCAACCGAGTTATGAGTAAGGACCAGATTCTGGACCATGTTTGGGAATATGACTTCAATGGTGAGCAAGGAATTGTTGAAAGTTACATCTCTTACTTACGCAAGAAAATCGATCCTCTAAGCAAGAATCAACTTATCCACACAAAACGTGGTGTTGGTTACATGTTCCGCACATTCAAGAACGAAGAGTAAATGCCTAGATCAGCCCCAGAACCTAACTTGCTAAGTAAGCTATGGGGTCGCATCTCTCTTCGAACAAGACTTACCGCATTGTCGGTAAGCATTGTTGCTGTTCTTTTGGGTGTGAGCTTGTTTGGTACAGTTGCTGTTCTCAGAACCTATCTTCAGCAGAACACCGATAGACAGATTACTCAAGCAGCTCTAAAGCTTGCTAATGAAGATCCTCTGACTGTCAACGAAAGAATTAATGCTGGAGAGGTAACAGTACCTCCGCTGCCTGGAGATTATTACATTGCTTTTCTAGACCCTCAAGGTCGTATCTATATCGGTATGGTGGGTTCACCTATCCGCGAGGGTGATGTTCCAAATCTTTCTGAATTCAACGTTCTAGCAGTTGAGGCTACCCAAGGTCTACCTTTCTCGGCTGATATCACCATCGGTGATCCAGGTCAGAACAAAGAACCTGAGGAATGGCGCTTTGTTGCTATTGCTCAAGAGTCTCTTGCCGGATCTGTTGTGGTGGGTATTCCAATGGAGCAAAGCCAAGGCATTATCAACCAGTACCGCTCCATTGCCTTTGGCTTCAGTGGTGTTCTATTGCTCATTAGCGGTTTCGCATTGTGGCTAACCATTTCCTCAGCCCTTAGGCCACTTAGAGAAGTTTCAGCAGCAGCTGACGCTGTGAGACAAGGAAAGTTTGATAGACGTCTTCCTAATGTTGAAGGTAAGACAGAAATAGCCCGTTTGAACAACTCCCTAAATGAGATGCTTGGGTCTATTGAAGATTCCATCCAGTCTCGAAACAAGACTGTTGTTCGAATGCGTCAATTCGTATCGGATGCAAGCCATGAGCTTAGAACTCCGCTAGTAACTCTAAGAGGATATGCGGAGCTCTATAGAAAAGGTGCTTTCAAGTCCAAGGCTCAGATCGATGATGCTATGTCTCGCATTGAAAGTGAAGCAATCAGAATGTCTTCTCTTGTTGAATCACTATTGGCTCTGGCTCGTCTAGATGAAGATGCGAAACTACAGATTTCTAGAGGTGACCTTAGGGTCGTTGCAACCGAGGTAATCAGAAACGTGTCTGCAGGTTTCCCAAAGACCAAGATCTCTCTCACCAACCTTAAGGGCGAACCACTAAACGATTCAGTTGAAGTTGCCTTTGATCAGCCAGGACTCATTCAAGTCCTAACTAACCTTCTAGCTAACGCTTGCAACTTTGCTGGAGATAAAGATATAGAAGTGGCTCTTGGTAACCAAGACGAGAAGACAGTCATCAAGGTCATTGACCACGGTGAAGGTATTCCAAAGCAATTGAGAACTAAAGTCTTTGAACGTTTCTATAGAAGTGATAACTCACGAAACAGAGACACCGGTGGTTCTGGTCTTGGACTAGCAATTGCTAAGAGTATTATTCAGGCACATATGGGAACCCTTGTTGCTGAAGAGACTAAAGGTGGCGGAGCTACCTTCAAGATCACTTTGCCTAAATAGTTATCCCCAACTCATCAGAGTTACACACAATTTAGAAACTACTTCACTATTTAGTCTCGTTTGCTGTGAACATGTTTACCGAAGGAGGTAAACACATGGCACAAATTCAAGTAGACAGCGAACACGTATTAGCTGCTAACAGCACCATTCAGGCGACCATTGCAAAACTACAAGCAGAAGTAGATGGACTACACGTTCAACTAATCGGCTTGCAGGATGTTTGGCGTGGATCGGCAGCAAGCAGCTTCCAGGAACTAGTCACTCGTTGGAAAGTAACAGCAACAACTGTTGATGCACAGTTAGGTGAACTTGGTCAAGCTCTACGCTTGGCAGCAAACCAATACAGTGAAATCGAACTAGCTAACCAGCGCCTTTTCCTCGGCTAAAGAGGTTAAAGGTTAAGGGGTGGAACTTGAGAAACAAGTTCCACCCCTTTTAGCCGGAGCGATTCTGGCTAAGTTCTAGTAATCCATTCCGCCACCCTGAGGCATAGCAGACCCTGCAGGCTCTGGCTTGTCAGCAACGACAGCCTCAGTGGTTAGGAATAGACCAGCGATAGATGCAGCGTTCTGCAGAGCAGAGCGTGTCACCTTCACAGGGTCATTGATGCCTTCAGCAAGCATGTCAACGTATTCTCCAGTTGCGGCGTTTAGGCCGTGTCCTGAAGGTAGGTTGGCTACCTTCTCAGCAACAACACCAGGCTCTAGGCCTGCGTTGATTGCGATCTGCTTTAGAGGAGCTGAGATTGCAACGCGAACAATGTTCGCTCCTGTTGCCTCATCGCCAACAAGCTTTAGAGTCTCGAATGCAGCTTTACCAGCTTGGATAAGTGCAACTCCACCACCAGCAACGATTCCTTCTTCAACAGCAGCCTTAGCGTTACGAACAGCATCTTCGATGCGGTGCTTACGCTCCTTTAGTTCAACTTCAGTAGCAGCACCGGCACGAATAACAGCAACACCACCGGCTAGCTTGGCTAGACGCTCCTGTAGCTTCTCGCGGTCGTAGTCACTGTCTGTGTTTGTGATTTCGCGACGGATCTGCTCAACACGTCCTGCAATCTGCTCCTTGTTGCCAGCACCATCGACGATTGTTGTTTCGTCCTTGGTGATAACAATCTTGCGAGCAGTACCTAGCATGTCTAGAGTTGCGTTCTCAAGCTTTAGACCTAGTTCTTCTGTGATAACGGTTGCACCAGTCAAGATAGCGATGTCTTGCAACATTGCCTTACGACGGTCACCAAAGCCAGGAGCCTTAACAGCAACAGACTTGAAGGTTCCACGCATCTTGTTCAAAACTAGAGTCGCAAGAGCCTGGCCTTCAACGTCTTCAGCAATGATCAGAAGAGTCTTACCTGACTGCATTACCTTCTCAACGATAGGAACAATCTCAGGAACCTGAGAGATCTTGCTGTTAGCAATAAGAACTAGCGCGTCTTCAAGAACTGCTTCCTGACGCTCTGGGTCAGTTACGAATAGACCTGAGATGTAACCCTTGTCGAAACGCATACCGTCGGTTAGTTCTAGCTGAATACCGAATGTGTTTCCTTCTTCAACTGTTACAACACCTTCGTTACCGACCTTGTCGATAGCATCAGCGATGATTTCACCGATAACGGTGTCACCAGCAGAGATAGATGCGGTTGCTGCAATCTGCTCTTTGCTTGAAACAGGCTTTGCCTGAATAAACAACTGAGCGATAACTGCTTCAACAGCTTTTTCAATTCCACGCTTCAAGCTGATTGGGTCTGCACCAGCTGCTACGTTGCGAAGTCCTTCGCGAACAAGTGCCTGGGCTAGAACTGTTGCAGTGGTAGTTCCATCTCCTGCAACATCATCAGTTTTCTTAGCTACTTCTTTAACTAGTTCCGCACCAATTCTTTCGAATGGATCTTCCAGTTCAATTTCTTTAGCAATCGAAACACCATCGTTGGTGATAGTC
>JBIIPK010000038.1:0-2805 GCA_044342685.1 Rhodoluna sp.
CATGTAATGGCTCCCCGGCTTGGACTCGAACCAAGAACCTATCGGTTAACAGCCGATTGCTCTGCCAATTGAGCTACCGAGGAATGCTGCCTAAGCAACTTTCATACTTTACCAAAAACTTCGAGCTTTTTCTTGCCCTAGCTCAATTAGTAGCCAAGTTTAGGATCTACTAAGCCAACCCAGTCCCCTAAGCCCTTATAGGCGTCTAGATTCTCGCCAATTCGGATGGAGAACAGCCTTAGAACCTGAGCGTTGGTATCTGCCGTGTGTGGGGTAACTATGACGTTCTTAGCGCTCCAGAGAGGATGTCCGTCAGGCAGGGGCTCTGGCTCTGTCACATCAACACCTGCGCCAGCAATAATGCCTTCGTTTAGAGCTGTCACAAGATCCATTGTGTCCACAACAGCCCCACGAGCAACATTCACGAAGTAAGCAGAGGGCTTCATCTTCTTGAATCTCTCCAAATCGAATAGACCCCTAGTGCTATCGGTGAGTGAACAAGCTAGAAATACCCAATCGGCATTTGGCAGATGTGCATCAAGTTCAGCCAATTGAACTGTTCTGGTCGCTCCTGGAAAAGCTTCCGCCCTATTGCGAACAACTGTGACATCACATCTGAACGGTGAAAGTTGTTTGAGCAGTTCCTCTGTGATTCCTCCAGCGCCAACGATCAGGATGTTTGCGTCATACAAAGAGTTGGCAAATTTCCTACCCCAACTATTAGCTCTAACACGTTCAGGAATCACTCTTCCTAAAGCCATGGCCAACATCAAAGCATGTTCGGCTACAGGTTCACGATATGCACCTTTGGCGCAAGCAAATCGAACAGGCAGGTGAAGGACGTTTTGGAATGCATCTACACCAGCAAAAGGTAACTGAACGAACTCCAATTGTGGATTCTCGTTTAGAAGTTGTTCTAATCCTTTTGGATCCGAGTAGTCAGTCCAAATGAGAGCACCAACGTTCTCACTCATTGGAGAAAGCACTGAACCGCTGTCTTGAACGGCTTTCTCGTAAGCAGGAAAACTTTTTGGAGCGATAGTCACTAGTGACTTATCGATGGTCATCTCAGTTCTCTAATCTGAGCTTCGATAGCCATCAACTGGCGCTGCATCTGGGTGTGTTCTTCCGAACTAGTTTCAGAATTGATCTGTGCAAGGTTTGCTCTCATCGAATCTCTTTGTCTTGTGAGCATCTTGCGTTGAGCGCTTGCGATGACACCAACTGCATACGCCTGAATCTCATCAGGAGTGGACACGGGCAATTCTTTGCTACCCAACTGTCTTACTAATCCATGTAGGACATCTGGAGTCTTAGAACCGATTTGGTTGAACCAGTCTGGCTGGTGAATTGAACTAATCGACTGAGCTGCAGCTTGAGCGATTACCACGTAGGCTGGAGTACCAAACATGCTCTCACAGATCTGCAGCGCAGCTTCTGGAGACCAAGCAGTTGGCACTTGTAGCAGAACTGCCAACACTTCTTGCTCTAGACGAGTGTTAGCGTCTTGCAAGTTAGGCATTGGAAACTCTGGGCCATCTTCTGGTGGTGGTGGATCACCAGGATTGAGCTCTGGCGGAAGATAAGAACTCTCTCCACGTCGTGAGTTAGCAACAGCAGCCGCTCTTTGCTTGGTAAGTTCAGCGCTTAGCAGACGATTGATTTCATCATTACCAAGCTGAACCTTTCCAGCCAGTGATCGAACATACTCTTCTCTTGCTCCAAGATCAGAGATGCGAGTTAGGACTGTTACAGCAGCGGTAGCCGCAGATAGCCTTCCAGGGTAAGCACTTAGATCATGACCGGAAATCCTTTGATCCAAAGCAAATTCGTAAATAGGGCTCTTGCTTGCAATCATCTCTTGAACAGCAGCATCACCTTTTTGAATGCGTAGGTCACATGGGTCTAGACCCTCAGGACCAACAGCGACATAAGTTGAAGCAATGAACTTGCCTGATGACTCAAAAGCTCTCATAGCTGCCTTTTGACCAGCTGCATCAGGGTCAAATGTGAAGATAACTTCAGCTGACTCTCCCCCAGTTCCAAAGATCTGATTTATCTTTCTGATGTGATCATCACCAAACGCTGTTCCACAGGTAGCAACTGCCGTTGTGATGCCTGCTAGATGGCAAGCCATCACATCGGTGTAACCCTCGACAACGACTACCTGGCGGTTCTTAGCAATGTCCTTCTTAGCAAGGTTCAAACCATAGAGCACCTGGGACTTGTGATAGACCGGAGTCTCACCTGTGTTGATGTATTTAGCTAGCGGGTCGTCTTCGTAAATCTTTCGAGCACCAAAACCAATAACAGCGTTAGTTGCATCTCTAATCGGCCAGACCAGTCTTCCCCTGAACTTGTCATAGGTTCTGCCCTCTTTGGCAACCAAGAGATCAACCTTCACCAGTTCTTCCTCGGTGAAGCCTTCCTTCTTCAGAGCTTCCCCGAGGCTATTCCAACCTTTAGGTGCATAACCAATTCCGAAATACTCGGCAGCTTGCTGATCAAACTTTCTTTGGAATAGAAAATCTCTAGCAGTTTGAGCTTCCGGTGTTGTTAGGCAAGCAGAGAAGAACTTAGCCGCGGCCTCATTCGCTGCCAGAAGTCTTGCTCTATTGACACCCTCATCGCGGTTACCGCCCGCTTCATATGTAATCTCATAAGAAATCTTTGAAGCACACTTCTCAACTGCCTCATAGAAGGTTATGTTTTCAATCTTTTGGAGGAATTTGTAGACATCCCCACCTTCACTACAACCGAAGCAGTGATAGAAGCCCTGATCTGGTCTTACGTTGAAAGATGGAG
>JBIIPK010000017.1:0-25932 GCA_044342685.1 Rhodoluna sp.
TCTTCGTAGTGTCATGACAGCATAAAACCAGTCGCCAAGGCGGCAGAAAAGGAAAAGAAAATGCCATCAGCATCAGATCGCGATAAAGCCCTAGACACTGCGCTAGCGCAGATAGACAAACAGTTTGGAAAAGGCTCTGTCATGCGCCTTGGTTCTGACGAGAGAGCTCCAATTGAAGTAATCCCAACCGGTTCCATCGCTTTGGATGTGGCCCTGGGAATTGGAGGACTTCCTAAGGGAAGAATCGTAGAAGTTTATGGACCTGAGTCATCAGGTAAGACAACAGTTGCTCTTCACGCAATTGCTAACTGCCAGAAAGCTGGTGGAGTTGCTGTCTTCATCGACGCTGAGCACGCTCTAGACCCAGAGTACGCAAAAGCTCTTGGTGTAGACATCGACGCACTTCTAGTTAGCCAGCCAGACACTGGTGAGCAAGCTCTAGAAATTGCTGACACTTTGATCCGCTCAGGTTCTATCGACATCATCGTTATTGACTCAGTTGCAGCTCTTGTTCCAAGAGCAGAAATTGAAGGCGAGATGGGCGACTCACACATGGGTCTTCAGGCTCGATTGATGTCTCAAGCCCTTCGTAAGCTAACCGGTGTATTGAACAACACAAAGACAACAGCAATCTTCATCAACCAGCTTCGCGAGAAGATCGGTGTGTTCTTTGGTTCCCCTGAAACAACCGCTGGAGGTAAGGCACTTAAGTTCTATGCTTCAGTTCGTCTAGACGTTCGCAGAATTGAAACTCTAAAGGACGGCCAAGAAGCTGTCGGTAACAGAACTCGCGTCAAGGTTGTCAAGAACAAGATGGCACCTCCTTTCAAGCAGGCTGAATTCGACATCATCTACGGTGTTGGAATTTCTCGCGAAGGAAGCCTTCTAGATGTTGGCGTTGAGCAAGAGATTCTAAAGAAGTCTGGTTCTTGGTACACCTACGAAGCTGAACAGCTTGGTCAGGGTAAAGAGAACTCTAGAAACTTCCTATTGGACAACCCTGAAGTTGCTAACGAAATCGAGCAGAAGATCAAGACCAAGCTTGGTATTGGTGTTCCTCGTGCAGTAGCAGATCTACCAGTTGAAGAAGTTACAGAACTCAAAGCTGTAAACAAGTAACTTGGACATCGAATCTTTCCTCAAGGACTTGCCTCCTGCTGAAGGAGGTCCTAAGTACTCGCTCAAGTCAGTTGATTCGCTTGAGGAAGATGTGCGCCAGGCGCTATTGAAACTCATCGAGAGAAGCAGTAAGTCTTCAGGGCAATTGCGAACACTTCTCTTGGAGAAAGAGTTCCCAGTTCAACTAGTTGATCAGATGATTGATCGCTTTATTGAAGTTGGTCTAATCGATGATCTTGCCTTGGCTAAAGACTTCACAGAAGTTGCAGTGTCTCGCAAATCTAAAGCCAAGTCAGTCATCGCTAGAGAACTGCGGGCCAAGAATTTCCCCCAGGAAGCCATTGATGCTGCCATTTCAGAAATTGATACAGAGTCAGAACTTGAAGCGGCAAAGAAGTTGGCTGATTCTAGGTTCAGGCAATTACTCAAACTTGAGCCTGAGGTGAGAACTCGCAGGCTGTCTAGCTACTTGATGCGTAAGGGCTACACCAGCAGTGTTGTTTGGGCTGCAGTTCGTCACGCAGCTGGGGAAGTGCCTAGATAAAGCTATTGCTTGGCTAAAATTGGGGAGATGAATACCAAAACCCGCAGTTATGAGGTCAAGACCTTTGGCTGTCAGATGAACGTCCACGATAGCGAGAGACTATCGGGCCTTCTTGAGGACGCTGGGTACGTTCAGGCAGTAGAAGGCGAACTAGCCGATGTTTTGGTTTTCAATACCTGTGCGGTTAGAGAGAACGCGGATAACAAGCTATACGGCAACCTAGGCCAGCTCTATGAAAGAAAGTTAGAGAACCCCGACTTTCAGATCGCTGTTGGTGGGTGTCTGGCCCAGAAAGATAAAGACGTAATCGTCAAGAAGGCTCCTTGGGTTGATGTTGTCTTTGGAACTCACAACATTGGGTCTCTTCCAGCCTTACTTGATAGAGCAAGACACAACGAGGAAGCACAGGTTGAGATTCTTGATGCTTTAGAGACTTTCCCTAGTGATCTACCAACCAAGCGCGACTCAACTTATGCGGCCTGGGTTTCCATCAGCGTTGGTTGCAACAACACTTGTACTTTCTGCATCGTACCCGCTCTTCGAGGCAAAGAAAAAGATCGTAGACCAGGTGAGATTCTTGCTGAAATCAAAGCATTGGTTGCAGAAGGCGTAATTGAAATAACTCTTCTAGGTCAGAACGTCAACACCTACGGAGTTGAGTTTGGCGATAAAGGTGCTTTTGCAAAACTGCTCAGAGCGTGCGGTGAGATTGAAGGATTAGAACGAGTCAGATTCACCAGCCCTCATCCTGCTGCATTCACTGAGGATGTAATTTTGGCTATGGCTGAGACTCATAATGTGATGCCTCAACTACACATGCCTTTGCAATCCGGTAGTGATCAAATTCTCAAGGACATGAAGCGAAGTTATCGCAGTTCAAAGTACTTAGGTATCTTGGATAAAGTTCGAGAGCTCATTCCAGATGCTGCAATCTCAACAGATATAATCGTTGGCTTCCCCTCTGAAACGGAAGAGGATTTCCAAGAGACACTTCGCGTTATTCGCGAATCAAGGTTCGCTATCACCTACACCTTCCAATACTCCAAGAGACCTGGTACACCAGCTGCAGACCTCCCAGGTCAGGTTCCCAAAGAAGTTGTTCAAGAGCGCTACGAGAGATTACTTGAAGTTGTGAATGAAATAGCTTGGGACGAGAACAAACGTCAAATTGGTAAACGAGTAGAAGTCTTGATTGGAAACAATGAGGGACGAAAAGACGATAGGACTCATCGTCTAACTGGCAGAGCTAGAGACTCTCGCCTTGTTCACATTGACTGGCCATTAGACCAAGATGCTCCAAGACCTGGAGATCTAGTGTGGGCAACAGTTGTTGATGCGAAGCCATACTTCCTGATTGCTGATGCTGGAACCAGCCCAAAGGTAAGACGCACTATTGCTGGCGATGCTTATGACAGAGCCCAGGCCGAGAGCTGTGCAGTCCCAGCATCATCAACGGTCACCAAAAAGGGAACCATTGGTCTAAGCGTTGATGTAAAAGTCAACCAGTAAAAATGACAACTTCAATCAAGCCAGAGCTACTCTGCATCGTAGGCCCTACAGGTTCGGGTAAAAGTGGTTTGGCAATCAACATTGCTTTAGAGCTAGCCAAGTCGGGTATCAAAGCAGAAATTGTGAATGCAGACTCGATGCAGTTCTATCGAGGCATGGACATTGGGACAGCAAAAGTGCCACTTTCTGAAAGACATGGAATTGAGCATCACATGTTGGATTGGCTAGATATCTCTGAAGAGAACACAGCCGCTAGATATCAGGTAGAAGCCCGCAAAGCAATTTCTAATCTCATTGAAAATGGAATTCTGCCAATTGTCGTTGGTGGATCGATGCTCTACATCGCTGCTCTCATTAACACTTTCGAATTCCCTGGCAGAGATGAAGCTCTTCGAGCTCAGCTAGAGCAAGACCTAATTGATCTAGGTCCTCAAGCCATGCATAAGAGACTTGAGCTATTGGATGAAACTGCGGCTAGTCGAATCGAGCCTCAGAATGGACGTCGAATAGTTAGAGCTTTAGAGATAGTCATGATTACGGGAGAGCCTTTTGCGGCCTCTCTTCCTGATCAGTTCGAATCATTTCTTCCAGTTCTTGAGATCGGTTTGAACTCAGCAAGAGAACACTTAGTTGAGCGCTTAGCTCAGCGAGTAAGAGACATGTGGTCAGCAGGTCTGGTTGATGAAGTCAAAGGTCTTGAAGACAAAGGCATCCGCGATTCCAAGACAGCTAGCCAAGCAATTGGTTATTCTCAAGCCCTTGCAAGTATTGATGGTCGCCTGACAGAAGAGGAAGCGATCGCTGAAACTATTTTGCTGACGCAAAGATATGCCAGACGGCAAATGTCTTGGTTTAGAAGAGATCCTCGAATTCACTGGTTTGACTATCAATCTGAAGATCTAGTCAAAGAAGTTATGGAGCTTGTTACTTATAGTCTCCAGTTGCCAGGCAAAGTAGGCTAAATCACATGAGCAAAGTTGAATTCACTAAAGGTCAGGGTACGGGCAATGACTTCGTACTCATTCTTGACCTGAATGGCTCAATAGATATCACACCTGCTCAGGTAGCGAAGATTTGTGACAGACACTTCGGTGTTGGAGCAGATGGTCTAATTCGCATAGTTCCCTCACACCTCATCCCTGAAGGTGCCGCTGCTCTTGAAGAAGAGCCATCTGCCTATTGGTTCATGGACTATCGAAACGCAGACGGTTCAGTGGCAGAGATGTGTGGTAACGGGGTACGAGTCTTTGCTCGCTATCTAACTGAAAAAGGTTTAGTAGATCTTCCAGAGAGCCAAGTTCTTCATATTGGCACTCGCGCTGGAGTTAGAGATATCCAGAAGAACAAGGCTGGGTTTGCTGTAGACATGGGTCGTTGGAAGCCAGACACTCAAGAAGTGTTGGTAAGTGCTCGAGGGTTAGACGTTCCTAGACCTAGTCAGGGAATCAATGTTGGAAACCCTCACCTAGTGGTTGCTTTAGCTTCTTCGGAAGAATTGAGCTCTCTTGATCTTTCAGCTGCTCCTTCATTGGAGCCGGCACCAGAGCAAGGTGCAAACATTGAGTTTGTTGTTCCTGCAGATCCAATGGTTACAAATGGTGTGGGAAAGATTTCAATGAGAGTGTTCGAGAGGGGAGTCGGAGAAACTCTGTCTTGCGGCACTGGAATTGTTGCAGCTGCATTAGCAACACGCCTTTGGGCTGGACCTGAAGCTCCGAACCAGTGGACTGTTGAAGTTCCAGGTGGAACACTCGGTGTGAGAATGTTTGCAACTGAAGAGGGAGAACATGTTGGACTCTCAGGCCCAGCAGAGCTTTCTTTTGATGGAGTGCTTGAACTCTAAAGTTTTGAAACTTTTAGCACTCTGAAAGTTTTTGATGAATCAATCCTGGTGCTCTCAAATTCAGGACTGAATTCTTCCATCAGCCATTTGTGCAAACTGTCCGAACCTAGATTTTTTTGAACGACCAAACGAGCTGTTCCGCCTTTAACCAATTTTTTGATCCATAGATTTAGTATTTCGTGTAGAACTTTCTTACCAACACGAATTGGTGGGTTAGACCAAATTTCATCAAACATAATCTCTTGGGGAACATCTTCCGGTTTGCAAACAACGATGTTGGTAATGCCTAGTTTCTCAGCATTCATCTTCGTTAGTTGAAGACTTCTCTCGTTCACATCGATTGCGTAAATCTTGGCCTTTGGAGAATGAAGAGCGAGAGCTAAAGCAATTGGACCCCAGCCACAACCTATGTCTAGAAAAGTACCGGTTGGGTTAGCTGCTTCAATGTGGGTTAGTAGAACCTGGGTTCCCTGATCGATGTGTTCTGGGCTGAAGATTCCTCCAGCGGTTAGAACTTGGGTTTTGTTTCCATTCAGGTTCACAGTTATTTCGCGTGTGACTAACGGCCCCTCAGGTGAGGATGCGAAGTAATGATTGTCGGACACGAACAACACACTACTCCTACACGAGTAGTCTTAAATGCGAAATGACTTCAAAAGACTTTGACAACACAGACGAGCCAATGGGTATAACGAGCCCAGACGAAACTAACTCTGTAATTGATCGAATACTTCGAAGAGACCAGAGAGCTCAAGCCCTGGGTCTAAGCGATGACCAGCAATCAAACGCCTTCGATGGAGATCAGCAAGACCTCCTCGATAGAGCAGCCCTTGCTCGAGTGCCGGGGCTTTCAACCCAGATGCAGGACATCACTGAGGTCGAGTATCGAGACCTGCAGCTGGAGAGAGTTGTCCTGATTGGTATCTGGGGTGAGAACACCCTCAAGGATGCCGAAAACTCTCTCAGAGAGCTTGCTGCACTAGTTGAGACAGCGGGAGCTGAGGTTCTAGATGGATTGCTTCAACGTCGCTACCACCCTGATCCAGCCACATTCCTAGGTAAGGGTAAGGCTCAAGAACTTCATGATCTTGTGAAAGCTATTGGTGCTGATACGGTCATCGCAGATACAGAACTATCTCCCTCTCAGAGAAGAGCGCTTGAAGATGTCGTCAAAGTTAAGGTCATTGACCGCACAGCAATCATCCTTGAGATCTTTGCTCAGCATGCCAAGAGTCGTGAGGGTAAGGCTCAGGTAGAACTTGCTCAGCTGGAGTATTTGCTTCCTCGTCTAAGAGGCTGGGGAGAGTCGATGTCTCGTCAGGCTGGTGGTCGAGCTGCTGGTGGTGAAGGTATTGGTTCACGTGGTCCAGGTGAAACGAAGATTGAGCTTGATCGAAGAAGAATCAACACAAGAATGGCAAAGCTGCGTAAGCAGATTGCAGGAATGAAACCTGCGCGTGAAACAAAGCGTTCAAATAGAAAGAAGTATGAGGTTCCATCGGTAGCTATTGCCGGTTACACAAACGCAGGTAAATCCTCTTTGTTGAACAGGCTCACATCAGCTGGTGTATTGGTTCAGAATGCATTGTTTGCAACGCTAGATCCGACAGTAAGACAAACTCGTACTCCAGACGGTCGTGAATACACACTGTCAGACACAGTTGGTTTTGTTCGCAACTTACCTCACCAATTAGTTGAAGCCTTCAGATCTACCTTGGAGGAGATTGCGGATAGCAATCTAATCCTTCACATAGTCGATGCATCCCACGTTGACCCTGGTGCTCAGATTGCAACCGTAAGACAGGTCATTGGCGAAGTTGATGCCAGAGACATTCCAGAACTAATTGTTTTCAACAAAGTGGACCTTGTCGATAACGACACTTTGCTAGCCCTGAGGGGGCTTGAGCCTAATTCTGTTTTTGTGTCTTCAAGAACTGGCGAGGGTTTTGACGAATTACAAGCTGCAATAGCTGAGCGTCTTCCTAAACCCAATGTTGCAGTTCGAGTATTGATTCCATACAACAGGGGAGACTTAGTTTCGAGAATGCATCTGAACTCACAGATCAACAAGATTGAGTATCAGGAAACTGGCACTTACATCGATGCACTAGTCAGGCCAGACATCGCCAGCGAGTTAGAGCAGTTTCAGGTTTAGACCTTACGAAGAACCGTAACTACAATTCCCATGATCTCTGCATGGGTTCCATCAATTGGTTCGTAGTTTCTGTTCTGCGGTAGCAACCAGACTTGGCCGTCTCTGTTTCGGAAAGTCTTCACGGTTGCTTCGCCATCCAATAGAGCAGCAACGATATCACCGTTGTTTGCATTCTTCTGCTGACGGACAACTACCCAGTCGCCATCGCAAATAGCAGCTTCCTCCATAGAAGGACCCTTGACCTTAAGCATGAATAACTCACCCGAGCCCACCAGGGACTTAGGTAGTGGGAAGATCTCTTCGACATTCTGAGCAGCTGTGATTGGGTATCCAGCAGCAATGCTTCCAACCATTGGCACCATTGCTGTTGCAGCCATAGGAATGGAGCTGTCGGCTTCAATGCTGTCTGCGTCATCCCAGCCTTCAGGAGCAATCAGCACTTCAACATTGCGGGAGAGGTTGTCCTGGCGTCTGATGTAGCCCTTTTCCTCAAGGTTGTCGAGCTGGTATGAAACGCTGGCAACAGAGCTCAGGCCTACACCCTCGGCAATCTCACGCATAGACGGAACAATGCCTGATCTGGCCTTGCTTTGCAGGATAACCTGCAGGATCGCCTTCTGAGTCTCTGTCAAAGAGTCGCTGCTTTTGCGTGTCATGAGGTGCCTTTCTGCCCTATTTGTAGCCCTTTTTAGGTCGTGTCGGTGGTTACCAGTTAAATCTCTAATAAGGCAACTGCCTTCAATGTATTTCAAAAGCAACAAAAAATCAAACACATTTTCGGAAAAATGGCAAATATTCTTGACTTTTTTCGAATATAAGTCGTAATCTTGTTCGTATTAGAACAAATGTTCGGAGAAAGGTTCCAAATGTCAGCTCAAATTATCGAGTTCCCGATGAATAGAGTCCGTCCTGCCCAGCAGGCCACTAGACCTTCCAGCTCTCATAGCTCACGAACCCGAACAGCCCCTCAAGCCACCTACGTGTCCCGACCAGTGGCTATTGCTAGAGCAATACTGGGCTGGACTTTGATCCTTGGCATTGCTGGAGCATTACTCGTTGGATTTGGAAAGCAAGTTCAGTCGGCCCAAGCCGTCGATTCTGAAACTTCCACCAGCGAAGTTGTGGAATTTGAATACGTGACCATCATGAGCGGCGATAGCTTGTGGGGAATTGCTGAACAGTACGCGCCTGAGCGTGACCCGAGAGACTTTATTGCCGACATAGTGGCATTGAACAACTTGAGTGACTCAGTAGTTGATGCAGGAATGCGTCTCGCTCTGCCAATCAACTAGCAAATTGCTGGTTGGGGTTAGTAACCTTGACCAATGACTGAGTTAAATGATCTTCCAATAAGAGACAGCCTTCGCGGCCGCACTCCGTATGGAGCTCCTCAGTTGCATGTGCCTATTGCACTAAACGTCAATGAAAACACTCACGAGATTTCTGAAGATATTCTCGTTGACATCATCCAGAGAATTGCTGTGTCTCTTAGAGACATAAACAGATATCCGGATCGAGAGTTCACAGCTCTCAGAGAACTTCTCGCAACTTATGTTGGACATGACCTGACCGCTGAAAACATTTGGGCAGCCAATGGTTCAAATGAAATTCTGCAGCAGATGTTTATGGCATTCGGTGGACCAGGGCGAAAGGCACTTAGCTTTAGCCCGACATACAGCATGTACTCCCTGATTGCTCAATCGACTGACACTCAGTATGTTGAGGTTCCTCGACTTGAGAGATATGAAATTGATGTTGATCTTGTTACTCGTGCAATTGCCGAACACAAACCAGACATCGTAATTATCTGCTCACCAAACAATCCGACTGGAACTCCGGTAGAGCTAGAAGTAATCGAAGCAGCTTACGCTGCTACCGATGGAATTCTTGTGGTGGACGAGGCCTACTCCGAGTTCTCTCTAAATGAAAACAGTGCGTTGTCATTGCTAGAGGGAAGACCTCGACTTGTTGTGAGTAAAACAATGTCAAAGGCTTTTGCATTTGCAGGAGCAAGACTTGGTTACCTAGCTGCGGATGCTGCTGTTTGTGACGCGATGAGATTGGTTCGACTTCCATATCACTTGAGTGCCTTGACCCAGGCTGCTGCTGAAGCTGCTCTGACCCACAGCACACAAATGCTTGCAACAGTTGCGGATATCAGGGACCAAAGAGATCGTTTTTATGTAGCGATGCAGGATCTTGGACTTGACCCTTACAGAAGTGATGCCAACTTTGTTTTGGTTGGCGGTATAGCCAATCCAACAAAGACTTGGCAGGACTTACTAGACCGAGGAATCCTGGTTAGAGATATTGGCATTCCAAACACACTCAGAATTACAGCCGGAACCGAATCAGAAACCACGGCTGTCATTGAGGCACTTACTGAACTTCTAGGTGCCAAGTAGACTTAGGGTAATTGCCATTGAAGTCAAGTAATAGACCAATTCGTAAATTTGAAAGGCAATATTCATGAACAGAGTCGCATCAATTGAAAGAAAGACTAGCGAGTCAACAGTCAAGCTAAGTCTTGATTTAGATGGCACTGGAAAATCAAGTATTTCCACAACTGTTCCATTCTTTGACCACCTGCTAACTGCTTTCTCAAAGCACTCAATGATTGATCTAAATGTTGTCTCAAGCGGTGACACTGACATTGATATTCACCACACAGTTGAAGACACCGCAATTGTTTTGGGACAGGCAATCAAGCAAGCTCTTGGCGACAAGAATTCAATCTCAAGATTTGGTGATGCAACTGTCCCACTAGATGAAGCATTAGTAAGAGCTGTTGTTGATCTATCTGGTAGGCCATTCCTTTCTCACACAGGTGAACCTGCTGGTTTTGAAATGCACTTGATTGGCGGGCACTTCACCGGTTCAATGGTGCGTCACGTATTTGAAGCAATTTGTTTGAACGCTGATATGACAGTTCACATCAACGTATTGGATGGTAGAGATCCGCACCACGTTGCTGAAACAGAGTTCAAGGCTTTCGCAAGAGCTCTGCGTAAAGCAGTTGAGAGAGACCCTAGGGCTGTTGGAATTCCTTCAACCAAGGGAACTTTGTGATCAGTCCCAGAATCGTAGTTCTAGATTTCGATAGCGGCAATATCCACTCGGTAGTTAGTGCTTTTGAAGAAGTTGGTGCAACTGTTGAACTCACTTCGGATAGAGCAAAAGCGTTAGCAGCTGATGGTCTTGTTATTCCTGGAGTAGGAGCTTTTGCCACTGTAATGGAACAGCTAAATGCAGTTGGAGCTCCGAGCATTATTGATCAGAGATTGTCGGCTGGCAAAGCGGTATTCGGAATTTGTGTTGGGCTTCAGGTGATGTTTGAAACTGGAACAGAGCACGATATTGAAACTGAAGGTCTGGGCCAGTGGCCTGGATCAGTTACAAAGCTTGATGCACCAACGCTTCCTCATATCGGTTGGAATGATGTTGAAGTACCGAGTGGATCAAAACTATTTGAAGGAATTTCTCAAGAGCAGTTTTACTTTGTACATTCCTATGGAGCTGCCAGTTTCGCACTTGAACAAGAAACAGCTTTTGAAAAACCAACTGTGTCATGGGCAGAGTATGGTTCTAGGTTTGTTGCTGCAGTAGAGAATGGTCCACTGTCCGCAACTCAATTTCATCCAGAGAAATCTGGCAAAGCAGGCCTAACTCTTTTGAGTAACTGGCTAAAGAATCTATAGAGGAAAACATTTTGAGTAATCGACTAATACTTCTACCTGCTGTTGATGTGGCAGATGGAAAAGCAGTAAGGCTAAGCCAGGGCGTTGCTGGAAGTGAGACAGATTATGGTTCACCAATTGAAGCAGCCCAGGTGTTCATTGATGCTGGAGCAGAATGGATTCACCTCGTTGACCTAGACGCTGCTTTCTCACGAGGTGAGAATCGTGCAATCATTCGCGAAGTTGTAGCCAACAGTAAAGACGTGAAGATAGAACTCAGTGGCGGAATTAGAGACACCGCTTCTTTGGAAGCAGCTCTAGAAGCTGGTGCCGAGAGAGTAAATCTTGGCACGGCAGCTCTTGAGAATCCAGATTGGACTGCTGAAGTAATTGCCAAGTATGGCGACAAGATTGCTGTTGGTTTGGATGTAAGAGGAACAACACTTGCAGCTCGTGGTTGGACTGAAGATGGCGGGGATCTATTTGAAGTTCTAGAGCGTTTAGAGCAAGCAGGTTGCCCACGATACGTTGTTACCGATGTGACTAAAGATGGAATGCTTTTAGGTCCAAACATCGAAATGCTAAAAGAAGTGATGCAGAGAACTAACAAACCTGTAATTGCTTCTGGTGGAATTTCTTCTTTGCAAGATTTAGAGAAGTTGCGTGAGCTTGTGCCATTTGGTCTTGAAGGTGCAATTTTAGGTAAGGCACTATACGCAGGGAAGTTCACACTAGAACAGGCTCTGAAGGTATCCGGTGACTAATGTCTGAATCACACGGTTCAAAATTTACAGACTCAGCTGGCGTGCCATGGGCTGGTAGAAGTTTCGACATCAATCCATACAGCGGAGATAACGGAGAAGCCGATCCAAAGTTGATTGACACTTTGTCAAAGTTTCTTGCCAACGAAGTTGGAGCTGAAGAAGTCTTAGTGGCAATCGGTCAGGCAAGATTGCTTATTCCTCTTATTGCCAATCTTGGTGAAAGTGGGGAAGGTGCACACGGTCAAACAGTTGATAAGAGTGCAGATCTATCAATCGTCACAGTCATGACTCCGGATAGTCAAAGAGCCCTTCCGGTATTTAGTTCAGTTGCGGCCATGAATCTTTGGAATCCAGAAGCAAGGCCTGTTCCTAATGACGGCAGAAAAGTAGCTCTTGCAGCTGCGAGCGAAGGAAACACTCGTTTAGTGCTAGATCCAATGAGTGAAACAGAGTTTGTGGTTAGACGACCTGGCATTGCTGCCATTGCCCAAGATCTACCTTGGCTAAATCCTGCTCACAATCCAGAGATTGTTGAGTTTGTGAACAGCATTCTCAGCGAAATGGGTCAGGTTGAGAGCTTTACCTTAATTGAGGGTGACCCAACCTGCAAACTACTGGGTCAAGAGCTTGTTGTTGTTTTATATCTAGAGCCAGGATTGACTGAAACTGAGCTAAAAGCTCTTGAAGAAGGGTTCTTTGCTCAACTCTCTCAGTCAGAACGGTTTGTTGAGTTAGTTGACTCTGTTGGAGTCAAATTCCTTCAGGCTAGCTAACTGGGCCAGTGAACGTCTCGCCAGGGCCCTTACCTGGCTCATCCTTGATAACAGAAGCCTCGCGGAAGGCTAATTGCAGGCTTCGTAGCCCATCTCTAAGCGGTCTGGCATGGTGATCTCCTAGGTCAGGAGCAGCTGCAGTCAGTAGGCCAGCTAATGAATTGATTAGCTTTCTAGCCTCATCCAAGTCACCTTTATAGCCATTTTCAGCTAGTCCTACCTGGACGGCAGCAGCACTCATGAGGTGGACAGCGGTAGCGGTGATAACCTCAACGGCTGGAACTTCCTCAAGCTCGCGCATGGCTTGGGTTTCAAAATCTTCTGACATTCTGGGCTTCACTTTCAGATGGGTTCTCTGCTAGGCTAACCCATGGCTCTGGAGATCTCTGGTCTTCAGTCAGAAGTGGATTCATTTCCCACCCGCGTCCACCGACTTATTAGGTTGCCGGGTAAGCTTTGAACTTTTCAGTTCTGCGCGTTGGCAAGAAGATTCTTGTCCCTACGTGGCCAATAAGTCACGTCAAAAGGAGCAGCAGATCAGCGACCCGCGTATCAACGAACGAATCCGTGTACCAGAAGTACGCCTAGTTGGCCCTAACGGAGAGCAACTTGGCATCATCAAAATCGAAGAAGCACTGCGTATGGCGCAGGAAGTGGACCTCGATTTGGTAGAAGTTTCACCAACCTCAGCACCACCGGTTTGTAAGCTTATGGATTTCGGAAAGTTCAAATACGAAGCAGCCCAGAAGATTCGTGAAGCGAGAAAGAACCAGACAAACACTGTCATCAAGACTGTTCGATTTGGTTTGAAAATCGATGATCACGACTATGGAACTAAAAAAGGTCAGATCGAACGCTTCTTGAAGGCTGGCGACAAGGTCAAAGTGATGGTCGTCTTCCGTGGCCGTGAGCAATCACGTCCGGAGATGGGTGTCAAGTTGTTGCAGAAAGTAGCTGAAGAAGTTACCGAGTCAGGTGTTGTTGAGTCGAGTCCATCGGCAGACGGCAGAAGCTTGGTAATGGTTATCGCTCCTTTACGTAACAAGGCTGATGCGAAAGCAGATGCTAAGCGAGCTGCAGACAAGAAGGCGAAAGCTGATGTCCCTGCAACCACTGAGACCGAAACAAAGGATTCTGCGGCTGAAACCGCAGACTAGAAAAACAGGAGAGAAGTTATGCCAAAGCAGAAGACCCATTCTGGAGCGAAGAAGCGCTTCCGTTTCACAGGTAGCGGCAAGTTGATGAAGCAGCAGATCAACATGCGTCACAACCTTGAGCACAAGTCATCAAGACGCACCCGTCGTCTAAACCAGGATCAGGTTGTTAGCGCAGCTGATTTCAAGACCATCAAGAAGCAGCTCGGCCACTAGTCCAAGCACATTCAGAATTTATTTAGGAGAAACTAATGGCAAGAGTAAAAAACGCAGTAAACGCGTTGAAGAAGCGTCGTACAGCACTTGAGCGTGCAAAGGGTTACCGCGGTCAGCGTTCACGCCTATACCGTATGGCAAAGCAGCAGGTTCTGCACTCCTTGGTCTATGCATACAACGACCGTCGCGACAAGAAGGGTAACTTCCGTCGTCTATGGATTCAGAGAATCAACGCTGCATCACGTGCGAATGGTCTTACCTACAACCGTCTAATCCAGGGTCTAAACCTTGCAGGCGTTGCAGTTGACCGTCGTATCTTGGCTGATCTAGCAGTAAACGAGCCAAAGGCATTCGCGTCATTGGTGGCTACTGCTAAGTCAGCACTGCCTAAAGACACATCAGCTCCGAAGGTTAAATAACCCAAGTGCTGATTGATCCCAAAGCCGCTAAGGTTCGTGGGGTTGCCAAGCTAGTAAAGAAAGAAGCCCGTCGTGAGACCGGGCTCTTTCTGCTTGAGGGACCACAAGGTTTCCGCGAGGCACTCGAAAGACCGAAACTTATCCTCGAAGCTTTTGCTACCGAGGAGGCTTTGGCACGTCATGCCGATATGTTTGCTAAGGCTAAAGCATCTCGAATTGAAGTTCAGCTTGTGAGCGAACAGGTACTGGCAGCACTTAGCGACACCAACACACCTCAGGGTGTAGTTGCTGTGTGCCACCAGTTCGATGTCTCTCTTGAAGATGTAATTGCCACTAAGCCAAAGCTCGTGGCACTTCTTTCTCAGATCAGAGACCCAGGTAATGCGGGAACTGTTCTTAGAGCAGCTGATGCTGCTGGAGCAGATGCGGTTATCTTCACCGCAGGAAGCGTCGATATCTATAACACCAAAGTTGTCAGATCAACAACTGGTTCTATGTTCCATCTACCATTCGTGGTTGATGTTGACATCAATGAAGCAGTTGATGCTCTGAAGGCTGCTGGCATTCAAGTCCTAGCCGCTGACGCATCAGGGGATTCACTTCCTGCACTGGCTTTAGATGGTTCATTGAACAACCCAACTGCTTGGATGTTTGGCAATGAAGCTTGGGGTTTTGAGCCTGAAATCTTGAAGCTAGCTGATCGAGTAGTTGCGGTTCCTATTTATGGAGCAGCGGAGTCATTGAACCTGGCAACAGCTGCAAGCGTTTGCCTTTACTCCTCAGCATTCCAGCAGAACTCAGCAAGTAGCTAAGCACTTATAAAAACAACAGCGGATATACTTGAGGTCTAATGTCAGAGAACGCAGAAATCACTAAATCAGCAGTCGATGCTGTTGTTTCTGACGCTCTGAAGCTCATTAAGGGTGCTACTGACCTTGCCTCATTGAAGGCAATCCGCTCATCTGCTGTTGGTGAAAACTCTGGCATCACAAAGTTGAGCTCTCTAATGGGCAAGCTGCCAGTGGATAAGAAGGCAGATGCTGGAAAGCTCATCACTGCAGCTAGAGCGGAACTAAATGCTGCTTTCTCATCTGCTGAGTCAGTTTTCTATGCTGCAGAGCAGAATTCAAAGCTTCTTGAAGAAAGCGTAGACATTACAGCTGCTCCAATGACTCAGGTTTTAGGAGCAAGACACCCTCTTTCACTTCTGCAGGATGAAATTTCTGATGTCTTCATCGGTATGGGTTGGGAAATTGCCGAGGGGCCTGAAGTTGAGAGCGAATGGTTCAACTTTGATGCTTTGAACTTTGATGCAGATCATCCAGCTCGTGCGATGCAAGATACCTTTTTTGTTGAACCTGTCGAAGCACATCTAGTTTTGAGAACCCACACTTCTCCAGTTCAAGTTAGATCTCTTCTTGAGAGAGATCTTCCTGTTTACGTTCTATGTCCTGGAAGAGTATTTAGAACAGACGAACTTGATGCAACTCACACACCAGTGTTCCACCAGGTTGAGGGACTAGCTGTTGATAAAGGTCTAACCATGGCCGACCTCAAAGGAACCTTGGAACACTTTGCTCGAATCATGTTTGGTCCAGATGCAAAGATTCGTTTGCGTCCATCATTCTTTCCTTTCACTGAACCATCTGCTGAACTAGATGTTTGGCATCCAGGAGCCAAAGGTGGTGCTCGTTGGGTTGAGTGGGGTGGCTGCGGAATGGTGAACCCAAACGTTCTACTTGCAGCAGGTATAGATCCAGAAGTTTATTCAGGTTTTGCATTTGGTATGGGAATCGAAAGAACTCTCATGTTCAGAAACGATGTCAAAGATATGCACGACATGGTTGAAGCTGACGTTCGATTCTCTAAGCAGTTCGGGGTGGTGCTCTAATGCGCGTTCCACTGTCTTGGCTAGGTGAGTTTGTTGAACTTCCAAAGGGTTCAACTGCTGATTCAGTAATGGCTGAATTAGTTAAAGTCGGTTTGGAAGAAGAAGGTTCTCACGGTTACGACCTTGTAGGTCCAATTGTTGTTGGACAGGTTCTTGAGTTTGTTGAAGAAGAACAATCCAATGGAAAAACTATTCGTTGGTGCCAGGTAAGAGTTGCTCCTGCGGGTAAGAAAGTTGCCGATGGTGGAGAAGATGTTCGCGGAATTGTTTGTGGAGCTAGAAACTTTGAAGTCAATGACAAAGTAGTTGTTACTTTGCCTGGAGCAGTACTGCCAGGGGATTTCAAGATTGCTGCTAGATCAACCTACGGTCACACAAGCGATGGCATGATTGCCTCTGCTCGTGAACTAGGTATTAGCGATGACCACGAGGGGATTCTTCGCCTCGTAACACTTGGGCTTGATCCTGAGATAGGAACTGATGCCCTAGCTCTTCTGGGGCTTGATGATGAAGCAGCTGAAGTCAACGTAACTCCAGATCGCGGCTACTGTTTTTCAATCAGAGGAATCGCTAGAGAGTTTGCTCACGCAACTGGAGCTAAGTTCACCGACCCTATTGATTCAGTAAAGCCTGTCCACGGAGAAGGCTTCAAAGTCGAAATCAAGGACAATTCTCCTATTCGAGGCAACGTTGGTTCAAGCAAGTTTGTAGTTAGAAGCGCGAGCAACGTAAACGCAACTGCAGCAACACCGGCTTGGATGGTTTCTCGACTAAAGCTTGCTGGCATGAGATCTATCTCAATTGTTGTTGACATCACTAACTACGTGATGTTGGAAATGGGTCAACCACTTCATGCTTATGACGCTTCAAAACTCAATGGCTCAATAACTGTTAGACGTGCGAAGTCAGGGGAGACCCTAAAGACCCTTGATGGGCAAGAACGTTCACTGCACACGGAAGATCTTGTTATCGCTGACAACTCTGCAGCTATAGGTATTGCAGGTGTTATGGGTGGAGCAAGCACCGAGGTCAGCAGTTCAACAACTTCAGTATTGATTGAGTCAGCAAACTTCGATGGAGTTTCAATTGCTCGATCTGCTCGTCGACACAAGCTTCCAAGTGAAGCGTCAAAGAGATTTGAAAGAGGCGTTGACCCTAAGGTTGCTGAATTTGCGGCAGCAAGAGCGATTGCACTTCTAGAAGAATTGGCTGGAGCTAAGGCCGATTCACTTGGAACTTTTGTGGACAACTCAGCAAACCCTTCAACTGTTTTCTTACCTGGCACCTTCGCTTCAGAGCTAACGGGTGTTGAATATACTGCGGATGAAATCACAAACACTCTGAAAGAAATCGGATGTGTTGTTGCAACAGTTGATGGTGGATTTGAAGTTATTGTGCCAAGTTGGCGACCAGACATTTCACACAAGACTGACCTTGTTGAAGAAGTAGCTCGCATCACAGGTTATGACCGAATTCCTTCCCGCCTACCGGTAGCTCCTCCAGGAAAGGGCCTAACTAAGTCGCAGAAGATGCGGAGAGCAGTTTTGAATCAACTCTCTGCAACAGGTCACGTTGAAGTATTGACTTACCCGTTCCTCAAAGCAGAACAGAACTCTTACTTCTTTGAAGATGGTGAAGCAAGAGTAGTTCTTGCTAATGCAATGCAAGAAGATGTGAATGAAATGCGTTTGAGCATTCTGCCTGGTTTGATTGACGCAGCAAAGAGAAACGTTTCTAGAACACTTACTGACTTGGCAATTTATGAAGTTGGATTAGTTTTCAATCCAGCCAAATCAAACAAGGCTGTTTCACTTCCAAATGGAACTCAATTGCCAAGTGCCAAGGACTTAGAGGCACTTCACAATAGCGTTCCTCATCAACCACTTTCTCTAGGTGCGCTATTCGTTGGAAACAGAATTGCTGATCAGGTAGGACGAAAGGCTAGCAAGGCAGGCTTTGCCGATGCTATTCAAGCAGCTCGTATCGCTGCCCACGCTGTTGGGGTTGAGCTTGATCTTGAGCAGAGCACTCCTAAAGGTTTCCACCCAGGTAGAACAGCAGAGCTAAAGATCAAGGGAACCGATGTATCAGTTGGGTTCGCTGGTGAATTACATCCTGAGCTTGCCCTAGCTAATGACCTACCTAGACAGGTTGCCGTATTGCAGATGAACCTTGAGGTTCTCTTTGCTAACGCTCCTGAACTAATTCAGGCAGGTGCTGTTGAAACATATCCAGCAGCCACACAAGATTTATCTTTGGTTCTTGATCAAGGTATTCCTGCAGGAAAGGTTTTGGAAGTACTTTCTCATGCAGCAGGAGAACTCTTAGAAGACATTACTTTGGTTGATGACTACCGTGGAGCAAATCTTGAAGAGGGAAAGAAGTCACTCACTTTCGCTCTGAGATTTAGAGCGAGCGATAGAACCTTGACCCAGTTAGAGGCAAGCCAAGCTAGAGACAATGCCGTCTCAGCAGCTAATGCCAAATTCGGCGCAACAATTAGAGCCTAAAGATTCTCTAAGGAGAACTCATGAAACTTAGGGCTGCGATAGCAGGAGCAAGTGGCTACGTTGGTGGCGAACTGGCAAGACTGTTGGCTAATCACCCAAACATTGAACTTGTCACTGTCACAGGTAACTCAAGTGTGGGAGAAACCCTAGGTTCTTTGAATCCTGATTTAGACAAATATTCAGACTTAGTTTTTGTTGAAAACAATCAAGAGAATCTTTTGGGACATGATGTTGTATTCCTTGCTCTTCCACACACCAAGTCAGCAGAAGTAGCAACTTGGCTAGAAGAAAATGTTTTGGTTCTAGATTGTGGAGCAGATTTCAGACTTGAGTCAGAAGAAGAATTTGAGAAGTTCTACAAGAGCCCACACGCTGGCACTTGGACCTATGGCATGCCTGAATTACTGATCGAAGGAAACTCAAAACAAAGAGAAAAACTTTCAGGTCAGATGAGAATTGCCGTTCCTGGATGCAACGCAACCGCGATTACCTTGGCTTTGGCACCACTACTTCGAGACGGGTTAGTTGATTCAACCGACTTGGTCTCAACACTTTCTGTTGGAACAAGCGGAGCTGGGCGAAATGCAGAAGTGAATCAAGAACCATTGTTGGCATCAGCCTTTGCTTACCAAGTTGGTGGAATTCATCGCCACATTCCGGAGGTTCAACAGAATCTACAGAAGTCAGCTAAGGGTCAGGTTTCGCTTACCTTCACTCCAGTTTTAGTTCCAATGTTTAGGGGCATCTTGGCTGTCAACACAGCAAAACTCTTACCCGGTGTAGATGAGGCTGCGATTAGAAATGCGTTCACTTCTGCTTATGGATCAGAGAGCTTCATAGAGATTTTGCCGTCAGGTACATTCCCGAACACAGCTGATGTTGAGTTCACAAATAAGGTTCAAATCGGAATTGCCATAGATGAAGCATCGGGTCGAGTAGTTGTCGTTAGTGCGATAGATAATTTGGTCAAAGGCACCGCAGGTGCAGCTATACAGAGCATGAACATTGCCCTTGGATTTTCTGAGGGAACTGGAATTACAGAGGGGGAGGCATAGTGCTAAAAGTAGATGCCACCAACCTGGATTTAGCTCGCATTAAAGCTAAGACTCTAATTGAGTCTGCTCCATGGATTAGAAAGTTTCAGGGCAAAGTATTTGTCTTGAAGTTTGGCGGTAATGCCATGGTCGATGAGCAGCTGCAGAAGGCTTTTGCGGAGGATGTTGCATTCCTAAATTTGGTTGGCATCAAAGCAGTAGTAGTGCACGGCGGTGGTCCACAAATCACTTCTCGTTTAGCAGATCTTGGTTTGAAGAGTGAATTCGTGGATGGCCTCAGAGTTACCTCATCTGAAGCTATCTCTGTTATTCGTGATGTCCTGATGGATGAGATCAGCACACCGTTGGCAAACATGATTGAAATATCTGGTGCTAAGGCAGCGGTTTTCAATGGTGAAACAGAAGGTTTGTTCACAGCATCAATCACAAGAGCAGACTTAGGTCTGGTAGGAGAAGTAGTTGAAGTAAATGCTTCAGTTATTGCCAAATCACTTGAGGCCAATCTAATTCCCGTTATCTCTACTGTTGCCCCAGATAGCAGTGGCCAGTTGGTCAATGTAAATGCCGACTTAGCTTCTTCATCTTTAGCGGCTGCATTAGGCGCTGAAAAGCTAGTAGTACTAACTGATGTTCCAGGTTTGTATAGCGATTGGCCTAACCGTGACTCTCTTGTTAGCGAACTAACAGCATCAGAGCTAGAAGAGATTCTGCCTGATCTTGAATCAGGAATGATTCCAAAGATGCAGGCTTGCTTGAACGCTGTTCGGGCAGGAGTTTCAAGAGCTCACATCATTGATGGTCGAGTTCCACACAGTGTTTTGCTCGAAGTTTTCACACCTTCAGGAATTGGCACCTTGGTGTTGCCTTAGGAAGAGGAAGATCAAATAATGACTAGACACTTTTTGCGAGATGACGACATCTCTCCTGCAGAGCAGGCGGAGATACTTCAGCTAGCTCTTGAACTCAAAGCAAAGCCTTACTCTCGTAAGGTCTTTGAAGGCCCAAAAACGGTGGCTGTAATTTTCGATAAGACCTCAACTAGAACCAGAGTTTCCTTTGCGGTTGGAATTAGTGACCTCGGTGGTGTGCCGCTAATCATTGATGCTCAAGGCAGCCAGATGGGTGCTAAGGAATCGGTTGCTGACACAGCGAGAGTATTAGATCGCCAGGTAGCTCAGATTGTTTGGCGGACCTATGCACAATCCGGTTTAGAAGAGATGGCTCAGAACTCTCAGGTTCCAGTCATTAACGCGTTGAGTGATGAGTTTCACCCATGCCAGTTGCTTGCAGACCTTCTAACTATTCAAGAGCACAAAGGAAAACTTGCTGGCTTGAAACTTGTCTACATCGGTGACGGCAACAACATGGCTAACTCTTATCTCATTGCTGGAGCTATGGCTGGAATGCATGTTGTTGCAGTTACCCCGGAGAAGTATGCACCAGCTGTTGCAGTAGTTGCCAGAGCGAGTGAGATTGCAGTTGGCACAGGCGGCTCTGTTTCTGTGTCTCATGCCCCTGCAGTAGCTGCTGTTGATGCTGATGTTTTGGCAACCGATACCTGGGTATCTATGGGACAGGAAGCAGAGAGGGCCCAGAAGCTCAAAGACTTCGCTGGGTTCACCATTGACTCTGAACTTTTGAAGGCAGCCAAAGCAGATGCAATTGTGTTGCACTGTCTTCCTGCTTACAGAGGGTACGAAATTAGTGCTGAAGTATTGGATGGAAAACAAGCTGTGATCTGGGATGAGGCGGAGAACCGTCTTCATGCACAGAAAGCCCTAATGGTTTGGCTAGACCAACGTGCCAAGTAAAATCAAACTAATCCCGATGACGACTGTCATCGAGAGCATTTAAGGAGTAATGATGTCAGAACGCGTAGTGCTTGCCTATTCAGGTGGTTTGGATACTTCCGTTGGAATTGGCTGGCTGAAAGAGGCCACTGGCAAAGAAGTCGTTGCTCTAGCTATAGATGTTGGACAGGGTGGCGAGGACATGGACGCTATTCGTCAGCGCGCTCTGGACTGTGGAGCTGTTGAAGCCATTGTTATTGACGCTAAGTCTGAATTTGCTGATGACTACCTAATGCCTGCTCTGAAGGCAAATGCTCTGTATCAGAAGAGGTACCCATTGGTATCGGCTTTATCCAGACCTTTGATTGGTAAGCACCTAGCTAGCGTTGCTAGAAAACTGGGAGCTGACAGCGTGGCTCACGGTTGCACAGGTAAAGGTAACGACCAGGTTCGCTTTGAAGCGGCAGTGGCAGCTATTGCTCCTGAGTTGAAGTCCATTGCTCCTATTCGTGATCTTGCTCTAACAAGAGATAAGGCAATCGAATTCGCTGAGAAGAACAATCTTCCTATCGCTCAGAACAAGAAGTCTCCTTACTCAGTTGACCAGAATGTGTGGGGTAGAGCTGTTGAAACAGGTTTCCTAGAAGACCCTTGGAATGCTCCTATCGAAGATCTTTATTCATACACCCAAGACCCAGATGTTTTTAGAGAAGCCACTGAAGTAACAATCAGTTTTGAATCAGGTATTCCTGTTGCAATTGATGGTGTTCGCTACTCAGCTATCGATTTGATTCAGAAGATGAATGATCTAGCTGGAGCTCACGGTGTTGGTCGCATTGACATTGTTGAAGACAGACTGGTCGGCATCAAGAGTCGTGAAATCTATGAGTCACCTGCTGGTATTGCATTGATTGCAGCTCACGAAGAATTAGAAAACCTAACTCTCGAGCGTGATGTGAACAGATTCAAGCGAGGTGTTGAAGCACGTTGGGCAGATCTTGTTTATGAAGGAATGTGGTTCTCAGGGCTAAAGAGGTCATTGGATGTTTTCATTGATCACACCCAAGAGCATGTGACAGGAGATGTTCGCCTGAAGATGCAAGGTGGCCGAGCAGTTGTTACTGGACGTAAATCTGATGAGTCTTTGTATGACTTCAGCTTGGCAACCTATGACACAGGCGATACTTTTGACCAGTCTTTGGCGAAGGGTTTCATTGAGCTATGGGCATTGCCTAGCAAGATTGCGGCAAGAAGAGATGCGAATAGGAACAAGAAGTAGTCATGTCTGATTCATCTTCACTATGGGGCGGTAGATTCTCTGGAACTACCAATGATGCTGTTGCTGCTTTGAGCAGATCTATTCATTTTGATTGGCGACTAGCTCCTTACGACATCAAGGGCACCAGAGCACACCTTTTAGCTCTTCGAGCAGCGGGCTACCTGGCTGAAGCAGAGCTAGTGAAACTAGATAAAGCTCTAGCTGAACTAGATAAGCGAGTTTCCTCAGGAATGTTCGTGGCTAAAGTTACCGACGAGGATGTCCACAGTGCCTTAGAGCGTGGCCTAATTGAAATGGTTGGACCAGAACTTGGTGGCAAGGTCAGAGCTGGAAGATCTAGAAACGACCAGATCGCGACTCTGATTCGCATCTACCTTCTTGATCAGGCTGCATTGATCAGAACTGAGATTCTTCAGTTGATTGATGTGCTCACAACTTTGGCTCAGGAGCACTTGAGTGAACCGATGCCTGGGCGTACACACTTCCAGCACGCACAGCCAGTATTGCTATCCCACCACCTCCTAGCCCACGTATGGCCTCTAGTTAGAGACCTAGAGCGCTTGGCTCAGTGGCGAGAGAGAGCATCATTCTCTCCATATGGAGCAGGGGCATTAGCAGGAACTTCTTTAGAGCTTGACCCAAACATCGTCTCTGAAGCACTTGGTCTTACCGCACCGATGGCTAACTCGATGGATGCGACTTCTTCTAGAGATGTTGTTGCTGAGTTTGCATTTATTGGAACCTTGATCTCGATTAACCTTTCTCGCTTTGCCGAAGAAATAATCATTTGGGCTAGTGCTGAGTTCAACTACGTGAAGCTTGCTGATGCATTCTCAACTGGATCATCGATCATGCCGCAGAAAAAGAATCCAGACGTTGCAGAACTAACGAGAGGTAAAGCCGGTCGTATCATCGGTGACCTAACTGGTTTGTTATCTACTCTTAAGGCTTTGCCACTTTCATACAACAGAGATCTTCAAGAAGACAAAGAACCTGTCTTTGACATTGCCGATAGTTTGCTGTTGATTCTTCCCGCCTTCACAGGAATGGTTGCAACCATGGAGTTCAACACTGCTCGCATGGAAGAGCTCTCATCAGCTGGCTACTCTCTGGCAACAGACGTTGCAGAGTGGTTAGTAAAGCAGAGAGTTCCATTCAAAGAGGCACATGAAATCACAGGAAAGCTTGTGGCATTTGCTGAAAGTAATGAACTGGAATTGAGTGAAGTCTCTGACGTTGAGTTCGCAGAAATCAGCAAACACCTAACTCCGGAAGTTAGGGAAGTGTTGAATGTCGCGGGTTCTATTCGTTCTAGAAGCGGCACGGGTGGAACTGCAGTGCCTAGAGTCCTAGATCAGATCAGTGCATTGCGTAAAATGGTGCCTAGCGAAAACAGATAGGTTTTACTAATGGCCACAAGCGATGCACTTGCAAATCAGAGCAATGACTCTGGCTTCTCCGATGTTTGGGAAGAGCTGAAGTGGCGCGGCCTAGTTTCTATTTCAACTGATGAAGCTGAACTTCAAAGTGCTCTGAAATCATCATCACTTACTTTCTACTGTGGTTTTGATCCAACCGCCCCAAGCCTGCACCTAGGAAACCTGGTTCAGCTCCTGGTCATGAGGAGACTTCAACTTGCAGGTCACAACCCTCTCGTTCTTATTGGTGGGGCAACAGGTCTAATTGGAGACCCTAAGCCAACTGCTGAGCGAACCTTGAACACCAAAGAGACAGTTGCCGAATGGGTTGAGAAAATTGGTAGCCAAGCCGAACGATTCTTATCCTTTGAAGGCTCTAATGGAGCAAAGCTAGTCAACAACCTTGATTGGACAGAGCCTCTTAGTTCAATTGATTTCCTTAGAGACATTGGAAAGCACTTCCGAGTTGGCAAGATGTTGAGCAAAGATGCCGTTTCTGCTCGTTTGAACTCCGATGCGGGTATTTCATTCACAGAATTTTCTTATCAAATCCTCCAGGGCATGGACTTCCTAGAACTTTACCGCAGAAACAACTGTGTTCTGCAGGTTGGTGGCAGTGACCAGTGGGGAAATCTAACCAGCGGAACAGACCTGATCCACAAGGTAGAGGGAAAGAGTGCCTTTATTCTGGCAACTCCTCTAATTACTGATTCTGAAGGAAAGAAGTTCGGTAAATCCGAGGGAAATGCAATCTGGTTAGACACAGATCTAACTTCTCCTTACGCTTTTTACCAATTCTGGCTAAACGTTGAGGATTCAAACACCATCAATCTTCTAAAAGTCTTTACATTCTTGAGTAAAGCCGAAATCGATGATCTTGAGGCCCAGCTTGCTTCAGAGCCGCACCTAAGAGCTGCCCAAAAGAAGCTTGCCTACGAAGTAACTTCCCTGGTTCACTCAGTTGCAGCTACCGATGCCGCAATTGCAGCTTCCCAGGCTCTATTTGGACTGGGGGAGCTAGACCAGTTAGATAAGGGCACTCTGAAGGCGGCACTTTCCGCTCTTCCAAACACCACAGCCCAATTAGGTGCTGGGGTAGCCGATCTTTTGGTTGAGACAGGCCTTGTTGCCAGCCTGAGTGCTGGTCGCAGAGCTATTGCCGAGGGTGGGGTCTACCTCAATAACGTCAGAATTGATGATGAAAAAGCCACCTTGGATCAGGCACTTATGGGGGAATACGCTGTGCTACGCCGAGGAAAAAAGACTTTGGCTGGAATCTTTATTCAAAAGTAACAAAATTCTTTAGCCACGATTTGACTTGATTGTTATTCAGGCGTAATCTTTTACCTGTTGCCCACAGTTTGAGACATCTATTTTATGGATCTCGGCTCAAGTGCAACCAATCAGCTCCCAAAAAACCCAGTAAATTGGCGACTTTGGGACAGATTGAACTTCCACTTTGAGTATCTAGATTTTTCTAGATTTAATGCGTATGTCTATTTGACTTATGCTCAAAAAGTGGTAAGTTAGTGAAGTTGCTCTGCGTGGGCCCCTAACCGGAATCCGCAGATGCATCCGATCCTTGAGAACTCAACAGCGTGCACAATGTCGATGCCAAGAACCTGGCTTCAATAAGGCTTGCCTTTTTGAATGTTCAGTAGTAATTGGATTAGACAGATTGTCAGACAATCTGACTAGTCAGATCAAATTGATGCCCCCATTTTCCGGGGGTTTCGTAAAACTTGGGCCAAAGCTTGCTTTGGTCCTAAAAAACTTTTACGGAGAGTTTGATCCTGGCTCAGGATGAACGCTGGCG
>JBIIPK010000018.1:0-25504 GCA_044342685.1 Rhodoluna sp.
GAGAGCCAAGCCATACATCTCAATAGCGCTGTTCTCGATTGGAATCTTCATCCCGATTCTTCTCGGCATCGAAAACCAGATTTCTCAGATTTCAATTTCAATCAGTCTTTTGATTCTCGCTGCCTTTGCTTCGACAAGGGCTCGTTGGATCGGTTTTTCTCTAAACATCCTCTTAGGAACCATTACATACTTCTGGCTTATCTTCACTCTTCCTGAGCAGGGAGCTTTCTATGGTCTTGAGCTTCCTTCAGACGAAGCAAAGGCCGTTCTTGCGATAGCAGGGTTCGTTGCGTTGATTGCAGTGAACGCGAATGCTTGGTTTATCGGAAGACTTCTTTATACCCGCATTACTCACGTTGGAACTGATTTTGACAAAGCTGTCCTAACTCATCAAATTGTTTCTAGCCAGCTGGCTTTGGCAGAGCAAGATAGAAGATTTGGGATTGCTAGAGATGTAAATGACATTCTGCTTGAGCAGGTTGGCTCAACGATGGCCGCAACCGAAGCAGGAATATATGCCGCTAAGACTGATCCAACTATCGCACCAAGATTACTTGAATCACTTTTAGAAGGTGTCAAGAAGTCATACGCTGAAATTAGAAGACTTAGCGATCTTCTTGGGCTTCAGAAAGAAAAAGCATTAGCACTACCTGGTCTTCGTGATCTCAATGCCTTACTTGTCTCGTTTCGCGAATATGGTTTCCGAATAACTTTTAGAGAACAAGGTGAACCTCTCAAGCTAGTTTCCGGTGCAGATCTAATTCTTTATCGCATTGTTTTTGAATCTCTAGACAACATCAGAAAGCACACACCTCTAGGAACAGAGGTTGACATCGATTTCGTTTGGCAGGGTAAGGCCATGCAAATTGTCATCAAAGACAATGGTGAAGAGACTCTTCGTACCCAGGAGCAAGACATCACTGGTTACACAGTCGAAGACGATAAGAAGGCTTTAGTTGAAAGACCAGTTGGAGCAGGCCTCACAGCCATGCAGGAAAGAGCTGCTCTATATCAAGGAACCATGGACTTCGTTCGTGTTCCAGGAGTTGGCTTCTCAGTCTCCGCAGCTTTTCCAACAATTGCTAACTATGTCGAAAGTAAGTAGTTGGCAACTCTTCGTATAGCTCTACTCGGTGGATCCGAGTCTTCGCGAGCTGCTAAGCGGTCTGTTCTAGAAACGGATTCAAAGTGCCAAATTGTTTTCGATTCAGATGGTCATGGTTTGCTTCCGCAGCAGTTCTTAGAAGTAACTTTCGACGTTGCGATAGTTGAACAAAGACTAGGGAGTCAATCTGCTTTTGATTTCATTAGAGCACTCCACGCACTAGCAGTTGTCAACCAAGAGAGTATCGGTCGAATACTAGTTGGATCGCAGTTTGATGACACTCAGTTGAGACTTACGGCTATTGAGTCTGGCGCTGTTGATTGTGTATTTGTAAGCGAGGGTATTGAATCTCTGATTTCCAAAGTGTTGGCCTGTGCTGATGTCAACGCAGACTTCGCTATTAGAGAATTGCTTCCGGAGCTTGGGGAGCTGACGATTAGCCAAGAAGGTTTTCAAAACGCATCGGTTGCCTTAGACACCTTGGATTCCAAAGAGGAGAAAGTAGTGAGGTCTTTCTGCCAGCTGAAAGATGTCTCTCAGATTGCCGTTGACTCAGGCTTATCCAAAGTGAAAGTTAATGCGACGCTTTCTAAAGTGCAAAGACTTCTAGTTCTTCAAACTAGATCGCAACTTCTCTTGAGAATGTATCGACTCGGTGCTTTAGCCCTCTAACTTCTCTTCTCCTGGTAACCAAGTCAAACCATCTTTACCCCAACCCCGTTTTCTGATGATCTCTTGGGCTTCGACTTTGTATTCGTCGTTGAGTCTGTCCACGTAAAGAGTGCCCTCTAGGTGATCGAACTCGTGTTGGAAAATTCTCGCGAACCAGCCTTCAGCTTCTATCCGAACTGGGTTCTGGTCTAGGTCAATTCCGGTCAGAGTGGCTTTATTGGCTCTCTTTAGGGGAAATCTTTCGCCAGGCACACTAAGGCAGCCCTCAGAGTCCTCATCCCAATCAGGTTCATCACTTGGTATGTCAGAGATTGTAAGGGTCGGGTTGATGACTACGCCTCTTTGTTCTGCGCCATCTTCTGCATCCCAGTCGTAGACGAAAATACGAAGATTTACTCCTATTTGAGGAGCAGCAAGTCCAACGCCAGGAGCTGCATCCATGGTTTCGTACATGTCCTGAACCAGTTGTCTAAGGTCATCGTCAAAGATAGTAACTTCTTGCGCTCTCGTGTGTAGGACTGGGTTTCCTGTGATGCAGATGGGTCTTATGGTCATTCCTCAAATTTACCCTAAGTAGTTCCAGTCAATGGTTGGGTAGGCTAGGGGAGTAGGCAAAGAGGAGTCGGGGACCAGTTGAGAATTTTAGCTATTGGGCTAGCGCTGATGTCAGCAGTGATGCTAGCTGTCGGCACTCAATTGCAGAATGGTGCTGTTGGTGATCAAAAGAAAGCTGCCCTTTCTGGAAGATCACACCTTAAACTAAATCAACTCATTTCACTATTTAGACGGCCTCAATGGCTAACTGGTTTGGTGCTGACCATAGTCGCACTTGCTCTTCAATTCACGGCTTTGCTTCTCGCTCCTTTGATCTTGGTTCAACCAATTGGAGCAATTGCGCTTGTAATAACCTCGTTGCTAAATGCACGCATAACAAAAACCAAACTCAACAAAGCATCAGTCTTGGCAATTGTGCTCTGCACATCTGGTCTTGGAGCTTTCGTTGTTATGGCAGCTAGCTTTGCGAAAGAGCCGCCAATCGACAACAACGCTCTACTTCTGATTCTGATAATGGCAATTCTGCTGATTGTCACATTTGGTTACATCTTTGCAAGGGGAGCTTCAAAGTTTAAGCCGATTACCTTCATTCTTGGAGCAGGAGCTTTATTCGGTTTCGTCGCGACATTGACCAAGGTAGTCATCAAGAGATTGTTCCAGCAAGATGGCTATAACAGGATTATTAGTTTTCAAGCCGAACTAGTCACCGATGGACTAACTCTTCTAGCGCTCTTGTGTATGTTGGCAGCTGGACTTCTTGGGGCTTGGTTTGTACAAAATGCATATGCATCTGGTCCACCCGATCTCGTGATTGCAGGACTCACTGTCATTGATCCATTGGTTGCCGTAAGCATCGGTATTGTGCTCCTGAACGAGGCTATGAGCGCTCCTTGGCCAGTAATTGTGGGCTTCGTAGCCTCTGGGGCTATGAGCGTTGTGGGCGTGTTTTTACTCTCCAAGGTCCATCCTGAGATAATCAAGGAGTCGAACAAGGCTCTGGGGTAAACTTGTTATAGACCTCTAGGTCATAAGTTCAATTACACAGACAGGTTAAGCCTTGGCTCAATCAACCAGACACCCAGGACATCCACTTAGGGTCCTAATCACCTCTGACACATTCCCACCAGACATTAATGGTGCAGCTAGATTCACCGAGCGCTTAGCAGGTGGACTAGTTAGAAACGGAAATGACGTTCACGTCATTGCGCCTTCATTCAACAAAACTTGGGGTACATCAACAGAGATTATTGACTCTGTTCCGATGACTGTGCACCGCATTCGAAGCTACAAAGTTCCGTTCCACAAAACACTTAGGTACGTGAACCCCTTCACTTTAAGAAAGAAAGTGGATCTAATCTTGGATGGCTTTGAGCCAGACGCTATCCACTCTCAGTCGCACTTGATTCTTGGACGTATTTGTATGAGGAGTGGACTTCAAAGAAACATCCGTTTGGTAGCAACTAACCACATCATGCCTGAGAACCTTCTACGCTACCTTCCGCTACCGAAGTTCCTAGAAAACAAGTTCAAGTCGAAACTTTGGAAAGATGCTGGAAAGGTTCTAGCTAACTTTGACCACGTAACAACTCCAACCAGAAGAGCAGCAGAACTGTTGGAGAAGGCTGCGGGTATGAGCAATGTTCTTGCTATTTCTTGTGGAATTGACGCAACTAACTTCACCAATACAACGCCTACAACTAACAAGCCATTCAGAATCTTGTTCCTAGGTCGACTGGACTGGGAGAAGCACATTCACAATCTGCTGAATGCCGTTGCCAAGCTCCCGAAAGACATTGACGTCTACGTCGAAATCGCCGGTGATGGTAATCAACGTAAGTACCTGACTGAATTGGCTGTGGATTTAGGTATCGCCTCAAGAGTTAAGTTCCTCGGACACATTTCGGAAGAAGAACTGCCGTTGGCTTACGAGAGAGCAACAGTGTTTGCTATGCCATCTATTGCCGAACTTCAGTCAATTGCGACTATGGAGGCTATGGCATCTGGACGCCCGGTCATTGCCGCAAACGCTATGGCTTTGCCTCACTTGGTCCACGATGGCGACAATGGCTACCTGTTTGAACCTGATGATGTTGATCAGTTCACAGAGTGCCTTCTCAAAGTTGCTACAGCTGACCAGGAAGAGCTAAATCGCCTTTCGGAGAACTCAATTCACCTTATTCAGTCTCACGATATCAAGAAGACTCTGGCTATCTTCGAAGGCCTCTACAGAGGGGATCAGGACGCAAGACAAGAAAGCGATGACAACCTTGAGGACTATAACAACCCAATTGGCCGTCTCAGCGAGGCAGTTAGAAGAGCAGAACTCAGGGTTCGTAGGCAGGCCCTTGTTGCCCTAGGTAAAATTACAGAGCTAGGGGATGACATCAAGGATGGCCTTGATGAACTTAGGGCGGACGTTGTCAAACAGGCTAAGAAGGTTGACCGAAAGGTCAGAAAAGGCGTCAAAAAGACTGTAGACAACGCCAAGAACAAACTAAAGCGCACAGACGAATAAACTAGTGGTGGTTGGGGGAGTTAGCTCAGCCGGTTAGAGCAGCGGACTCATAATCCGTCGGTCGCGGGTTCAAGTCCCGCACTCCCCACCACGAGGTCCAAAGGACCCCAAAAGATCAGGTTTTCCCAGCAGATTGCACAATTTTCCCAAAACCGTCATCCCTGTAAACCTTTTACTTTTTAGGTCGTTTGACCAATGACCTGGACTGAGATGAAGCTCACTAGGGCTTCTGAAGTATAAATAGGACGCAATTATCCCTGAAGAGACGGGATTTTGGGAATGTTTCTTGCGAACAGAGGACTGGTACCCCCAAGAGTGCAATAACGGTGTGTATGTAATCGTTATCATAATGCGACCGTTTTTGGAGCAAAAATACAGTTGTAAACGTTCACTTGGTGTTATTTTTTAGTTAATCTGCTCCATTGGCGGCGGAGAAACGAAAACTAACCGGAGGCATTGAAAAATGAATCGTCAAATCAAGCGGGCAGTAAGCTCCGCGGTAGCAGTATCGCTAGGTCTAGCGGGTCTAGTTGGAGCAGCAGCTCCAGCACAGGCAGCTCTTCCAAGCACATCGTTCAAGATCCACTTGAACGTCCCTAAGGAAGTTGCTGAGAACTGGAACATTTGGTACTGGAACACCGGTAACGATGCAGTTGGCCCAACTGACAACACAATTGGTTCACTTACCAAGACTGTTTCAGGTGAGACTGTAACTCAGGACTGGACTCCAAACTTCATTGGTGAAGACGCTTATGGAGCATACGCAGAGTTCACACTTCCTGTGACTTTGACTGCCCTAAACAACGTAATGAGAACCACTGAGTCATGGGATGGCCAAGCGGCTGCTCCAGAAGTACCTGCAATTGTAGACAACCCAGCTACTTTGGACGAAGACGAGACCACTCCTGCGATTCCTGCTAAGCCAGCAATCCCAGCATCTGACAAGCCTCTAGGTGGAGACAACATCTTCCCTGCAGGAGAGAGCTGGTGGAACGTACACACTGGTCAGCGTGAATACCCACTAACTAAGACCTCGGATTACAAGGTTTACATGAACACAACCCTAAAGAATGCTCAGGCACAGGGTTGGAACGTTTACACCTGGAACACAAGCATTGCTCCTAAGAAGCTTGTTGACTACTCTGTAACAACTACTACAAGCAAGGTTGTAAGCACCAAGGTTAAGGTCAAGGGAAAGTGGACGACCGTTAAGAAGACCGTAAAGACAACAACTAAGACTTACCCTTACAAGGGCAAGGTTGGGGCAGCTCTAACCGGTTTCCCATTCGTTGGTGAAGACAAGTACGGTGCATACGCGATCATCAAGACTGCAACTGTTTACGCAGGCAGCGTTGGTATGGTTCTACGTCGCTCAACTCCAACAAACGACTGGGCTAAGCAGTCAGGAGACTTCAAGAACTCAGACGGTTTCACTAACGGAATCAAAGCTGACAAGTCTTCAATCTACCTAGCACTGGGCCAGCCAAACCAGTCAGCAGTTCACTACACAGTTCCAACTTTCGTTGGTCGCTGGGGAGCAACTGCTGCTTTCGCAAACGGTCAGTTGACTGTAACTCCAGTAGCACCGGCACACGCATCAATGAAGGGTATGTTCCCTAACAAGATCGTTGTGACCGCAAAGAAGGGTGGAACCACTCTTACTTGCACAATCGCAAGCCAGGCTCTAGCTACCGTAGTTGACAGTGCTGCATGGGCACTGCCTTCAAGCTGTGCAATGCCAGTAACTGCTCCTGCAGCTGGTGAAGACCCTCAGACATGGGAAGTCTTCGTACAGGCATCTGCAACAGGCGTTGGAACAGCCCTTCTAGGCCCAACACCTGCTGCAAAGGTGACAGTTTCACCTGCTAGCTAATTAGATCCACAGCAGTAAAATCTGGGCCCTACAAAAGTGGGGCCCAGATTTCTGTTAATTTTGTTTGAAAATGGAAACGATTACATAACGACGCACGAGTCCTACGATTCCATGTAAGCAATTCAAAATAGTATTGGTACGTCTATAGAAAGGGCACCCACTTGATGATGTTCAAGAAATCAATCCGAAAGCGTTTACTTCCTGCCATTCTGGCATTCGCCTTGATTGCTCCTGTAGCTCCAATCGCTACTAACTCAGCCATCGCTGCTGATACATGTGCCACTGCACAGTGTGCGACTCTTACTGTTCATTACAAAAGAACTAGCAACCCAACCAACTATGGTGACTGGGGTCTTTGGCTATGGGCGATGAAGGCCGATGCTGGTCTGCCTGATTCAAAGGTAACACCGTTCAGTTCGTCACAACTTGATGCCAAGGGCTACGCTGTTGTGACAGCGCTTGTCCCAATCACACCAAATGTTACCCAGCTTGGTTTGATCCCTCGTCTAAAGAGTGGTTGGACTAAAGACGTTGATCTTGACCGCACCGTGAATCTTGACGCGAACAAGTCTGCTGAGATCTGGATCCAGCAAGGCGATGGCTACATCTACAACAATTCTTCGTTCATTCTTCCTTCAGAAATCTGGACAGCTTCCATCGAGACTTTCCGCACCATTAAGGTGACTCTAAGCAAGGCAAATGGAACCGCAGGGCCTGGATTCTCAATCACAGGCAACGGGGCTCCAGTTATCGCTTCAACTGAGAAAATCAAAGATCTCAATAACGGGACTACCGCAAGCAACAAGCAGTGGCTCATTACCACTGAAACTGACATTCCATTGGGTTCAAACCTAACTTTGACTCACACTGATGCAGACCCAAATCGATCTTTTGGTAGCAAGTTGATTAACCCAGCAGCTATCTTCACAAGCGCAGCATTCGTTAATAACTTCACCTATACAGGCGATGATCTTGGTGCTACCTACACAGCTGCCAAGACTGACTTTAGAGTTTGGGCACCAACTGCAAGCGAAGTTTCTCTACTGACCTATGCAAGCGCCTCAGCTGCTTCTAACACTGCGACAGTGACACCTATGGTGAAGGCTGAAAAGGGAACCTGGACAGCATCGCTTAGCGGTGACCGTCACTTGCAGGTTTACATGTACCGAGTCACTGTTGGTGGTAACACTGAAGAAGCAGTGGACCCATACGCGCGCTCAGTTACGGCGAACGGTGTTCGTGGTGTGGTTATCGATCTTGCAAAGACAAACCCAACAGGTTTCTTGACTCAGGCCAAGCCTGCATTCTCTGGAAAGGCGGCTGACTCAATCATGTATGAGCTTCACGTTCGAGACGCAAGCATTGAACCGAGCAGCGGTGTTAAGGAAGCATATAGAGGCAAGTTTATGGGTCTCGCTCAGTTAGGCACAAGCGTCAAGGTAGGTAAGGTTTCCGGTTCTACT
This sequence comes from Rhodoluna sp., assembly GCA_044342685.1. Lineage (GTDB taxonomy): Bacteria > Actinomycetota > Actinomycetes > Actinomycetales > Microbacteriaceae > Rhodoluna. Next base: position 8,184 of record JBIIPK010000018.1, read on the forward strand.
GGCCTAAGCTACATGAAGGAACTCGGTGTCACACACGTACAGCTTCTTCCAATGTATGATTACGCGTCAGGTGGCGATGAGCTGAACCCAAGTTACAACTGGGGTTATGATCCTGAACACTTCAATACCCCTGAGGGACAGTATTCAAGCGACCCGACAAACCCAGTCGCGAGAATCAAGGAGTTAAAGACCGCTATTCAGGCGATGCACAAGAATGGCTTGCGTGTAACCATGGACGTTGTTTATGGACACGTGGCAAGTGCAACAGAATTTAGCCAGAGTTTAATTGTTCCGGGTTACTGGTTCAGAAAAGATGCCAACGGAAACCTAACCAACCGTTCTGGCTGTGGAAACGACACCGCAACTGAACGTCCAATGGTTCGTAAGTTCATTGTTGACTCAATGAAATTCTGGACTAAGGAATACAAGCTTGATGGCTACAGAATCGACCAGATGGGTCTATGGGATGTAGTCACAATGAACCAGGTGCGCGATGCAGTTAAAGCTATCGAACCTAAAGCGACAATCATTGGTGAAGCTTGGAGCATGGGTGGGGACAGTGGACAGCCGCAGGGTAACCAGACTCAGCTTGTAAACATGCCTGGCATTGGTGCTTTCAATGATGGAATCAGAAACGCTGTGAAGGGTAGCCCTGATGGTCTATCTGATGGTGGTTACGTCAACGGAAACCCTGGTGGAACACTAACAGCCGTGAAGTCTGGAATCATCGGACACACTCCTTCAAACGTCCTAACGGTTCCTTGGTTGACACTAGATGCAGGTCAGTCAGTTAACTACGCAGAGGCTCATGACAACATGACTCTGTTCGACAAGCTCTGGGCAGTAAACAACCAGAGATCTAGAGCAGCTGTAGCCAAGCAGTCAAGACAAATATCTTCAATCTTGTTTGCTTCTCAGGGAACTGCGTTTATTCAAGCAGGTCAAGAGTTCTTAAGAACCAAGAATGGTGATCACAACAGTTACATTTCATCTGATGCCGTGAACAGCCTGAAGTGGACTGAGAGACTCAGCCAGAAGGTAACTGTTGACTACAACAAGGGCTTAATTGCAATGCGTAAGGCTCACCCTGCATTCAGATTGAACACTCCTGCGAGCATTAAAGCTAACTTGAAGTTCCTATCTGCTCCTAACAACGTTCTTGCGTTCTCATTGAACGGTAAGGCTGTGAAGGACAAGTGGGCAACGATTGTTGTTATCTCTAACCCGAACTCAAGTACTCAGAAAGTAAATCTTCCTGCGACTGGAGATTGGAAAGTTGTAGTCTCTGGAGACAAGGCTGGAGTAACTACTCTGGCTACATTGAAAAAGACTAAGACTGCATCCGTTGCTGCCAACAGCACAGTGATTATGTGGAAATAGAACTGAAGAAAATTAAGTCCATAAATTCAAGAAAAAGAGAGAATGGGAAATGAAAAATAGAACAAGAAAAGTAGTAGGTCTGATTGCTGCACTGAGCGTAGTGGGCAGCGGTCTTAGCCTAGCTAATCCAGCCTCAGCGGCCTCTAACCTGACTATCTGGGCTGACAAGGGAACCCTTGACACAATCAAGTCCAGAGTTCAGGCCTGGGACACAGCCAACGCCGCGTACACAGTAACAATTGTTGAAAGAGACTTTGGAACTGTTCGTGAAGTTCTAAAGACTGCTGTTCCAAAGGGTCAGGGTCCTGACATTCTAGCTGGAGCAGCTCACGACTGGATCGGTAACTTGGTTGCAGCCAACGTACTACTTCCAATCGATGCTAACCTTCCTCCAAATTTCAAGGATGACTTCGTTCCTGGTGCACTTCAGGCTATGAAGTACAACGGCAAGTACTACGGAGTTCCTGGTTGGACCGAGAACATTGCGATTCTTCGTAACGTAAAGAAGGCCCCTAAGCGAGTGACTTCTGTCAACAACATCAAGGATGGCGAGCTAGGAATCAACTACGACGCTACTAACTCTGACCCGTACCACATGTACCCGTTCCAGAGCATGTTCACAGCTCCAGTTTTCAAGACATACTCAAGCGGTGCTAACAAGGGCGACTGGTCAAACGTCGTTGGTATGGGTGGAACTAATGGAGCTAAGTTCGCTAAGTGGTTGGCTACCAAGGGAACCAAGTTCTTTGGTCCGCCGTCAAACGCAAAGATCCTTTGTGATTTCTTGAACCCTACAAAGACCACAACAGTTAAGGGCAAGAAGGTGACCACTGGTGCAATCAAGTACTGGGTAACCGGGGCGTGGAACATCAATGCAATTGAATCTGGTGCTGGTGGCTGTAAGACTGGCCTAAAGATTGGATCAGGCTATGCCATTGACCCACTACCAACAGGTCCAACTGGAACTAAGGCTCAGCAATTCCTTGGTATTCGTGGTTACCTGATGGTTGCATCAGGTCCAAACAACGTAACTAACGTTCCTGGAGCGGTAGATCTCATGAGATTCATGTCTTCTGAGGCAACACAGTTCAGCCTTTACGACAACTTCAACAAGACACCTGCTAACAAGGCTGCTCTTAGTCGTGCAAAGGTAAACCCAGTTATCAAGGGCTTCGCTGATGCTGCTAACACTGTCCCAATGCCAAACTCACCAGCTATGGCTGCAGCTTGGACCATTTGGGGTAAGGCACAGACAAGAATCATCCAAGGCAAAGAAAAGAATCCAGAACTCGCTTGGTCGAACATGGTGAAAGCTTTGCAGACAACTATCGACAAAACTAAGTAGTAGCTAGACAGACAGTGGGCATCCTCATCGGTGCCCACTGTTTGCTGTCTAGATAAGTGATTCTGATTCAGGCATTGAAAGGCTGAAATAATGGCTCTAGGAATACTCAAGAGTAGACAAGGGGAGGGGCCTAGCCTTTCCGGTACTCTATGGAAACTTGGAGCACTTGGAGTAACAGATGCTGTAGCAGTCACCATGATCATGGTGCTAATTGCCCAAGAACTTGTTCTGGCAGCAGCTATTAGCATCGCTGTACTGCTCCTTGTCAACTGGATTTATCTTCGTAAAGGCGGGCTGCCTGCGAAGTACCTGGCACCTGGAGTACTTTTCCTAATCATCTTTCAGGTCTACGTCTTGGTCTTTAGCGGTTATACCGCATTTACCAATTATGGAAGCGCTCACAATGGTGACAAAGCTCTAGCGATTCAAACTATTAAGAACGCCGCCTATAGAACAGTAGAAGGCCCTTACTACGACATCAAGATTGCAAAAGCCAATGATGACGGGGCTCGAGTGTTCATCATGACAGACAACTCCACCAATGAAGTTTTTGTTGGTGAAGATGGCAAGCTGCCAGTTCTGATTGAAGAAGGTTCATATGTAAGAAGCACAGAGTGTGCTGACAAGTATGACGAGGACATTGAAAACTGCGCCAAGGCAGCTGAGTCAGTCGATGGTTACACGACACAGAACGTAGATTCTCTTTCGCAACTGGAGAAGAACAAGTTTGCTTCGATTCGTGTTGCAACAGATCTCACCAACGACAATGTTGGGCTTAGATCATCTGACTTCACTATTGCTGTTGCAACAGAAGCAACACTGAAGTATGACGACAAGGCCGACACCTTCACTGCTCTCGTTAGCGATGACTACGGTGCCTATTCACAAGGCGATGTATTCAAGCCAGCATCCGATGGGTACTTCAGGCTTGATGGTGTTCTAGAGAACGCAAAGCTTGATGGTGGTTGGAGAGTAGAAGTTGGTCTAGCCAACTTCGAAACTATCTTTACTGATGAGCAGCTAAGAGCACCGTTGTTCAAGGTGATTACTTGGACTTTCGTGTTTGCAATTCTCACAGTTCTAACAACCTTCATTCTCGGTCTCTTCATCGCTTTGACTTTCAACAGTGACAAGCTCAAGGGTAAGAAGATATATCGAGCTGTAATGATCCTCCCTTACGCTTTCCCAGGCTTCCTTTCGGCGTATGTTTGGGTTGGTTTGCTCAACAGAGAGAACGGTTTCATCAATACCGTGATTCTCGGGCAAACGCCTGGCTCTGAAGGAAACTTCCCATGGCTGCTGGAGGAGAACCCCGCTCGCCTCGCTGTGCTTCTGGTGAACCTGTGGCTTGGTTTTCCATACATGTTCTTGATTACTACAGGGGCGCTCCAATCAATTCCACCAGAGCTCAATGAAGCTGCAGAGATTGATGGGGCAACAGGTTGGCAGAACTTTAGATTGATTAAGCTTCCTTTGCTTCTTATCTCAATCACGCCTCTGCTAATCGCATCTTTCGCCTACAACTTCAATAACTTTACGATTATCTATCTGTTGACGAAGGGTGGGCCGAGCGATTCGGGAATCACGGACTATGACGTTGGTGGAACAGACATTCTTATCACCTTCGTTTACAAGATTGCGTTCTCTGGTACAGGTCAGAACTATGGTCTTGCCAGCGCCTTCTCGATCTTGATCTTCATCGTCGTGGCAACCATTTCCCTAATCAGTTTCAAGAGAACCAAGAAGTTTGAGGAGATCGTCTAATGGCTAATGCAACTGTTTCTAGAAGGAAGCCCTTCAATCCTGCCAAATGGTTTGTATCCACTGGTTGGCGTCATTTAGTCGGAATAGCTGTCTGCATATTTGCCATCTTCCCGATTTTGTACATCTTGTCTACATCTCTATACCCGAATAACGACATCAACAACACAACAGCTCTATTCCAAGAGTTTTCACTAGCTAACTACATTGAACTTCTGGCTCAGGACACACGTCCTTTTGCTAGGTGGTACTTGAACACGGTGTACATCGGAATCATTACCTCCGTTGCATCTGTATTCATTAGCGCATTAGCAGCATACGCATTCTCAAGACTTAGATTCAAGGGCAGAAGACCAGGTCTTCTTGCTTTGATTCTTATGCAGATGTTCCCATCCATTCTTGGTTTGGTTGCAATCTTCAGCTTGATGAGCGACATCGGTCAGGTATATCCACAAATTGGTTTGAACACACAGCTTGGTTTGATCCTTGTCTACACAGGTGGAGCTCTAGGTGTTGGTACTTACCTTATGTATGGATTCTTCAACACCGTTCCAAAGGAAATCGATGAAGCTGCAACTATTGATGGTGCCTCTCACGCAAGAATCTTCTTCACGATCATCTTGAGACTTGTAGCACCAGTACTAGCAGTGCAGATGCTGCTTAGCTACATCGGTGTCACCAGCGACTACATCTTGGCTTCTATTCTGCTTACTGACCCTAACCAGCTAACGCTTGCCACAGGTCTTCAGCAGTTCATTAGCGACCCTTACTCTAAGGACTGGTCGATGTTTGCCTCAGGTGCTGTGCTGTCGGCTATTCCTAGCGTGATCCTGTTCCTCTTCCTGCAGAGATACATCACTTCAGGACTAACAGGTGGAGCTGTAAAGGGCTAGTCAGCAGAGTGACGAAAGGCACTGAGTGCCGTTGCAAAGGTTTTGGTGAAGGAGTTACCTAGCCACGTTCGTTGAGGTAGCAGACACCGCACAAAGACTCGTATGTGACTTCAACGCCATCAATGGCAACTTGGTCACCTTCAAAGATGAACTCTCCATCGAACTTGCGTCCGTTGAACATGGCTTTGCGGCCACAGCGACAAATAGTTTTCAGCTCTTCAAGTGAGTGAGAAAGCTCCATTAGACGAATTGAACCTGGGAAACCCACGGTCAAGAAGTCTGTCCTAATTCCATAAGCAAGCACTGGCACACCATCCAACACTGCCAATTCAAATGCTTGATCGACCTGTTCTCGGGTAAGGAACTGTGCCTCATCTATTAGAAGACAGGCGAGGTTCTTTATTCCTGGGATGATGAGCCCATTATTGGCATACTCATGAGCCAATTCTCTAAGGTTTGCCTCTGGTGTGACAAGGAAGTCAACATGTCGATCCACACCAAGTCTCGAGACGATTGTTGAGTCACCCTTGGTATCAACCGCAGGCTTGGCTATAAGAATTTGCTGGCTACGCTCTTCATAGTTGTGAGCCACCTGCAACAAAGCGGTGCTCTTACCGCTGTTCATAGCTCCATATCGAAAGTAAAGCTTTGCCATCATTAGCCTTTCTGGGCCTGTTTCGTATCTAAAACAATGCTAGTCAGCATCTGTCGAGGAACCGCGTTCATCGGGCTTTGTCGCTACCAAAATTGCTCCGAAACAGTCGGCTAAGAGGAGAGTGGTTCCAGATGTAAGAAAGAAACCCGCCAGAAGAATCTGACGGGCTTGATTCTTTAGAAACTACTTATCCGATTCGATGGCCTTCTGCACTTGAGCGTCCAGCTCGTGTGCATGGTGTCTGGCCTGTTCGATTTCAGTCTTGGTTGCTGGAGTAATGCGGTCCTGGAAGTAGAAGCGTGAAAGAGCCGATCTGACACGTGCTCCAACAGTAATCTTCCCATCGGCATTAGGTCTTGCAAGAGTCGGTTGGTAGTCCTTGAAGTCAACAAGCTTGTATAGCTCGTACTCATCAAGTGGCTCATGAACTTCAATGTACTCACCGTGTGGAAGTCTGACGATACGGCCAGATTCACGACCGTGGATAGCAACTTCCTTGTCCTTGCGTTGCAGAGCTAGACAGATTCTCTTAGTAACAATGAATGAAACTATTGGTAGAAGAATCAATGAGATCTGCATGGAAACTAGCACCTGGTTCAAGTTCATCTTGAAGTGGGTAGCAATTAGGTCAGTGCTCGCACCAGCCCATAGAACTGCGTAGAACATCACACCTGCAGCACCGATAGCGGTTCTGGTAGGAGCGTTACGAGGACGATCAAGCATGTGGTGTTCACGCTTGTCTCCAGTCACCCAGTTCTCAATAAACGGGTAGATGGCTACAAGAGCAAGGAACAACAAGCTGACGGCTAGTGGAATCAAGATGTTCATTGAAACGGTGTATTCACCAATCATGAACTCCATACCGGTAGGAGCTAATCGAAGAGCTCCATCAAGCCAACCGATGTACCAGTCAGGTTGAGTACCAGCTGAAACAGGGGATGGGTCATAACCACCGTAGTTCCAGATCGGGTTGATTGTGAAGAAGGTTGAGATGACCATGATCACACCGAATACGATGAAGAAGAATCCACCAGCCTTTGCTACATAAACAGGCATTAGAGGATAGCCAACAATGTTGGTGTCTTTTCTACCAGGCCCTGAGAAGTGAGTGTGCTTGTGAATGATCAACATGAACAAGTGCACGGCAAGGAAGACAAGGATAAGTGCAGGAATAAGCATGATGTGCAGCGCATACAAACGACCGATAACAACATGTCCTGGGAACTCACCACCGAAGAGAAGTGAAGAGATGCCTGTTCCGATGAATGGGACACCCTTGATCATTCCATCAATAATTCTCAGACCGTTACCTGATAGAAGATCATCAGGAAGTGAGTAACCGGTGAATCCACCAGCCATAGCTAGAACGAACAGGACGAATCCAACAACCCAGTTCAATTCACGAGGCTTACGGAACGCTCCAGTGAAGAAAACTCTAAGCATGTGAAGACCGGCAGCTGCTACGAACAACAATGCTGACCAGTGGTGAACTTGACGCATGAGCAATCCACCACGAACTTCGAAGGTGATGAACAAGCTTGACTCGTAGGCCTTTGAAATCATCGCTTCCTTCAGAGGAGCGTAGACGCCATCGTATTTGACCATAGCCATTGATGGGTCGTAGAAGAAGGTTAGGAAAGTACCTGAAAGCAGAAGTACGAAGAATGAATACATCGCAACTTCACCGAGCATGAATGACCAGTGGTCAGGGAAGATCTTGCGACCAAATTCCTTCAGAATTCCTGATGCACCAACTCGTTCATCAACATAGTTTGCCGTGCCAGCGAGGAAAGAGTTCTTCTGTGGCTTAGTTTGAGTAGTCGACATTATTTGACACTCCTATCCCAGAATGATGGACCTACTGGTTCCAAGAAATCACTTTGGGCAACTAAGTAACCATCTTTGTCCACCGTGATTGGAAGCTGAGGAAGAGGTCTGGCTGCAGGACCAAAGATAACTTTGCAACCATCGATTAGGTCGAAAGTTGATTGGTGGCATGGGCAAAGAAGATGGTGGGTGTGCTGTTCGTAAAGTGCAACAGGGCAACCAACGTGAGTACAAATCTTTGAGTAGGCAACGATACCTTGGTAAGACCAACCTTTACGCTCGTCTGTTTCCTTCAATTCGCTCGGATCAACTCGAACTAGAAGTACAGCTGCCTTGGCTTTCTCTTCCAAGTAATCTTTCTGTGTTGGGTTTAGTCCAGCAGGAATTACCTGGAATACAGAACCCACAGTCACATCAGATGCCTTGATTTCAATTCCTGTTGGGTCCTTGGCAAGACGAGTGCCTGGTTTCCAGAATGTGTGTCTCAAAGAGTCACCTGGATTAGGACCTAGGTCTGCGAACAAGATAATCCCGGGGAATGGGAAGAGAGCGAGTGATCCGTAAAGAGTTCTGCGAATTAGTTTTCTTCTAGTGAAGCCTGACTCTTGGTTAGCTGCTGCAAGAATTTCTACTGCCGCAGCTCGCTTATCGTCTGATCCTCTAACTAGGTGACGGTCTTCAGCTACTTCATTGTCAGGCATAAGAGTCTTAGCCCAGTGCACTGCACCAATACCAATACCCATTAGACCTAGAGTCATTCCAATTCCTAGGTACATGGTGTTTAGGCGAACACTTGAAAGGTCTTCAGAAAGAGGGAAGTTGAAGTAAGCCCAAAGAGCAAAGGCGCTTCCAAGCATTGAGAGAGTGAACAGAACTGCTACTTGCCTAACCGCTGCCTTCTCATGCTTGACGCTCTTGTCAGTCATGCGAACGCGGTGAGGCTCTAGACCAGGGTCAGCAATTGCGTCATTGTTTACTACACGCAATCCAAGTTCATACTCGTGATCAGAGTAAGAGCCTGCCGCAGGTGCAGCTGCCTTGCTTGTTTCTACTTCTTTCGAGTTGTCGCTCATTTAATCTCTCTATTAGTTTGACTTGGCTGCAAGCCAGACGGCGATGATGATAAGTAATCCAAGAAGTCCAAACCAAGCAACCAGACCTTCAGATACTGGGCCTAAACTTCCTAGTTCTTCACCACCTACTGAATCGTTGTTCTGAACATAGGTCAGGTAGGTGATGATGTCGTTCTTTTGCTCTGGAGTGATGTTTGCGTCGTTGAAGACGGGCATGTTCTGAGGTCCAGTAACCATGGCTTCGTAAATTGTTTTAGCAGATGAGTTCATCAGGTGGGGAGCATACTTACCTTGAGTAAGTGCACCACCAGCGCCAGCTGCGTTGTGACACATCGCGCAGTTGATTCTGAAAAGTTCTCCACCAGCAGACGGATCTCCGTTTGCCTGAAGGTAAGCCGCGTCTGGAATTGACGGACCATCACCAAGTGATCCAATGAAGGCGGCCATTGCAGCAATGTCTTCTTCAGTGAACTGAACTGGTTTTACTTCGAGCTGAGGACCGCTAGCAGCTCCTGGCATACGACCTGTTGAAACTTGGAAGTCAACTGAAGCTTCGCCAACTCCAATTAGGTTAGGTCCGTTCTCCGTTCCTTCAGCATTCTTACCGTGACATGATGCACAGTTCGCTAGGAAAATCTTTTTACCAAGATCAATCTGCTCTTGAGTTCGAACTACTTCGCGATCAGGGGAGACGGCTGCGCTAACTGTTGAGTAACCGGTACCAACTACCAGCAGACCAGCAAACATGACAATACCTAGAGCCTTTGGACTGCGTCGCAATCCATTTATCTTGCGCCTAAGTTGCTTCATTTATAGATTCAGCTCTTTCTTCTCTTTTTATTTCAAAACGTAAATGATGAGGAACAGACCAATCCAAACCACATCGACGAAGTGCCAGTAGTAGGAAACCACGATTGCCGCGGTTGCTTCCTTGTGACCAAACTTTTTAGCAGCGAATGTTCTACCAATCACGAATAGGAACGCAATCAGACCACCGGTTACGTGAAGAGCGTGGAAGCCTGTTGTCATGTAGAAAGCAGAACCATAAGAATCGCTACTTAGTGTTACACCTTCGCTAATTAGAGTTGCGTACTCCCAAACCTGACCCGCTACGAAAACTGCTCCAAGCACGTAGCTGATGATGAACCACTCAACCATTCCCCATTTGAGCGGAGATTTGCCTGTAGATCTAGGCTGCATACGTTCTGCTGCAAACACACCGAACTGGGCTGTAAATGACGAAGCAACCAGGATTAGGGTGTTGATAAGTGCGAATGGAACGTTGAGAATTGAGGCACCGTTTTCCCAAAGCTCAGGAGCGTTGGCTCTGAGGCTGAAATACATGGCAAATAATGCTGCGAAGAACATAACTTCGCTACCAAGCCACACGATTGTTCCTACAGAAGTAGGGCTTGGACGGTGAATTTGCGAATGAGTTAGGGGAGCGGTCGACATGGCTTAATACTACCTGTCCAAATCGTTATAAAGGCGTTGTTTCCCTTATCGTGGCGGAGATTTTAGACAGAAAGGGATTTTGTGCGGGCTAAACTAATGGGCATGAATGAAGTACTCAGTTGGTCAACGATCTTGCAGGAGCTACAGAGCAAGAATGACCTAACAAAGTCTCAAGCCATCTGGGCTATGGAACAGATTATGAGTGGGGAATCCTCTGAAGAGGACATGGCCGCCTTTCTTTTGGCACTGCGAACCAAAGGCGAAACCCTAAACGAGCTTTCAGGGTTCGTTGATGTCATGCTGGCGAATGCTTTGCCGATGCCAATCTCAAATGACGCTATAGACATCGTTGGTACCGGTGGAGATCAACTAGGAACAGTCAACATCTCTACAATGGCAGCAATCGTGGTAGCAGCTTGTGGGTTTCCAGTTCTCAAACACGGCAGCAGGTCAGCTTCTGGTAAGACTGGATCCTCAGAAATGCTTGAAGCTCTTGGCATAAACCTTGAGCTCACGCCAGAGCAATTGACCCAAGTTTTCGAGAAGGCAAACATCGTGTTCTTCTTCGCTCCTAAATTCCATCCTTCACTGAAGCACGTAGGTCCAACCAGAAAGAAGCTAGGGATACCTACAACCTTCAATTTCCTAGGACCATTAGCTAACCCCGCTCAGCCAATTGCCACTGCTCTAGGTGTAGCTAACGCCTCAATTGCCCCACTATTAGCCTCAGAATTGGCTTCAAGAGGACGAACTGGGCTTGTTTTTAGAGGCTCAGACGGTCTAGACGAGCTAACAACGACTGGTCCAAGCGAGATTTGGGTGGTATTTCAAGGTAAAGTTACCCAGAACACCTTTGATCCAGCACATATTGGCATCAAAAGAGCGTCGGTTGAACAACTTTTGGGCGGTGATGCACAAGCAAATGCTGATGTTGCCAAGGCTATCTTCGGCCTAAATACAGTGTTTAAGGGGGAGAAGGGGCCAATTCAGGACATTGTGGCCCTGAATGCTGCCGCTGGCTTGAGTGCCTATGAATTGAGCAAATTGAAATCAATCGATCAATTCAACCTGATGGAATCCTTGGCTAAAAATTACTCACTTGCACATGAAGCGATGCAGGATGGCAGAGCTTTGGCAAAGTTGAAACAATGGGTCGAGTTAAGTCAATCATTCGGGGAGTAGCCGTTCTAGAGCAATAAATCATTACTTGACATAATATCCATTATCGGTTTTACATCAATCCAGGTTCATTGAATCTATCCCTTAGCCAGTCCCTGAGCTCGTGTGGTGCTAATGACTCGTCGCTTGCAATTAGTTCTGCTACGTTCCACCAGCGATACTCGAGAATGTCTCTCAATTCGTCCTGAGTGAATCCAGATGTGTCAGGTTGGAATTGTTTGACTTTTAGTTCATAGATCGTGTCTGTGTACGTTTGGTAATTCTTACCATCAGCCCAATCCCAACGACCAGAAGCAACCAGCACTGGTTCTCCCAAAACCTCTGGGCGAACGTTCATGCCGGTTTCCTCATAAAGCTCTCTCACGGCTGCTTGCAATGTTGATTCTCCAGAATCGATTCCGCCACCTGGTGTGAGCCATCTGGGCGGCAATCCAACCTCAGGATCAAAGTGGGTCTTGAGCAGAAATACACGATTTAGCTCGTCAACCAGCATAATTCTGGCAGTTGCACGGTGCTTTACATGCGTTTTGTCGGTCATTTTGAGAGTTTTACTCCATTTTCGGTGCTTTTTGGGTCAAAACCGAAGAATTTCATGGAAGTTTGCATTAAATAGCCAACAGAAACAGCAAAAAGGGCAGTACCTATCCCCACAGTGCCTCCTAAGAGCCACCCTGAGACCAAGACCAATGTTTCCCCTATGGTTCTGATGATCCAGAAAGGCCAACCTGAAACTCTTGTGAGACCAACCATGAGGCCGTCCCTAGGACCTGCACCTAGGTTCGGTGAGATGTAGAGTCCAGCTCCAACGGCAAAGACAACTAGGGCAAGAATTAGCCAGATGAGGTTGACGAAGAATCCGTCCAACTTAGGCATTAGCGGTTCATTGAAGTCTGCGAATGGTCCTATAAGTAAAGCGTTCACGAACGTGCCTATTCCAGGTTGCTGCTTAATCGGGATCCAAAGTAGCAACACGAAGGCACTGGTAACAATGGCACTCACACCAAAGCTCCAGCCGGTTTGAACCTGAATTCCTTGGGATAAAACATCCCAGGGTGGCACGCCGAGGCCGGTGTGGATCATCATCGCTAAACCTAACCCGACGAGATACAGACCTACAAGCAATCTGGCAATAGGTTTGATTCCGAGGTTCGCCAATGAATTTTTCACAACGTAAGCCTAGCCTTAGTCAATTTTTAGGAGCGACATTTGCAAGACCATGATTACTTCAAGGTCACTGGCCCAGTTGTCTTAGCTCATCGTGGTGGCTCGGCATTCACAGAGAACACGCTTGAAGCATTTAGAGCTTCCGAGCAAGCTGGAGTTTTCAGTATTGAGACCGACGTAAGAACAACCAAAGATGGTGTTGCCATTCTCTTTCACGACGAGGATCTGTTAAGAGTTGCGGGTGTGAACAAAAAGATCTCTAAAACAAACTACGAAGAAATCAGGACTATTCAACTTATTGGTGGAGGCAAAATACCCACTCTTGTAGATGCATTGCAAGCATTCCCCCTAATGAGATTCAATTTGGACATCAAAGACCAGGAAGCCGTCCAATCGGCTGCAGATGCAATTGAACTTACAAAGTCGCATCAACGAGTTCTTGTGTCTAGCTTCAGCGAGAAAAGAAGAGTCGCGGCTCTAGCTCTCTTATCAAGACCAGTTGCTACCTCAGCGAGTTCATCAATAGTGATAAGTCTTTGGCTATTCCACGCGTTGGGTCTCCCCCAGCGATTTTTCGAAAAGAAACTAAGAGGTATCGGAGCACTACAGATCCCTCGATCAATGTATGGAATAAAGTTTGATTCTCGCTCTTTCATATCAAAAATCAGCAATACAGGAACTGAAGTTCATTACTGGACGATAAACAATCCACAAGAGATGTTGGAACTCACCAGACGAGGTGCAACTGGGATAGTCTCTGATGTGTCAGAGTTAGCAGTTGAAACACTGAGAAAAGCCTGAGTTCCGGAAGTATTCGCTAAATCATCCGCTTATCTTCTATGTACCACCTATGCGTCACAGAGAGATAAGGAAGATCAAATGGCTCAACAATCAATGCGTGGCATGCGACTAGGTTCAGAGAGCTTTGAAACTGCAGCTGGAGTAAACCTCTCTCCTAGAAACACACACAAGTATCGCTGTGCAAAAGAGCACATCTCAGAGGTCGTATTTGCTGAAGAAGCTGAAGTCCCAGCAGCTTGGAACTGTAAGTCATGTTCACTCGAAGCAGCTCTGCTCGACAATGAGGGTAACCAGGCGTTTGAAACTGAACTTCCAAAAGTACCCAGAACTCACTACGAGATGCTACTTGAGAGAAGAACTCGAGTTGAGTTGGAAGAAATTCTTGAAGAGCGACTAGATGAACTAAAAGCTAGGCGATCTAGAGGTCAGGCAGACACAACTAACAACTAGTTTCTCCTGAAAAGTCTTTTCATTCCAAACTTTGTCATAAGTACTAGAGCTTCAATCACGATGGCTCTACTCATCTTTGACTCGCCGACTTCGCGCTCGATAAATGCAATCGGAACTTCCGCAACTCGACCGCCCTTCTGCATCGTGCGATAAGCCATTTCAATCTGGAATGAATATCCCCTGGCGTTGATCGATTCCAAATCCATGGTCTTCAGAAATGGAACGCTAAAGACTCTGAAGCCGGCCGTCATGTCGTTGAGTCTTGTGCCCAACATCATCTTTGCAAATAAGTTTCCACCTTTAGACAACCATTGCCTGTGTATTGGCCAGTTCTCTGTGCTTCCACCTTTTACATACCTAGAGCCAATTACAAGATCATTCGATTCACAGACGGCTAATAGCTTAGGCAGATCTTCCGCTCTATGACTGCCATCTGCGTCCATTTCAACTACGTAGTCATAGCCTGAATCAAATGCTCGCTTGAACCCTGCGATGTATGCAGCTCCTAAACCTTGCTTCTCTTTGCGATGCATTACTGTAATCCGCGAATTAGTTGAAGCAAGTTGATCAGCAAGTTGTCCTGTGCCATCCGGGCTATCGTCATCAACAATCAGTAGGTCAACACTTTTGTTGTATTTGAATAGCTCTTCTATGGCGTGATTGATGTTGCCTGCTTCATTGAAGGTAGGCATGACAACTAATACTTTCAAGAACGTTTCGCTTTCAAACGTCTTAGCAATAGGCCTACGAAAGAGATAGGAAATAGTATGAGGCTGATTGCGAATGCCAGAGGTTCCACCAAACCACCGAACATAACTGCTGGTGTGATTTCATTGCGCAAGGCAATCTCTTCAACCATTGCGCCTGGTTTGAAAGATTCAAGTTCTGTAACCACCGAGCCGTCAGCTGCGTAGATTCCAGACACACCAACAGTAGAAACAGCAACTACTGTACGTCCGGTCTCGATTGCGCGCATTCTAGAGATTGCAGCTTGCTGCACACCTTGTTCACTTTTACCAAAGTCAGAGCTATTGGTTTGAATCATGATTGCTTGAGCGCCTTGCTTCACGAGATCATGGGACAGATAATCGAAAGCAACTTCGAAACAAATCAGCGAACCAACTTTTGTTCCACTCGGTAATTCGAAGATTCCATCTCTAGTACCTGAGCTCATGTCCCAACCAATCAAACTGATTAGATCTGGAGCAAGCGCCATGAAGAATGGTCTGTCGGGAACATACTCCCCGAATGGGACTGGTCTTATCTTGTGGTAATAATCCGCTAAACCGGTTTCCGGTAGCCAGAGATCAACTTCGTTATAGAAGTCTTCGCCTCTGAAAGTCTTAGTTCCGAACAGAAGCGGAGCTTTGAGTTCTTCAGTTACAAACTGGCTAATCTTCATCCCTGGCTCAACCATAGTGTTGGGATCAAGGTCTGAGGAGTTCTCAGGCCAGACCATAAGGTCCAGGCCCTCACCCTTACCCGATGCAACTAACTCTTTAGAAACAACTAGATGCTTGTCGAGAATTGAACCAGCAGGATTCGCAGCGAATAAACCCGCGTTCGCATTTCCCTGAACTGCAGCAACCTTCATAGTTCCTGCAGTACCGGAAGCATCGAGGGTTACAACTGCCGGTGTTGCAAAGAACAGAGCTGCTGCTATTGCTGTAGGAACAAGCATTCGTCCGCGTTTATGTAAGCCGATTCCATGAGGTTGATGATGAACGAACCTGATTGTGAAGAGAGCTGTGATGAATACGATGAGCCAGGTAAGTCCTGCAACGTCAACGAAGTAAACCCACTTTGCAAGATAGGTATCAACTAGGGCTAATCCGCCACGAGCCCATGGCAACCCGCCATACGGAAATACTCCAGCCACATACTCTCTGGCTGTAAAGATTGCTCCGAGAGTAAAAGCGATTACAAAGGGTTGAGCTCCACGAAGATTCAGCGTTGCTAGGTAACGCCACACAACTGCTGCTATGGCTGCTGCTAGACCAAAGATGAGCGCAGAGATTAGTGATCCTGCGAACCATGGAATTGGCCCGAGGTAGGTCGTTAGCCATTTCAGGAGGATCCCAAAGAACGCAAAACCTGCCAAGGTTCCAACAATGAATGCTTTGAAGAATCCAAGTAGACGAATTGAAACAAGAATTAGAAAATAGCCAATGAAAATTCCAGGCCAGAAGTTGAATGCTGGATAGCTCAAAGCTACAAATGCTCCGCCGATAGAGCCAATTAAGGCTCTCCCCCAGATAGAGGTGGACAGCCTTAGCCAATTAATGAATAAAGTGAACACTTACTAAGCGTAATAGGAATAGGCCACAATGCCACGCTTGATCTGGTCAATAGCAGACTGGGCAGTTGCTGAGAGCTCATCTGGATTTACCTTAGAGATTTGCTCAAGAAGATCGATGGTCTGTTTACACCAGCGGATGAAGTCGCCAGCTAGCATGCCTGTTTGCTTTAGTACTGAATCAAGCCTCGCTCCTGTTGCCCAACGATGCATCTGTAGGGCCATAGATGAATCAGGTTCAGTAGACAGAGGCAGGTTGTGCTCCTTGGCTAAAGCCTGGAGGTCATCCCAAACCTCTAATGTCTCATCAAACACAGCTACAAACTCCCCCTTAGGCATCTTCGGAGTGAGGCTGTCATCATCTCTTCTGGCTTCATAAACCAATGAGGCGGCAATTGCAGCTAGAGTCTGAGCGTCAATGTGATGCCATACCCTACGGCTGATACATTCGGCAACCAGCAAGTCTCGTTCACCGTAAATCTTTGAAAGCTTCTGACCAGACTCTGTTATCTCTAACTCGCCATCCGACACCGTCACATACTCAAGTTCAATCAGGACCTCGGTGATTCGGTCAAATGTCTTTGCCACCTGATTTGTTCTTGACTCGATCTGCTTAATGATTGCGGCTGTTTCGCGTTCCAGTTTGTACCAGCGCTCACCCCATCTGGAATGCAGCTCTCTGTCTGGACAGGCATGGCAAGGGTGAGAGCGTAACTCTCTTTTGAGGTTAGTAACTCTAACTTCGAGTTGTCTCATCCCTTTGGTCTGTCGAAGATCGTTTCTTCTAGCTTGTCTTCCTGAGGTTGCTATTTCCCTTTCGAGATCTGAAACTTGCCGCCTAAGTCGTGCGTACTCTCTGAAGTCACCAACATGACATTTCATGGACTCTTCATAGCCGTCTAGAGAAGCTTGTTTCTCACGAATTCCTCTAGCTAATCCAACAACAGATCTGTCAGCCTGGAACTGAGCAAATGACGTTTCTAGAACTTCTCTTGAACGCCTTTGTCCAAAAGCTTCAATCAGGTTGACGGCCATGTTGAAT
>JBIIPK010000019.1:0-25330 GCA_044342685.1 Rhodoluna sp.
TCATGAAAAGGGCATAACCCTTTGAGAGAACCAACACTTGCTCCTTTGAGTTGAACATACTCACCAACAATGTCGGCGATGTTCACTCTTTGCTTAATTGACTCGATGTCACGAGTCGAGATACGCCCTGCCATTACTTAGCACTTCGTTTCAAAACTAATTCTTCGTGCATTTTCTCAGCTGCTGAATCGGTGAGAACAGCAATCTGATCAACAATTACACGGTGTTTCTCTGCGTCATTAGAAGCTTTACTCCATGCTTCTAACGAGTAGCCATCGAGATGCTTTCCATTTGATGCAAGTAAAACATCGGCTAACTCTTTCAGTAGAGCTCTCTGGTCTTCGTAATAGCCAACACGTTCATCTAATGACATTAAGAAATATGACGCTAGGCCTTTGAAGATGGCAATTTCAGCTTCTACTTCTAAAGGCACGACAACATCAGCCGCGTACCTGGCGTATAGCGAGTCCGCATTGGCCTGGAAAGTAGCCTGAGTAGTTCTTGAAACAAATGAGCCAATAACTGAGGAGGTGAGGTTCTTTAGTTGGCCTGCTTCACGAGGAGTCTTGTTATAGCTGTGCAACCAATACTGATTTGACTGCAATCTATCTAATGCAGCGGCTAAGTCATCTAATGAGATTCGGTTGCCATTCCATCGATCGATTTCTCTAACAATTGCTTCTTCTTGTGAACAACTTTTTAGTTCTTCCAGCTTGATGAAGCCTTCAACCACTGCATCTTCGAAATCGTGAACTGAATAAGCAACATCATCACTAAAGTCCATGATCTGTGCTTCAAAGCACTTCACTCGTTCTTTAGCTCCAAGTCTTAACCATTCAAAAACTGGAACATCGTCTTCGTAAACACCAAACTTTATGGATCTATCTGCTCCAGTATCTTGGACAGCAAATTCTCTAGTCCATGGATACTTACAGCTAGCATCGAGGCTCGCTCTGGTTAGATTTAAACCGAAAGCAACATCATCTTTGCTATAGACCTTTTGTTCTATTCGAGTAAGAATTCTCAAGGTCTGAGCATTACCCTCAAAGCCTCCAAAGTCCTTCGCCCATTCGTTCAAACCCTTTTCACCATTGTGTCCAAAAGGTGGATGACCTAGGTCGTGAGCAAGACAAGCAGTGTCAACAATGTCTGGATCGATTCCAAACTCAACTGCCATCTCTCGGCCAACTTGAGCTACTTCTAATGAATGAGTCAGACGAGTTCTAGCAAAGTCATTTGAGCCTGGCTGCAAAACTTGCGTCTTTGCTCCAAGCCTTCTGAGTGCCGATGAGTGAGTTACTCTCGCTCTATCTCTAGCGAACTCGGTTCTAGCACTGCGTCCAGAACCTTCTTCGGTAAGGAATCGTTCCTTATCGATGTCAGTGTATTTCTCTGTACTCATCCGCCTGATACTCCAAGTTCTGCCTCTAGCAGTACCTTACGCTGGTCTCCGACCAGTTCTCTGGAATCTAGCCAATTCTCTGGCAAAGCGCATGTCTTAGCCCCGCCTAGACGCCCTCTAGGACCCTCAGCGAGTTCGCCAGGGTAAGGAGCAGCCCAGTCAATAGTTCCCAGGATGTCGTCCATTTGCTGAAGTGATTCGACCTGAGCCAAAGCTGCTCTGAACTCACCACCAACCGGATAACCCTTGAAATACCAAGCAACATGCTTTCTGATGTCTCTACAAGCACGTTCTTCTGACTCAAAGAACTCGACCAGAAGCACAGCATGCTTCTTGAAAGCTTCTGCCACCTGACCAAGTGTTGGTTGAACAGGATCTACTGCTGCATTTGAGTTTGGGTTCCTGGCATATTCTTCGAAGGCTTGCTGTAGATCAGCGAATAGCCATGGTCTGCCGAGGCATCCTCTACCGACTACAACGCCATTACAACCAGTCTCACGCATCATACGAATAGCATCACCTGCTGACCAGATGTCTCCATTACCTAGTACTTGAACATCACGCAGTTGATCTTTTAGTTCGTAAATGGCATTCCAGTCAGCGGTCCCCGAGTAATACTCAGAGGCAGTTCTAGCATGCAGGGCCACAGCAGCAACACCAGCATCCCTTGCTGCTTTACCTGCGTCCAAGAAAGTTAGATGCTCAGCATCAATACCTTTACGCATCTTGACCGTTACAGGAATATCTCCCGCAGCCTTTACAGCACTGTTCACAATGGCAGCAAATAGATCTTGCTTATAAGGAAGAGCCGCTCCACCACCTTTGCGAGTGACCTTAGGCACAGGACAACCAAAGTTCAGATCAATATGATCAGCTCTGTTTTCAGAGACCAACATAGTTACTGCTTCAGAGATAGTCTTCGGGTCAACACCGTATAACTGAACACTTCGAATATCTTCACTCTCGTGATGACCGATTAGTCTCATCGACTCTTCTGTTCTTTCAACAAGTGCTCGAGAGGTAACCATTTCAGAAACGTAGAGTCCCCCGCCATATTCACGACAGAGTCTTCTAAAAGCAGTGTTAGTGATTCCAGCCATTGGTGCTAATACAACAGGCGTGGCGATAGTGATATCGCCGTAGTGAAGTGCTTGACCTGTTGTATTCACTTTAGGAATTAGATGAGTTTCTCAGCCAAGTAACCGCGAAGTTTGTCTAGCGAGACACGCTCTTGAGCCATAGTGTCTCGCTCACGAACAGTTACTGCCTGGTCTTCTAGTGAATCGAAGTCAACAGTTACACAGAAAGGAGTTCCGATCTCATCTTGACGACGATATCTTCTACCAATAGCTCCTGAGTCATCGAAGTCAATGTTCCAGTAACCACGAAGCTCTTGAGCCAAATTCTTAGCAACTGGTGAAAGATCTTCGTTTCTAGACAGCGGAAGAACAGCAACCTTCACAGGAGCCAAGCGATAGTCCAAACGAAGAACAGTTCTAACATCAACTCCACCCTTAGTGTTAGGAGCTTCATCTTCTGCATATGCATCAACAAGGAAAGCCATTAGAGATCTAGTTAGACCAGCTGCTGGTTCAATAACGTAAGGAGTCCAACGCTCACCTAAACCTTGATCGAAGTAAGAAAGATCAATACCGGATTCACGAGAGTGAGTAGTTAGATCGAAATCACCACGGTTCGCAATACCTTCTAGTTCACCAAACTCTGATCCTTGGAAACCGAACTTGTATTCGATGTCAACAGTTCGCTTTGAGTAGTGAGAAAGTTTTTCTTTCGGGTGTTCAAACAAGCGAAGGTTTTCCTTGTTGATTCCTAGATCGATGTACCAGTTGAGTCTCTGCTCGATCCAGTAGTCATGCCACTGCTCATCAGTGCCTGGCTCAACAAAGAATTCCATTTCCATTTGTTCAAATTCACGAGTTCTGAAAATAAAGTTTCCAGGCGTAATTTCGTTACGGAAAGACTTACCAATCTGACCAATACCAAATGGAGGCTTCATTCTGGCAGCTCCAAGAATGTTGTTGAAGTTCACGAAGATACCCTGAGCTGTTTCAGGTCTTAGGTAGTGAAGACCAGATTCATCTTCTACCGGCCCTAGATGAGTCTTTAGAAGACCATTGAATAGACGAGGTTCAGTCCAGACATCCTTAGTTCCACAGTTAGGGCAAGGAATCTCTGCCATAGATGCAGGAGCTCTTCCCTTCTTATCTTCGAAGGCTTCTTCAAGGTGATCTGCTCTAAATCTCTTGTGACAAGATGTGCATTCAATGAGAGGGTCAGTGAACTCTTTCACGTGACCTGATGCTTCCCAGACCTTACGAGGAAGGATAACTGAGCTGTCAAGACCAACAATGTCTTCACGAGAGTTAACAATCGCTCGCCACCACTGACGTTTGATGTTTTCTTTGAGTTCTACTCCAAGTGGTCCGTAATCCCACGCTGAGCGTGTACCACCGTAGATTTCACCTGCTGGAAAGACGAAACCACGTCTTTTGGCTAGTGAGATAACTGAGTCGAGGCGAGATGGGGCTGCCATTATTGCTCCCTTGGTAAGGCACCGATGGCTGCGGTGCTTGAGAACTCAAGTTTACTTGCCCTTTGCCTTCTTCGGCTTATCTATTGCTCCACCAAATCTTCTATTCCGCTTGGAATACTGCTGAATCGCAGCCCAAAGGTCCCTTCTAGAGAAATCAGGCCATAGGACATCTAAGAAGACAAACTCAGCATAGGCCGATTGCCAGAGCAGGAAGTTGCTAACCCTGGTCTCTCCGCTTGACCGAATAAAAAGGTCAACATCAGGAAGATCCTTAGTTAGCAGATACTTCTGCATCTTCTTCTCGGTTAGAGCACCGTTTAGCTTTCCAGACTTAGAGTCTTCAACTATCTGGTTGATGGCATCAACAATCTCAATGCGACTGCCATAGTTCACACACATAGTGAATGTCAGCCCTTTATTCTTGGCAGTTTGTTTCTCTGCTACAAGTAGTTCGTCAATAACTGTTGGCCATAACTTAGGTCTTCTACCAGCCCACTTGATTCTGACGTTCCAACCATCAAGTTCATCTCTTCTTCTACGAAGGACTTCCCTGTTGTAGTTCATAAGGAACTTCACTTCATCGGGTGATCTCTTCCAATTCTCTGTAGAGAAAGCAAAAACGGTCAGATACTTGACCCCGGCCTGAATAGCGCCTTCAATAACATCCATAAGAGCAGCTTCACCAGCACGGTGACCTTCAACTCGTGTGAGCCCTCTAGCATTAGCCCATCGACCATTTCCATCCATGACAATGGCTACGTGCTCAGGAACTGCTCCATCAAACTTGGGCAACTTCATGTTCTCTCCAAATGGTTAAAGGACTTCAATCCACGATCGATATGCCATTGACTGTACGCACTGACAATAGCGGACGCAGACACCTTGGTTTGCTCATCTGATGATTCAACTAACTCCCACTCCCCTGCAAGAAGAGCTCCTAGATGAGTTGAAACCTCATAACTAATTAAAGCAGCAGTAGGAGGCATACAGGCAGCACAAACGACACCACCGGTTTGAATAACAAAGCCTGTATGAGGTCCTTCAGCATTACAGCCCGTGCAGTTAGCGAAGTTAGCCGCCCAACCAGCAACTGCTAGTGCTCTAAGTAGATAACTATCAAGAATCTGGGCAGGAGCATGTTCCTTGTTTGCTAGAGATCTAAGTGCACCGATGAGAAGCAGGTACTGCTGAGTGGCTCTCTCTTCACCGGTTAGTCGCATTGCAGTTTCTGCCATCACGTTGGCAACTGTGAAAGATGAGTAGTCATCGGATATCATGCTTCCGTAAGCACCAATAGTTTCAGCCTGGGTAACAGTGTCTAGATTCTTACCTTCATAGAACTGAATGTCAGCAACCATGAAAGGTTCAAGACGAGCGCCTATCTTGGAAGCTGTTCTTCTAACACCTTTAGCTACAGCTCTTACTTGACCGTGATACCTAGTTAGCAGTGTGACAATGCGATCTGCTTCGCCCAGTTTGTGGGTTCTAAGCACGATGGCTTCATCTCTATAGGTAGGCACTATCCAAGTATTACCGCAGAGCTCGGTTTACAGCTGAAATGACAGCCTTGAGCGAGGCATTTGATATGTCTCCATCAATTCCAACGCCCCAAAGAGTCTGATTATTGACCTTGAGTTCAATGTATGCAGCAGCCTGAGCATCACTTGATGCACCGAGTGTGTGCTCGGTGTAATCAAGCAACTGAGCCTGAACCCCGCGCTGTTCAAGAACCGAAAGGAAGGCTGAGATAGGTCCATTACCGGTTCCTGATAGTTCTATCTCCTCAGCTCCATCGCGCAAGACCGCAACAAGGTTTACAACCCCATCCATGTCGCTGGTAGTGGAAAGCTTCTTTAGTTCAAACCTTCCCCACTTCTCAGTGGCTAATGCAGCAGGAAGGTATTCATCCTGGAAGATGGCCCATAGAGCGGCTGAGGTTACTTCACCACCCTCAGAGTCAGTCTTGTTCTGAACGACTCTAGAGAATTCAATTTGAAGCCTTCTAGGAAGATCTAGATTATGATCACTCTTGAGAAGATAAGCAACTCCACCCTTACCGGATTGAGAGTTAACGCGGATAACAGCTTCGTAGTTTCTACCCACATCTTTAGGATCAATTGGAAGATATGGAACAGCCCACTCAAGTGATTCTTGATCAACACCTTGAGCAAGTGCATCTGCTTCCATGGCCTCAAAGCCTTTTTTGATTGCATCCTGGTGTGAGCCAGAGAAAGCAGTGTAAACAAGGTCTCCACCATATGGAGCTCTTTCAGGAACTCTCAACTGGTTGCAGTATTCAACAGTTCTCTTTATTTCATCGAGGTTTGAAAAATCAATGTGTGGATCGATACCTTGGCTAAATAGGTTTAGTCCAAGAGTAATCAGGTCTACGTTTCCTGTTCTCTCACCATTACCGAATAGACAACCTTCGATACGATCTGCTCCTGCCATGTAACCCAGTTCCGCTGCAGCTACAGCAGTTCCTCTGTCATTGTGAGGATGCAAGCTGATTAGAACTGAATCTCTTCTGTCAATGTTTCTAGACATCCACTCAATTGAATCCGCATAAACGTTAGGTGTTGCCATCTCAACAGTTGCAGGCAAATTGATAATCATCTTGTGTTGAGGTGTCGGATTGAACTCAGCAATAACAGCGTTACAAACCTCTAGAGCAAACTCAAGTTCCGTGCCTGTGTATGACTCAGGTGAATACTCATAATGAATTACTGTCTCTGGGACTGAAGCTTCCATCTCTTTACACTTGCGTGCACCAGCTAGAGCGATGTCAATAACACCTTGCTTATCAGCGTTGAATACAACTCTTCTCTGAAGAACTGAGGTTGAGTTATACAAGTGCACGATTGCTCTGTGGACACCCTTGATTGACTCGTAAGTTCTTTCAATCAAGTGATCTCTCGCCTGAGTAAGTACCTGGATAGTCACATCTTCAGGGATATGTCCACCTTCAATTAGTTCTCTTACAAAATCAAAGTCTGTTTGGCTAGCTGATGGGAACCCAACTTCAATCTCTTTGTAACCCATGTCAACCAGAAGCTTGAACATCTTCATCTTGCGTTCAGGGCTCATTGGATCAATGAGAGCCTGGTTACCATCTCTTAGATCAACCGCACACCACAATGGGGCATCAGTAATACGTTTGGTAGGCCAGGTACGGTCTTCTAGTTCAACGGCTATCTGCTCGTGGAATGGACGGTACTTGTGTATCGGCATAGCCGTTGGTTTTTGATTGTTTTTCATGGTCTCTCCTAGAAACCCAAGGTCTTTTGCCGTCTTTGGCAATCAACAGATTGATAGTTGGGGGTTCCGGTCATGCGTAAACCACCGCGACGGGGAGGGCCGGAATTAGGCCTCGCCGCGGTAACTAAGCAGGAGAATCGTAAACATGGGTTTTAGGCTAACACAGCCTTACATACCTAGTCGACCCAATTGTTTTGGATCTCTCTGCCAGTCAGGGGCTACTTTGACGTGAATCTTGAGCATTACCTTTGAACCAACTAGCTTTTCGATCTCAGCTCTTGCTTCAATACCAATCTGCTTGAGTCTAGAGCCACCTTTACCAATAATGATGGCTTTCTGGCTATCTCTTTCAACCCAGAGGTTGGCGTGGATGTCGTAGATGTTTGAATCGTTTCGAGGACCCATCTCATCTATGGTTACAGCCAAAGAGTGAGGAAGTTCTTCTCTAGAACCCTCTAGCGAAGCCTCCCGGATTAGTTCGCAAACTCTGTCTTCGAGGCTCTCTTCGGTAGCCATATCTGTCGGATACAAAGCATTGGATTTAGGAAGTAAAGAACCTAGGACGGTCTTTAGCTCTTCTAGTTGCTCGCCTGAGACAGCACTTACTGGAATAACTGCATCCCAATTACGCATTTGACTGATAGCAACTAGCTGTTGAGCTAAGGCATCTCTGCTCACAGTTTCACTCTTGGTAACAAGAGCTACGAACTTTGCTCGGCGATACTCGCCTACCTGATCATTGATGAAGTTATCCCCTGGCCCAATCTTCTCGTTGGCTGGGACACAGAAACCAATTACGTCGACTTGTCCAAGGGTGTTTTCAACCAGGTTATTTAGTCTTTGTCCAAGAAGTGTTCTAGGTCTGTGTAGTCCTGGTGTGTCAACCAGAATGATTTGGGCATTCTCGGTGTTCACGATTCCACGAATAGCTCTTCTAGTGGTTTGTGGCTTAGATGAGGTGATCGCTATCTTCTCACCGACTAATGCGTTGGTAAGAGTTGACTTTCCAACATTCGGTCTTCCGACGAAGGAAACGAAACCGGATCTAAATTCACTCATTCGTTCTCTTCTTCTAATGATGCTCTTGATGAAATCAATTCAGCTGTCATGCGGACCTGTGCTGTGATGACTCTTTTACGGCGACCTTCAATGCGTTCAACTCTAATCTCTAAACCAGAGAACTCAATCTTGTCTGCTCTACCAGGTAGACGACCAAGTTGTTTAGCTAGCAGTCCGCCAACACTGTCGACATCTTCGTCTTCTAGTTCTAGATCGAAGTGTTCACCCAGTTCGAACAGTGGAAGTTTCGCG
This sequence comes from Rhodoluna sp., assembly GCA_044342685.1. Taxonomy (GTDB): domain Bacteria; phylum Actinomycetota; class Actinomycetes; order Actinomycetales; family Microbacteriaceae; genus Rhodoluna. The sequence continues at coordinate 8,526 of JBIIPK010000019.1, forward strand.
CTAACGCGAACCCAGCCATCCTCTAGCTCTTCAATGTCAGGAAGGTCGTTGTCAAACTCATCACTAATGTTTCCGACGATCTCTTCGATAACATCTTCCATTGTTGCAAGTCCAGCAACACCTCCATACTCATCAACAATCAATGCAATGTGAGTAGAGGAAAGTTGCATCTCTTGGAGCAGGTCATCCACTGGTTTACTTTCAGGAATGAAAATAGCCTGTCTAGCCAAGTCAACAGCTGTGACACTGGCTGCCTTGGATGGGTTCTCATGAATTAGTTTCGCAACATCCTTGATGTAAAGAACACCCTTAATGTCATCAAGGTTCTTGCCAATAACGGGAAGTCTAGAGAAACCATGTCTAAAGAACACAGTCATTGATTCATCTAGAGTCTGATCTTCTTTGACTGTTGCCATGTCAATTCTTGGCACCATGATCTCTCGAGAAATAGTCTCTGAAAGCTCTTCCACAGATTCAATTAGTTCAGCCTCAAACTCTTCGGTTTCCTCAGTAGGAAGAGACAAAGGCGTAAAGAGAATGTTTATTGACTTGATAACCGGTGCCAGCAGTTTCAAGACCCTGAGACCGAAAAGACTCTTACCAATAGAACGACCGACTAGTTGAAGAGTGAAAACCAGACCAATGACTATCAGCACGGAGAGAATGGCAACAATCCACCAAGCGAATCGCCCTGGTGTAAATGACTGGCTAACAACGATTCCAAACAAGCCAACAAAGACCAGGCGAGCAAACGCTATACCTTCAGTAGATCGACTGTCTTCATCGTTTAGTTTGATTGCTGTTTCAGCAATAGCCAGTAAGTAGGCACAGGTAGCAAGGATTAGAGCAATAAAGATAGCTAAAAACAGCATTTACGCACCGACGCTTTCTAGATATTCCGAAACTATCTCTGACTGCAAGGCAAACATCTCAATCTCATCCTGCTTCTCTGCATGGTCGTAGCCCAGCAAATGAAGGATTGAGTGGGCAATAAGAATAAGTGTCTCTTGAAGATCAGAGTGCTTAGCAACTAGTGCTTGACGAGAGGCTACCTGAGGACAGAGAACGATCATTCCAAGATGACCTGCTGGAGTCTTCTCGCTTGGCTTTCCAGGTCTGAGCCCATCTATTGGCTGGGACAGAACGTCAGTAGATCCACTCTCCTGCATCCAGTCGAGGTGATAGGCCTCCATTACAACTTCGTTCACGAGGAGAATCTCTACATCTGCTGCAGGATCAATGTGCATCTTCTCTAAAGCAAACTCGGCTAGAGCAAGAATATGCTCAAGAGGAGCTTCAACTCCTGACTCGTTTTCTATTTCAATACTCATCGGTTCTTGCCTGGCAATCCCTTGGATTTAGAAGCCTTCTCTTCAAACTTTGAATATGCGTCAACAATCTTTCCTACCAAAGTGTGTCTAACCACATCTGATGAATCCAATACACAGAAGGCCATGTCAGCGACTTCGCTAAGAATCTCCTTGGCAATCTTCAAACCTGAGGTGCCAACTGGCAAATCAATCTGAGTCACGTCACCGGTAACAATCATCTTGGAGTTGAACCCTAGACGAGTGAGGAACATCTTCATCTGTTCAGGAGTAGTGTTCTGGGCTTCATCCAAGATGATGAATGAGTCGTTAAGGGTTCTACCTCTCATGTAAGCAAGCGGAGCAACTTCAATTGCTCCAGTAGCCATAAGTTTTGGCACTGTCTCAGGATCCATCATGTCGTGCAAGGCATCAAACAAAGGCCTTAGGTAAGGATCGATCTTGTCACTGAGTGTTCCAGGTAAGAAACCTAGACGCTCTCCAGCTTCAACAGCAGGTCTAGTCAAGATAATGCGGCTGACTTCTTTTCTCTGCAGCGCTTGAACAGCTTTAGCCATAGCTAAGTAAGTCTTACCCGTACCTGCAGGTCCGATACCAAAAACAATTGTGTTCTGGTCAATAGCATCAACGTAATTCTTTTGGTTTACAGTCTTCGGTCTGATGTTTTTACCGCGAGCTGAGATGATGCTTTGACTCAGCATCTGAGCTGGTGAAACCTGTTGGTCAATCATCTTTGCCGATCTTGCAATATCTGCAGGAGCAATAAAGTGACCTGCCTCAACTAACTTGATTGCCTCGTCAATTAGTTTCTTGGCAGCAAAGCAATCTTGCTCTTTGCCAGAAATGCTAACCACATTGCCTCTTACCAAAACAGACACATCTGGATGAATTGCTTCAATGGATTTCAATAGTTGGTCTTCTGTGCCGAAGACGGAAATAAGGTTAGGAAGATTGATGGAAAACTCGAGCTTAGTGTCTTGGGCTTTAGGTTCGTTTGACACTAAGACCTCGGAGTTCTGCTAGTGATGTGACCGTGAGCATGGAATACTGTTTGCCCAGCTTCTGCTCCAGTATTAAATTGAAGTCTGAACGAACCTGTTGAAGTCAACTCTGCGACTTTGACGCCGAGTTGAATCAGATCAGCTAGAACTTCAGTGTCAGCCACGGCCAATTCAGCAACATCTTTGTAATGAACACGAGGAACGACCAATACGTGCACTGGTTGGGCTGGGTTGATGTCGTTGAAGGCAACGGCGTGCTCTGATTCAGCTACGAATGCTGCGGGGATTTCTCCCGAGGTGATCTTGCAGAAAATGCAATCCAATGAAACTCCTTATTTCTCTAATTCTAAGGTTGACCTAGACATTGCCCAACATAAGAGCAGCAATTAGAGCAGGACCTGCAGTTGAGGTTCTAAGCACATTAGCCCCAAGGCTAACCATCTTCGCTCCTGCCGCCTCCAAAGCATCCAGTTCGCTCTGCTCTATTCCGCCCTCTGGTCCCACTACTAGAGCGATGCTTCCTGAACTAGAAATACCAGCCTCTCCGATAGCCAAAGTGGCTGAAGTGTCTAATACAAGAACCAAATCAAAGCTTGAGACAAGTGATGCTAGCTCCTTGGTATCTACGATGTTCTTTACTTCTGGGTTAAAAGCTCGAAGACTCTGCTTGGCAGCCTCGCCAACAATCTGTTGCCATCTAGCCTGTCCTTTAGCAATCTTTGGGCCATCCCATCGAGAGATAGATCTTGATGCCTGCCAAGGAATGATCCCCATTACTCCAAGTTCGGTCGCAGCTTGAATAGCAAGTTCATCTCGATCACCTTTAGCAAGTGCTTGCACCAAGGTGATTCTCCTGTTTGGCAACTCTTCCTTGATAACTTCCACGACCTCTAACTTGAGTGTGGATCCAGTTAGTTGAGCAACTGTTCCCCGAACTCTAAGCCCCTTGCCATCACTGAGTTGAATTGCTTCACCTTGACGCATTCTTCTTACCTGAACTGCGTGCTTACCTTCAGGTCCGTCGAGTTCAACAAGAGAACCAACCTCGGCCACAAGATTGTCTTTATGAAATAGTGGTTCAACCATTACTTGCGTGACCTACGTCCGAAGTTGGATTGATTTACTTTGGCAAGTCCAGGCTTATCTGATTTACGCAGTTCAGCTAATTTCTTGAAGAGTTCTTTTTCCTTGGAATCAAGCTTTGAAGGAGTTAGAACTTGAACTCGCACGTTTAGATCTCCGCGACCATTGTGTCGAAGATGTTTGATTCCCTTTGCTTTCAGAGTGACAACGTCACCTGTCTGAGCACCTGCTTTGATTTCAACATCAATTTTGCCATCGAAGGTTTCGATAGGAACAATTGTTCCTAACGCTGCATCATGCAGAGGTACTTCCAGATTGGCGATTAGGTCATCGCCATCACGCTCAAAGAACTGGTCTGCTCTAACGCTTATCTCAACGTAGATGTCTCCTGAAGGACCGCCAGCGAAACCAACTTCTCCTTGACCAGATAGCTGCAGACGCAGACCGTGTTCAACTCCCCCTGGAATATTCAAATCTAAGGTTCTTCTTGCTCTGGTTCTGCCCTGCCCACGACAGTCAACACAAGGTTCTGGAACAGTTTGTCCATAACCTCTACAGCTTCCACAAGGAGCTGAGGTAACTACGTTTCCAAGAATGGAGCGAACTTGCCTTTGGATCTGTCCAGAACCTCTACAGATATCACAAACCTCAGGTGTCGTTCCTGGTCTACAGGTAGTTCCTAGACAGGTTTCACAAACTACCGCCGTATCAATCTCAATCTGCTTCTCAACACCGAAGACCACTTCAGCAAGGGTGAGTTCGACTCTAAGTAGTGCATCCTGGCCGCGCTCAGCCATCTTCTTAGGTCCTCTTTGTCCACCGCCGAAGAAGTTTTCAAAGATGTCCCCGAAACCAAAGCCAGCACTGTCTCCGAAAGGTGAAGATCCACCCATGTCGTACTGCTGACGTGATGATTCATCACTCAGAACTTCGTACGCGTGAGTAACTAGCTTGAAACGTTCCTGCTCCGCTTCACCTGGATTCATGTCTGGGTGGAGCTCACGAGCTAGCTTGCGATATGCCTTTTTGATTTGCTCTTGGCTAGCGTCTCTAGAGACACCTAACACTTCGTAATGGTCAGCCAATTAGTCCTCTTGATTCTTAGATAAAAGTTGTGAAAGTGCTAGAACTGCGGCAAGGTTCTTTGCATAGTTCATACGCGTTGGTCCAAGCACGGCAATCTTGGCTAATTCAGCTCCGTTATTGCTATAACCAGAAAGTAGTAACGAACTAGTAGAGAACTCAGAAACACTGTTCTCTGAACCTATGATGGCTTTCGGTGTTTCTGCATCAATTTTCCACAGGTTAAAAACATTCCAGATGTCAGTTCCTTCATCAAGTGTTTCTAGAAGAGAAGACAGACCTCCTGCGAATTCTTGCTCTGAACGAACAAGGTTAGATGCTCCAGCAAAAGCTACCTTGTCCTGTTTGCTTGCCTTGATTAGAACAAGAATTCCATCAACAAGCAGCTTCACATTCGCTGACACATCGGCTTTCGATTTAGCAACCAGATTGCTTAGCTTCTCAGGAAGAGACTCGATTGATGAACCTGAGCAGACCTGACTGAATGACGTTTTGAATTCAGATAACTGCTGATCTGTAACATCACTACTTAGATGAACGATGTGTTGAGCGATTCGATCAGCTTGGGTTATTAGCAGAACAAGCACTCTGTTCTCGGAAACCTTCACAAACTCGATTGAACGGACGAAAGTGCTCTGCAGGTTTGGATACTGAACAACAGCAGCTTCACCTGTTGCCTTGGCAAGTAGTTGAGCAGAGGTATGAAGCTTCTCATCTAGATCAGTTAGCTGATCAAGAGTTTTGGAGAACAATCTGTTTAGTTCAACTAGGTTCTTCTTTAGTTCCGCTGTTACTTCAGCATTGATCATCTGGTCAACGAATACTCGATAACCCTTGTCTGTGGGCACACGCCCAGAAGATGTATGAGGAGCTTGGATATAGCCCTCTTCTTCAAGAACAGCCATGTCGTTTCTGATAGTCGCACTTGAAACACCAAACTGATGTCTTTCCAGAAGTGCTTTTGAGCTAACAGGCTCATTAGTCAAAATGAAGTCTTCGATAATTGACCGCAGAACAGCGGTATTACGCTCTGAAATCAACTCAACTCCTTCTGCTTATGAGTAGGAATTGAGACAACTGGCACTCTAACTCCTAGAGTGCCAATATTACTTGACGAAGCGGATAGATAGTGGGTATCTGAACTCTCTGCGATCATTGGCAGCTACTGCTCCCATGATCATGAATATCAAAGCTGCGATGCTAACTGCAATGGCTGCAGGAACAACGATTAGAAGACCAATGCCTATAGTTGCCAGGCTGAACACGGCTGCTCCTGCACCGAATATCAAGATGGTCAACTGGAAGTTCATAGATTCAGTTGCGTGACGCTTATCAAAGTCAGATGCGGTTGCTGAGTTTCTAATTAGCAAACCAGGTAGCCAAAGTAGGAATAGCGCGACAGTCAACCAGATACCAACAACTCCAGCTATTAGTGGAGCTAGGTGAACCCAGAGAGCTAGGTTGGTCCTGCTTGCAGCAGCAGGTACTGCCTGCTCAGTTGCAGTTGCTTCTGCCTTCAATTCGGCGTTGGTCAATAGTTGACGACCGCAGGTTGGGCAGAACTTAGCTGACTTAACGTCTTTCGCACATGAAACGCAGTAACCCATTAGTTGCTCCTTCTATTCCCTTTTATTATCTTCTAGCCAAGAAGCTTTAGCACTACAAAATCAGCTAGAAGTCTTCCCTTTGAAGTCAATATGATGGTGCCTGACATAGCTGCCCTCGCTTCAATAAGTTCTTCAGCAATAAGAGCTGCCACTACTTTAGGTTCGGCAAAGCCCTTTGACTTCATCCATTCAATCGAGATGCCATCACTAATGCGTGTTTCAAGCATCACCTTTTCAATGTCTCTGTTCTCTTGGTCGATAATCTCTCGCTCAAGGGCTGGTGAAAGACCTGCCTTCATTCGATCTGAATAGGCAGATGGGTTCTTCACATTCCACCATCTAACTCCCCCAACATGTGAATGAGCACCTGGACCAAATCCCCACCAGTCCATAGATTTCCAATAAGCCATGTTGTGACCTGAACGTTGATCAACTGATTTAGCCCAGTTACTAACTTCATAGTTCACAAAACCAGCAGCAGAGAGCAAGCTCTCACTTAGTTCATACATCTCTGCTTGCAAGTCATCTGTCGCTGGAACCAGTTCGCCGCTTTTGACTTGTCTGGCAAGCTTGGTTCCTGGTTCGACGATTAGTGAGTAAGCACTGATGTGATCTGTGTCTAGAGCAATAGCTGCCTCGAGTGTTTGCGTCCAATCTTCTAGAGACTCACCAGGGGAACCATAGATAAGGTCAACACTTGTAAACAGTCCAACTGATTTGGCGAAGTTGACAACCTTAACGACGTTTTCCGGATTGTGTGTTCTCTCAAGCACCTTTAGAACATGAGGCACCGCTGATTGCATACCGAAAGAAATGCGGTTGAATCCCCCAGCCTTCAGATCCTTAATGTATTGCTCATCTACTGAATCAGGGTTTGCTTCTGTTGTTATGTCTGCATCTTCCGCGATTCCGAAGGTTTCGTTTAGTTTGTTAAGCATCTCAATCAGATCTGTAGCCGGAAGCATCGTCGGAGTTCCACCACCAAAAAACACCGAAGTCATTGGTCTCTTGGGAAGGTTTGAGTTCACTAGAACCTCTTCAGCGAACTCGATTTCACTTACTAGAGTTTTGGCGAAAGTACCTTGTGTTGATGTGCCGATCTCGTCTGCTGTGTAGGTGTTGAAGTCGCAGTAACCACACTTCACCTCACAGTAAGGAACGTGGACATAAGCGTGGAAGGTTCTGTTCTCGGCATCAACTACAGCTGATTCAGGAATTAGTCCATCAACTGGAGCGGTTTCCCCTTTAGGAAATTGAGGCATTATTTAGCCTTCTTCTCGCCTTTTTTCTCACTCGATGAAGATAGAGCTGCAATGAAGGCTTCTTGAGGAACTTCTACGCGTCCAACCATCTTCATGCGCTTCTTACCTTCTTTTTGCTTTTCTAGAAGCTTGCGCTTACGGCTGATGTCGCCACCGTAACACTTAGCCAAAACGTCCTTACGAAAAGCACGAATAGATTCACGAGCGATGATGCGAGCACCGATAGCTGCTTGGATAGGAACTTCGAATGCCTGTCTAGGAATAAGTTCACGCAGCTTTGTGGTCATCATCACACCGTAGGCATAAGCCTTGTCTTTGTGAACGATCGCACTGAAAGCATCAACCTGTTCACCCTGAAGCAGAATGTCTACTTTAACTAGATCTCCCTCAGCTAGACCTGACTCTTCATAATCAAGAGATCCATAACCCTGAGTACGTGACTTTAGGTTGTCGAAGAAGTCAAAAACAATCTCAGCTAGTGGCATTGTGTAGCGAAGCTGAACTCGATCAGTTCCGAAGTACTGCATGTCAACAAGAACACCTCTTCTTGATTGACATAGCTCCATGATGGTTCCTACATAGTCCTTAGGAGAAAGCAGTGTTGCCCTAACCATTGGCTCTAGAACCTTAGAAATCTTTCCAACCGGGTACTCACTTGGGTTGGTAACAGTTACCTGTCGCTTGTCTTCAAGTGTGACTTCATAAACTACAGATGGTGCCGTTGCGATTAGATCTAATCCAAACTCACGCTCTAGACGCTCAGTAATGATTTCAAGGTGCAATAGACCTAGGAAACCACATCTAAATCCAAAACCAAGAGCAACAGAAGTTTCAGGTTCATAAACCAAAGAAGCATCGCTGAGTTTTAACTTATCTAACGCTTCACGAAGCACTGGATAGTCACCGCCATCAATTGGATAGATACCTGAGTAAACCATTGGGTTGGGTTCTGAATAACCCTTGAGCGCTTCTGTTGCAGGCTTCATCGCAGAGGTAACTGTGTCACCAACCTTGGACTGACGCACATCTTTCACACCGGTGATTAGGTAACCTACTTCACCGACTCCTAAACCTTTAGTTGGTTCTGGTTCTGGAGATGAAACACCGATCTCCAAAAGTTCGTGAACAGCTTTAGTTGAGAGCATGGTGATTCGCTCACGAGGAGTCAAACTTCCATCGACCATACGAACGTAGGTAACAACACCTCTATAGGAGTCATAAACAGAATCAAAGATCATCGCTCTTGCAGGAGCATTAGGGTCACCAACAGGTGCTGGAATCTTTCCAACAATTCGATCTAGTAGTTCAGCAACTCCAACACCAGTCTTACCTGACACACGTAGGCAATCTGCTGGGTCTCCACCAATCAAATTCGCAAGTTCTTCTGCATACTTTTCAGGCTGAGCTGCAGGAAGGTCAATCTTGTTCAGCACAGGAATGATCTCAAGATCATTCTCAATAGCTAGATAAAGGTTCGCTAGAGTCTGAGCCTCAATACCTTGAGCTGCATCAACCAAAAGAATTGCACCTTCACAAGCAGCAAGAGATCTGCTCACCTCGTAGGTGAAGTCAACGTGCCCTGGGGTGTCAATCATGTTCATGGCATAGGTCTTGCCTTCAAACTCCCAAGGCATTCTCACTGCCTGGGATTTGATGGTGATTCCACGCTCACGCTCAATGTCCATACGGTCTAGATATTGAGCTCTCATTGAGCGGTCATCAACAACACCGGTGAGCTGAAGCATGCGATCAGCAAGGGTTGATTTACCGTGGTCAATGTGGGCAATAATGCAGAAATTGCGGATAAATTCAGGGTTGGTCTTACCCGGCACTAGTGAAGTGGTGGCACGTGGTGACAAAGGAGACCTCTTGAATTAGCTAAAAATGCAAACTGACGGCGATTGCCGTCTCCCTATTCTCCCATAAACCCTAGGAATCTAGGGCTCTTTAGAGATACTGGTGGCCCGAATGGGTTGCCGTATTGCCTATAACGCTGGTAGTCTTTTAGAGATTTAGATGACAAGTTCCTCCAAATCCACAAACCTCAAGATTTTTGAAGATGTTCCGCGTGAGCGGGACAAAGCCCCTAAGAAAGTGAAACATGGCAAATATCAAGTCGCAGATCAAACGTATCGGCACAAACCTTAAGGCTCAAGAGCGTAACAAGGCTGTTCGTAGCGAAGTAAGAACTGCTATTCGTGCAGTTCGTGAAGCAGCAGCAGCTGGAGACAAGGCTCTTGCGGCAGAAGCTCTAAAGGTTGCTACCAAGAAGCTAGACAAGGCTGTTTCAAAGGGTGTATTCCACAAGAACGCAGCAGCTAACAAGAAGTCAGCTATTGCCAAGAAGGTTTCAGCTCTATAAACCAAACTTCTAAAAGGCCCGCTTCGGCGGGTCTTTTACTTTAAGCGGCTGGTATCCGCTTATCTCTTCCAGCCACTGCCCCAGCGAAGAGTTGGATGAAGGTGAGAGTGGAAACCAGAATCAAACTCGCATCCCAATTGCCTGTTACATCTCTGAGCAGACCAAAGCCAAATGTTGCTCCCGCTGAAATCAAATAACCCCAACCTTGAGCAAGGGCCGACAACTGAGTGGTCTGTGTGCTGGTGCTAGCCCTTGAACCAATCAATGTCAAAGACAGTGGAAAAGTAGCTGCGAAACCGAATCCGGTAATGATGCAAGCAAGAATCAACAGATCCGGGGTCAACCAAATCATGAGCAGGCCTGCAAGAGTCAAAGAGGTCATGACCATCGCGATCACAGACAGCGATTTGAATCTTCTAAACAACAACGAAGCTATGAAACCTGAAGGAACGCCGACAAATGTAGTCAAACCAAGAAGCGCTCCTGCATCCACATCGGACATTCCTCTATCAATCAATAGAGATGGAAACCAATTCAAGATTGAGTAGAAACCACCTGATTGAAGACCAAAGAAGAAAACAATTCCCCAGGTTAGAGATGATCTTGCTACGGCCCTCTTCTCTTCGGCGTGAGTTGCTACAGAAGTAACCTTCTCAACGCTTTTAGATCTGAACAAAGGAACCCAGAAAATGATTGCTAGCACTGCAGGGATAATCCAGACGGCTAGCGCTCCACGCCAGCCACCAAGCAAATCAGATGATGGCACAGCAATAGCAGCTGCAAAGCTTGCCGAGATGGCAAGCAATGTCACATAAACACCGGTGATTAACTCGATACGATCTGGAAATTGCTCTCTAACGATTGTCGGAATCAAAACGTTGGCTATGGCGATCGCTAGCCCAATTAGAACTGTGCTTGTTATAAGTACTGGGAATCCACCAATAAGACGCGTAGTCATTGCGATCGTCAGCAGAATCAGGACAAACATCACCGCTTTGTTAAGCGTGAATCTCTTGACTAGAAAAGGACTAGCAAATGCTCCGATGCCGAAACAAACAATAGGCAGCGATGACATCAAGCTCACTTGAAAGAGCGTAAGAAATTCAGTTCTAACCAATTCATCAACTAGTGGGCCAATAGATGCAACCGGCGGCCTAATTGCTAGAGAGATGAAAACAAGAGATAGCAACGCCCAAACTGAATACTTAGCTGCTTTCATTAACTTCTTCCCTTATTAGCAACGAGGCTAATAAGTCTCTCTAATGCATAATAGGAATCCTTCTCGCCACCCTTAACAGCAAAATCTGTCTCTGCGATTGCATGTATGACGCGAGCAATACCTGCTTCAGTCCAGCTGGAACTAGCAGAACGAATGAGCGGAAAGACCCAGTCCTGCACTCCGAGTAATGCGGCATTGGCGTTTGGATTGCCAAACACTTTAGCTAACTGCCCAATCTTCTTAGCAAATGCTCCAACAAGAACGACCGGCTCTAAACCTTGATCTAACGCATGCCTGAGAAGTAACAGAGCTACTCCAATTTGTCCGTCAAACGCAGCATCAGCAACTTTGAATACGGTAGTTTCCAATCTTCCGCCAAAATACCTCTCAACTATCTCAGGTGTGATGTCCCCAGCGTCGTCTAGCTGAAGTTGAGATGCTGCTGCTGCTAACTCTTCAAAGTCCTTGTTGAAGATGTCAACAAGTGCCTGGGCTGCAGCCTTTTGAATCTTTCGGCCCTTCGCGATGAACTCATTCTCAACAAAGGAAACTCTCTCGGCCTCTTTGGAAACATCCAGGCAAGTTGCCTCTAGGAAGGCATCGTTGGCTCGCAGGGTTTCAAGGAGTTTCTTTCCGCGAACCGATTTGCCGTTATGCCTGAAGATAACAACAGCATCTTCAGATGGTTGGTTCATGTATTCAATGCCATCAGTGATCAGAGCGTCAGTACATCTCTCAACTCCATCAATCACAATCAGCTTAGAATCCCCGAACAATCCGGCACTAGCAACATCGAATAACTGCCCGCCAACGTAGTCAGCACCGTTTAGCTCAACTACCTCAAGGTCTTCATTTGTGCTTCTAAGTTCTGCTCGAACGGCTTTTATAGCCCTGTCAGCAAAGAAGTCTTGTCCTCCAGATACGAGTATCACCGGTGCTGACTTAGCGGCACGCCATGGGACTACTTTTGCTGGACTCACCCATCAAGCCTAACTTCTGCCGGCGATAGACACTTGAAGCCCTGAATCCGTTTCAGCTATGCCAATTGCCCCCATTTCATCAGTTCTCAAGACTTTGGTACCGCTAAACGCCAAGGTATCTAAAGTTCTTTTTGTTGGATGACCATAGGAGTTATCCCGACCAACCGATATCAATGCAATGTCCGCATCTAAGGCCTCGTAAAGCTCAGGAGCCTGATCACCTGAACCATGATGAGCTACTTTGACAATCACCATTTTGGAACCAAAACCTGACTCAAATAGTGCTTTATGGTCTGCACCCATTCGTAGTTGAGCTCTTTCCCCTGAATCGGCGAGTGTAAACAGGGCGACATTATTGCTCTCCCAATACATTGATGTGCTGGCGTCATTACTGTCATCGGCATCTGTAGCTCCTCGACTTGGGGCCAACACTAGCCAGTTGTAATCGCCGAGTTGACCTCGCATCCCCTTCTCTACTTCAATCAGTGCAACGCCTTTCGCTTCGAGAATTTCTTGAGCCATGTTCGCTCCTGGACGCTCGTCTTTGAATGGAGTAACCAGAGCGGTCACCACTTCCCTACCTGTAACAGCCCCAAGCACACCTCCAACATGATCCATGTCATAGTGAGTAAGAACCAACAAATCAATCTTTGAGATCCCTAGTCCTGTTAGGCATGAATCTATTGCTGGGTCTTCTCTCCCAACATCAATTACTGCAACTTTGCCCTGCGAACGAATGACTAGAGCATCTCCCTGCCCAACATCACAGTTGATGATTGAGTAATCAGACTTATAGAAGGCACTTCCCTTTACGGCAAGCGATGAACTGTGTGCAAAGAACGACAGCAGAATGAACGCAACTACTCCACCGGCAGTGCGTTTGATCGAGGGTTTCCTTGAACTCAAGTACAGCCAAGTCAAAGCAACTATCGCAATCGCTAAACCGATTCCAAGAGTTCCCTCAACCCAATCGATACTCGCCGAAGGAGCATTCGCGAATCTTTCAGCGACATAGAGAATCACAGCCGCTGGGTATGAAGCAATGAAACAAAGCGAAGAAGCTAACAAAGGAAGAACCGCTGCGACAAGACAAGCAATTAGACCGATGACTGTAATTGGAGCCACTAATGGTTCAGCCATGACATTGGCAAAGATTGAATACACGGGTATTGATGGTTGAAGTAGAAGTAAAACTGGCAAACAAGCTATCTGAGCTGAAAGAGAAACTGAGACCACTACAGCCAGCCAAAGCGGCATCTTTCTCTGCAACACTTCAACAAACTTTGGAGCGAGAACTAGTAGCCCCCATGTTGCAAGAGCAGACAAAGCAAAACCAAAGTCCAAGGATAAAGAAGGCTGATAGACGAGCAAGAGAACGACAGCTAGGGAAAGGGCCTCAAGTGGAGGAACTCTTCTGCCGAGTAGGAATCCAATTAGAACTACTGCGACCATCACACTTGCGCGTAAAACGCTAGGTTCAGGACCAACCAACCCAAGATAGGCAAAGATGACGCCGAAACTAAGCGAGAGTCTGATTGATCGTCTAATTGGTAGCAAATTGAGAAGCAGAGCCGCTCCCGCCAAAACAATCGCACAGTTAGTTCCACTCACAGCGGATAAGTGAGTCAACGAAACAACCTTGAGGTTCTCTAATGCCTCACTAGAAAGTTTCGAGTCGTCTCCAATAGTGAGACCTGCGACCAATGCCGCAGAATCAGCACTTACTCCAGAAAGGTTCGCTAGAAACGCAGCCCTAGTATCTCCGAGCGGGTCAAACTGCTTCACAGACGAACTATCGAGCAAAACTTTGAGATTACTTGAGAATGACTCATCGCTTCTAAATGCCGGACGAACAGTGACCACAGCCCTAATAGAAGATCCAGCAATGAGTTCACTCACTTCAGAGTCTCCAGACAACGAACCAATTCGCGAAGCCAAGGGTCCAGCCGATACCACCTGAATCTTCACAGAAAACTTCTCTTGCCCTGCGAAACCATTGTCCTTCTTCGGAGCTTCAACAACCTCTGCCTGGACTGTGACGGTCTCTCGCTTTTCCAATAGAGTCTGCAATGAAGCAGGCTGCAACGAAGGTTCAATGAAGTTCACAAATACTGCTGCAACTACCCACGCAACAATTGCAAGAGCTCTCAGTATCAAAGAGTCACTAAGTCCTTGAAAGAAGCAAACAACTTGTCGCCAATACCTGCGACATTCAATAAGTCTTCTTTTGCCTTGAATCCTCCGTTGGCACTTCTCCAGTCAACAATCCGACCAGCAAGAGCTGGGCCAACTCCTGGAAGATCTTCTAGTTGAGATGAGGATGCTTGGTTTAAAGAGATCAATGAAGAGCTTGTAGGTCCATCGAATGACGCTACGCTCGACTCCGATGAAACAACTAGTTGCTCGCCATCCGTGAGAGCTCTTGCCATGTTGACACTTGACTGGTTGGCTTTCTCGGTGAAGCCACCTGCTGCTAGAACTGCATCGTAAACACGTGTTCCAGAATCTAATTGATAGATGCCGGGAGCCTTAACAGATCCAGCAACGTGAACATAGATCTTTGGAGCTTGAACAGCTTGGCTTACTTCGCCAGAGTCTGAAGCCTTCTCGAAAGTTACTGTGGTGTCTTTGCCAATTCCCGAACTAAAAACATAGACACCAAAAGCAACTACGGCGAGCAAAGTGATTGTCACCTTTAGTGCCCTAGGGCTGAACTCGGCTAGAACCTCTTTAATCCATAAGATCATGGATGAAAACTAAAGTATGCATTTGTTTTAGTTAGCCCAAGAAGGGCTATCTGTTGAGAACTAGCCCTTGGTTACGATGTTTATAAGTTTCGGAGCTCTGATGATTGTCTTAACAATCTCTCGTCCAGCAATAGCTTTCTGAACGACAGCTGAGGCATCTGCAGCTGCCTGCAAATCTGCCTCTGTTGCATCAACCGAGACTTCACAAGTGTCTCGAAGCTTTCCATCAACCTGAAGAATTGCAGTAGTTGTGCTTTCAACTAATAGAGATTCATCTGCTTCTGGAATAAGAGCTAGAGCGACGCCAGGCTTGTGTCCTAGAAGTGACCACATCTCTTCTGCCATGAATGGTGCAAACAATGAAAGTGCTTTAGCAACAATCTCTGTTGCTTCTCTAACAGCAGGATCAGTGGGTCCCGGCTTACCATCAATGGCTTTGCGAACAGCGTTTACGAGTTCCATTAGCTTGGCTACCCCTACATTGAACTTGAAGTTCTCAATGTTGGTACCGAAGTCTCTAAGGAATGAGTGGGTAGCTTTTCTAAGTTCCTTATCCCCTGTTGAGTAATCAACACCCATAAGTGCCTCAACATCGTTAGCGAGTCTCCAACAACGAGCTAGGAACTTACCTGATCCAGACGGTGAAACATCTGCCCAGTCAATGTCATCCTCTGGAGGACCAGCGAAAGCCATTGTCAGACGAATAGCATCTGCTCCATGCTCATCAAGCTGGTCTCCAAGTTTGACTAGGTTTCCTCTTGATTTACTCATCGCTGAACCGTTCATAAGAACCATTCCCTGGTTCAACAGCTTGGTGAATGGTTCAGAGAAGTCAACATAACCAAGGTCTTTTAGAACCTTGGTGAAGAAGCGTGCATAAAGAAGGTGCAAGATTGCGTGCGTAACTCCACCAACGTACTGATCTACAGGAGCCCATTGGTTAGCTTCTTCTTTACTAAATGCTTCAGTCTCACTGTTTGGAGAAAGGTAGCGAAGGAAATACCAAGATGAGTCCACGAAGGTGTCCATGGTGTCGGTATCGCGCTTAGCAGGAGCACCACAGTTTGGACAAGGAACATTGACCCATTCATCTGCTCCACCTAGTGGAGAGGTTCCCTTAGGAGCTAGGTCTAGACCTTCAGCTGATGGAAGTTCAATAGGTAGTTGATCTTGAGGAACTGGAACTTCACCACAAGCATCACAGTGCACGATAGGAATAGGAGTTCCCCAGTAACGCTGACGAGATATCAACCAGTCACGCAATCTAAAGTTCTTAGCTGCTTTACCGCGCTTCTCTTTCTCTAGAATCTCCGTAATCTTTGAGATTGCCTCTGCCTTAGACAAACCATTCAAGATGTCAGAGTTCACAAGAACGCCTTCACCAGTTGTGGCAATACCCGTCTCAGCTGCATCAGCTTCACCAGTATCAACAACAGTCTTCACAGGAAGACCCATCGATCTAGCAAAATCTAGATCTCTCTGATCATGAGCTGGAACAGCCATGATGGCACCTGTTCCATAATCAGCAAGAACGTAATCAGAAATCCAAACTGGAATGCTTTCACCGTTAGCAGGATTAATTGCTACTCGACCTGAATCCAAACCAGTCTTTGGTCTATCGGTAGCTAAACGCTCAATGTCATTAGATTTCTTTACTTCATCCAGGTAGTTCTGGAAAGCCATACGAACTTCAGGAGTAGAACCTGAAACTAGTTCAGCAGCTAGATCACTGTCTGCTGCAACAACCATGAAGGTTGCTCCATATAAAGTGTCTGGACGAGTTGTGTAGACAGTTATTGGTTCAGTTCTACCCTCGATAGCAAAATCAACTTCTGCTCCATAAGATCTACCAATCCAGTTTCTCTGCATTGAAAGTACCTTTGAAGGCCAGTTACCTTCTAAAACTTCTAGATCATCAAGCAATCTATCTGCATACTCGGTTACTTTGAAGAACCACTGAGTTAGAGCCTTCTTAGTAACTAGTGAGTCACATCTCTCACATGCTCCACCAACAACTTGCTCGTTAGCTAGAACTGTCTGACATGAAGGACACCAGTTCACCATTGAGTTCTTGCGATATGCCAAACCCTTTTTATAGAACTCTAGGAACAACCACTGGTTCCAGCGGTAGTA
>JBIIPK010000039.1:0-2686 GCA_044342685.1 Rhodoluna sp.
TGAACAACTGCGCGCTAAAGGTGAATACGATCTTGCTATTCAACTCACAGCTGAACTAGTTCAAGAAAGCTCAGAGGCAGGAGACATCTCACTTCGCCTTCGTGCAGAATGCGAACACATCATCACTAACTTCCTCAAGGAAGACTATGAAGGTGTAGCAAGCACCTGGGAAGCAATGCCAAGAGCAACTCTTGAACTCCACGATGAACTTGTGATCAAAATCAAGAACATGGTTTGTCACTCGCTAGCAAAACTAGGCAGAGTTCAAGAAGCAGCTGACCTGAACAACCAGGTGCTCTCTGACATTCGTGTAGCTCAAAACAAGCAAGAGCAAGCCTATGCTTTCGAAAACAGAGTTGAGATTGAATCTGATCCAAATGAGAAGAAGAAGCACATCTCTTACGCAATTGAAACAAACCTAGAAGCACAGAACCCAGACAGAGCACTAAAAATTACTCGCAAATTCCGCGATCAGTACTAAGATGTTCTTAGGTGGAAACACCAAATACAACTAAATATCTACTGTTCAAACTCGAAAGAGTTTAAGAAGAGTGCAACCTGCCGCCCATCGGCAAGGTGCCAAAGAAGTAACAAAGGAACAGGCCTAGACAACCGTCTAAGCAACTAAAGATGGGGCAGTTATGCCCCGATAGATCAAGCGAAAGCTTGAAGAAAGGGGCATTACTCATGTCCAAAGAAACACAACAAAACCGAGGACCATACCTGCTAGAAGTATTTAGCTTCCAGCATCACAAGCAGTATGCATCTAACGCTGAAGATGGCGTGAAAAAGGGATTCCTCCTAGGACCAGTGCGGACTGACTGCCAGGCCTATTCCGCAGGACATCATTTCCACTGGATCCCAGTGTTCCGATACAGCAAGGAAAAAGAGTTTGCTGAAGTGAAGTGGCTCGAAGGCCAATCATTTGAAGTTACTACCCAAGGCAAAACACAAACCTGGTATCACCATGACCCAGAGCGTCTAAAGCTAGCTCTTGAAAGCTGCAGAAGAGAAGACGTAATGGCAATCAAGGGTAGACCGTGGATATTCATCTGGTGTGGCGATGGCTGCTACGCATTCAACTGCTCAGAAGAACCAATCGAATCTTGCAACTAATCAAAGGAAAGAGAAAGACAATGTCAAACAATAAATGCTTCAGCTTCGCAGATGGACACAACCTGCACTACATAGCTATAAACGCAGCTTCTCGCCCAAGGGTACCAGCACAGATCAGAGTCCTAGGTGGAGCAGCATTTCTAGTGACAGTGGAAGGGGAAACTAACCTCTGGTTTACACATGACCCTCAACGATTACTCATCGCTCTTGCCGGAGCTAAGCCTGAAAACATCGAAGCCACCAAGGGGAGAACTTGGCTCTTTGTGAAGGGCGATTACTCAGTTGACTGCTTCAACATGACAACCAAAGGAATAGTTCCTTGTGTCAGTGAATCACCAAAGGCAGATCTCTCTGAAATCAGAGAACTGGTCGAACAAATGCAGGAGGAAGAGAAGCTTCAGAAAGAAGGGAAAGCCAATGGCTAGTTGGCGATACGTAGAACAATGGGAAAACCCTCAAGAGACGATCAAAGCCATAGATAAGGAATACGGGAGGATTACCTCAAGCCCAGTGTTCTTTGGATACTGGGCGAAAGTAAGCCTCTATAAAGTAGCCCTCAAGGACTATGAGGAAGGCCTACACTCCCTAATCCAAGAGAACACTTGTAGCTGTGGTCTGAGGATCAACAATTCAGATAATCTCCTAGCCATCATCGAATCCAAACACCACAGAAACCATAAGACTCTAGAACCAGAACCTAACCCTGAGTTCAGAGGGTTAGTAGGTAGAAGGATCAGCATGCCTTTGCAGGCTAAAGACTGGCAGCATCCGGTTGATGAGTTGTGGGATTCCATAGATGTCAAGCTGACTCTGAACGTGGTTTTGGGTTAGAGATGGATAACGGCTTTTAGCCCAGCAAGGACTGAGGGCAAAAGCCATAACCGGCATAAACCAGCTTTACTAAATGGGAACGCCAGTGGCTATCGGTAAAGTTAACATCACACACCATAGGGCGGAGTAAAAAGATGTCTTTGCAATCTGTTATCGACGTAATTCTTCAGGAACAAGTAAATTACAGGCCTAGGCCTTGGATGGAAGTCCGAGGGAACGCGGTTCAGGAACTAGCGGCGGAGCTCAGGACCTGGTTGATGTCTGAGCAACGAGACGAAGAGTTCTCTGTCAAAGGCAGTAGCGGGCTAGGCAACAATAGTCGAGTTCCATGGGTGAGAATCTTCAATCCGGATCAGTCTCCAGACCCAACACGAGGTTGGTATGTGGTCTTTCTCTTCTCTGCAGATGGGAAATCTGCATACGTCTCCCTAAATCTAGGCGTTACCATTCTTACTTCGAAAGAAATTGACGAGCAAGCATTGTTTATCAAGAATTTCCTCTCGCAAGAATTGGCACAAAGATCCGACTATCTTTCTGAGATTAATTTGGCTGACCCAAGATTGGGGGCACAGTATGAGAAGGGAAACATCGCCGCCTTTGAGATAACTCAAGGACGAGGCATGTCCGATTCAGACATTTCAGCTCAGGTTAGGTGGTTGCTGTCACTGCTATCTAAACTTCCTGTTTATAAAGATAGTGAAAAATTAAACATGCCCCAACCTATAGGCGATGAGATGGA
>JBIIPK010000034.1:0-4495 GCA_044342685.1 Rhodoluna sp.
AGTCTAGGTTTAGTGTGAAGGCAGCTAGCCCAACACCAACAAGTCCTGCTAACCAACCAAACTCAGAGCTATAGATTCCTGATGAGCTGGTAACCAGGCTAATGATGAAGTTAACAAGTGCGAAACCTGCGTAACCAATAAGAGCGAAGGTCATTACTCTTGTGAATCTTGCAGTTACCTTGATCCAGCCCATTGAGTAAGCGGTGAACATCGCTCCTGCAGTAGTTAGAGTTCCGATGACAGCGTTGATAACGATGCCTGGGTAAGCAGCTTCAAAGAATGATGAAATAGTCCCGATGAAAATACCTTGGACTGCCGCATAGGTCACAACAGCAGCTGGACGAATCTTCTTAGAGAAGGTAATCCATAGCGCTAGACCGAATCCAACAAAAGCAGCTGGGATCATTAGAGCCTGAACTGCTGGAACGTTCCAAGCAACAAAGGCACCTGCTAGTAGCACTGAGAACAGGCCAAGGATCTTGATGCCTGTTCCACCAACAGTCATCTTCTGTGAAGAAACGATTGAATCGAACTGGGCATCGACTTCCGCTTGGTTCTGTTGAACGTTTACTGGAAGCATGCGGTTCATTACTGGGTTATGTGAATTACTCATGTCTCTATCCTAGTTTTCTTGTGTTCTCTTATGGGTTTTACTTAGCCTTTTCAGCAAATTCTAAGAGAATTGCTGGTGTTCCTGAAGCTCCAACTCTGGAGGCTCCGGCTTCTGCCATGTCAATAAGAGCATCCAGGGTTCTAACTCCTCCAGAAGCTTTCACTCCTAGACGAACTCCTACTTTCTCACGCATGATGCTGATTACCTCTGTTGTTGCTCCTGAGGCAGCAAAGCCTGTTGAAGTCTTCACAAAGTCTGCTCCAGCTGCTTCAGTTAGTTCACAAGCCTTAACTACCTGCTCATCAGTCCAAAGGCAGGTCTCGAGAATTACCTTGATCTCAGCCTTAGGGTTTGTGCTCTTGGCTGCCTTTACTACCTGAGCGATGTCATCCTGTACTTGGTCGTATTCACCAGATGCAAATAGTCCAAGGTTCATGACCATGTCAACTTCAATTGCTCCGTGCTTTACGGCTTCAATGGTTTCAGCAACCTTAGTTGCTGTTGTTACTGTGCCGTGAGGGAAGCCAATTACTGTGCAGAGAAGAACACTGCTTCCTTCAAGTTTCTTTGCTGAGTAGGCAACATCCATAGGTCTGATGCACATAGCCTTCACATCCGCATCAATTGCAGTAATGATGCAGGTGTCTAGATCTGCTCTTGTAGCTTCTGGCTTTAGAAGGGTGTGATCGATTAAAGCAACAATTTGTTCTTGGGTGTATCCACGGTAAGTAGTCATAAGACAAGTCTAAGTTTTACCTGCCTGAAATGGGCTTTGAACCTAGAATCTAGGTTTCAGAAGATTGAGTCTCAATGCATTTAGAACAACTGAGATGCTAGAAAAAGCCATTGCTATTCCTGCATACATGGGATTCAGTAAGCCCATTGCTGCTACCGGAATCAGAAGAACGTTATAACCAAAAGCCCAACCTAGGTTCTGTCTGATGTTTGACCAGGTCTTCTTTGAGAGAGCTAGAGCGTAAGAGATGGCTAGTGGATTGTCATCAATAATAGTTATCGCTGCTGCTGATTGAGCGGCATGAGTTCCTGAGCCCATAGCAATGCCAACATCCGCTCCAGCCAGCGCAGCAACATCGTTTAGACCATCACCAACCATGGCAATCACTGAAGATTCTGTCTTCAATGCATTTATCTTCTTGAGCTTCTCTTCAGGAGTTACTTCACCATAGAACTCAGTTATGCCTAGTTCCTGAGCTACCGATGCAACTCTTGATGCAGTATCTCCAGATAGAAGAATTGGTTGAACACCAAGGTAATCCAACTGAGAGATAGCTTTCTGAGATTCAGGTCGAATCGAATCAGAGAGAGCGATAACCAGTCTTGCCTTGTTATCCCAGCTAACAACAACAATGCTGGCAGCACCTGCTTCTTTGATTGCCTTGTTGAGTTCATCCTCGTTAGCTACCTCAAGTGTTTTTGCTCTGGTGACAATTACTTCTTTGCCCTGAACAGTTCCAGTTACTCCGTGTCCAGCTAGTTCTTGAACCTTAGTTGCTGTGAGGCTTTGATCTAGTTGAGCAATTGCCTTGGCAAGTGGATGAGCTGAAGATCTTTCAACAGCAGCAGCCAGAGCTACTGCTTCTTTACTGTCTGTTCCAGCTAATGCGATTACTTTGGTAACTTCAAGTTGTCCTGTTGTAAGTGTTCCTGTCTTATCTAGAACAACCTTTGTTACTTTGCTAAGAAGACTTAGGGTGTCTGGGTTTCTAATAACAATGCCCTGCTTAGCCCCCATTGATGTAGCTACAACAAGACTCATAGGCACTGCTATTCCCAGAGCACAAGGACATGCGATTACTAGAACAGCAATTGCTGCCGATAGCCCATTCCCTGCATCACCTAGAACTAAAGCCCATACCAAATAGGTAAGTATCGAAAGGATAATTACGGAAGGAACAAACACTGCAGAGATTCTGTCAGTGATTGAACCAATCTTGGTCTTTTGAGCGGTTGCCTCTCTTACAAGATCTGCTATCTGAGCAATACGGCTTGATGAGCTAACAGCTGTGGTCTCAATTACTAGTGCAGGTCCAATGTTTAGTGAGCCTGCAGCAATCTTGCTCTTTAGAGTTACTTCAACAGGAACGGACTCTCCCGTGATTAAAGCGTTATCTATCTGACCGACACCTTCAACAACAAAGCCATCAACAGGAACTCTCTGACCTGTGGCTACGACTACTAAATCCCCTAGTTTGACTTGGCTCGTTGGCACGCTCTCTTGAGATGAGCCTTTTCTAACTAGAGCTGTTTCAGGAATGGCACTTAGTAGAGCTTTTACTGAATCTGTTGCAGATCTTCTTGTCCTGACTTCTAGCCATCTACCAAACAGCACAATGGTTGGAACAACTGCTGCTACTTCGAAATAGACTTCGTGGCTGCCAGTAAAGACTTGAATATAGCTGTAGAGGTAAGCAACGGTAACGCCTAAGGACACCAGTGTGTCCATCGTTGCTGTCTTGAGTCTTAGATTCTTGAGTGCTGCAACATGGAAGGGCCAGGCTACCCAAAGTGCTACTGGGAATGTTGCTACCGCTGCGATCAGGTTCCAGTTATTTGGCATCAACTCATGGAACATGCTGATGATTGCAACTGGAAATGAGATGAGTGCACCAATTACTAAGCGCCAGATCATGAGGGTTAGAGTTCCTCTATCGTTGCCAACTTCATAGCCAGAATCTCTAACGGCTCGAACTAGAAGGTCTCTTGACACCTCAGTGTTGGAACTCACATGGGCTGTTTCGCTGGCAAAGTCAACGTACGCGTGAACTCCAGCAACTTTATTCAGGTTCTTTTCTACTCGACGTGCACAAGCTGTGCAGGTCATCCCCTGAATATCAAGTTCTAACTTAATTTGTAGCCAGCCTCTTCAACTGCTGCCTCGATCTGAGCGTGGTCCACGCTGTCGTCAACCATGAGAGTTGCTGTTCCAGAGGCAGAAGATACCTTGACATCAGATGCTCCAGGAAGCTTAGACAGCTCCTTCGTAACTGACATCTCGCAGTGACCACAGGTCATACCTTCAACTTTTAGATCAATGCTCTTTGACATAATTTCCCTCTCGTTGACTCAATTATCCCACTGCCAACAAGCAGGCTACGGGCCAAGTACTAAACCCCGAAACCTAATGGGTTTCGGGGTTTAATTGTGGACCTAAGGGGATTTGAACCCCTGACCCCCTGCATGCCATGCAGGTGCGCTACCAGCTGCGCCATAGGCCCGTGTAACTCCGTCTAGATTACTACAAATCTGAAGTTTGAATTTGGTGACCTCCATGACGAGGGCTGTTGGGAAGAAATATTCAAAAATTTTGGGTTAGTTTTCAGGTTTAGGCGTGTCGCCCAATGTTTGTATGCCAAAGTATAGATACGTCAGAACTGGATAACGGGACTCAAAGCCCACAGTTGTATGACGGGTTAAGAATGCATTACCTCCATCTAATAACCCATTGAAAGGTTAGTCAATTGACTACATCCAAATTAAGCCTAAAAGGCCGCATCACAGCACTATCAGCTTCACTTGCAGTAGCAGCACTAGCACTAACTGGCTGTGCACCAGCCGAAAAAGCAGACTTCGGAGAGCTAAACGTTCAGCTTTCTTGGATCAAGAACTCAGAGTTTGCTGGTGAGTTCTTTGCTGTAGAGAACGGTTACTACACAGACGCTGGATTCTCAGCCGTAAACCTAGTTGCAGGTCCTGCAGCAACAGAGGCTGAAGTTCTTTCAGGAAACGCTCTAGTTGGTATTGCTAACCCAATCTCAACAGCTCCAATCATCTTGGGCGAGAACGCTCCTCTAAAGATCATTGGTACTACCTACCAAAAGAACCCATTCACCATTTTGTCTCTAAAAGATGGTGGCAACATTG
>JBIIPK010000022.1:0-18367 GCA_044342685.1 Rhodoluna sp.
GTAAGAGAATCGGTGTCCAGGCTGGTCCTAACGAAACATTGTTCGACGCATTGCTAAAGGCAAACGGTATCGATGCTTCCAAGGTAACTAAGGTTCCAGTTCAGTACGATCCAGCCCCACTAGTAAACGGTGAAGTTGACGGTTTCTTGGCTTATGTAACAAACGAGTCTTTTGTTGTTGCTGACCAGGGCTACGAAGTAACCAACCTGCTCTTTGCTGACAACGGTCTACCGTTTGTTACTGAGAGCTTTGTTGTTACTCAGGACTCAATTGATAACAACCGTGCTGCTCTAAAGGCATTCCTAAAGGCAACAATCCTTGGTTGGAAAGACTCAATTGCTGACCCGAATGGTGGAGCAGATCTTGCTCTAAACGTCTACGGTGCAGACCTAGGTCTAAACGCTGACAAGGAGTACTACCAGTCAAAGACTCAGAACGAGATCCTGGTTCAGACCGACGAAACAGCTGCAAACGGTCTATTCACAATCAGCGATGCAATGATTGCTCAGAACCTAGCAACCCTAAAGGCTGCTGGTTACACAATCACTGCTGAGCAGTTGTTCGACCTAAGCCTCCTTGCAGAGGTTTACGAAGAAAACCCAGAACTAAAGGGCTAATTCTAAAAAATGTCTAGCACTTCCGATGCCACTGCTCAGAGCAATGCTCTGGGCAGTGGCATCACCATTTCCAATTTATCTAAGACCTTCCAAATAGGGAAAGAGAAGATTGTCGCCATCGACAATGCTTCCCTGCATAGCGACAAAGGTTCATTCCTTTCTCTACTAGGTCCTTCTGGTTGCGGTAAATCAACTATTCTAAGAATTCTGGCAGGGCTTGAAACCCCTACCTCTGGCTTTGCAACAGTCGATGGTAAAGATCCTCAGGATCTTCGTAAGAACCACGAACTAGGTATTGCATTCCAGGATTCCGCGCTACTTCCATGGCGAAGTGTTGAATCAAACATTAAGCTTCCTCTTGAAATCTCAGGAGAAGAACTAGACCCTAAG
This sequence comes from Rhodoluna sp., assembly GCA_044342685.1. Classification (GTDB taxonomy): domain Bacteria; phylum Actinomycetota; class Actinomycetes; order Actinomycetales; family Microbacteriaceae; genus Rhodoluna. The sequence goes on from JBIIPK010000022.1 coordinate 1,008, forward strand.
GTTCTAGAAGACATCATCAAACTTGTTGGTCTTCAGGGATTCGAGAAGGCTAAGCCTGCTCAACTCTCCGGTGGTATGCGTCAGCGTGTGTCTATTGCTAGAGCTCTTATTGTTCAACCATCTGTTCTCTTGCTAGATGAGCCTTTCGGTGCTCTAGATGACATGACTAGACAACGGTTGAACTTAGAGTTGCTTCGTATCTGGACAGAGAAGCCGGCTACTACTCTCATGGTTACTCATGGAATCTCAGAAGCTATCTTCCTAAGCGATCAGGTAGCGGTTATGAGTGCTAGACCTGGACGTATTCAAGAGATCATTGAAGTAGATCTTCCTCGACCTAGAAACATTGAAATGATGAGATCTCCTGAGTTCCATACTCTTGTTGATCAGGCATCTGAGCTACTGTTTGGAGCTCACGGCGAGTTAGCTGCAGATGATTAGTAGCCGCCCTAGGTATCTTGGTGGCACCATAGGGTCTTTGAGCATAATTGCTGTTTGGTGGATCTCTGCCGTTACCTTGTTCTCCAGAACTAACTCTGAAGGCAAGGCTGTTACCGGAGCTATCCCAACCCCTCTTGAAGTTATTCAGAAGTTTGGTGTTGATGGTTTTGAGTTTTACTTCAAGAATGCATCAATCACTCTGGCTGAAGCAGGAATTGGTTTTGTTCTAGGAAACCTTGGTGCGATTGCTCTAGCTGCTGTAGCACTTGCTCTACCTAAGTTAGAAAATCTTGCCACTCAGATTGCAGTTATCACTTATTGCATTCCTATCGTTGCTATCGGTCCAATCATTCGATTGGTGCTAGGTGCTCCAGGTCAAGGTGAGCCTGCGGGTGCTGCTATCTCTCTTGCTGCCCTTAGTGTTTTCTTCACAACCATGATTGGTGTCTTGACAGGTGTGAAGTCAACAGATCAGGCAAGCCTTGATGTTGTGAGGGTTTACGGTGGTACTTCTTGGCACAGACTCGTCAAGGTTCAATTACTCTCTGCTCTACCTTCGGTATTCGCTGCTCTCAAGATTGCAGCTCCTGCTTCGTTCCTAGGAGCAATTCTTGGAGAGTATGTTGGTGGACCTGATGTTGGTTTCGGTCCTGCTCTAGTAAATGCTCAGCAGAGCCTGGAGGTAGCAAGAGTTTGGGGTCTAGCTTTAGTTTCTGGTGCTATCGCAGGTCTTGGTTACTACCTTTTTGGGCTCATAGCTAGCAAAGTTACTCCTTGGTCAACTGCTAATGGAAAGGCAGGACATTGAAAACTTTCTCCGTGAAATTAGGTAAGTCAGCTCTCAACACCGCGTTCTCTTTAGTTGTAGTGACAATCCTTTGGGTATTTGCTCTTTGGGCTTTTGATGTATCTCCATACATCGGTAAGAACCCTCTAGATGTATTCAACTTCCTTTTCACTGTTGATACCGCTTCTGAGAACCAAGCATTAGTTGCAACTGCCCTTGGTCAGACTATGTATGACGCAAGCATTGGCTTCGCGGTTGGTATTACTCTGGCTAGCTTGATTGCTGTTTTGTTTGCTTTGTCTAAAGGTATTGAGCAGGCTCTAATGCCGATAGCAATGCTGTTGAGATCTGTTCCTCTAATTGCAATGACCCCAATCATTATTTTGATCTTTGGTAGAGAGCAGCTAACAGTTGCTGTCATGGGAGCAATCGTTGTGCTGTTTCCAGCACTTGTGAACATAGTCTTTGGACTTCGTTCAGTTTCCCCAGTTATGGGAGATCTAGTTGAGGTCTATGGAGCCAACAAACTCAAGCAACTCAGAACTGTTGCCTTCCCTAGCTCTTTGCCAGCCTTCTTTGCTGCTCTAAAGATTTCAGTGCCAGGAGCTATTACCGGTGCTCTTCTAGTTGAATGGCTAGCAACCGGAACAGGTATTGGCTATGGCATTGTCTCTGCTGTTGGTAGAGCCAAGGCAGGTGAAGTATGGGCATACGTTGTGGTTATAACTGTTGTTTCTATTGTTTTGTATAACTTACTAGCCCTGCTTGAAGACTATGTTCTCGAACGTTTTGGCTTCACTAAAGCCAAATAGCTTTTAAATATCTGCAGGAACGGCGATACCTTCAAGAGAAATGACTGGGCAGTCTTTCCATAATCTTTCAATGTCATAGAAGATTCTGTCTTCTTCATGCATTACGTGGCAGATAATATCTCCAAAGTCCAGCAAGATCCATCGACCTGTTGTCTTACCTTCTCTACGAAGTAGTTTGTGGCCTTCTAGAAGCATTGCTTCTTCAATACCATCAGCGATTGCTGATACTTGTCTTTCGTTTCTTCCAGAAACAATTAGGAAGACATCCGCTAGAACAAAAGGAACGCTCACATCTAGTGCTACTAGATTCTCGGCCACCTTCGCAGCTGCCCCGGTTGCGGCGATTTTGGTCATTTCGATGGCACGTGTAGTTGCAGTCAATGAGTAGCTTTCTTGTTAGTTAGTTGAATAGGCCTGAAGAGATTGAGAGAAGGATGCCACCAGCAATTAGCAGTGCTGCGCCTGAGATCATTGCCACATACCAGTAAGGGTTGATGCCTCTGTGTGCACCACCTGGAATACCAGGTTGGTTGAGTGTCTTGGTAATCACACCTGAGATACGAATAGGTGGAATACCTGGGATGAAGTTCTGTTGAGCATCCTGATCTAGATCACTGTCAGTTCCATCAGTAAATGCTGAGATATCTATTTCACCGGTTGGAGTAATCAGAGCACTAACGTCAATGCTTCCTGTTACAACTAGTTCACCTGAGTCAGTAATTAGAGAGCCACCAGCAGTGATGTCTAGAGGCAGGTCAACAATGAGGTTAGTTCCAGTTGTTTCGCCAGCTAAAGCGGATGAGACATTGAATAACGGATTACCTTCTTCATCAAGTTCAACAGCTGCAATGCTCTGTTCAACTTCAGCAATTGTTGATGCTGGTTCTTCTTCAACAATAGGTTCGACAACAGGTTCTTCTACTGGAGCAGTCTTGACTACTGGCACAACAATCGGTGGCACTACTACCGGTGGTGCAACAGCAAGTGGAGCTGGCACAACAGCTGGTTCTTCAACTACTGGAACAGTCAAACCTGCTTCTGCTGCCTGACGTGCAGCAATAGCTTCAGCCTGTGCTTGCATAGCTGCTCTAGTTAATGGTTGTGATGAGTAATCAGTCATGCTGGCCATACAATTCGTGCTTACCAATGTATTGAACAACACCATCTGGAACTAGGTACCAAACTGGGAATCCACTATCTACTCTTGTTCTAACATCTGTTGAAGAGATAGCTAGTGCAGGGATTTCAAGGGATGAAATAGATCCTTCAGGAGCTTCAGGAATGGTTAGCTTGTGTCCTGGTCTACTAACTGCAACAAAGTGAGCTAGAGTCCAAAGCTTTTCAACGTCTTTCCAAGCAAGGATCTGAGCAATAGCGTCTGCTCCTGAGATGAAGACTAGATCCACATTTGGATAGAGTTCCTTCATTTCCGTCAGGGTGTCCACTGTGTAGGTATCTCCCCCACGATCAATATCAATGCGGCTGACCTTGAAAGATGGGTTAGATGCAGTTGCAATAACTGTCATTAGATAGCGATGCTCCGCTGAGGTTACGGTCTCTTTTAGGTAAGGAGAACCAGTTGGAACGAAGATAACTTCATCTAGTTTGAAGGCGGAGGCAACCTCGCTGGCTGCTACAAGGTGACCGTTGTGAATAGGGTCAAAGGTTCCACCCATGACTCCAATTCTTCTTTTAACGGTCAAAACTAAGCCTTAGTGTGAGCCTTGGTTAGAGTTCTTGCCCTTGTGCTCGTGGCGGTTAGCCACATCACGGTATGACCAGACAACAGCTGCTAGACCTAGGAAGATAACCATAGCGATAACGCCGAATACTACTGCTGGGAATGGGTAGGTTACGTGTGCGGTGTGGCCTTCAGCTTCTTGAGCCAATAGTTCTAAAAACTTCAATTTCTCTCCTATAACGATTAGTTCAAATCTACCCTAGAGGGGCTAGAAATGGGCACTCTAAGCCCTTGACTGCCCTGTTCCACGCACTAGCCACTTGGTGCTGGTTAGTTCTGGAAGACCCATAGGTCCTCTAGCGTGAAGTTTTTGTGTCGAGACTCCAACTTCAGCACCAAAGCCAAACTCGCCGCCATCAGTAAACCTGGTTGAGGCATTCACCATTACAACAGCTGAATCCACTCGGGCTAGGAACTCTTCGGCATTGTGAGGATCTTCAGTGATGATGCTCTCAGTGTGAGCAGTTGAGTACTTAGCGATGTGCTCTAGTGCCTCATCAAAGCTGTCTACCACCTTGACCGATAGATCAAGAGCTAGATACTCAGTAGCCCAGTCTGATTCAACAGCTTCAAGTGCACTTGGGAATACTCTTCTGACTCTGTCATCACCATGGATGACAACGCCGTTTGAGACTAGTTTCTCTAGAACAGGAACCAACACCTTATCTGCGGCATCCTTGTGGACTAGAAGAGTCTCAAGTGCGTTGCAGACAGAAGGTCTTTGAACCTTTGAGTTGTTTACAATCTCTAATGCGTAATCAAGTCTTGCTGATGCATCTAGGAAGATGTGGACAATGCCATCACCGGTTTGAATAACTGGGACTTTAGATTCTTCTACAACAGTCTTGATTAGGTTTGCTGACCCTCTAGGGATTAGCACATCAATCAAACCTGTTGCCTTCATCATGGCTTCAGCACCTTCTCGACCATATTCATCAACACTCTGAATTGCTTCTGGGTTGTGATTGTTGGTTGTGAAAGCTTCTCTAAGTATTGAGACTAAGACTTTGTTAGTGTTCTCAGCCATGGAACCGCCACGAAGAACGATTGCGTTACCGGTCTTGATGGCCATTCCAGCAATGTCGATGGTTACGTTAGGTCTAGCTTCATAAATGGCACCGATAAGGCCGAATGGAACTCTTACCTCTTTTATGCTCAGACCATTAGGTCTAGTGATGTCTCTAACGAGCTCACCAATAGGGTCATTTAGCTTGATTAGCTCTGCTAGAGCAAACTTTAGTGAATCAATACGGTCAACACTTAGAGCTAAGCGATCTTGAAGAGACTGTGAGACTCCAGAGTCTTTAGCAATCTTTAGGTCTAGGTGGTTAGCAACAAGAATCTCTTCTGATCTTGATGTTAGAAGAACTGAAACAGTCTTTAGGATTTCATTCTTTTGCTCAGTAGTTAGTAGACCTAGAGCAGAAGATGCTGCCTTAGCTTTCCTAATTAGATCTAAAGCGCTCACTTTGTTTCCTTTGCTTGGAACCAGGTGCCAACTCGCTCACCTTCGAGAACAGATGCAGCGTTGTCAATAGATGTTAGCAAAACAGTAATGCCGTGCTCTCTTGCATACTTAGCTGCTTCCAGCTTGGTCTCTGCACCACCGGTACCTACAGTTGAAGCACTGCCACCAATCTTGATAGTTGATAGATCATCTTCAGGTTCAACCCATTCGATCTTCTGAGAACCTTCTTCTGTTGGCGGCCTGTCATACAGGGCATCAACATCACTTAGAAGAATAAGTGCATCTGCTTTGACTAGCACTGCAACAAGAGATGCAAGCTTGTCGTTATCTCCAAAGGCGATTTCTTGGGTAGCGACGGTGTCATTCTCATTAACAATTGGAACAACTTTTAGTTCAAGTAATCTATCGATTGCCTTGCTAGCGTTCTCGCTAGTTTCAGCTTGTTCAAAGTCTCCTGCTGTTAGGAGAACTTGACCTGCAACTATGTTGAATCGCTCAAGGCTTGTTTCGTATCTACCCATGAGTTTGCTTTGACCAACAGAAGCTAATGCTTGCTTGGTAGCAAGGTCAGTTGGCTTTTCTGTGAGGTTAAGAAGTGGAAGGCCTGTAGCAATAGCTCCTGAGGTAACGAGAACAAGCTCTTGCCCGTTGTTGGTTGATTTAGCTATTGCCTCGACTAGTAGATCTAGATTGTTTTGGTTTACTCCAGTAATTGAAGATGAGCCAACTTTGACTACGATTCTTTTGGCTTTAGGGATGTCCCTGTGGTCTGAGAGCTTCATTTCTGCTCCTCTACACCTGCTTGTTCAGGATCTTCTGTAGCCAAGTCTGGATCTTCAACTGAACCAATTTCATAAGAAATGATTGGGTTTCCCTCTTTATTCATCTCTTCACGCATGGCAGCTCTTGCATCCATCATCTCTTGGTATTCACGACGTCTGTCAATGTTAGTTCTACGCTCACGTAGGTCAAGTCTCGGGTCAGTTCCACGAGGAGCAGCAATAAGTTCACCAGCAGAAGCAATAGTTGGCTCCCAGTCGAAGATAACTCCGTCTTTACCTGCACCGATAACAACAGTTGAACCAGCAACTGCACCAACCTTTAGAAGTTCATCCTCAAGGCCAAGCTTTGCTAAACGGTCTCCTAGGTAGCCAACTGCTTCTTCGTTACCAAACATGGTTTGGGCAACCCAACGCTCAGGCTTTGCTCCGATAACTCTGAAGATTTCACCGTCTCCGTAGGATTCCTTCTTCACTGTGAACTTGTTATCTTCACGCTTGTGGTTCATCAACTGGATACGAGGTCTAGCAGGAATCTTAGATTTAGCATCTCTGTGGTTCTTTACAAGTTCTGCTAAAGCGAAGTTCAGTTCTCTCAAGCCCTCATGAGTAACAACAGAGATTAGGAATACTTTGTAGCCACGAGCTTCTAGCTCAGGCTTTACAAACTCAGCAAGCTCGCGGCCATCAGGAACGTCAATCTTGTTCAGAGCAATGATCTGCGGTCTCTCAGGTAGAGGTAATTCACCTTCAGGTACTTCATAGAGAGCTAACTCATTCAAGATGAGATCTAGATCGCTAATTGGATCTCTGTTTGGTTCAAGAGTTGCACAGTCCAAAACATGAAGAAGTGCAGCACAGCGTTCAACGTGTCTAAGGAACTGAAGTCCTAGACCTTTACCTTCACTGGCACCTTCAATTAGTCCTGGTACGTCTGCAACAGTGAATCTTGTCTCCCCTGCTTGCACAACACCTAGGTTTGGTTGCAGGGTTGTGAAAGGGTAATCAGCAATCTTTGGCTTAGCTGAAGAGATTGATGCAATCAAAGAAGATTTACCAGCTGATGGATATCCAACTAAAGCAACATCTGCAACAGACTTCAACTCAAGGATTACATCGCCACGCCAACCAGGAACTCCTAGTAAAGCAAAACCTGGAGCTCTGCGCTTAGAAGATGAAAGAGCAGCGTTACCTAATCCACCCTGACCACCTTCAGCAACAACAAGTTCCATTCCAGCTTCATCAAGGTCAGTAATGATTTTGCCATCAGCTGATCTAACTACTGTTCCGATAGGAACGTTTAGAACAACGTCTTTACCGGTTGCTCCGTTACGAAAATCTCCAGCACCATCGCCACCATCTCCACCTGAACGGTGAGGACTGAAGTGATATTCCAAAAGTGTTGTTGTGTTTGGATCAGCGATAAGTGAAATAGTTCCACCGTTACCACCATCAGCACCATCAGGACCAGCTAGTGGCTTGAACTTTTCTCTCTTTACAGAGATACAGCCATCGCCACCATCTCCAGCGCGTAGGTGAAGAGTAACTTGATCAACGAATGTCACCATGAGTTACTCCTTTCCTTCGAATACCCTCAAAAACACAGAAGGCGAGCACATTGGCTCGCCTGCTGATTTGAAAACTAGTTTGTTCTAAAAAAGAACCTAAGCCGCAACAACAATGTTGACTACGCGACGTCCGCCCTTTTGACCGAACTGAACTGCACCTGCAGATAGAGCAAACAGGGTGTCGTCTTTACCGCGGCCTACGTTACGACCTGGGTGGAAGTGAGTTCCACGCTGACGAACAATGATTTCTCCTGCGTTTACTTCCTGACCTGAGTAGCGCTTGACTCCTAGACGCTGAGCGTTTGAGTCGCGGCCGTTACGGGTTGAGGAAACACCTTTTTTGGATGCCATTTTTTAGATCCTTTACTTACTTGATCTCAGTAACCTGAACACGAGTCAGGTCGGCACGGAAACCCATGCGCTTTTTGTAACCGGTCTTGTTCTTGTACTTCTGGATAACAATCTTTGGACCACGTAGGTTGCCCAACACGGTTGCAGTCACCTTTACCTTGGCTAGAGCCTCAGCTTCGTGAGTTACCTTATCGCCATCAACTAGCAGAAGAGCCTCCATGTTAATGGTGCCACCTGCCTGAGCCTTCAGACGATCTAGCGTAACGATGGTGCCTACTGACACCTTTTCTTGGCGGCCACCCGCGCGGACTACTGCGTAAACCACAGATATACCCTTTGTTCGAAAAAACTTGAATTGGAAGTGTTGCCGATTATCTGGGCAACAAGGTTCAATCTTAGCGGTCAGTACCCGCCTTGGCAAACCTCATGCCCTCTTTTTATTCCTTATTTATCCCCGCCAGGGGTAATCTCTCCCCCACTTGATACCCGTCTGGACTTACGTTTAGCCGGAACATCAGGTGAAGCAGGAAGTGCATCTAGGACAGTTTCAAGGGTTTTAGGGGCTGCCTCGCTAGTAGCCATGCTGGAAGCTGCGATCTTGGACATCAAGTTCTTAGCTTCTTCAGCCTTTTCAGGGGTAACCACCTTGGCTGGCTCAATTCTTGGCTTGTTCGGCTCAGAATCGGCTTTAGTGGCGTTGTTTTGCTTGTTTTTACCCTTGTTTTTGCCCTTGTTGTTATCGCGGTTGTTGTTTTCACGATTGTTCTGACGCTGAGGACGGTCATCGTCTTCAATGTGCTTGTTCTTTAGAACAGGCTCATGGTGAACAATTAGGCCTCTACCAGCACAGGTTTCACAAGGCTCAGTAAATGCCTCTAGAAGCCCAATACCGATCTTCTTACGGGTCATTTGGACTAGTCCTAGAGAGGTAACTTCGGCAACCTGGTGCTTGGTTCTATCTCTAGATAGACATTCCATGACTCTTCTAAGAACTAGGTCTCGGTTAGATTCAAGAACCATATCAATAAAGTCAACAACGATGATTCCACCGATGTCACGAAGACGTAGCTGGCGAACAATCTCTTCAGCAGCTTCCAAGTTGTTCTTGGTCACTGTCTCTTCTAGGTTTCCACCAGAACCGATGAACTTACCGGTGTTCACATCAACAACGGTCATCGCTTCAGTTCTATCGATAACCAAAGAACCACCTGAAGGTAGGTAAACCTTGCGATCTAGTGCCTTAATAATCTGTTCATTGATTCTGAAGTGATCAAAGGCATCGCCTTCACCTGAGAATCTCTCAACACGCTCTAGTAGGTCAGGAGCAACATCTTTTAGGTATCCTTCGATGGTTGCAAATGGTGCATCGCCATCAATAATCATCTTCTGGAAGTCTTCGTTGAAGACATCTCTAACGATCTTGATAAGAAGATCTGGTTCTGAAGAAAGAAGGCTTGGTGGGTTAGAGATCTCAGCGTTACGGCTAATTTCTTCCCATTGAATCTGAAGTCTTTGCACATCTTCGGTTAGTTGTTCTTCGGTAGCACCTTCAGCTGCAGTTCTGATGATTACACCAGCATCTGGAGGAAGGATTTCCTTCAATATTTTCTTTAGTCTTACTCGCTCGCTTTCAGGAAGCTTGCGGCTAATTCCATTCATGTTGCCGTTAGGAACATAAACAAGGTAACGACCAGGAAGAGAGATCTGTGAAGTAAGACGAGCACCCTTTTGACCAACTGGGTCCTTAGTTACTTGAACTAGAACCTTGTCGCCAGATTTAAGAGCAAGCTCAATCTTTCTAGGCTGGTTACCAACTTCTGCTAGTTCCCAGTCAACTTCACCTGAGTAAAGTACAGCGTTACGTCCGCGACCAATGTCAACGAAGGCTGCTTCCATAGAAGGCAAAACGTTTTGAATCTTACCTAGGTAGACGTTTCCAATTAGAGAGCTGTCTTGAGCTTTAGCAACGTAGTGCTCAACCAAGATCTTGTCTTCTAGAACGCCAATCTGAATCTTGTCATCTTTACTTCTAACCACCATTACGCGGTCAACAGCCTCACGACGAGCTAGGAACTCAGATTCAGTAATTCGAGAAGATCTTCTACCTGAATCTCTGCCATCACGTCTTCTCTGCTTCTTAGCCTCTAGACGAGTAGAACCTTTAACACGAGTTGGTTCATTGCTTGGAGCTTTAGGTTCGCGAGGAGTTCTAACTTTCACAACTACGTTAGGAGCTAGTTCACCCTCTACTGCTTCACCTGAACGTCTTCTAGATCTAACCCTGCGGTGAGATTCATCTGTAGGAGCATCATCAACAATCGATGGCTTGCCGCGTCTGGTGTTCACCTTTGGAGTTGGTAGGTCAGGAGCCTGGAAGATTAGCGAGAAGCCAGCTGCAGCAGGAGCTGCCTTAACTTCCTTCTCGGGAGCAGACTCTTTCGGCTCTGCTTCCTTCTTCTTGGATTTCTTTTGAGGTGCAGCTACTTCAGCAACTACTTCAGCGATAACTTCTTTAGCCCCACGCTTACGTGCAGGCTTTTTAGTTTCAACTACTTCTTCGATCGGTAGATCGTCATTCTTTTTCTTCACCATTTAAGGTGCTCCATACCCGGCAAAAGCACTAGGCCACACTCACTAGGCTTCTGCCTAAAAAACTCGTGTTATTCACTTTTGTGAACAACTAAAACTCAATAATGCAAGGACTTTAGCTATCTCCGACCACTTAGGCTGCCCGATGGGTCTTACGTGTAAGCGTCTAAAAAGTACCTGCGAAACCTTTGTTTATCTCTGTGTGGACGAGACCAACTACCCCAAGTATCGCACGGATATGCCCAAATGCAATGGATTAGAGCCCCTTGGAGACAATTCACAGGCCCGAGAAAACGGCTACTTCCAAGTAAACATTGGGTTTTGAGGGCAAAGTTTGCTGTGAATAGGCAGGTTTTCCCATAAACACCAGCCTTTATCTAAAGGTAGCCCGTGCCATACTTGCTGTATGAGTGAGCAGAAAACAGCAGAAAAAGAACTAATTGGAGCTCCAAGATCCCTCGCTCTAGTTCTTATCATCTTCGGAATCATTGGCTGGATTGGGGCATTTGCTCTAACTATCGAACGTATTCACGTTGCCACTGACCCAGGTGCAACGCTAGCTTGCGACCTCAACATCTTTATCTCCTGCAAAACAGTCATGCTGACTTGGCAGGCAAAGCTTCTAGGTTTCCCTAACTCTCTAATCGGTATCGCTGCTTTCATGGCACCAATCATTGTTGGTTTTGCAACTCTTGCTGGAGCAAAGTTTGCTAAATGGTTCTGGAGATTATTCCTTCTAGGAAACTTCTTTGGTTTCCTATTTGTCCTATGGCTATTCACCCAGAGCCTTCTAGTTATTAACGTCCTATGCCCTTACTGCATGGTGGCATGGACTGGAATGATTCCAATCTTCGTAACTCTGTTCTTATTCAGTGCAAGAGAAGACATCATTCCAATGCCAATTAGAACAACAGCATTCTGGGATGGAGCATTTGCCAAAGCGTGGATCTGGGTTGTAGTTACTTTCCTAATCATCATCCTTGCGATCACATTTAGATTCTGGACGCGTTGGATTCCAATGTTCACCCAGCTTGGCTGGATCTAAAAGCTATTTAGAAACTAGAACCAGAGAGCAAGTTCTCTAGTTGCTGATTCAATTGAATCAGAACCGTGCACTAGGTTCTGCTGAACCTTTAGACCCCAGTCGCGACCTAGATCTCCTCTGATAGTTCCTGGAAGTGCAACTGTTGGATCTGTTGCTCCAGCAAGAGCTCTAAAACCTTCGATAACTCTGTTGCCTTCTACTTTGAGAGCAACAACATCACCTGATGCCATGAACTCAACTAGTGGCTCATAGAAAGGCTTACCTTCGTGCTCTGCATAGTGCTTAGCTAGAAGCTCTCTAGAAGGAGTTAGCTTCTTCATTTCAACAATGACGTAGCCTTTAGTTTCAATTCTTCTGATGATCTCGCCAATTAGGTTTCTCTTCACACCATCTGGCTTTACTAATACAAGAGTTTGTTCAGTCATTATTTCTCATCCTTTTCGATTTCTATTCTAAAAACATTTTCGCCAGCTCTGTTCTTCTTTGCTAGGTCGATGGTGTAGCCGGCAATCATTGCCCAACACCAGAAGCCAACGAAGATGATTGAGATTAGTAGCATCCATGGCACGAAGAAAGAAACAACTAGAAGAACTAGCTGTAGAGCCGAGCCAAACCAGTAAGAACCCTTCTTGCCTAAATAGCCAGGAGTCAGAATAAGAATCACTGAAAGAGTAAGTCCAATTCCCCAAACAGTTGGCCCATCGGCTACGTCCAAACCAAATGCGGCCAAGGTTCCGAAGAACACTACGAAAGATTCAAAAGCAAGAACCATAGAGCCTAGGGTTCTTCGCACTGAACGGTTATTCATCTGAATCCTCCTGAATTTGGCGGAACTTAAGCACGTCCCCAATCAAAGATACCGTCCCTGTAACAACAATCGTTGAATTAGGTGTTGGCGGTAGCTTCACTTCAGCAAGAGATAGTGCTTCTCTAAAGTCTTCTTTAACAAATACTCGATCAGCACCGAATACATTTCTAGCAATAGCAGCAAGCTCATCAGTGCTGCTCGCTCTAACGCTCGTGCTCTTGGTAATGATGATCTCAGCCATCACTTTCTCAAGCTGAGTAAGAATGCCTTCAGCATCTTTCTCGCCAAGGATAGAGACAACACCAACTACGTGCGGCAAACCAAATGAATCGGTCAATGCTGACGCAAGCGAGAAAGCACCATGGGGGTTGTGTGCTGCATCAAGAATGATTCTTGGGGACTTGCTAACTACCTGCAATCTTCCTGGTGATGAAACATCAGCGAGTGCTGGTCTAAGAATTAGATCAGATAGTGGAGCAGATGCTCCCCCGATGAATTCTTCAACTGCAGCAATAGCAACAGCTGCGTTAGCTGCTTGGTAAGCACCGTGCAGAGGAATGAAGAGATTCTCATACTTTCCAGCAAGACCATCAACTGAGAAGGTAATACCTAGTTCAGATTCAATGTATTCGGTAACTGTGAAGTCTTGACCCAAGATTCTGAAGGTATCGCCGATTTCTGAAGAGACTCTCTCAAGAACCTCAAGAGCCTCTTGTGGCTGAACCGCAGAGACAACTGCTGCACCAGACTTGATGATTCCTGACTTAGTTTCGGCAATCTCAGCAATGGTTTCACCCAAACGTTCTTGGTGATCTAAATCAATTGGCGTGAAGACTGCAACATCGCCATCAGCAACATTTGTTGAATCCCAAGCTCCACCCATACCAACTTCTAGAACTAGAACATCAATCGGAGCATCAGCGAAGGCTGCAAAGGCTAAGACAGCTAATGCTTCAAAGAATGTGAGTCTTGACTCCCCTTGGTCTAGTAGTTCTTGGTCAACCATGTCCAAAACAGGTTCAATGTCTTTGAATACCTCGTAGAGGATTTCATTAGAGATAGGTTCACCATCAAGAGCAATACGCTCGTTGAGGTTGATTAGATGTGGGCTTGTGAACCTTCCAGTTCTAAGTCCATGCTCTCTAAGAATTCTCTCGATGATACGAGAGGTGCTGGTCTTACCGTTAGTTCCAGTTATGTGAATAACACGGTATGACTTTTGGGGATCTCCTAGAAGTTCAACAGCTCTTCTGGTTGGTTCAAGACGTGGTCTGAGTTTATGCTCAGGAATCCTTGCCATCAATGAAGCTTCAATTTCTTGAATAATCCTTAGAGCGTTTGACTCTGAACTCATATCTTCTTCACCAAGATGCCGATTGGCAAATCTTCTCCAACAGTTACGCCTTCGCCTTCAACATCTCCAAGAGTTGTTACAAGTTCTAGGGTTAGAGTTTCAGACTTAACAAGTTCTTCATGGGCAGCAATTGCATCAATAACATCCTGGACGCTAGTTACAACCAGCTTGATACGGTCACTAACATCTAGGTCAGCATCTTTACGAGCTTGTTGAACTGCTCTAATGACGTCTCTAGCAATACCTTCAACTTCAAGTTCTTTAGTAACTCTTGAATCAAGAAGAGCGAAGCCACCTGAAGGCAAAATGCCGATTAGATTCACGGACTCAGCTGCGTCTGAGAGATCAGCAACTAGATCAATTTCGTATTCACCATCGATTAGTTCAATGCCACCACAGACAACCTTGTCGCCATCTTGTGACCAGTCCCCTGACTTAGATGCACCAATAACCTGCTGAACCTGCTTACCAACACGTGGTCCTAGTGCTCTTGAGTTAACAGTCAGTCTCTTGATAACACCAAACTCAGTTGTTGAATCAAGTGAAAGTTCAACTAAATCAATTGACTTCACGTTTAGTTCCTCAGCGATGATGTCAACAAACTCAGATAGGTCATCAGCATTCTTGGTGACAACAGTCAACTTAGCTAATGGCAAACGAACTCTTAATCCATTTACTTTTCTAAGGCCGTTAGCAACAGATGAAACAACTCTCACCTGGTCCATTGCAGTCATTAGCTTGTCATCTGCCTTTAGAGCTTCATGATCAGGCCACTCAGTCAGGTGAACTGATCTCATTCCGGTTAGACCCTGGAATACCTCTTCAGCAATTAGCGGAAGCATAGGAGCTGCAACTCGGGTCATGATTTCAAGCACTGAATACAAAGTATTGAAAGCAGCTGCGTCGCCATCCCAGAATCTAGCTCTTGAACGCCTGACATACCAGTTGGTTAGAACATCAGCGAAGTCACGCAATCTAGCTGCAGCACCAAAGGTGTCAAAGCCATTTAGGTCTGCTGATACTCCTGCAACCATCTCTCTGGTCTTAGCTACAAGGTATCTATCGAGTACATCTTCGCTAGATAGATCGAACTTAGCTTCATAGCCTGCAGCGTTAGCGTAGAGAGTGAAGAAGTAATAGGTATTCCATAGTGGCAGTAGAACCTGTCGGGTTCCTTCTCTAATGCCCTGTTCAGTAACAGACATAGTTCCACCACGAAGAATTGGGCTTGATAGCAAGAACCAACGCATCGCATCTGACCCATCACGATCAAATACTTCATTCACATCTGGATAGTTTCGTAGAGACTTAGACATCTTCTGCCCATCACTACCTAGAACAATTCCGTGAGAAACAGCTGTCTTGAATGCTGGTCTATCAAATAGAGCTGTTGATAGAACGTGCAGGGTATAGAACCAGCCTCTGGTCTGACCAGAATATTCAACGATGTAGTCACCTGGTGAATGTGAATCAAACCAGTCACTGTTTTCAAATGGGTAGTGAACCTGAGCAAAAGGCATTGAACCAGACTCGAACCAGCAATCTAGTACTTCTGGAACTCTAACCATCATTGACTTACCTGTTGGGTCGTCAGGGTTCACTCTCGTTAGGTGATCAATAGTTGGGCGGTGGAAATCATCCACTCGAACTCCAAAGTCTGCTTCTAGTTCATCTAGAGATCCATAGACATCGATACGTGGATAGTTAGGGTCAGTTGATTTCCAAACAGGAATAGGTGCACCCCAGAAGCGGTTACGGCTAATCGCCCAGTCTCTAACGTTTTCTAGCCACTTACCAAAAGAACCATCTTTAGTGTGTTCAGGAACCCAGTTGATCTCCTGGTTTAGTTCAAGCATTCTGTCTTTAAGTTTTGTTGTCTCAACAAACCAAGAAGAAACTGCCTTATAGATAAGTGGGTTCTTGCAGCGGTAGCAGTGTGGATATGGGTGGTCGTAGCTTGCCTGCTTTAGAAGGCGACCCATGTCTTTAATCTTTTGAGTGATTGGCTTGTTAGCTTCGAAGACATGCTGACCAACAAAGTCAGTAATAACCGAGTTGTATTCACCACGTTCGTTTACTGAAACATAAACAGGAATTCCTGCTGCTTCACAAAGCTTCTGGTCATCTTCACCGTAGGCAGGTGACTGGTGAACAACACCAGTACCTTCACTGTCAGCAACATAGTCACCAACAATGATTTGCCAAGCGTTCTTGACATCAAACTTAGATTCATCAGCGTAGTAATCAAATAGTCTCTCGTATTTGATTCCAGCTAGTTCTTTACCAAGGACTGTTTCTTCAATAGCTGCATAAGCTGCTTCAACATCTTCAAAGCCAAAGTCTTTTAGGTGTGAACCAATTAGTGACTTAGCTAGAAGATACTTTCCAGATTCTGTGTTGATAACAGCATATTCAATTTCTGGACCAACAGCTAGAGCAAAGTTAGTTGGCAGTGTCCATGGAGTTGTCGTCCAGGCAAGAATCTTTACTCCAGCAAATCTCTGTCCTTCAAGAATTGGGAAGGTAACAGTTACTGTCTGATCTTGCCTGTTTTGGTAAACATCCTCATCCATACGAAGTTCGTGGTTTGAAAGAGGTGTTTCACATCTCCAGCAGTATGCAAGAACTTTGAAGCCTTCGTAGATAAGACCCTTCTTATGAAGTTCTTTGAAAGCCCAGAGCACACTCTCGGTGTATGGAGCATCTAGAGTCTTGTAGTCATTCTCAAAGTCAACCCAACGAGCCTGACGGGTAACGTATGTTTCCCACTCTTTGGTGTATTTCAATACTGAGGTGCGGCAGTAGTCGTTGAACTTATCAATACCGAACTTCTCAATCTCAGGTCTTCCAGAGATCTTTAGTTGTCTTTCAGCTTCTACCTCAGCTGGAAGACCATGGGTATCCCAACCAAAGCGTCTTTCAACTCTGTAACCCTGCATGGTCTTGAACCTAGGAACAGTGTCCTTGGCATAACCGGTTAGTAGGTGTCCATAGTGAGGAAGGCCGTTAGCAAAGGGAGGACCGTCATAAAAGACGAACTCAGGAGCATTTTCATCCTTGCGTTGGTCTATAGATGCCTGAAAAGTCTTGTCTTTAGCCCAAAACTCGAGGATTGACTCTTCAATGGCAGGAAACGATGGGCTAGCTGGGACCTGCTCGCGGATGCCAAAAGAAGCTCCATTGTTTTTGGGATACATGGCTTGCTCTCTGGGTTTAGGGGTAAAAGTTCTAATCTCAATGTTAATCTTAATGAACCCTAACTTTTTGGAGAAGCACAACGTGACCTCAAGCCACGAAACCCCTGATTTCAGAGCCCCAGCCTCAACCCCTGAACGCGTAGGCGTGGAAGGTCTAGAGGAGAAATGGGCTCTAGCCTGGGACACCGATGGAACCTACAAGTTCAGAAGAGACGTGGACAAAGCTCAGGTCTTCTCTATTGATACCCCTCCTCCAACAGTTTCAGGGTCCCTGCACGTAGGTCACGTCTTTAGCTATACCCACACTGACGTTGTTGCCAGATTCCAACGTATGCGTGGCAAAGAGGTTTATTACCCAATGGGTTGGGATGACAACGGTCTACCAACCGAGCGTAGAGTTCAAAACTACTTCGGCGTTCG
>JBIIPK010000004.1:0-73137 GCA_044342685.1 Rhodoluna sp.
TCGAGATTTCTCCTGAAGTTTGATTCCGAGTGTTGTAGCAAACGAATCTTTTTCGACTTCCTTTAGTCTAGGGCTGTTTTGGTGTATCTGTGCAAGTCAATATTGGGCAGATAACAGGACTGTTATAGAGGGGTTTATTCCTTGATTTCGAAGCCAACGCCAAGTCTTACCTCGATCGGGTATTTGGCTTCTTCGTTCAAAACAATGTCCAATTCACCAATAATCCGCTGGATTCTAAGGGCCAGAGCTCGGTACTCCTCTTTCTGGATGGTGATCGAGGTCTGAGGAAAGGTTATGTCCAGGGTTCTTGAGTAAGGGACAACGAGCTTGGCATTTTGTAGCTGCTGCCCGATTCTCATGGCAAACTTCCGAGTTCCTGAGCCATCGATAACAGTGATTGGGGTACTCAGGTCAACTCCATTGACAATGCTCTTGGTTGGAGCTGGGGTCGTCAAAGCGCTAACTGCTGATTGAAGGCCTAGATACCCTCCAGCACTTAGAACTACTGAGGCAATGGTTAGAACAAGGAAGGAAGTCCAACGATCTTTAGATGTCTTACGTGCTCGATGCTTCCCAACATGCTTATAGTCAGGCTTGAGCAAATCAATTGCATCTGCATTCTTTGACTTAGGCATTAAGCCACTCCTTGTTTTGAACTAACTGTTCTATATTAGGTTTCTAACCTGTGATTTACCTAAGAAGGCAAATAATGACCGAACGTAAAGTTGAAAAGACCGAAGAACAATGGCGTGAAGAGCTCTCTGATTTTGAGTACCACGTCCTTCGAGAGGCTGGAACTGAGCGTGCCTACACAGGTGAACTTCTAAATGAAGAGCGAAAGGGCACCTTTCGCTGCAGAGGTTGCAGTGCTGAGTTATTCACAAGCACCACCAAGTTTGATTCACACTGTGGCTGGCCTAGTTTCTATGAGCCTAAAGAAGACCACGCTGTTGAGCTAAGAGAAGACAACAGCCACGGCATGAAGAGGGTTGAAGTTCTATGTCGAGCATGTGGATCACACCTAGGCCATGTCTTTGAAGATGCTCCTCAGACTCCTACTGGTGATCGCTTCTGCATTAATTCTGTAAGCATCACCTTCGAAGCAGAATAAAGGCATTAGTTCCAATCCCAGTTTCTAGAGCTTCCATTGGTATCTTGGAAACATGAATGAATTCGACGGCGCAAAGCTGAAAAAGAAGATTAAGAAAAAAGTAAAGAAGAAGATGGGCAACGTCAACGTTGAAGTCAACAAAGGATCTTGGGGCTTCGCCTACTTCCTTGGCTTCATCGGAGCAGCAATTTTCTATGTCTCAACGGCACCAGATTTCTGGGCTGGAGCACTAGGTCTGCTCAAGGCAGTTGTATGGCCAGCGTTCTTGGTTTATGCAGCACTGAATGGTCTAAACGCCTAACTTAAACAGATAAACCTCCCTTTCGGGAGGTTTTCTGGGGCCGACCAGGGGACTCGAACCCCTAACCCTCGCATTACAAGTGCGATGCGCTACCAATTGCGCCAGGTCGGCTAGGACACTAGGTCCGAAGAAAAGTTTAGCGTTGATTAGGCGGCTGTTTTGCAAAAATTGTGAAAAAAGTGGCTGACTCATTTGAGTCGGCCACTTTTCTTATAAAGCTGTTGCCTACTTCTTGTGTGTTTCAAAGAACTGGGCGAAACGAGCTGGGTTAGCTAGGTTCTCTAGCTTGCCTTCCCAGTCGTAAAGGTTTCCATTTACAAGAACGTATGGAGTTCCGCCTGGAACCTCTGTGCCTGTTACAGCTGGCTTGCTAAATGCATCCGCGGTTGTATTCTCGATGTATTTTGAATAGCGCTTCTGGTCGATGCAGCTAGTGATCTCTGAGGTCAACTCAACTCCTGCAGCACTTAGGGTTTCCTTCAACTTAGTGTCATTAGGACCTGCGGTGTTCTCTTCAGGCTGGTTTGTGTAAAGAGCAGTGTTCACGTCAAAGAACTTGCCAGGCTGTGAGTTCGCCACACAAAGAGCTGCGTTGGTTGAACGAGATGAGTACTCGTTCAAAGATTGTCCATCCAAGAATGAGATTGGGTGGAACTCGATGGTTGCCTCACCTGAATCAACCCATGTCTTGATCTGGTTGGCGTTTGGCTCTTCGAAGTATTTACAGATTGGGCACTGGTAGTCCTGGTAAATGACAATCTGGTTGCCCTTTTTAGCTTCTTCAGTTGTAGTTGGAAGCAGTCCCTTACCTAAAATAATGCCGCCAAAATCAGTGGTGTTTGCTGGCACCTTCTTAGCGTTCTCAGCATTGGTGTTTGTTGTGTTGGCAACCACGAAGCCACCGGCGATTACACCAGCAACTACGGCTGCTCCACCAACGACTGATCCAATAGTGATTAGAAGGCGCTTGCGCTTCTCCCCTTGAGCTCTCTTTTCTCTGAGCTCACGAGCCTTGGCTCTAGCTTGTTCACGTTGTTCTGACCTAGTTGGGCGTGGAGTCTGGTTCATATATTCACCTTTGGCTATATCTGGACAAATTGGGTAATTACCCAAAAGCATAGGTTTTCTAGTCTAAACGACTCCTCGGCAATGTAATAATAGGAACAGCCTGAGCATCCGCTCAGACCACTAATTCACTACGGATCGTGCGGCTCGTTCCTGCCGCTGAAGGAGTAATACCATGGCATCAGTGACTTTTGAAAAAGCCACCAGGATCTACCCGGGCGGAACTCGCCCAGCAGTTGACCAAGTTCAGTTGACTGTCAAGGACGGAGAATTCCTAGTTCTCGTCGGTCCATCAGGTTGTGGAAAGACCACAACACTACGTATGCTCGCTGGCCTTGAAGAGGTCAACGAAGGTCGCATCTTGATTGGTGACCGTGACGTAACCCAGGTTCCACCAAAGGACCGCGACATTGCGATGGTTTTCCAGAACTACGCTCTTTACCCACACATGACCGTTGCAGAAAACATGGGCTTCGCTCTAAAGATTGCCGGTGTTAAAAAGGACGAGCGTGCTGCACGTGTTCTAGAAGCTGCGAAGCTTTTGGATCTTGAGCCATACCTAGACCGTAAGCCAAAGGCTCTTTCTGGTGGTCAGAGACAGCGTGTTGCTATGGGCCGTGCGATTGTTCGTAAGCCAGAAGTATTCCTTATGGATGAGCCGCTATCAAACCTTGACGCGAAGCTTCGTGTTGCAACTAGAACTCAGATTGCTTCACTTCAGCGTCGTCTAGGTGTAACAACTGTTTACGTTACTCACGACCAGGTTGAAGCTATGACCATGGGTGACCGCGTTGCAGTTTTGAAGGACGGTGTTCTCCAGCAGGTTGATACCCCTCGTGCACTATATGAGCGTCCAGCTAACGTATTCGTTGCTGGCTTCATCGGTTCACCTGCGATGAACCTGATGACTCTAACTATCACCGCGGGTGGAGTTAAGTTTGGTAACTCAACATTGAAGATTGACTCTGCAGTTCTTTCAAAGACTAAGGAGAAGACAGTAACTGTTGGTCTTCGTCCAGAAGATCTAGTTATCACTAAGAGCGACGGTATCGCAGTTGAAGTTGACGTAATTGAAGAACTAGGTGCAGATGCATTCCTATACGGTTCATCAGTTATCGAAGGTAAGAAGACCGACGTAATCGCACGTATTGGTTCAATCAGCTCACTACGTTCAGGTGACAAGGTTTTCCTAAAGCCTCAGGGCGGAATCACCCACCTATTCGACGTGAAGAGTGGTGCTCGTCTAAACAATGACGTTCCAGCAACAGCTAAGAAGGCAGCGGCTGCAAAGCCTGCAGCCAAGAAGGTTGCTGCTAAACCAGTAGTCAAGAAGCCAGCGGCTAAAAAGCCAGCTGCTAAGAAGACTAAGTAGTTTAAAGAAAGATGCCCCGGCCTATTGGTCGGGGCATTTCTCTTTAAGTTCTTACTTGATGTTCTTGATTCTTGCCTTTGATACTTCGTATAGAGCAACTGATGCTGCGATACCAGCGTTTAGAGATTCGGTGTCTCTAGCAATTGGAATAGAAAGAATTGCATCACAGTTCTCTTGAACAAGTCTTGATAGACCTTTACCTTCGCTACCAATAACTAGAAGAAGTGGTTCATTGCCTAGCTTGAATGTTGGTAGCGACATATCTCCCCCACCATCAAGACCAACAACAAATAGTCCACGCTTCTGGAATTCCTTGATTGTTGAGTTTAGGTTGGCAGCTAGTGCAACAGGAACTCTTGAGGCAGCTCCAGCTGAAGTCTTCCAAGCAGATGCAGTAACACCAACAGATCTTCTCTGAGGAACAATAACTCCCTGGCCACCGAAAGCAGCAACAGATCTAATAATTGCTCCTAGGTTTCTAGGGTCTGTAATTCCATCAAGGGCAACTAGTAATGGCTTCTGTCCTCTAGCAAGGATCTTGTCTAGAAGTTCACTTGGGTGCTGGTAGTTGTAAGGAGGAACCTGCAGAGCAATACCTTGGTGAACAGCATCGTGACCGGTCATTCGATCCATCTCAGGACGCGTAACTTCACCAACTGAGATACCTCTTGAGTTTGCTAGCGAGATCGCTTCCTTAACTCGATCATCCATTTCAATACGTGCAGCAATGTATAGAGATGTTGCTGGAACCTTGGCTCTTAGAGCTTCTAGAACTGAGTTACGACCTGATAGAACTTCTCCAGATTCAGCAGCCTTCTGCACTCTTCTACCTGAACGAGCAGCTCCTCCAGCATTACCTGCTGTTCTAGAACCAGGTGCTAGGAACTCACCCTTCTTGGCAGTTAGCGCAGATCCTGGCTTAGCCTTAGCAACCCTAGGAGTAACTGCAGCCTTGCGTTCTCTAAGTGCCTTAGCTTTAGCAGCTGGGTGATACTTACGGTCTTCAGCCTTAGGGGTTGGGCCACGACCTTCTAGTGCCTGACGGCCCTTACCTCCGGTGCCAACCTTAGGTGCTCCTTTAGAGCCACCCTTCTTAGCCTTTGCTGCGCCTGGACGGCCTGGTTTCCTAGCCATTGAAACTCCACATCGTTATGTCTTTCATGTCTTTGAGCGTTACGCCCAACTCTTCTAGCTCAACCCTGATTGCATCGGCTTGAGCAAAATCTTTAGCCAGTTTGGCTTCTTGTCTCTTCTGGATCAAGGCTTCAACTTGCCTTGAGAATTCTTCACTGTAAAGAGGTTCTTGGTAGGCAAATGTCAGCCCTAATACCGAAACCATAGCTTTTACTTGTTCAACACATAACTTTAGAGCATCTTGGTCATTGCTATCGAAAGCTGTGTTTCCGGCTCTAACTCTCTCATGTATTACCGCTAATGCACCTGGAACATTGAGATCTGAATCCATGGCTGCCCTGAATTCATCAGGGATGCAGTTGTAATCAACTTCAATTCTTCTTGTTTCGGTAGTTCTCTTTAGGAATCCAGTGATTCGATCGAGAGCAGCTTGAGCATCTCTGATGGATGTCTCTGAGTAGTCAAGGTTTGATCTGTATTGAGCAGATAGTAGCCAATATCTGATAGCTCCCCAGCTTCCAGCTTCAGTTAGCTGTTCAACAGAGACACCATTACCTAGGCTCTTAGACATCTTGTTGCCATTGATTGTCACAAGAGCATTGTGTAGCCAGAAGTTAGCAAAGCGATCACCGGCAGCAGTTGATTGAGCTAGTTCATTCTCATGGTGAGGGAACCGTAGATCTAAACCACCACCGTGAATATCAAAAGATTCACCTAAGAAATGCTTTGCCATAGCAGAGCATTCAATATGCCAACCAGGTCGAGCTAATCCCCAAGGAGTTTTCCAGCGGGCAGTTTTTGGTTCTTCAGGTTTATGTGCTTTGAATAGAGCGAAGTCATTAGGTGAACGTCTACCGTGGCTAGCATCTGTTTCACCTTCCATGTTTTCAAGTTTCTGATTGGTTAGTTCACCGTAGTTAGGCCAAGAAGAAGTATCAAAGAAAACATTCGCACTGCCATCTTCTGCTTGGTATGCGTGACCTAGTTTGATTAGCTTAGAAACTAAATCAATCATGTCTTGAATGTGTTCAGTTGCATGAGGCTTATGTGTTGGTTCTAGAATGCCTAGCTTTTCGTAAGCATCATCAAAGGTTGCTTCAACTTCTTTAGCAAACTCTCGCCAATCACGATCTCCTGCATTTACTAAAACCTTGTCGTCAATGTCAGTGACGTTTCGAACTAGAGTCACGGTGTAGTCAGATGCTTCTAGCCATCTTTTTAGAATGTCATAAACTAGAGCACTTCTAAGGTGTCCTAGGTGAGGAGCTGATTGAACAGTTGGCCCACAGACATACATCTCCACATGACCTGTGGTCAGTGGAGTAAACACTCTAAGTTCTTGGGATTTAGAGTCGAAAAGTTCAAGGGCCACGACTAGAGCCTACCTTTGGAGCTTTCAATTAGAGCGGTGGCAACAGCTCCAACTCCCTCTGAAGAACCAAGGAATCCAAGGCCATCGGTAGTTGTTGCTCCAACGCTGACAGGTGCTCCAACCAGAGCAGACAAGGCAGATTCAACTTCTTCTCTTCTAGGTGAAAGTTTTGGTTTATTACCAATTAGTTGAACGCTTACGTTCAATACCTTCCAGCCTGAATCACTCAGCAGCCTAAGTGTTTCCTTGATGAATACAGATCCGTTAGCTCCTGCATACTCAGGCTTATCAACACCAAAGTTGGAACCAATGTCTCCTAGACCTGCTGCTGCTAGCAATGCATCAACTACTGCGTGGGCTAGTGCATCGCCATCGCTATGTCCTTCAAGGCCTACCTCACCTGGCCACAGCACTGTTCCAAGAAAAAGTGGCTTATTCAAATCAGCAGAGAACTTGTGAACATCAGTTCCAATACCTGTTCTTTGTTCTGGCTTGTTTCCTAGAAGTAGTTCAGCATATTCGAGATCTGCTTGAACAGTGATCTTGAATGCCATTGGATCGCCTAGAACAGATGTGACAAGAACACCTTGCGACTGAAGCAAGCTTGCATCGTCCGTAAAGTCAGCAGTAGCTGTTGCATATCCCTTAACAATTTGTTCTCTGAAGAATCCTTGAGGGGTTTGAGCAATTCGTAGTTCATCTCTGTTCACAGTTTCAAGAATCACATCTTGGTTCACTGATTTAATGGTGTCAACCACAGGAAGAACTGGAATAACTGCAGAGCCTGTTTCGATAACAGCATTCGCTACTCTTTCGAATACTGAAGTTGGTGTGAAGCAACGAGCAGCATCGTGAATCAGAACTACCTTTGCTTTATCGCTTACCTCTTTCAAGGCATTAGCTATTGAGCCCTGTCTTGATAGACCACCTGGAGTAAATGAAAGGTGAACTCTGTCTCCTGCAAACTCTCGAGCAATCTGTTCAAACTCTGAAACTCGATCTTCGTGTGAGGCAACAACAACTTGAACTAAACCTTGTATCTTCAAGATATTCTCTAGAGCATGCTCCAGCAGAGTCTTTTCAGATATTTTGACTAGGGCTTTAGGGATGCCTGCTTGTAATCTGCTTCCGTCGCCAGCGGCAACGAGGATGACAGCTATTTCACTCATCTGATGCCTCCTAGTTGGGCTGTGAGGTTTAGTGAACTCTAACGAGCTCCCTTAGCCAGAACTTTAAGGATGTGTGCTTCAGCACCTGGGTCATCAGTCTTTAGAGCTAGAGCTAGCTCAGAAACTAGAATCTGCATAGCCTTAGCCAACATACGCTTTTCACCAGCTGAAAGACCGCGGTCTTGCTGACGTCTCCATAGGTCACGAACAATCTCGGAGACCTTCATAACATCACCTGAAGCTAGCTTTTCCTGGTTGGCCTTGAATCTTCTAGACCAGTTGGTTGGCTCTTCAATGAATTCTTCTTTGAGCTTGGCTTCAACCTTCTTGACACCCTTGGCATCAATAACGTCTCTAACGCCTACTTCTGATTCGGCAGTCTCAGCAGGTACCCAAATGATCAGGTTTCCAGCCTCTACCTTGAGCTTTAGGTATAGCTTCTTCTCACCGCGGAATTCCTTCTTAGCAACTTCTAGAATTGTGGCGGCTCCGTGGTGCGGGTAGACAACTGTCAGTCCCTTTTTGAATTCCATGGATAGCTTTCCCTTCGCAAACCCCCAGTTTACCACAGGTTCGATTTTTTCAGCGGGTAGAATAGAGGGGCATTCATCAGGAGGAAAATTGCTAGTTCGTAGAGCTCTTTTAGCATCAAGCATCTTTATCGCCCTAGGTTTAGGAACAGCAGGCTGTAACTTCATCTCTCCAGTAGCATCTCTTGACTACTACGCACCTAGCGATGGTGCTCAAGCTGATATCGGGCAACTGAAGGCTAGAAACCTCATATCTCTTCAGGATAAGGATGCAAACTCAGGTTTTGTTGGTGCTTTTGCCAACTCAGGTAGCAAAGAGATTACTTTTGCCATCAAATACACAACATCTAAAGGCAAGACTGGTTACCGCGAATTCACTGTTGGAGCTTATGCAGTCTTGAACTTTGGCTACCAGGACACTGATTTTCTAGATCTTGACCTAGGCGGCAAGCCAGGAGATGTGAGAACTATCTTGGTCTACACAGACACTGACCAGGCAAGTATCAATGTTCCAGTTCTAGATGCAACCTTGGTTGAATACGCTGACCTAGTTTCAAAACTAGGTAAGAACTAAACCTCGTACTTATAGCCCAAGCCGCGAACCGTTAATAGGTGCACTGGTCTTGACGGGTCTTCTTCAATCTTTGATCTAAGTCTCTTGATATGGACATCAAGTGTTTTAGTGTCACCGAAGTAGTTCGAACCCCAGACTCTATCGATAATCTGACCTCTAGTTAGCACTCTGTTTCTATTTTCTAGAAGCAATTCAAGAAGCTCAAATTCCTTCAGAGGCATGTTTACCTTCACATCATTGAAGAACACTGTGTGTCTTTCGATGTCCATGCGAATAGGACCTGCTTCGAGCATCCCATTCTCGGCTTCTCTTGGTCCAACGCTTCTTCTCAAGACAGCCTTCATTCTGGCAAGCAATTCATTCTTGGAATAAGGCTTTGTGACATAGTCATCAGCACCAATCTCAAAACCAATGACTTTATCTATTTCAGTGTCTTTAGCCGTGAGCATGATGATTGGAACATCAGATGTTGCTCGAAGGTCTTTACAGACATCTTTACCGTTGAGCTTAGGAATCATGAGGTCGAGTAGGACTAGGTCTGCACCTTCTTTATTGAAGATGCTTACAGCACTCTCCCCATCCTCTGCCTCAATGACTTCATAGCCTTCGCTTCTAAGTAGATAGACCAGAGGGTCTCTCATACCTGCTTCATCTTCAACAACTAAAATCTT
This sequence comes from Rhodoluna sp., assembly GCA_044342685.1. Classification (GTDB taxonomy): domain Bacteria; phylum Actinomycetota; class Actinomycetes; order Actinomycetales; family Microbacteriaceae; genus Rhodoluna. Next base: position 9,300 of record JBIIPK010000004.1, read on the forward strand.
GGTCATTTGTCGTCCTCGGATTCTTGATCTTGATGGATAGGAATTCTAAAAGTAAAAGTTGAACCTAGGTTTGGCTTTGAAAACAAGGTCACTTCACCACCGTGGTTGTTGGCAGCGTGCTTCACAATCGAAAGGCCTAGACCTGTTCCACCGGTATCTCTAGACCTAGATGGGTCCACTCGATAGAAACGTTCAAAGATTCGCTCCTGGTGTTCAACTGGAATACCAATGCCCTTATCAATTACAGCAACCTCTGCGAATCCATCAACAACAGAAAGCCCAATGCCAACATTGCTGTTCGCTTCACTATATAGAACAGCGTTTTCAATCAGGTTCTTTAGAGCCATTGAGATTAGTTCTGAATCTCCATCGACCATAATTCCGCTAGGAGTATCGCTAGAAATTCGAACACCCCTTGAATCAGCTAGGAACTGATTTAACTCAACTGCTTCATCAATCACGTGACCTAGGTCAAATACTGCTATTTCACCCTTTAGGTCACCAGCTTGAATTCTTGATAGTTGAATGATCTTTGTAACAAGAGAGCCCAGTCGCTTAGATTCTCGTTGTAGATTAGCTGCAAACTTCTTTACCTGTTCAGGATCATCAAGGGCAACTTGAAGAGCTTCTGAAAGAAGTGAGATAGCGCTGATTGGGGTCTTTAGTTCGTGGGAAATGTTTTCAACAAAGTCACGTCTTGTCTCATCCAGACGCTTTGCTTCTGTTCTGTCTTCAACTAGAAGAATTACAAGTTCTTCAGAGAGCAGAGTTGCTCTGGCTGAAATGTATAGTTTCGGAGAACGGTTGTTCTTAGCAAAGTAAAGTTCCGCGGATACGCTCTGACGGGTCACCCTAGCCTGAGTCATAAGCTCAACTAATTCTGGGCTTATGACCTTGTCATACTCAACCAGACCAATATCTTTAGCCTTAGAGCTTTGGTCGATTACCTGATTTGAGAGATCAGCAACAACACCGGCTGTGTCAAGAACCTCAAGAAAAGCGACGGCGTCAGAGGCCACCTTCTTTACTTTGTGAGAGCCAACCATAATTGTTTGCTTCCTGGTTCATCTGGACATTGAAATGTTTGTTTACCTTCTTAACACTAGGCGATAGGTATCCGTCGTAAACTAAGGGACATAGCCATACTGCTAAATGTTCAGGGTTGTTTACCGAATTGTTGGTATCTGTTAACCCTTTGGTGGGATGGTCTAGAAGGTAAGAGAAAGAAGAGAATCATGCGCGATTTATTCCAGAAGGACCTATCCGAGGTCCAAGAACGTCTAGTTGACCTATCAGGTTCAGTAACTGAGATCATGGCTAAGGCCTCCACCGCATTCCTAAACTCTGACGTCAAGAAGGCTGATGAAGCCATTGCTCTTTGTGAAATCAACGAAGAACGAGCTCTGGTCATCGATGAGATGGCAATCCGCATTCTTACAACCCAAGCTCCTGTGGCTAGAGACCTTAGAGTCCTTGTAGCAGCACTTCGAATCAGCGCATCCCTTGAACGTATGGGTGCTCTAGCTGGACACATTGCAACAATTGCAAGATTTAGATACCCAGAGTCTGTAGTTCCAAAGTCACTAGTAAAGACCTTCACTGAAATGGGTGAACTAGATGTTGCTTTGGGAAAGAAGCTGACCAAGCTTCTAAAGAACACAGACCTTGACCTAGCGAGAAGCATTCAGGCTGAAGATGCGAGAGTTGACGAACTACATCGATCAGTATTTGATTTAGTTCTTTCACCAAAGTGGAAAGAGAATGCTGTTCACACAGTTGACGTCACTCTTGCTAGTCGTTACCACGAGAGATTTGCAGATCACGTAGTAGACATCTCAGCCAAGGTTGCTTACCTGACTACAGGTGAGTGGTCTGAAGTGGAAGGCTAAGACTTACTTCTTACCTTGATTAGCAACAGCAGCCGCTCCAGCTGCAGCAGCCTCAGGATCTAGATACTCGCCACCTTTAACTAGTGGCTTGAAGTTTTCATCTAAGCGATAAACCAATGGAATACCGGTTGGAATGTTTAGTTCAGCAATATCTTCATCACTCACACCATCTAAGTGCTTCACAAGAGCTCTTAGTGAATTACCGTGAGCAGTTACCAAAACTGTCTTACCTGCAATTAGGTCTTTGCTAATCTCGTTATCCCATAGTGGCATCATTCGAACTAGAACATCCTTGAGGCATTCAGTCTTAGGAATGTTTGCTCCTAGATCTGCATATCTCTCATCTTTAGCTTGTGAGTATTCGCTCTCATCAGAAATCGGTGGTGGTGGAACATCAAAAGATCTTCTCCAGATTTGGAATTGCTCAGGACCATACTGGGCAAGAGTCTCTGCCTTGTCCTTACCCTGCAGATCACCATAGTGTCTCTCGTTCAGACGCCAGTCACGCTTCACATCTATCCAAGATCTTTCAGCTTCAGCCAGAGCAATGTTTGCTGTGTTGATGGCTCGCTTTAAACGGCTGGTATAAAGAAGGTCAGGCTTTAGCCCTGATTCAGCAAGCAGCTGACCTGCACGCTTAGCTTCAGTGCGACCCTGGTCGCTTAGATCAACATCAACCCAACCAGTGAAGCGGTTCTCCTGGTTCCAAGTGGAATTGCCATGTCGTAACAAGATAAGTGTGTATTCAGCCATGGCTCAAGTTTATCTAGTTAGCCTAGAAGGCATGGCTATAAAGAAACCAGTTGGTGCAATCACTCGAGGGACAACCAACCCCAACAGACTCAGAAGAGTCGATAGGTTCATAGCCAATCTCCCCCAGCTCAAAGCAGCCCATCCAATTGTTGTAGACCTTGGCTTTGGAGCAACCCCAACTACTTCTATCGAGATGCTTCAACGATTAGCTAAGACAAACCCTGCGGTAACAGTGGTTGGAATTGAAATAGACAGGGAAAGAGTCGAACGAGGAGTTCCATTCCAAACTAAAAACTTGTTATTTGGCTTGGGAGGCTTTGAAGTTCCATTGCCTAAGCCTCTGGCAGGGAAAGAAGTAGATGTCATTAGAGCGATGAATGTTCTAAGGCAGTATGACGAATCAGAAGTGATTGCCTCATGGCAACTCATGCAATCACGACTGAAAGATAATGGCGTAATAGTCGAAGGCACTAGCGATGAACTGGGTCGTATCGCAAGCTGGGTCACTTTATCTAAAACAGCTCCAGTCAGTTTCACTATTGCTCTCAAACTTAATGAAGTTGAGAAGCCTTCTAAGGTGGCTGAGCGTCTGCCTAAGATTCTCATTCATCGAAACGTAGGAGGTGAATCAATCCATACTCTTCTCAAAGAATTAGATGAAACATGGTTTAGAAACTCAGCGTTATCAACATTTTCTGCTGCTCAACGCTGGATTGCTACCTGTAGAGATCTAAAGAACTCTGGTTGGCCAATTACTAACAATCAAAAGCGTTGGGCTCTTGGAGAACTCACTTTAGATTTTGAAGCAGTTGCTCCTCTAAACCTCAGGTAGCTCAGCTCTAGCAGCATCCTCGGTCATACCTGTTGCACACAACAAGTCAACAAGTAGTGGTCTAAGCAATAGCAAGACGCTTGCTTCACGAATCTGGTCTGCTATTCCAAACTTCTTTGGATCTAGCTGCTTGATGATTTCAAGTAGCTGCTCTCTGGCTAGCTCTAGTTCCTCATGTTCAGAGAGACCTTCTTGGATGTTGGTTACAGCTTCAGCAATCTGTTCACAGAGATCAGCTAGGTAAGGCCTAGCAACATCATCTTTCAGAAGGAAGTTCACTCTTCTAACAATTACTCTGAGGTTCCTAGTTGCCAGGTCCATAGCCCGCATAAGCCCTCTCTGCTTTCTGAGCTCTGACTTGTGTTTCATCAGGAAGGGACTGATACGGCTAATTGAAAGGGCACTGTCTAGAGACATTCTCCAGTTATCAATGAGAGGTTGAGAAGCACGAGCGTTCTTTAGTGCTTGATTAGAAAGACTCTTGTTCGCATCTCTGAGAGCAAGCCTTAGCGACTGAAGAGTTTCAGTGAAGAAGTCAAAGAGTTTATTGGCATCTGATCTAGCGATTCCTCTTGGGTCTCTTGGAATTAGAGCGGTGACAAGAAGTGCCATCACACCACCGATAAGTCCATCAAGAGTTCTTAGAAATACTCCGCCATCAGGTTCAGGAAGTATTTGAACAAGCATTGCCTGGATAGCTGCTGTTACGGCAAATGCTGAACTAGCCGAAATAAATCTGGCGGCGATTAAGACAAGAAGAAGAACCAGGGCAATCTGGATTATTCCAGAGCCAAAGTAGATAAGTGCAATTTCACTTATTGCAATTCCAACAACCATTCCAATTGCTGTTTGCAGAATTCGTCTCGGTCTTGCATCTCTAGAAAAGCCCAGTGAAGTAATACACACAGTCACAGCTAGAAGTGGGTTGACATGACCAAGAGCATAGAAAGCTACTGAGTAAGCAAGTAACGCTCCAATAGTTATTTGAACAGCAGGAGCTAAAGAGTCAACAACTCTTCCTAGAGAATCTTTAGGACTCCATTTCATTTCTTGCCCCTTAGCCCACTCACATCAACTACAGATCCTGCATCCACTGGAACAATAACTTCCTGGGTAGCACTCAGTGATTCACCAGTTGCAGCATTGACTACCTTGAGTTCAATATCTATTGGTGTATTTCTCTTGACTAGTCCAAGAGCAATTGGCCCCATCTCATGATGTTGACCTACTGAAGTGACCTTACCGATAGCAAGATCATCTGCCCCAAATATCTCATCACCTAGATCTGGAAGGGCATGAGCAGAACCATCTAGGTGAAGAAAGACCAGTCTTCTAGGTGGGTGTCCTAAGTTATGAACCTTTGCTACGGCTTCTTGTCCTCTGTAGCAACCTTTGTTCATGTGAACAGCACTAGCTAGCCAGTCAAACTCATGAGGTAGAGCTTTCTCATCTATTTCATTAGGACCTGTAGGTCTCATAGCCGCTACACGCAAGGCATCTAGCGCCATGGTTCCGCAGTGCTTAAACTCTTTCCAAACTGACGCAACTTCAGATCCAGGAACTAAAGATTCTCTGTAGTTCCAAGGTTCAGTTGGGCCTTCACCATAGCGCCAACCACCCGCTGACACTTCAGGCCAAGGATCTTGCCAAGACATAACTGAACCTGCAACATCTTTTGACCAGGTTGCAACCACTGCATAATCTGACGACATATCTTCAACTGTTACTTTTGCTCTGAAGACCATTCGTTGAAGTTGAGTAACTAGGTTAGCTAGTTCAGTTGAGTATGTAATGAGCCAAGATTTCTCACCATCATCAACGATATGAAAATCTCTAACAATTCTGCCTTGGGCATCAAGCCAAAGAGCTTCAACAGAGACACCTGCTTTTAGATCATCAAGTTTCTGACTAAAGAGATCATTGAGCCAAGTGAGTCGATCTTCTCCAGTTACAACAATTACGGATTTGTCTTCAACCAATACAGCTGAAGAGCCTGCAACAAATTCTCTTTGTTCAACCAGCGGATTGGAATAACTTTGGGTCATTAGATTCGATCTAGTTCAACAGATACAAGAGGTACAAGTTCGTCTCTCACAGAAGCAGCAACTTCCATCACCCAAAGAAGCTTGACTACACCTTCTTTAGTAAGAGTTCCATACATGCGCTCGCCATAACCCCAGCCTTTGCCCGCATCAATCAGATGCATAGGCATATGGCTTCCAGTTACGGTTCTCATATCAATTCGACCCTTTAGAACCTGTCCCGCATAAAACTCATATGCTCCACCTGGATGAATGATTGAAGCTTCAATATCAAAGCCACCTCTTTCATTTCGAAGAGTCTCTAGATCTTCGGCAGATTGAATCTTTCTATCCCCCGAACCACCTAGAACCAAAGGTCCGAAATCTGCTTCTTCGGCTTCTTTAGCTAAACGCCAAAAACCTAGTTCAGCTGGAAGTTCAATGTCTTTAGAGCCATCGGTTGCATCGCCTAGAAGTCTTGATGTGGCGTGATAGGTGAGGTAATTACCTTCACCAACAGAGAAGGTAACTTTCTGCTGAAACTTTTGTTCAGTTGCATCTTCTTTAGATACGTATTTATTGCTAACAACACCAATTCCCTCCCAAGTGCCAACTAGAAAGGCAAGGGGGGTTAGTTCAAGTGGTAGACCTTCGGGTAGAACGAACAACTATCGCTGACCCTTGAAGAGCTTGTAAAGCACAAGGAAGCTGATTCCACCAATGGCTAAACCAGCAAGGACAAGTAGGCCTAAAAAGAAGATTTCAATGAACATCAACATGGGTCAAGTCTAAGCCTTGAGCAAAATATAGAACCCTGCGAGAGCCAAAATTGCGTAGGTTCCGCCAGCAACGTAAATCAAACGCTCAACTATTCCCTCAGTATGAGAAGTCACTAGGTGGACTAGAGAAACTACGGCTAATGCTCCAGCAGCTAGGACTCCAAAGCCACGAATAGCCTCGCCCTGATCCATGGTCAAAACCACGATTACCGCCCCCACAGCAACTAGTGCCCAGACCGAGGCGATTGGTATCCAAGCTTTCTTCATAAAATCCATCATGCCCTATGCCAAGGCTTAGAAGGGTAGGATTTAAGGACTAAACAGGAGAAGATTGTGGCTCATTTGCTTGTTTTGTCTGAGAATCCAGACAAAGGCCTACTTCCTTCGCTAGCCCTGCTCAGCCATAAAGTAAGACACATTCCTGCTGAGCCTGCAGCCCTGATCAATGCTCCTGGAGCAGACCTCATTCTTCTAGATGCTCGCAAAGATTTAGTAGTCGCAAAATCACTAGCCAGCGTTCTAAAAACTACAGGTTTATCTTGTCCCCTCTTTCTTGTCATCAGCGAAGGTGGGCTTGCAGCCATATCAGCTGAATGGGGAGCTGATGATTTCTTATTGGATTCAGCAGGACCTGCTGAAATAGATGCACGCATCAGACTTGCTCTAACTAAAAACAATGCCAAAGAGTCTGAAGGCAAGATTCAAGTTGCCGGAGTAGTTATTGATGATGCAGCATATTCTGCCAAGGTCAACGGCAAGGCCATGGACCTAACTTTCAAAGAATTTGAACTTCTAAAGTTTCTAGCCCAGCACCCAGGAAGAGTCTTTACAAGAGATCAGCTATTGAGTGAAGTCTGGGGTTACGACTATTTTGGAGGTACCAGAACAGTTGATGTCCATATCCGAAGACTTCGCTCTAAGTTAGGCGATTTGGATAGCTTGATTGGAACTGTTCGGCACGTTGGTTACCGTTTCAATGCTCCAAATGATGAAACCATTCCGGTTTCTTAGCGGTAACGAAGAATTAACCACCCGTCAATAAACATCTGCAAGGATTAGCACTATGTCTGAAGAGACCATGGCAATAACACTCCCACCTAATGGGGGCGACTTGCCGCATGATCGTTTTCTAGATCGTGAACTCTCATGGCTTGCATTTAACGAGCGAGTTCTAGAACTTGCAGAAGATTCTTCTCTCCCATTACTTGAACGTGTGAACTTTCTTAGCATCTTTGCATCTAACCTTGACGAATTTTTTATGGTTAGAGTTGCCGGACTAAAGAGAAGACTAGAAACTGGGATGGCTGTTACATCCAGTTCTGGTTTTGAACCTGCAGAAGCACTAACCCAAATCAGCAACCTTGCTCACACTCTTCAGGAAAGACATAGCAATCTGTTCATCAATGAAATTGAACCTGCTCTTGAAGAAGCTCGCATCAACATCACTAGCTGGGAAAAACTAGAAGCTACTGAACAAGAGCAGCTAAGTGACTACTACCGCAAGCAAATCTTCCCAGTGTTAACTCCACTGGCTGTTGACCCAGCTCATCCTTTCCCATACATTTCAGGCTTGTCTTTGAATATTGCTGTGATGATCAAGCACCCAGAGAATGACTCAAGACTTTTTGCTCGTGTAAAGGTTCCACCAACTCTTCCTCGGTTTATTCGAGTTCCTGGCTCTAGTTCAGGTGTGAAGTTCATAACAATTGAAGAGGTAATGGGCCAACACCTACAAACCCTTTTTGAAGGTATGGAGATTCTTCAGTTCCACAACTTCAGAGTTACCCGTAATGAAGACCTTGATGTTGATGAAGATGATGCCGAGAACCTACTCCAGGCTTTAGAAGCTGAGTTGGCTCGTAGACGTCTTGGCCCTGCAGTTCGTCTTGAAGTGTCAAGAAGTATTGACTCGGTTGTCCTAGAGCTTCTGATGGAAGAGCTCGATATTGAAGCCGAAGATGTCTACAAGTTAGATGGACCCCTTGACCTAACCGGTTTAGCAGATATTGCATTCCTAAAGCGCTCAGATCTTCACTACACACCTCATAAGCGAGTCACTAACCGCTACCTTCAGGCAGCGGCTGATGAAGGCATCAGCATCTTCAGTTCTCTTCGCCAACGAGACATCCTGCTTCACCACCCTTACGAATCATTCTCAACAAGCGTTCTCGCCTTCATTGAGCAGGCAGCAGCTGACCCTAAAGTATTTGCAATTAAGCAGACACTATATCGAACCAGCGGTGACTCACCTATTGTTGATGCTCTTATCAGTGCCGCTAAGGCAGGTAAGCAGGTTCTAGCTCTTGTTGAGATCAAGGCTAGATTCGATGAGCAGAACAACATTGGTTGGGCGAGAAAGCTTGAGCAAGCTGGAGTTCACGTTGTTTATGGAATTGTTGGTCTGAAGACCCACTGCAAGTTAGCTCTTGTTATTCGTCATGAAGATGGAAAGCTAAAGCGCTACTGTCACATCGGAACAGGTAACTACAACCCGAAGACAGCTCGTTTCTACGAAGACTACGGACTACTAACTAGCCGCGATGAAGTTGGCGAAGATATTGCCAAACTCTTCAACCGTCTATCTGCTTACGCTGAAGATCTGTCATTCAATGAGGTACTGGTTTCACCAGTTGGAGTTAGAACAGGGCTAACGGCACTCATTGAAGCAGAAGCAAAGAATGCCAAAGAAGGCAAGCCTTCTGGTATTCAAATCAAACTCAACTCTCTAGTTGATGAGCAGATTATTGATTCTCTTTATAGAGCTTCTAAAGCTGGAGTTAAAGTAGACATTCTGGTTAGAGGTATGTGTTCACTAAAGCCAGGAGTCAAGGACCTAAGTGAAAACATTACTGTTAGGTCTATTCTTGGCCGCTACCTTGAGCACTCAAGAGTTTTCCGTTTTGTCAACGGCGGTGACCCAATGGTATTTATTGGTTCTGCAGACATGATGCATAGAAACCTAGACCGAAGAGTTGAGACTCTAGTTCGTCTTCGTCAAGAAGATCACCTGTATGAAATGCAGAAACTTTTTGAACTAGCAATGCATCCAACCGCTAGCTCTTGGCAGCTTGGCTCAGATGGCGTATGGGTTAGAAATGGTGCCGTGAGTAGCGAACTAGGATTCTTCGACTTCCAGGATCAGGTCATGTTGAGAACACTTACTGCTAGAACCGGTGGCAACTAATGGCGGTCGTTGCAGCAGGAGCAATTCTGTGGCGTAAAGAGAAGAACACTCTTAAGGTTCTACTCATTCACCGTGGACGTTACGACGACTGGAGTTGGCCTAAAGGCAAACTTGATAAAGGTGAAGGCGTAAGCGAAGCAGCGGTTCGCGAAATCAAGGAAGAAACCGGTATCAAGATTTCGCTTGGTCCGAAGTTGTTTGAAAGCAAATACACGCTAGCTAATGGTTCCAAGAAGATTGTCCACTACTGGTCAGCAAAGGTCTCTGACTCAGCACTGAAGAACCAGAAGTTCACCCCTGATGAAGAAGTTAGTTCTTTCAAATGGGTCACTGTGTCTGAAGCTAAGAAGATGCTTACCTATGAACACGACAACGATCCGTTAGATGCTTTAGTTCAACTTGATCAGACAGACAGCTTGGACACCCGCTCAATCATTATTCTTCGTCACGCTAAAGCAACTCCTAGAGAACTGTGGAAGAAAGGTGAGGCTACCCGCCCTCTACTTCCTGAAGGCCTTATTCAAGCAGCGTCACTTGCAACAACTCTGAAAGCGTACTCGCCAAAGTTAGTGGTGACATCCAGATGGAAGAGATGCATGGATACCGTTCTTCCTTATTTGAATAAACACAAATCTAAGCTTTTGGAGAGATCCCAGCTCAGTGAACTGGGTGCTAAGAATGGCCCTAAGCGCACCATAAAGCTAGTCCACAAGCTAGTTGATACGGGCAAGAGTGTGGTTATCTGTAGCCATCGTCCAGCCTTACCGACCATAGTGAAGGCTATTGGAGAGTACGGCGATAAGGCTCAGCGTAAGGAACTAGAAGAGGTTCTGGCTATGAAGCCAGGCCAGATGTATGTTCTGCACTTCACCAAGAACAAAGGTAAGAAGCCAGGCAAGATTGTTGCCATTGAAACTATTACCCCTGCTTTTGGCGATTAGTCTTTCTACATGACTAATGCACCTCAGAACTGGCTTGATTGGAAGCAGTCACGTAATCGGGTATTTTCCAACCCAACTGGCTTCTTAGCCATAACTGACCTGGTCTGGCTCACTAAAGATCCTCAAGAAATTGGCGGCATCAGCGGTAGCTGGTATGCAGATGGAACATCCGTTTACGTCATCGATAGTTCAAGTGGTGAACACTCTTGGGACATAGGCAAACTAGGTGACACCTCTTTCCAATTTGATGGAATCATGGTGGAACTTGGCAATAGATCAGGCTCTCTAATTGTTAGACCGAGAGATCCAAACTCAGCAATGCTCAAAGCCTTTAGCGGAGTAAAGACTTTTGACTACAGTCCTTCATTTAACGTGACTGCAACTCTTGAAGTTGCATCTGCTCCTAAAGAAGTTGTGGTTGGAACTGTTGTTGAAGGCCTAACGCAGGCCTATGTTTCGCCAGGTGTGCTTAATTTCGAAATAGACGGAACAGCATGCCGTCTCACCGCATTCGAACAGGCTGGAACAAAAGACCTAGTTATTTATTTCAGGGATGCAACCTCAGGTAAGTCAAGTTACGGAACAGCTCGTTCAGTAACTGCAAAACATCAGACAGATGGTACTTACTCAATTGACTTCAACTTCTCTTCTAATTTCTTCTGTGCTTACACAGATTTTGCTACATGTCCCATTGCTCCAGTAGAAAACAACCTGCCAGTAGCAATTGCAGCTGGTGAATCACTTCCTGATGCACGCATCACCTCTGAAGGAATTAAGGAACAGGTAGCCAAGTGAATCATGAAATAACAAAAGATCTTCCGCTGCTACTAAATGCAGAAGGTAAGCCAGCTCTTTGTCTGGTAACTGGGGCTACCGGCTACATCGGTGGACGTCTAGTTAGAGAACTACTCCATCACGGCTATCGCGTGAGAGTTATGGCTCGTAATGTTGATCGCTTGAACAGCTACCCGTGGTTCAACCAGATTGAAGTAGTTGAAGGCGATGCCAATGACGAGGCAGCTGTTGATAAGGCTCTACAAGGAATTGATGTTGCTTACTACCTTCTTCACGCTCTTCACGTGCGTGAAGACTTTGAAAGATTAGAAAAAGAGTGGGCAACCACTTTTGGCAAGATGGCTAAGAAGAACAACGTCAAGCGCATGGTTTATCTAGGTGGTATGGCCGATAGCCAGAGCGAACTAAGCGCTCACCTTTCATCTAGAGCTGAGACCGGTGAAATTCTTAGAGCTTCAGGAGTTCCAACAGTAGAACTTCGAGCAGGTGTTGTTATTGGTTCTGGTTCAGCATCATTTGAGATGCTTCGTTATCTGACCGAACGTATCCCTGTTATGGTCACGCCTAAGTGGGTAACTGTAAGAATTCAGCCGATTGCCGTTAGAGATGTTCTTCGATACTTAGTTGGAGCTGCTGGAATCAAAGAAGAGATCAATGATCACTTTGATATTGGTGGACCTGAAGTTCTTACCTATAGAGAACTGATGATGCAGTATGCCGAAGCAGCAGGGCTTCGTAAAAGAATCATCATGCCATTACCAGTTCTAACTCCAAGACTTTCAAGTGCTTGGGTTGGACTTGTAACACCGGTACCAATTACTTTGGCTAGAAGACTTATCGACAGTTTGAAAAATGAAGTCGTTTGCTCTGATGACAGGATCAAGAAGTACATCCCAGATCCTCCTGTCAATGGGCTAACTACATTCAAAGCCGCTGTTTCCTTAGCCCTTACCCGAATCAAGGAAGCCCACGTAGAGACACGTTGGTCGAATGCAGCGTTACAGGGTGGACCTAGCGAACCTCTTCCAACTGACCCAACTTGGGCTGGTGGAACTCTATACACAGACATCAGAACTGAAATAACTTCTGATCCAGTTGACAAGGTATGGCCGAGAGTTGAATCCATTGGTGGTGACAACGGTTACTCAACAGCAACCTGGGCTTGGGAACTTAGGGGTCTGCAGGATCGACTAGTTGGTGGTGTTGGACTTAGAAGAGGTAGAAGAGACCCTTACTTCCTCATCGAAGGTGAAGCCTTGGACTTCTGGAGAGTAGAGGCCTTGGATAGACCTAGATTACTCAGACTCAGAGCTGAAATGAAGATGCCGGGGCTAGCTTGGTTGGAATGGAATGTTGAACCTACTCCTGAAGGTGGAACAAAGGTCACTCAGAGAGCAATCTTCGTCCCTAAGGGTCTTTTGGGCCACATCTACTGGCTAACAGTGCTGCCTATGCACGGTCTTGTCTTCCCTAGCATGGTCAAACATGTTGCTCACGGCACAAGGATCAAACGCCGCAAATAGACTTGAGCCATGAAGAAAACAACTCTGGCCGTATTTGCATTGTTGTTTGTAACAATCGCTTGGGGAGCATCCTTCGTTGTGATGAAACCAGCAATGGAAAAGATTCCTGTTTATGACTTTCTAGCAATCAGATTCACGATTGCTGCCGCTCTAATGATTGCGGTAAGGCCTCAGGTCTTAAAAGCATTTAGAGGTCCAACACTTCTATACGGTGTAATTCTTGGAGCTGTGCTGAGCTTTAGCTATGTCACTCAAACCATTGGACTGACTCTTTCAACCGCAGCTATCACTGGCTTTATTACTGGTCTTTATGTAATTCTCACTCCGCTAATGATCTGGATATTCTTCAAGAAGAAACCAAAGTCCATTGTTGCCATCGGTGCCCTTCTTGCAACAGTTGGTTTGGGGTTTATCACCATCAAAGATGCAGCCTTTGATTTAGGTTTGATCTGGATCATGCTGTGTGCTCTTGGTTTTGCTCTACACCTAGTCGGTCTTGGTAGGTGGTCGCCAGGTAAAGATGTTTATGCTCTGACAGTTATTCAGCTCACAACTGTTGCTGCTATCTGTTGGATCGGTGCACTACCTGATGGCTACCAGGAACCAGTAGATTTTGAAGTTTGGTTTGCTGTTCTCTTCACAGCCGTATTCGCAACAGCTCTGGCTTTCTTTATTCAGACTTGGGCTCAATCGATTATGGATGCCTCGAGGGTAGCTATTATCTTGACCATGGAAGTTGTCTTTGCGGCTTTGACATCGGTAGCAGTCGGGCAAGAGATCCTCTCTCTTCAGGTGATCTTCGGTGGTGTTCTAATGCTCGCCGCAATGCTTTTGATTGAATGGCCTAGGAAAGACATGAAACCAGAAGAAGTAATCTACGAACCGATGGCTCACTAGGAACAATATGATTCTCGCTATCGATGCTGGAACTACTGGGGTAACTGCACTTGCCATTAGAAAAGATGGCTCAAGAGCTGCTCACGGCTACCAAGAGTTTCCTCAACATTTCCCGCAACCTGGCTGGGTTGAACACAATCTTGAAGAGATATGGCAAGCAACGCTTTCTGCGGTGAAACAAGTTCTTTATGCAGTTGGGGATGTGGCATTTGCAGGTCTAGGAATTACTAACCAAAGAGAAACCGTTGGCCTCTGGAACAAAACCACTCTTCACTCTCCGACTCGAGCAATTGTTTGGCAAGACCGAAGAACCACTCAGGTATTAAAAGATCTTGAAAACCACCCGAGTATTTCTAAAGTTCAGAAACTAACTGGTTTACCTCTAGATCCTTACTTCAGTGCTTCTAAGCTTCGTTGGATTGCCATCAACAAGCCAGAGATTTGGAAAGAGGTAATTGAAGGCAATCTAGTTATTGGAACTATCGATACTTACCTAGTTGCAAGACTTACCAACGGTAAGGCACACATAACAGATGCGACCAATGCTTCAAGAACTCAGCTCTATGACATTCATCAAGGTGAATGGTCAGAAGAACTTCTAGATCTGTTTGGCATTCCACTTCACGCACTTCCAACTGTTGTTGATTCAAGTGGAATGCTTGCTGAAACTAATCCTGATTCTTTATTTGGTCTAAGCATTCCTATTTCAGGAATAGCAGGAGACCAGCAAGCTGCTCTCTTTGGACAGACTCAGTTTGAAGTTGGTGGAGCAAAATGCACATATGGAACAGGTGCCTTTATCCTGCAGAACATCGGATCTGATTCTCTAGTGCTAGACAATGGCTTAATCACAACTGTTGCTTGGCAACTAAATGGCACAAGAACTTACGCAAGCGAAGGTTCTGTATTCGTGGCAGGTGCTGCAGTCCAGTGGTTGAGAGATGGACTAAAGATTATTGAAAAAGCAGAAGACAGTGAGAGCTTAGCTAATTCAGTTCCAGGCAACGGTGGTGTTGTATTTGTTCCTGCTCTAACTGGTTTAGGTGCCCCCTACTGGGAGCCAGAGGCAACCGGAACCATCTTTGGAATAACTAGAGGAACAACAGATGCCCATATAGCTAGAGCAACTCTTGAAGCTATAGCTTTCCAAGTAAAAGACATCTTTGATGCAATGGGTCAGACCGGTATCAAACTCTCAAAGCTCAGAGTGGATGGTGGAGCATCAGCTAATGCTCTACTCATGCAATTCCAGTCAGATCTTCTAGAAGTTCCCCTGCAAAGACCTATCCACTTAGACTCCACTGCCCTTGGTGCTGCCTACCTAGCTGGTCTAGGTGTTGGTTTCTGGAGTTCACTAGAGGAGCTAAAGAACCTAAATCCAATTGAAAAACACTTTGAACCAGGACCTGTAAGTCCTGAACTCTTTGCCAACTGGAAAAAAGCAGTAGCAGCAACTATCTCCTTTGCTCATAACTAAACGAAAGACTTCTTCATGGCCAAAGGAATAACAACCTATACCTCGTTCAACATAGAGAACTTGAAAGAGAACTCTCCTGTTGCACTATTGCTTCACGGTTACGGAGCAGATGAGAATGATCTCCCAGAAATCATGACTGGAAACCTCCCTTGGGTATCTCCTAGAGCTCCACTTTCCTCTGGAGGTAACGGCTTCGAGTGGTATCTACTGACCATGAATAACTACACACCTCAAGAGGATATTGAGAGAGCAACCGAGAAGCTCTGGGAGTGGATTGACAATACCCTTCCAGCAACAACCCCTCTCATACCTATTGGTTTCTCTCAAGGTGCGCTCATGGCAACTCAGTTACTGAGAACCAGGCCAGAGCGAATACAAAAGACAGTTCTAATGGCTGGTTTCATCTTGGATGCTAAGCAGCCAGCCGATGATCGCTTAGAAGAACTAAAGCCTGATGTTCTCTACTGCAGAGGTGAAGCTGAAACTAGACTCTCAGCAGAGATGGTTGAAAGAACCTCTGCTTGGCTTACAAAGCACACAAAGCTAACCGCAAAGGTCTATAGCGGTCTGGGTCATAGCGTGGATAACAGGGTAATCAGAGACCTGTCGGAGTATCTGACTAAACGCACCTAAGCACACCGGAGAAGTAATAAACTTGTCTAGCAACAAAGCACTAAGGGCCTCTAGCTCAGTTGGTTAGAGCAACGGACTTTTAATCCGTGGGTCGTCGGTTCGATCCCGACGGGGCCTACAAAGAACCTCACCCTCCACGGTGGGGTTCTTTTCATTATCAATGTCATTTTGGAAGAGAATAGCTCGTTTGAGTTAAAGTGAAACTCCGCAACCCCAGTTGCTGGTTACGGAGAGACGCTAATCAAAAGACTTGAAACTACCTCTTGACTTGGGTGATTGTGACCCGCACACCTTCTTTTATCTTGTATGACTTCTTAGCTAGTGTCGAACTAGTTCTCACAGTAGCGCCTTTGTGTTTGGCCTTCAGTGCCGAACAAACTGACACGGCTCTAGAAGTCGCAAGCTTCTTCTGCGCTGCTGAGAGCTTTTTAGCGGTAATGAATCCTTCACATTTGATTTGAAGAACTACACCTAATCCCTTAAGAGTTTTGGTGACTGCTGCCTTTGAAGCTGAGCCCAGCTTGCTAGATTTGCTAGCAAATCCACCAATGATCCCAGTGGAAGCGGTAGGTGGTCCAGCAACAACTACTGGTGTTGAGATCATTTGAGAGGAAATGTAGCCCGCCTTAGCGCCTGTTACTCTCACTGATACTGACTTTCCCTTAAGCGCTGCATTGAGCGGCAATACAGCTGCAGTAGCTCCAGTAATCGGAGTTGTGCCATCGAGCCACTGGTAACTGAGAGTAGCAAGTGGATCCCAGTTTGCCGGGGTAGCTGTAATAGAACTGCCCACATAAGCCAATCCAACTACTGTCGCTGCAGCTCCAGGTTTGAATGAACGTGAACAAGCATTTGCTGGCTGCTGCCAAGCAAGATACGGGTAGCCGCCATTCGCTTCTGGGCAAATAGCCCAGTCATTATCACTGTGTGGTGTTGCTGAGATATTCCAGTTTGCGAAAGTAGACAGTTTCTTAAGCTCGCCGGCGTGCTTTGGCACTTCTTGGCCCAACGACTCAATCGTTGAGGGAACTCCATTTGCCAATATCTTCCAGTAGGAGTCGATGATGTCAGGGCTAGATGAAATGCCGACCAGGCCACGTGAACTGTTGGGAGTGCTCACGGTAACCAAACCGGTTGCGTAGGCATTCGCTAATGTTGTGCCCAGCATCTCACCAATTAAGCTTCCACTTCCACTATTCGCTGAAACTGCACCGGTTGCGTATACGTTGTTGATTGTTGATGCGTTTGCGAAGCCAATCAAACCGCCTGTATTCGAGCCTTGCAGGTTGGAGATACTCCCGGTTGCAAAAGAACGACTGATAGTCGAAAGATTAGTCGTTCCGATTAGACCACCTAGCCCACTGACTTCACTTAAACCAAGTGAGACCGAAGAGGATGAATCAGCGACTTGGTCCATGTAGCTCTCTCCGATTAGACCGCCAATTCCAAATGCAAACATTGGTCTGAGATCTTCGCTGTTAAAGTTCAGTGAGCCCGTCGAGCTCACGTTTGTGTAGCTTGAGTTGTTGGATCGTCCCACACAGCCTCCAACAGACATTAGCTCGTCCATCAATGGCATGATCTCCGACTGTCCAAAGGTAATGTTGCATTGAACATTTGAGAACTGAGAGTCATTAGCGGTTGCTGCGAGCCCTCCTGCCTCGAAGACAAGCATCATGATATCGATTTCACCTGTCACGCTCGAATTTTTTACAACAGAATTCGAAATGCTGCTTGCCAACAAGCCAACCCTGTATCTTGCAATCATTTTTGATCCTGAAAGATGGATATTATCGATAGTGGCATAGTTGATTGAGTCGGCGAAGATTGAATTAGAGCCGCCAAAATCAAATTCGTCTGCTTGACCGCCTACCACATTTAGGTTACTGACCGATGTGTCACTTGCTGCGGTGGTTCCTGAGATGTTGCCAAACACCGGGTTTCTTCCATTCAAGGTTTGGGCCACAGCGCTAACGTCCAAGTCATTCCCATTACCGTCATAGTGTCCAGAGAATGATCCAAGGCCTGTGAAAGATTGAGTGAATGCGATGTCTTGAGTTTGTTGGAAGTAAATACCAGCACCAGAGCACTCTTTCACGCTGGCAAAATCCAAGGCATTGGTAACTAAATAAGGACTAGTCTTCGTTCCAGCTCCTGACATCAACACTGGCACAGTAATGGTCTTTGTTGCCGTAGCAATTAGATTCGCAGCTCCAGTAAAGTTATCGCCTGGCATACCGCCGAACTCAACTAGGTAGTCGGTCGCAGTAGGGTGGTCATTCCAAGTATCCCCGGTCCATAATTGGGCATAGTCCTCGTTATTCAAGTTGTTTGGTTCATTGGTTCCCCACTTTACGAATGATGCACCTACAGGAGCACCGTTTGAGAAGAACATTGTGCCAGCTTCTGGGCCATCCATCCAGAACCAGTCGCCTTCAGTTTGAGCATCGGAAGCACCAATAAATGGTATGTTGCTGAAGTTGTCGTTTATGAAAGTGTTTTCGGCAGCACTGGTGATTGTTGCGAGGTAGCCTCGGCCTGTTGAATTCGGCAATGTTTTGGCCGCAGCATCAAGTTTGGCTTGGTCCCAACTAATACCAGCGGTAGACACGTTTGCATACCAGTGTCCATTAGCTGGGTTGAAAGCTAGAACGTCTGGACCAATGTTAACCTTGCCAGTTATGGTTCTGGATGCCGAACAGTTTTGTGAAATTGTTGCAGTAGCAATCGCGTTGTTGATTTGTGCCTGTTTTCCTACAACAGCAACTGTTGCCCCTTTTAGAGTTGAACCTGGCGCAACTAGGGCTCCTGAACTTCCTAGCTCGATTGTGATTTCTCCGGAGTTGGTTCTTAGTTCAAGCCGAAGGGTCGCCTCGGGATCAAAGTCGCTAATTGTGGTGCCCGTCAAGGAGGTTCCAGAACTCGCTATCATCAGGGAAGGCGCTTGAGCAGCTTGGGCGATCAATCCGGAGGAGAAGGCCAACATGGCCAAAGCAATTATGGAGGTTAGAGTTTTGCGGAACTTAGCCATGGTTATTCCTTCTAGCGAATATTTTGAAGCGAGGGGAATCTCACTTATCCACACACTACTACCACTCATGGGCACAATCCACCATTAAAATCTAGTGTTAATCGGCTTAAGGTTTTCACATTGACTTCTACAACACAGGTCGCTCGATAGCTCTAGTCAAATATATTCTTCAGGTGGAAACCCGTCATGGTTACAGCTTTTGGCTACAGGTACAAGTCCAGTCTTGAAGTAATCAACTTCTTCAGAGAGCTCACACTTCCAGAGAGCGCCTTTAGATCTGTTGAGTCCAGGAACATAGAAATTGACTGATCTGGGTATTCCAGAAGCATGCAGGGTTCACGCCCTTCGGATGCTTTTGTCTCACGCTCATTGCGTTCGTTTAGGTGAATCATTTTCACAAGAATTCCGTGCTCTTGAAGCAGGTGCTGTTCTAGTTCTTTAAATGCAGCCTTCTTCTTGATTGGAGAGTGGGAAATGTCGCACAGGCTGCAACTTCTAATGCCAATGAGGTGCCCTAGAACATAACTGATTTCGCCCACGATTCCCCCGTCGGCGTTATAGACCCCAATCAGTGTTCCACGGATGTTTGTCATAGAGTCCTCAACCACAAGATCTTTAGTTTGTTTTCTGGCTTGCCTAAGACCAAGTTTAGAACACGCTAGCTTGAACCCAACGCTCGCCTTGGCAGGCCTATTTGCATCTCGGGCATACGATTGTTCTCTTATGCCTAAAAGAGATGTGGTTCGTCGTGACCTGAATCAGCCACACCCTGACAGGTTGAATGAGTCGAACCCTTTCTACAAAGAGATCATGTTTGAGCACAACCAGTCACTAGAGCTAGATGAGCCTGGCTACATCGATCCTGAAACAGGGTTCTTTGTATTCAATGCCAAGTCTCTTGCTGACGAAGGTAAGTGCTGCGCAAACATCTGCAGACATTGCCCTTACAAGCGCTAAAAACTATTGATCTATTTTGCCAACGCACTCTGAATGTATGGGCTTAGGAATCGAGCCAAGGTTCTTGTGAAGGTACTCGTTAGGTGGTTTGCATCTCTGTAGACAATAGCGTTTCCAATTACTGAGAAACATTTTGACTGGTCGCAGTAAACATCATCAAATTCAACAAGGGTAGCCAGCTCACTATTGAGTCGTTCCACAGCTTCAATCTGAGGATCAAAGAGGAATGCTTCAGACCTAGATAGTGTGCAATCCTTAGGCGCTTTTATCTCTAGGCATCTAATCACCTTAGGGATTGGCATCGGGCTATCTTTGATAGCTAGCACTGGGATTCCTTGGGAAATCACTGTTGACCAAGATTCTTCTAAACCTTCGATTGCAGTCTCTTCTTGTGATTTACCAGCAGTAATCCACTCAACACCATTCTTCTGAGAGGTGATGACTAAGTCATACTTTTTTTCCGAGATAATCTTCTGCATGTTCTGAACATAAACAGTGCAGGCTTTGGTTAGAACTGTGTCATCACGAGATCTATCAGCGGTAGCGAAAGGACAACCGCCTTTAACAAATATCTCTACACTCCAGTTGTTCTTCTTAGCAAGATCCACAAATGCTGCCGCATAGTGCTTGGCATGTGAATCTCCTACAAGTGCAATTCTTGTTGCTGAGTTTGCCTTACCAACTTCACAGGCAATAGGTTCAACATCTTCACGGTTAGTGACAACACATTCTTCAGGCCAGAAGTTATCTGCAGCAGCTGTTGCCAAAGATGGATAGAGACCTTTCAAGTCTGGATCCAGACAAGGTGCTTTACCTGGAGCTCTTGCTCCTGCACCAAAGCAATCAAGTGAGCCATTGACTATGTCGTCAGTCTTCTCTTTCTCTGCAGCAATTACTGCGTTCGCGTGAGCAATACCGACTGCAAGAGAACCAACCAAGATTCCTGAAACAACTATCAGAGAACTAAAGACTGTTATCGGCTTGAAGGTAGGGATGCTTCCACCTGGCAAGAATGGTTTCTCAACAAAAGCAGTAGTGATAGTTGCCAGCACAAGCGTGAGAGCAAAAGCAGCTAACTTGGTTTCAGTAGTTAGCTCTGCACCGATTGCATAAGGCAGGAGAATAATTATCGGCCAGTGCCATAGGTAGATTGAGTAAGATCTCTCACCTAGCCACTGGAATGGCTTGAATTCAAATATCTTGCCAAGCCATCCGCTATTCGCTGATCCCACAATCACAGCTGCAGCACCTAGGACTGGGACAAGAGCCCAGAGCCCTGGGAATGGAAGTGCTGAAGTAAAGGTGAAACTTGCATAGGCAATTAGAGCAAGTCCTATTACAGAGGTAATTGCTGCAACCACTTTGTTCTTGACCGCAGGAGCAAATGCAACCAAAGCTCCTGCCCCGAACTCCCACGCTCTAACTGGTGTTGAGAAGTAAGCGATAGCAGGCTCTGCTTGGGTTAGGTAGATTCCATAGATCAGAGAGCTCAAGGTAATTAGAACCAGGATCGCAAGCATTGAAATCCTCTGCACCTGAGGGCTTCTTTTGCGGACAAAGAGCAGTGCTACTGCAATTAGTAAGGGCCAAACAATATAGAACTGCTCTTCAACCGATAGAGACCAGAAGTGCTGGGTTGGCGATGCTTCGTTAGAGAGTGCTAGGTAGTCAACTGCATCTATAGCCAAAATCCAGTTCTCAAAATAGAGAATGGAAGCTTGAATTTCTTTCAACCACTGCAGCCATAGCTGCACAGGAACAAAGACCAAAACAGCTATAGCAGTAGAAATCAAGACAGTGAAAGATGCTGGCAGGAGACGTCTGACTCTTCTAACCCAGAAGTTTGATATCTTGAATGTCTTGTTTTCTACTGATTTGAGTAAGTGAGTGGTAATTAGAAAACCTGAGATTACAAAGAAAACATCAACACCAACAAAGCCGCCAGGTAACCTTCCTGGCCAAAGGTGGAAGATGACGACCGTAGTTATGGCTAAAGCTCTGAGTGCTTGGATGTCAGACCTGAGCACTTTATGCTCAACTGAGATCTTGCCTGACATAATTCCCCTTGAAATCGGTCTTCCCCAATCGTATCGCCCGAACCTGAAGAAGCCTTTGAACGAAGAAACCCCCTTCAAACGAAGGGGTTTCTAACGTAAAAAACTACTTATTTAACTCCAAGCAGATCGATAACAAAAACAAGGGTTCTGCCTGATAGACGATGTCCTCCACCTGCAGGACCATAAGCCATCTCTGGTGGGCAGATCAGCATTCTTCTGCCGCCTATCTTCATACCAGGAATACCTTCTTGCCAACCTTTGATCAGTTGGTTTAGTGGGAATTCAATGGACTCTCCGCGACCCCATGAAGAATCAAACTCTTCGCCGGTTTCGTAGTCAACACCTAGGTAGTGAACATTCACTACAGAGTTAGCAGGAGCTTCTGCTCCATCTCCAACAATCATGTCTTTAGTGGTCAGCACCTTAGGTGCTGGCTCTAGCATTGGTTCAATTTCAGGGCGGTCTAAATTAGTCATGAAAAGAGCATACCTTTTGGAGGTATTGCTGTAGCTCAAGGTACTTATTTAGGGCTCTGGGTGCCTATTCTTCGAAGAATGAAATCTGATTCAGCTCAAAGCTTGAAATAGCAATAACTAAAACAGCTGTCACGCCAACCAGCACTAGAGACTTTGCCCTACCCAGAGAAACTGCAACTCCCCCGAGACCTGCCTTGCGATCTATTTCAATATCAGGCAAGGCATTGAGTAGGTGAATGATGACGCCTATAAGCGCGCAGATGAAATATAAACCTGTGGTTGGGTAAAACTCTCTCGATGCGGTCTGTGCAAGGAACAGCGGGTAGGCACCAAAGGATATTGCATATGGCAGCCAAGAGAAACTAGTCCTACATAGATACCTGTTGTATACAAAGGCACTCGCTACTGCAACTAGATGAGCAATGCCTCCAGTAAGACCACCAGCAAGAAAAGATGTTGGAACCACGACAACTATGCTTGCGATCATTGGAATTACTAGGTCACTCTTTGGCAGCTGATCCCTAACTACCGGTTTAGTTGTTCTGCCCAAAGATCTATCCAGGTCCGCATCGATGTAGTCATTAGACCAACCGATGAACGCCTGCCCACTGGCCGCTGCCAAAAATAAATACAGCAGTCCTGAGTCCTTTACGCCAAATAGATAACCCAATAAAAGAGTGAATACAACCATAGCCAGAGCCTGGGGAAAGTGAGTAGCCATTACTATCGCAATTACTTTAGATCTTTTCACTCTGAAAACTCGGCTTTCTACTTAGCTTTAAGTGATTCTGCCCATCACGCTAAGTTTCCCATCAAATAGCTCTTTCAAGCCTACAAATGTCCATCTCCAATACCAATGTCATTGGCAATAAGTAAGGATGGAGCTTGCCTATTTGTCCGTCGACTCTTTGGGTGTTCCAAAGGCCTAACCAAAGCATGCAAACAAGTAGATTTTTCCCAATTACCTGTTTTCTTCGTTGAGGGATGCCGCAAGTTGAGGAACAAATTTGAAAGACAATGACTGGGTAAGAGCGACCATCAGCCCAGCCAGCAAGGCAACTTGAGAAGTTGATGGGTGTATAAGCATCGCTAAGATTCCAACACCAAGCACTTGGGTTAGGACAAAGAAAACTTTGGTAAAGATAACTTTTCCATTATTTTCCCCTCTGTCCTGATTTGTATGTCTCAGCAAAACAAGAAGTCCATACACTTTCGCTGATGCTCGGAAATGGACACTCAAAGCATATAAAACCCAGATCGCTACTGCAGCCAAGCCTGCAGTCCAAGTCCAATTTTGGCCAGTTGAGCTTGAGAGAATCCACACCGCCAGATACAAAGGAGCGGGTGATGCCAAAACAATTGCCAGCCTCTTGAAATAGGTAAGAGTAATGAAGTAGTACTTCTCTTTGTAATCACTCACGGAGTTCTGCTTAACTGCTAGCTTGTTAGCTTTTGACTCTCTCACTCTGTATCTTCCACTGTCTTAGTTTCCTGATTTGTTGTTTCTAGGTTTCTGATAAAGACCACTGACAACACCTGAACAGGAATCATCGCTAGACCTAGAAGCATTGCCACTCCAATTGGAGTGATTGCAGCTCCTGGGACTTGCGGAAGCGTTACCCCTAGAACGATGTTCACTGCAACAGAAATACCTAGTGCTTGAGTAAGAGTGAAGAATGCTACCGCACCAATACTTGCTGGTGCATTTGAGCCCTGGTTATAGCGATTCTTTCTTGCTTGAAGTAATGAACTAGCTGTTTTTACTGATGCCCAAATGTAGATGTATAAACCAAAGGCAACAATTCCGATGAAAGAGTAAATAAGTCCACCCGTGAAGAGCATCCAGTTGCCAAGAGCAGGAACCAACAATATTCCAACAATCTGTATGACCACCAGAGAAGTAATCAGTCCTAGAAGTATGAAGACTCTTCTGAAGTAGTCGCTTGCAAAAGTCTTTGCTTTCTTGATCACTGGTTGTCTAACTGGCTTAGGAGAAACGTCTTTGGCTTTGGCTTCTCTCCAAGCTAAAAGAATCAGTGGGAATGAATAAGCCACGTAAGCCAGAAGAGCAATGATGTGGGCATAGAAAATCACAGCATTATTAGGGGTTAGCCCTAATTCAGGATCAGTGTTCGCACTTGTTAGCGAAATCAAATACTCATTGAAAGCTTTGACAGCAATGACTGTGTCCTCTTGCTTTGAGAATTCTCCAGATACTGGTGAGTAGCCCAATGCGTTGATAAAGAAGAAAACAGCTGCAAGAGCTAGACCAACTCGGCGAATTACAAGGTAGCCAGTTCTAAATGCCCAATCTCGGTTAGCCATTTCACGCTCATCAAGATACTCGTCAGGAAGAGATGTGACCCTTCTCATTGATCTTCTCAATAACAGGAATGTCA
Organism: Rhodoluna sp.; assembly: GCA_044342685.1. Taxonomy (GTDB): domain Bacteria; phylum Actinomycetota; class Actinomycetes; order Actinomycetales; family Microbacteriaceae; genus Rhodoluna. Next base: position 33,944 of record JBIIPK010000004.1, read on the forward strand.
CCAACAGAATTGTGGGTCCATAGAACTTTACGTAACCAAATACTCCCAACACAAAGAGCAAGACCATCTGGGTACCGTCAAGATCATTGAGTGAAGCAGGCATGGCCTCGCTGAATGCAGCAGCCCAGAGTTTTTCCATTGGCACAAGCAACGTAGCAAGATACAGATAGCTCACAACAACCGCTGTGATGCTCAAGAATCTTCTGAACCAAGGGGAAACCATGATTCCCCTTGGTGGAGTGCTCAAGATTCTCTCGATACGAGCATTTCTCATTCGCCCGAATACGTTCGGCTTACTTGTCATTAGATACTCACTCTCAATTTGAATAGTTGTTCAACTTTGCAATCTAGGGCTGCGGCTAATCGCAGGGTAAGGGCGAGGGTAGGTGCATATTCCCCACGTTCGATGTAACTCATCGTTTGATAGTGAACCCCCACTAAATCAGCTAGTTCTTGTCTGGAGATATCTCTCTTCGTTCGCCATTGTTCGACGAAGTTATCCAGCTGGTCTTTATCTTGTTTAGGCTGTCTTCCCATGCTTAGAGTATAAATGCTCTAGAGCATAAATGCGTAATCTGGGGTTCTTTAGAGTCGGCTTGGTCGGATTAGGTTCTATGCAGTGCCGGGCTTAGGGTTGCGCAAATCTATCGGCTGCCCGAACAACCAGCCCTGGGCAAACTTAGCTCCAACCTTTTTTGCAAGTTCTAAGTCAGCTTCAGTTTCAACCTTCTCAACGATTACTTCCGCACCAACCAGATCAGCAAACTTAACGCCTATTTCTAGAAGACCCAAGCTCAGGTCTGGTCTTTCTACTTGGAGAAGAGAACCGTCTAGTTTCACGAAGTCTGTTGGGAGACTGCTGATGACACTGAGGCTAGTTTTGCCAGTACCAAAGTCATCGATGGCTATTTTTGCACCACGTTTGCGTAGACCAAGAAGCCCTAAACTCAGGTCGATTTGATTTTCAATTACTGATGTTTCGGTTAGCTCGAATATCAGAGAGCAGTGCGCTTCCTTTATCTTTGGCAGCATTAGGTCAACTGCATTGAAGAACTCATGATCGTTTCCCACGGTTTGGGCGCTTATGTTGATGGAAATAGCTTGACCACCATGCAACATCAGTTCCTGATAGGAACTCTCTACCGCTTTCAATGTCCAGAAGTCGATGATTTGAACAACGTTAAGGTCTTCGGCAACCTGAATGAACACCTCAGGTGTTACCGTCCCAAGTGTTGGGCTATCCCAGCGACAAAGTACTTCATATCCCCAGACTTCACCTGTGCTGACATAGTTAATCGGCTGAAACACCCAGTGCATTCCCTCTGGTGGAGGTGATCCTGGTACTAGGCGTGAAAGTACTTGCCTGACTTGCTCGGATGTTGCTACGTTGTTGTCTGCTAGCTCAGGCTGTCCTGTTCGAGTTGATTTCATTAGGGCTAGATTTAGACGACCAAGCCAATCCTGAGCACTCAAATTTGTGTTCTTTTCGGTTACAACAGCTCCAATGCTCACGTCAAGAAGAAAGTGATAGTGACCTGAGATGTTGACATCAGCGATAAGAGATTTAACCTGACGAATAAAGTTCAGGGGATTAGATACATCAAAAGCCCTAACTGCGAATAGAACTCTAGACACATGCTCAATACTCGCGATGTTGGAAATTCTTGAGAGGCTTTGACCTAGTTCAGCTAGAGCCTGAGCGGCAAGCTCTTCCCCATACTCTGCTTCAATGATTGGGATATTTGTAACAAGCATCTTCACAAGAAGAAGATCTTCTATTTGGCTACGATCTTCAATCTCAGCAGTAAATCTCTCCTGAGGGTTCGATTCTGAGACTTCTTTTTCAATAGCCAACGGCGTGCTCCTCTATTAGCGCCAGTCTATCCCCGAATAGCCTGGGTGTGCTTTACTTATGGGAACATAACTTTGTGAGCTGCCAGTTTGGAATTAGGACGAAGGGGCGTTATGACTAACTGGCGAAAACCCAGAAACAGGAAGTACCAGAGCCTTGTAGGTTTATTGGTCATCAGCACGGCAATCATCGCTTTCGCTCTTATTTTGTATGCATTAGAGATGAATGACCTTACCGTCACAGATCCTCCTCGAGCTGCATATGTTGTTCAAGGCATCCCATTGTTTTATAGCTGGCAAGCTCCTCCCCTATTTGCTGTTATTGCTGCCATCGCAATTGGTATGACAGTAGTTGTTGCATTTGTTGGATTAGAACTCAGAGATGTGAATCTTTCTAGACGTTCGCATGACAAGAGACACAAGAAGCTCTCCCCTTGGGTTCTTATGAGATCCACTAAAGGTGTCTTTCATGGTGAAGTGACAATTACTGCTTTGATTCCAGCTCACAATGAAGAGAAACTCATTGGAGCAACAATCCAATCTTTGATGAATCAAGATCGTAAGCCAGACCGCATTATCGTGGTGGCAGATAACTGCACAGACAAAACAGTTGAAGTAGCAAAGGGCTTTGGAGTTGAAGTCTTTCTAAGTGTCAATAACGACAAGAAGAAAGCTGGTGCTCTAAATCAGGTTCTAGAAAAGATTCTTCCCAGTATGGGCGAGAACGACACAGTCATGATCATGGATGCTGACACGGTCTTACGTCAAGGTTTCCTATCCGCTGCAGCAAAGCGCTTCACAGACGATCGTGGTCTATCTGCTGTTGGTGGGTTGTTCTTCGGAGAAGATGTTCCAGGTCTTCTTGCCCAAATTCAAAAGAACGAATACACCCGATACTCTCGAGAGATCGACAGACGCAGAGGCAGAGTCTTCGTGCTAACAGGAACTGCTTCTATCTTTAGAGCAAGAGCTCTTCGAACTGTAGCTGAACAGCGAGGTCATCTATTACCTGGAACCAAGGGTCAGGTCTACGATACCCATGCTCTAACTGAGGATAACGAACTAACCATTGCCTTGAAATCTCTAGGTGCATTGATGGTTTCACCTTCTGAGTGCATGGTTGAAACAGAACTGATGCCAAGTCTTGGGGCTCTATGGCGACAGCGCCTGCGCTGGCAACGCGGAGCAATGGAGAACATTGCTACCTACGGAATAACCTCAACAACTGCCAGATACTGGTCTCAACAGTTAGGCCTTGCATATTCTGTCTTTGCACTATGGACATACTTCCTCCTTATCGGCCTTCAACTAGTTAGCTCAGATACCTGGGTCTGGTATCCATTCTGGATACTCACCGCATTGATTTTCATCGCTGAAAAGGTTTGGACGGTTAGGAAATCCAACTGGAAAGCAAAGCTACTAGCTGCAACATTGTTTATTGAGTTGCTCTATGACACCTACCTAGGAATCATCTTTGTTAAAGGTGTTATTGACATGGCTCTTCGAAGACCTGCTCACTGGGGAGATCAACCTAAACCGTTGAAGACAAGGAAGGCAGCATGAACACGATAAATGTCATTACTGGGTTGTTGCTTCCAGAGAGTTTCCTACACTCAAGGTTCTTTATCATTCTGGCTACCTTGGTAGCTCTGAACACTGTTATTTATGCAGCACTATCGCTTACACACGTTCTACCGCATTGGTTCAAAGCAAGTTGGGTTAGAAGAAACAAGAAACGTAAGGCTACCCGAAGTATCTATCCGGATGCACCTAAATAGTTTTTATAAGTGACTGAACAATGAATCGGCCTCGGCCTTCATTCTTTGCCTGATACATAGTCTTATCAGCCATACGCATAATCTCTCCAGGTGGTTCTGATCCATCAGTCACAACACAGCCAGCAGAGCAAGCAATGGTGGTTTCAATTTCACCTAGTGTGAAGGGTCTCTCCATGGCTGAGAAGACGTTCTCCATCAGTTCCTTTAGATGGTCTTCACCTTTGATGTCTTGAATACAGATACCAAACTCATCTCCAGCTATTCGGGCAACCAGAGCCCTAGAAGGTAACGAGTGTTTGATGCGCTTCACAAAGTTAACTAGGAGGGCATCACCTACGTCATGACCAAAACGATCGTTTACTTCCTTGAAGTAATCGATATCGATAAACACGAATGCCATAAGGCTCTTATGAGACTCAGTCATCACAGAGCTCTCTTCCAAATACTCTTGGAGCTTTGCTCGGTTAGGCATACCGGTTAGAAAGTCATGCTCTGTTAGCCAAAGAAGCTTCTTGTGTTCTCTCTGGTCTGCACTCACATCTCGATAGGTTGCAAAGACAAGGTCTCTACCAAATGGCACAACAGTGTTCTCAAAAGAACCCTTGGAACCATCTTTAGTAATTCCAATGACTACGTCCTTAACCCCATGTCCTTCGGTTAGAGCTCTTTCAAAGAGATCGCGCAGGCCCTTGGCAGGAATTTCTCCTGTAACTTCCTCAAGAGTTTTACCAATCGGATCCTCTATCTTGTGATCCAGTCCAGCCAAACCTGCTAGTCCCGAGTTATTCATCAGAAGCAAGGTGAAGTCTTTGATAGAGCCGTCTTCTACTCTGACTGATTTCCAAATAGCAAAGCCGTCTTCGCTCGCATCTAGTGCAGCTGAGATTAGATCTAGCTGTCTCTGTGATGATTCAGCACTTGAAGGATTAGCCATACCCGGTTCGTTGCTTTTCATTTTCCCATTCCCAGAACTCAATTGAGCACCCACTCTTAGTCTATGCGTGTTGCCATTAGCCAACAATAGGAATTAGTCGTTGCGAATAAACACCTTTTTCAGTGCCTCAGCGTTCAAGTTTGCTTCTAAGGAATCGAATTGCAAGAGTGGAGAATAAGGCAGTTATTACAACGATGCCTAGAGTGATTTCTTTGATGCCTGTAAGAGCGGAGCTTGTCACAACAGTTGCTGCGATGATCATTGAAAACTCTCCTCGAGATGCCAAGAACGCTCCAATTCTTCTCCAGCTCATCTTGTCCGACATGTCACGTCCAACCCACCAGCCCACAGCCATCTTTCCTATGATTCCTAAAACAGAAAAAGCAATAGCCGCTGGTAGAACATTTACAACATCAATCACAGAGATGCTCAAGCCGAAGAACAGGAAGAAAATAGCAGAAAATATTTCTCTCAATGGAGCAAAGCGACTTCTCAAAGATTCAGCTACTTCACCTGTTAGCAGCATTCCTATTAGGAATGCTGCAATTGCTCCAGAGAACCCGGCGAGAGTGGCTGCACCAGCTGCAGCCATTGTCACCCCAAAAACCAACAGCAACAAAACACCTGGGCCTCGTCTTGCAAGTTTCTTTAGACCAGGAATTTCTCTGCCAATGGCTATAACAAAAATGCTTGAAATAACTACAAGGGCAACGGAGACCGAAACTAATCCAGCCCAAACACTTAGCCCAAGTGTTACAGCGGCAAGGATTGGCAAATAAGGTGCCATCAGGATATCTTCAAAGACCAGCACACTTGTTACTCGTTTAGCAACGTTGGACTTACCCCAGCCAGTTTCTCTAATTAGCTGACTTGCGATACCAGATGAGGAGATGAACATGATTCCAGCAAATGCGAGAGCACCAACAGGCCCATAACCCAAAACCAATGCCAAAAGTGCTGCAGGAACTGCATTGAGAAGCAGATCCATCAACCCTGCATGCCAACGCTTTTTCATACTGGCTGCCAACTCGCTTGCGGAGTATTCAAACCCAAGGACTAGTAGCAAAAGAATTGCCCCGATTTCAGCTCCGACATTTAGGAAGTCCTCTGAAACATTAAGAGGAACAATTCCACCTTTACCAAGTGCCAGACCGGCTAACAGAAAGAGAGGGACACTGGAGACATGTAATTTCAGGGCCAACCAAGAAAGAAGCCCTAGACCAATAAACAAAAGCCCGATTTCTACAAGCGTCAGATTCACAGCCATTGTGGCTTCTGTAGCTGCAGCGTGGAATCTCATTTACTAATTTTACACGGCTCAAAACAGCTGCCTTCTTGGGCGGACTAATCTTCAAGGCTTTTAGACTAAAGACATGACTGAAAAAGACTTACTTGAACTTTGGCTAAGAACAAGAAACCAGCTGGTTATCTCCCAACTGGCCCCTACATTCCTACTAATTACAACTGTTGGCCTGGTTGGAACTATCCGAGATCTAGGGCTCTACGTCAGCCTGGCTGCTGCTGGAATCCTGCTTGCATCGGGGATTCTTGGTGCTTTGGTTCAGTATTCAGCCTCATCAGAAGGACAGGCTATTGCTTCAGATCTGAAGAACTTGCCTTCAAAGAGCCTTGTGGCTTCAAGGGTTATCAGTCTTGGGCCTTGGCTTAATGTCTCTAAATTTGTGACCCCAGCCATTTTCACAGGTATCTTCGCTTTTCTGCTCCTTGCTCTGTTTGGCTAGAAATATTCGTTCCGATTAGGCTCAACCTCCTTATCCTGCGGGGACTTTAGGCTCTCTGGGCTAAAATATCAAAAAGAGAACAAATTGGTTCTCATCTTTTAAATCCAACTATGTAAGGACCCAAGTCCATGGCAATTCCTAAGTCTGCTAAAAAGTTCGTCAAGCGCTGGGGCCTCGTATTCGCCCCTAAGCAGTTTGAGAAACTACGTAACTTGCTGAGAATGCAGATGGTTGCACGCTTTCAAACTAAGACCATTGAAAAGCTTCAGGGAATCATCGCCAACCCACCTGTCATCACCAAGGTGGCTGCTGGCCTAAGCATGGAAGAAGCAGTTTGCGACTACGCAAGAACCGCAACTGCACCAAAAGAGCGTCTACTAGCTAGATCATTCGTTCAGTCTCTTTATGACAACTCAAGCCAAAAGGACATTGGTGCTCTTGGCTTTGGTGTGATGCTTACTCAGTTCGGACTATATGAATCAGCTTTCCACTACTTCCACGAAGCTGGAGATGAAAAGGCTAAGACCTACGCTCCATTTGAATACTTTGAGAGCATCTTCTTTGTTGACACCAAGAAGGGCTTGGGTGAACTGAAGGAATACTTCGCTGCGCACCGCAATTCCCTTCCTGTTGAAACCAGAATCTCATTGATGAAGGTTCTAGCTAAATACACTCAGGTTGAACTTCTACGTGAAGAGACAAACTTGATTTACGCTGACAAGGATCTTTTGAACTCACTATCTGATGAAGACCGTGAAAACATTGAATGGTTCAACACTCAGCTAAACCACAACGAACCAGAAGTTAAATCACTTCCAGACACAATCAACATTGCTGTTATGGATTACAAGTTGCTAGACAAGTCACGCACTTCACGTAACCGTGGAGACTTTGTGCAGACTCTTGCTGCTCTATCTAACCTGCTACGTTTCCAGAACATCGACTACGTAGGTAACACCAAGCTTTCTAACTACTTGAACTCTCTCAAGAAGGAGATTCAACCACACCGTCAGATCACTTCACACGCTGCAAAGGTACAGCCTGTAGCTATCGATAGAGACTTCTCGAGCGGTAGAGAGTACCCAGAGAACACCTGGTTGATCTCAAACGGTTGGTTCATGCACAGAAACTTCAAGGGTCCAGTTGACTTCCCGTACCCAAAGAATGTTCTGCCCCTAATGATCTCTTTCCACATCCAAGACCCGGATGTTCTAACCCCTGAGGTTGTTACAGAACTGAAGCGCATTGAACCTATTGGTTGCCGCGACTGGACTACTCTGTATCGCCTACGTGACTTTGGCATCAAGGCATTCTTCTCAGGCTGTGTAACAACAACAGTTGGTCAGGTGCTACCTCCTGCTACAGGCACAAGCAAGAAGAAGCTAGCTCAGGTTGAGACCAAGATTGATGAGAAGAAGTACCTAGGTTGGAAGGTTGACCAGTTCATCCAGGTTGGTGAACAGGTTAGAGCATTCGACCTAGTTGAAGGCATTGAAGATGCCAGAGTTATGCTCTCTGAATACGTTGACTACAGAGAGGTTGCAACTAGCCGTCTGCACTGCTACCTACCAGCAAGATCAATGGGGCTACCTGTTGACTTCAAGCCTAAGAACCTAGCTGACGTACGTTTCGAAGGTCTAATCAACCTTGATGAGACTGCTTTCAACAAGATCAGAAATGGTATCGAAGACAAGCTAGAAGTTACCCTAAAGGCAATTCTTGAAGGTAAGAATGAGAAGGAAGTTCGTAAGCTGTGGGCAGAGATCTGTCAGGCAGAAGTTGAATTTGCTGACAAGTATGCAACTACATACAGTCCAGTAACACCTTCAAACATTGATGTGCCACAGGCTGTTGCTGCCCTTGAGGCATCAAAGATTACCGTTGGTAACAACCCAAGAGGTAAGAATGTTGTTGAAACAGCTCTAGCTCTTGATCAGAACCTAGAGGACATGATTCCTGTAGTTCTTCAGTCACTTGTTGATCACACTAAGCGCGAGATCAATGCTCACGTTATGACACGTGGTCTAGGTGCAGATTTCCGTGAGCGTATGGGCAAGCTATTCCCAGAGATTAACTTCACCTTCTATAACTTTGATGAAGTGAACTATGGAGAAGACATTGCTCTTCTTTCACACATCTCTGTGTCAACCATGGACAGATTGTTCCTGCCCGAGATGCTAAAGAACCTAGACAAGGTTCTTTACCTAGACATCGACATTCTCATCCAGGGTGATGTTGGCAAGCTTTACGACCTAAACCTAGGAGACAACGTCTTCGCTGGTAAGAGAACCAGACTAAAGACCTGGGCTAACATGATCCGTCCAATCACTAGAGCAACTCTTCACTTTGCTCCTGAGAAGGCATGGGACATTAGAAAGCGTCTTCACGACAAGGCAGATCTAACCTCAAGAACATTCAACGCGGGTATCTTGGTGCTAAACCTAGAACTCATGAGAGCAGAGAACTTCACTGCTGAGCACATGTATCTAGTTGAGCAGTGCCGTATGAATGACCAGGATGTGTTCAACATCTATTCAAGAGACCGTGTATTGGAGATTGATTCAGAGTGGAACCACGTTCCATCTCAGGACTTCAATGCCAGCCCTAAGATCATTCACTGGGCAGGTCCAGCTAAGCCATGGAAGCCTGAATACGTGCTTCTAAAGGGTCGCTTTGAAGCTACTAAAGCAAAGGTTGAGTCAAGACTCTAAACCTTCCAATGATTACCAAATCGGGGCTAGCTGGATTCAGCTGGCCCCGATTTGCATTAACTAGCGATTTCTGGGGAATCTTTTGTCACTGGTAAGACTTATTCTTCTAAGGGAAAGATAAATACAAGTAACTGGAGGACCATGGAAATCTTGACGCTAATCGCAGTGATCAACCTAGTAGGGCTTATTGGGCTTGCAGTGCTGGTATTGACCCGCAAATCCTCAGGTGCTTCCATCGACATTACAAAGGACCTCCAGGTTCACAGAGATGAACTGAGATCAGCCATTGCAGCGAATCACGACATTGTTGAAAAACGCCTCACTTCTTTCAGCGAAACCTCTCAAAACTCAGCGAAGCTTCAGCGAGATGAAGCAGGTAACTCTCGAGTTGAATTACAGAAGTCTCTTAATGAGTCCCTTAAAAACATCGAAACCAAGATTGCCGAACTAACTGATTCAAATGCCAAGAAGCAGCAAGAGCTACAGGTCACGATGCAGACTGAAATCGAAAAGATGAGCAAGGGCAACGAAGAAAAGCTCGAGAAGATGCGTGAGACTGTGGATGAGAAACTTCAGGGAACTCTAGAGAAGAGAATTACCGAATCCTTCAAGTTGGTTAGCGAAAACCTTGAAGCGGTTGCCAGAGGTGTTGGCGAGATGAAGAAACTTGCAAACGATGTTGGCAGTTTGCAAAAAGTTCTAACCAACGTGAAATCACGCGGTGGTTGGGGTGAGGTTCAACTGGAGCGTCAGCTAGAGGACGTTCTTGCTCCTAGTCAGTATGAGAAGAACGTAAAGATTAAACCGGGTTCAAATGATCTAGTGGAATTTGCAGTGAAGCTACCTGGCCGTGCAGATGGTGAATACGTCTACCTTCCTATTGACAGCAAATTCCCTCAAGAGGATTACGAGAAACTTCAGAATGCCCAGGAGAGCGGATCAGCTGAAGATGTAGCAGCTGCATCGAAAGCAGTTGAGAAAGCCATCAAGACACAGGCGAAACTAATCTCAGACAAGTATCTACATGTCCCAGTCAGTACCGACTTCGCAATCATGTATCTGCCAACTGAAGGTTTATTTGCTGAAGTTGTTCGACGTCCAGGCCTAACCAGCGAATTGCAAAACAGCTACCGAGTGCTCGTAACTGGACCTACTACCCTAATGTCACTTCTAAACAGTTTGCAGATGGGATTCAAGACACTAGCTATTGAGAAGAGTGCTTCCGATGTATGGAAGGTTCTGAGTGCGGCTAAAACCGAATTCGGTAAGTACTCAGCCGTCATGGATACCCTTGCTAGACAGCTAGAAACAGCCCAAAAGACTGTCAGCCAAGCAGGAACAAGAACAAGGGCTGTAAACAAGGCGTTGAGTAAAGTTGAAGATCTTGAACTGCCTTCTTCTTCAGCAGACATCCTTGGAATATCCCTGAATTCCGGCTTAGAAGAGCCAGACGAAGATTTCATTGTGCCTATAGATGAGGACGAAGCAGACAGATCCTAGTTAGTTTCTTTTGCCCTCATCGCTCGGTAAAAACTAGACTTTAGGACATAAACCTAGCGATAAAGGACTTAGATGGATTTCAGCTTTTCTTCACGAAGATTCTGGACTCGACTAGGTAATCCAAATGCGCTAGGTATTCGTCTTCTTTCCCTGGCTTTGGCATTCATTGCCATGCTGAGTTTCGCTTTTGACGTTGTTCGCCTCAATAACTTCACTTGGGCTTGGCTTCCCGCCAATGCCCTAGGTATATTCATATCGCTTGCCATAATCCTTCCAGCAGTGATAATCAAAAGAAAAAGAAATGTAAACCAAGAGCAGCAGCCTTGGTTCAACATCGTTGTAGCCAGCCTCTTCTTTGGCTTTAAGAACCTGTCAATGCTCTACATTACGCCGCTGTTTGGAATTGTGGACGAAGGACTGCCTGCCTTCAGATTTATCGGAGGCCTGCTTCTTGGCTTTACTCTTCTAGTGCTTTTCACTAATGTCGCAGGCAATCGACTGCAAAGAGAAAGTAATCTTGCCAAGTTGCAGGAGATCGAAGCAGAGCTGCTTTCCTTTAGAAGTGCTGCACTGGAGCAACTTGAAGATGAAAACCGAGAAGCTGCTTTGAAGACCTTCAAGGTTTTATCTCCACAGCTAGAGGAGCTTCAAGTTGCCGTAAAGAATTCAAGAGACATCGTCACTTTGGCTAATAAGGTTATTGACTTCATCAGATTAGATCTAAGGCCATTCGACGAGAGCCTCACCATTGAGGCACGAAACCTATCTAAGCCAAATTCACCAAAATCAGGCCCGCGACATGAGCCAGAAGTAAAGGTAGATCTTTCTAAGTCGATCAGAATCTGGAATAGCTTTGTTCCACTCCCACTACTATTTTTCCTAACCGCAATCTTTGCTGTTCCAAAAGCAACGCCCGTAGACATACTCGGAATGTGCTTGGTGTTCGTTGGCTCTCTGCTACTTTTCAAAGTAGTCAGCCTGAAGCTACCTAACCTTTCCGTCATTAACGCCTTTGTTGCTACAACAGTCATTGCTTTCTTCGCAGGCTTGCCTGGTTTCTTCTGGCTGTACCAGATCCCTAATGATTCTGGTGTTCCAGAACTACTCCCCTCCTTTCTAGTAATGCAAGGATGGTCCGTTATTGCTGCTTCTCAAGCACACATTCTTGACCTAGGACAATCCAAAGTTGAAGATGAACTAAACGAAGCTATCGCTGAGTTAGCTAGAGAGAACAAGCTCTTCGAACAGAAGGCTTGGCTTGCTCGACATGGCTGGTATCTTCTAGTCCACGGGGTAGTTCAGCCTGCTCTAACAACTGCTTCAATCAGAGCCAGTGCCTCAAAAGAAATCACTCCACAGGTAAAGGACCAGATTCTCAGTGACCTACAAAGAGCAATGGATGCGCTCAAAGAGTCTAGATCTGTTCAGCATCCGGTAGACGTATCGATTACTGAAATCAAATCGGTCTGGAGTGGGATATGCGACATCCACGTTTTCCTAACCCCTCTGGCAAACCAAGTCTTGAAGAGTGATTTAGTGGCTAGCGACATCTTGAACGAAATCCTAAAAGAAGTTGTGAGCAATGCCGTGCGTCACGGAAACGCATCCAACATATATGGAGAAATATCCATGAAAGATTCGAAAACCATAAGTATTCTCATCAGCAATGATGGCCTCAAGCCAACTAAAGAGAAGATTGAAAGTGTTGGATCAAAGATGCTCGATGCCGTTTGTCTAGAAAGAACTCTAGAGTGGAACAGCGATGAGCAGAGAACTGATTTCAAAGCCGTTGTCCCGATAAAGAACTAGTTTCTTGCTTGGGAGTTCTTTTTCTGCCATAGGTAGCTGTGCCAAATAACAATCATTGGATAGAGCCCCTGAGCTCCAACACCTATTCGTTCTCCAAGTCCTGTGATAGTTGAGTTCGGATCTTGCCAAAGGCTCAAAAACCAAATAGATATTGCTCCGATAACCAGTGCACCAGCAATAGCTGCTCCAGGCCTAAGTAACGGCGGAACATCCGTGCCTCTTCGCATAGCAAACAAAGGCCAAACACAGAGTAGGAAGAAGCTTGAGATAGCGAATACTCGATGCATAACTGAGTAGCTCTGTTGATCAGGGGTGGTAAAGACGGTCAATCCAATTGTTGCTATACCAATTAGAAGAATTACAATTCGACCAGCTGTTGCAAATGCCTTGGCGTAGTGGGAAATTACGATGTCACATAGTGCACCGAAGATGAATACGGCAGAAATAAACAGTTGAACCGGTGAGTCATCAGCGGCAAGGTCACTGATAGTTTTCTTGACTCCGTCATAGCCTTCCCACATCGCACCAGCCACTGTATATCCAATAAAGGTAACAATTGGCCCTAGTGTTGCAGCCCAGAGAGCTGGTTTTTCGATTAGTCCGATTCTGCTCAAGGTTTACCTTCTTGTTGTTGTCTCTAGAGACTTGGGTCAGGAATCATTACATACTTGGTTTCCAAGTACTCATGAATTCCTTCTAGACCGCCTTCGCGACCCAACCCTGATTGTTTCACACCACCGAAAGGTGCAGCAGCATTACTAACAAGACCCGTGTTGAGTCCAGTCATGCCTGTATCTAATCTTTCAATCAGTCTGATTCCACGCTTTAGATCTTGGGTGTATGCGTAGGAGACAAGACCATACTCTGTGTCATTAGCTAACCTAATGGCCTCATCTTCGTCCTTGAATCTAACAATCGGAGCAACTGGACCAAAGATTTCTTCATTCAGAATCGTTGAGCCAGGCTTGACATCCATCAATACAGTTGGCTCAAAGAAATAACCCTCACCTGAGCGTGCCGCTCCTCCAGTGACAACTTTTCCACCTTCAGAAACTGTTGTCTCAACAAGACGCTTTAGATTCTCTCTTGCCTTCTCGTTGATTACAGGACCAATCTTGGTCTCAGGATCTACTCCTCTTCCAAGTGGCATGGCTTCCATCTTTGCCGCCATCTTTGTAGCAAACTCATCGGCTAGAGACTCGTGAACAATAAATCTGTTTGCTGCTGTGCAGGCCTGACCAATGTTTCGCAGTTTAGCTACCATCGCACCTTCAACAGCTGCATCTACATCTGCATCTTCAAATACTAGGAATGGAGCGTTACCGCCAAGTTCCATTGATGTTCTCAACACTTGCTTCGCAGACTGCTCAAGCAATCTAACTCCAACAGAAGTAGAACCAGTAAAAGTGATCTTGCGAAGTCTTGGATCTGCAATTATTGGAGCACTTGTAGCAGCCGAGGTATTGGTAGTAATGATGTTTACTACACCCGCTGGTAAGCCAGCCTCTTCCAAAGTCTTCATCAAAAGGAGTGTGGTTAAAGGAGTAAGTTCTGCTGGTTTCACAACCATGGTGCAACCAGCTGCAATGGCTGGTCCTATCTTTCTAGTTGCCATAGCCAGTGGGAAGTTCCAAGGAGTGATAGCGAATGCTGGACCTACTGGTCTCTGAGTTACCAGCATGCGACCGGTTCCCTCAGGAGATGAACCATATCTACCAGTAATGCGAACTGCTTCTTCTGAGAACCAACGAAGGAATTCGTTACCGTAGGTAACCTCTCCCCTTGCTTCAGCAATTGGCTTACCCATTTCCAAGCTGATTAGCATGGCGAACTCTTCGCTTCTTGCCTTTACCAATTCGAATGTTCTTCTTAGTATCTCTGCGCGCTCACGCGGAGGTGTCTTTGCCCAAGACTCTTGAACATTCGCTGCTGCAGTAAGAGCGGCTAGACCATCTGCTTCATTTGCATTGGCGATAGTTGCCAAGGTCTTTCCTGTTGATGGATCTTCGACGTTGATCAACTCTGAACCATGACCGTCAACCCACTTTCCGGATATGTATAGCTGGGTTGGGACCGTTGCTAGTAGTTCACTCTCGGTGAGCGACATTGCTACCTTCTTCTTTATTAGTTTTTAGGAACTGTTTCGGCTGAAAGAGTATTGCCACATCTATAGATGCCTGTGGCTAGGTTATCAATAGCATCTTTGGCTGTTGCGTTGACCTTGCCAATAGCAGCAATGCTGAAGACCAGGTCTGTGCCATCTTTAGCTTTGATAATTCCAGCTAGAGAGTACTCGTTCTTAGTCCAGCCAGTTTTAGCAAAAATCTTTCCAGCTGCATCAATGTTGTCACCCTTGAATCTGTTTGCCAGTGACCCTGTTTCAGCCGCAATTGGAAGAGCTCTCTTGATTATTCCTAGATCACCGTCTTCGTTCAATACCTTCTTGAGTAGAGCATTGATGAAAGTTGCTGGAACTCGGTTCCATTCGTTTGATCCTGAGCCATCACGAAGCTGAAGGTCATCAGTTGAAAGCCCTGCACGAGTGAGTGCTTCCTTCAGAGCATCCTCTACCCAATCCCTTGAGCCGTCGTAACCTAACTGCTTTGTAACAAGACGAGCAAGGAATTCTGATTCGGTATTGTCGCTTACTCTCAGCATGTGTTCAATCCACTTGCTTATTGGTTGTGATCTTACAGATGCAATTTCGAGAAGGTTCTCTCCAGCTTTGTCTTGAGTCAAGGTAGCTGATGCTGCAAGCGGGCCAATAGCTTTCTTCAAAGCAATCCCAGCAGCATTAACTGGATCAAGGCTTCTAGGAGATGTTTGAGCAGTTGGATTAGCTCTATCTCCATCTACCTGCAAAGCAGTAACAATTGACTGGTAACCAATCGTTCTTTCAGAATCTGGGTTATCGCTATCCCAACCTTCAGCCTCAAAGTAGGTGCTATCTAAAGTGATGTTTGTGATTGGAGTTGATCTAGCCCAATCATTGATTTGAACAGCTAGGTCAGCAAGCTTAGGGGCATCCTTGTACACAGATTGAACACCGGCTCTAACTCTAGAAAGAGTTGGGTCACCTGCTCCAACGATGACTATGTGCCCAGGGTTGTCTAGATCTGCATATACCTTGGTTTGTACTCTGTAGTTAGGGCCAAGCACTTGAAGTGCTGCGGTTGCGGTTAGAAGTTTCATAACAGAAGCGGTTTGAGCAGGAACATCGCCTTGAACATCAAACAGGACTTCGTTGGTAGCAGGGTTCAATACCTGAGCGTGTAATCCAACTAGGCGATCATCTAGAGCTAATTCAGCAATAGAACAGTCTCTTCCATCTGTAGTTGGAGTAACAGTTGGAGTGTCAGTTGGAGTGTTGGTTGGAGTGTTAGTCGGAGCACTTGATTGAGGTGCAGCCAATGTGAAGCCACCAATAATCAGGACTAAAAGGATCAAACCGGTGGCTGACCCGATGGCTATTTGCCTCAGGTAGTTCAATGGTGAGTTAGGTGATGGCATTTTTGCTCCGAACGGCTCTATTCACCTCAATTTTAGACCTTTTCCCCAGATGTAGACTGGGTTCATGCGTAAGTTAACAGTTTCAGCCCTAGTTTTGTCCCTCACATCGGTATTTTTGCTGAGTTCCCCTGCCCTTGCCCACAATGAACTTATTGGGCAGAGCCCAAGTGCAGACGAAGTAGTAGAGGCTGGAAGCATTGATATCCGCCTTGAGTACGGTGAAGAACCAATCCCAACTGAGTTTGGCAAGGGAAACCTATTGGCCATTGCCAATGCCGAAACTGGCGAGCAGCTAGGTGCTGCCTGTGCACGTATCGATGGCAAGACCATGTTCACCACAGTAAACATCCAAGACCCAGGCCAATACAAGATTCTTTGGAGAAGCGCCTCTGATGATGGGCACATTGCTTCAGGTGAATACCTAATTACAGTGGAAAACACCACAGGCTACGTTTCCGACAGCATTGGTAATCAGTGCTTCGATGAGAACGGTGTAGAGCTAACTCTAGAAACCCAAGAACCTCTTACAAAAGTTGCCGAATCTGAGTTCGACTTAGTCGCAGGTTTGATATGGGCAGGAGCATTAGTCGCAGCTGGTGGAGCTCTTGGGGCCTACCTAGTCCTTCATCGCAGAAGCAAGAAAAAGATCTAACCGTTCGGTCTTACCAACTTGTCGACATCTCCCAGGATGTTGTTGAACTCTTCTTCACTCATGAGTCCTAGTCTCAACACAACTTCCTTCACCGTACTGTCCTCTGCTAATGCAGTTTGAGCAACCAATGTTGCATTCTCATAGCCCAGTAGTGGTGAAAGAGCAGTGACTGTCCCAATAGATCTCTCAACGTCTGCTCTCAAACGAGCGGCGTTTGCTGTGATTCCATCAACGCATCTATCTGCAAGTGTGTAGCAACCTTGTCGTAAGTAGATGATGCTCATCATGAGGGATCTTGTAATGATTGGTTCAAACGCATTTAGCTGAAGCTGACCAGCTTCACAAGCCATAGTTACTGTCATGTCATTTCCAATAACCGTGAAGGCTATTTGATTTACAACCTCAGGAATAACAGGGTTAACCTTGCCAGGCATTATTGATGACCCTGCCTGCCTGGCTGGAAGATTGATTTCACCGAAACCTGCTCTTGGACCTGAAGAAAGTAATCTAAGGTCATTCGCAGTTTTGGACAGCTTGACCGCTACTCGCTTGAGAACCCCAGAAACTAAGACAAAGACTCCAACATCTTGAGTTGCCTCAACCATGTCTTCAGCAACAACAAATTTCCAGCCTGCTAGATCGCTCAAGTGTTTACAGGCAGCTTCTGCATATCCTTTAGGAGCATTAAGTTGTGTGCCGATTGCAGTTCCACCTAAATTGATTTCACTTAGGTGTGGGATTAGCTCAACAAGACGCTGCTCATCTTCTTGGGTCATTCTGGCGAAGGTTGCAAACTCTTGACCTAAAGTCATAGGCACTGCGTCTTGAAGTTGAGTGCGACCCATCTTGATTAGATCTTTGAATTCAATAGCTTTGGCGTTGTATTTAGAGCGAAGATATTCCAACGCCTTTATTAGTTCTCTAATTTCAATAATGAGTGCAACTTTTAGAGCTGTTGGATAGACATCGTTTGTTGACTGCGACATGTTCACATCATTTAGCGGGTGGATCTTGTCGTAGTCGCCCTTTTCATAGCCTGCTATTTCAAGGGCACGATTCGCGATAACCTCATTGGCATTCATGTTGGTGCTAGTTCCAGCACCACCTTGGATTGCGTCAACGATGAATTCTTTATCGAACTTCCCTGCCTCAACTTCATGACAGGCAGCAATAATCGCGTTAGCTACTTTTTCATCTAGTTCGCCAACTTCTAAGTTGGCTTTGGCTGCGGCTTCTTTTACTAGGGCCAAGGCTCTGATTAGAGATCTGTAATGCCCGATTGGGACTCCCGAAATAGGGAAGTTCTCCGCTGCTCTTGCTGTGTGCACCCCCCAATATGCACTGGAAGGTACCTCGTAATCACCGAGCAGGTCATGTTCTAGCCTCATTGCTGACATGGCTTAAGTCTGCCACGAAACCACGGTTATTACTTGATAAGGCCTATTCTTCGAAGACGGTTCAATGCTCCATCTTCAATAGGCGAATCAGGGCCAATTAGTAATTGAAGGCTTCTAAGGGCAACTCTTGTTACTGGAACAATAAGCCACTTAGGTAAGGTTCTAAGACCTAACATCTTTCTGTGCTCAGGCCGAAGAGAAACTACAGCTGCAGCAAAGAGCAATCTATAGATTGGTCTAACTAGAAGCGGTAACCCTGGCTTTCTGATGAACTGAATAACTTTTCTGGTGGTGTCATCAACTCGTAGTTCGTTGCGGTCAAAGAAACCTTTGAATTCAGCATCGAGCTCTGCCTTGGTGTGTGGCACTCTAGAAAGACCTAGTGGCTCAACGGATCTTGCCCACTGATCCACGTATGCATCAGCTCCACCAGGAATCTCTCGCCATGCATAGTCAAGGTGGCAAGTTAGAAATGAATCAGTGAAAGCAACGTGAACCCAAAGAAGCAAATCAGGGTCTTTTGCTTTGTAGGAAAGAGTTTCTCCTGATGTCTTTGTGTACTCACCTTTGACACGATCATGAAGCCTGTTTACTCTGCTGGCTTCTCCAGCAACTGCTTCGTGAGAACCGAAGGTAGTAACAGTAAGCCAGCGGATTGTTCCTGCAAGTCTTCCAAGTGCATCTTGCTCATATCTTGAATGCTGAGCAACTCCAGCAAGAGTGCCAGGGTGAAGTGCTTGCAAAAGCAAAGCTCTAATCCCGCCAACTAAAGTGCCGAAGTCTCTATGAACTATCCAAGGTGCATCGGTTGGCATAAATAGACCGCCAGTTTCACCTTTAGCAATGACATCTAGCCAAGGTGGTGTTCCTGTTGGTTCGTTTGAGAGAAGTGCTCTAAATCTTTTGGAATATGCTTCTTGAAATCGATTGTTTGGCATCGGGCCTAGCAGGTCTTTTCTGTTTTAGGGAGTTTGCCATTGATTAGAAATTCATCGACGGTATTTGAAACACAACTATTGGTTGAGCCGTAAGCTGTGTGTCCTTCTCCATCGTAAGTCAGAAGGTAGCTCTTCTCCAAAACCTCCTTAGCAAAATTCTTTGCTTGAGAGTAAGGGGTGGCTGGATCGTTTGTTGTTCCGATTACCAACATGGTTGGTGCACCTTTAGCAGAGTAGTCGCTTGGTCCTTCGACAATGTCAAACGGCCATTCGTTACATGCCAAGCCGCCATACTGCCAATAACGTCCGAAGACCTTGCTGGTTTGCTTGACCAGGTCATTCTGGGTCTTCATGTCCTCTGGCTCATCCGACTCACGGCTATCAATGCATGAGATAGCTTTGAATGCCTCATTTGAGTTAGCAGTGAACTCTTCTGACTCAGGGTTGTAGGCGAAGTATGAATCAGCTAAGACTAGGAAAATCCTGCCATCCGGCTTTGTCTTACTGAAGAACTCGTTGAAGGCCTGAGTCAGATAAGGCCAAGACTGGTCTGAATAGAGCGCTGCAATCATCCCTGTAAATCCTGAGTTGAGAGTTAGTTTTCTCTTGCCTTCAGAGGTGTAGACAGGCTTCTTCTCTAATACGCCGAGGAAGTCTTTCCCCACTTTGTCCATAGCCTTCTCAATAGATAAGCCTTTGAATGGACACTCTTCATCATTGTCAATGCAGTCTGTTAGGTATGAACGCATGGCTGATTCAAATCCAATTAGTTGATTGAGTGAATCTTGTGAAGGTGTAGAAGTTGGATCAACAACTCCATCTAGAACAAATCTTCCAACATTCTCAGGGAAATAACTTGCGTAGGTTGCACCAAGTAGTGTCCCATAAGAGAAACCTAGGTAATTCAGTTTTTCACTTCCTAGCACTGCTCGAATGATGTCCATGTCTTTAGCCGCTGATGAAGTGTCAATGTGCCCAAGAAGTGGTCCTGTATTTTCTAAACAGGCGGCACCAAAGTCAGCAATAGATGACTTTGAGTATTCAAGATCTTCTGTGCTTGCATACTCGTAAGGAGACTGGTCATAGTAGAAGCTGTAGAGATCCTTATCGTCATAGCATTTGACAGCTGAGCTCTTGCCAACACCTCTTGGGTCAAATCCAACAATGTTGTATTCAGCTCTAAGTTCTTCAGTGCCTAGAGAATCAAGATATTCAGTTACCCATTCTCTACCGCTTGATCCAGGTCCACCTGGATTCATCAGTAGGTAAGGAGAGCTCTCAGGATCTGTTGCTGGGTTTATTGCAACAGCAATCTTGATTCCACCTTGTTCAGGTTTATCCCAATTCAAAGGAACTTGAACAAAACCACACCTGGCATCACTGTTGCTTCCTTCACAATCACTCCACACAGGAGTCTGTGAATAGAAGCCTTCAAGACTTGTTGGTGTCGCTGTGTCATCTGGATTAGTTGCTGAAGGCTTTGAGCCATCAAATACTGAAGGGAAGATTATGGATGTAGCAGCAACAACACCTGCAACAATGCTCAAGGTTAGAACTGTCGTATTCAAACGGCTCATTTTGAGGCCTTTCTTCTAAATGTCACAGCTAAAGAATCCAAGAGGTAAATGTCTCGTACGTTTCGCTCCATGCGGTTTCTAACTTTTTCAATCTCTTCAATGTTGTGAATTGATTGTGCTTGGGTGCTCTCGTTGGCAAGTTTTGTAATTTCTTGAACTAAGTCAACGTTGATTAGAGGTTCGCCTGCACCTAGCTGAACAGTTAGAACATCTCTGTATAGCCCCATTAGGTCAATGAGAATGCGGTCTAAGCCATCACGTTTAGATCTAGTTGCTCTTCTCTTCTGAGCCTCTTCTAGCCTTCTAAGTTGGGCACGAGAACTTGGGTTTAGTTTGCTCTCTTCACTTACCCCCATGGCTAGAAAGAGTGCCTTCCTTTCAGCTTCATCCTGCTCTGCAGTTAACTGAGCCCCATCACTTTCCGCCAACTTAGCTAGGGAATCCGAGACTGCCATGGCTGAAGGAATGTCTGTGATTGAAAGAACAGCTTTGAGGGCCTGAGATCTTCTATCTCTCGCCCCTGCATTACTCGCCAATCTTCTGGCCATACCGACATGACTTTGGGCTTGAGCAGCACTCTCTTGAGCCAGTTGAAGACCAATGCCATACTTCTCAACAAGCAACTGGGCTACCGCTTCAACGGTAGGAACCTTTAGTTGCACTCGACGAACCCTAGATCTAATTGTTGGCAGCAAGTCTGCTTCACTTGGGGCACAGATCATCCAGATAGTTCCCTTAGGAGGTTCTTCTAGAGATTTGAGCAGCAGGTTGCTGGTTCGCTCTGACATTCGATCAGCATCTTCAATAACCATGATTCGGTACTTACCAATAGCAGGCATCTGAATTGACTTCTCAATAAACTCGGTGACCTCATCAATGCTGATAAGAACACGCTCAGTGTTGAGCACCTGCACATCTGGATGATTTCTGGATTGAATCATTTGGCAAGAGTTGCAAGTACCGCAACCACCATCAGCACACAGCAGTGAAGCTGCGAATGCTAAAGCCAATTGAGATCTCCCAGAGCCAGGAGGGCCTGTGAAAAGCCAAGCGTGATGAACCTCACTGCCCTGCCCAGTTGAACCTAAAAGTTGCTCTACAGCTTCAGGCTGGGAGACTACGTCTCTGAAAACTTTTGGTGGAGTAAGCATTGAACTAAATAAGTCCAGCTACTCGTTCACGAATAACTTCCTGCATCTGTTCAACAGATACAGAGGCGTCAACAACCAGGAAACGCTCTGGTTCTTCTTTTGCCAAATCTAGGTACGCAGATCTAACTGTTTCGAAGAATTCTGTCTTTTCCTTCTCTAGACGATCTGGTTCTGTTCCTGAAGAGTTTCTTCTGGCTCTGGCTAGATCGGCAGGTAGATCAAGCAGCACGGTGAGATTAGGTAACAGTCCACCGACAGCCCACAGAGATAAATCTCTTACTTCTGTTCTCGATAGGTCTCTGCCTGCTCCTTGATAAGCCACAGATGAATCAAAGTAGCGGTCAGTGATTACAATCTTTCCCTGCTCAAGCGCTGGACGAATCTTGCTAGCAACATGGTGAGCTCGGTCGGCTGCAAACAATGCAGCCTCTGCTCGAGGAGCTAAATCACCTTTGTGATGCAAAAGGATTTTTCTAATCTCAACTCCAACATCAGTTCCCCCTGGTTCTAGGGTTCTGATAACTTCCTTGTTTTGCTCTGTGAGCCAGGCTTCTAGGAGATCTGCCTGAGTTGATTTACCAACACCATCAATGCCTTCGAAGGAAATGAAAAGACCTGACATTAGCCGGCTTTCTTTCTTGTGGCACCCTTTTTGACAGTTCTGGCTGGAGCAACGCTCTTACGCCCTGACTTTGAAACCTTAGGTGCAGGAACTCCAGGCTCTAGGCCTAGCTTTTCTCTGCGGATAGCCAAAAGCTCGAAAGCTCTCTCAGGTGTTAGTTCATCTAGCGGCTCATCCTTAGGAACAGTCGCATTTAGAACACCGTCGGTAACGTAAAGACCAAACTGTCCAGACTTAGCCACAACGTTGGTTTTTGCTGCAGGGTCTTCACCGAATTCCTTCAATGGAGTTGCTGCAGTTCTGCGACCACCGTATTTCGGTTGAGCAAATATTTCTAGGGCTCCAGCAAGATCCAAATCGAAGATCTGTTCCTCAGCTTGCAAGCTTCTAGATTCTTTACCCTTGAGCATGTAAGGACCGAACTTACCGTTTTGAGCAGTGATGTCTAGTCCTGTTTCTGGATCTTGTCCAATGACTCTAGGAAGTGAAAGAAGTCTGAGTGCAACATCTAGATCAACCGATTCAGCTGACATGGTTTTGAAAAGAGAGGCGGTCTTTGGCTTTTCAGCTTCAGGATCGTCAATCAAAACATAAGGTCCGTATCGTCCATCCTTGAACAAGATGTTGTGGCCGGATGCTGGATCCACGCCAAGAATTCGATCCTGAAGGATAGGTGCTTCAATAAGCTCGTGAGCCTTTTCCAGAGTAAGTTCATCAGGAGCAAGGCCTTCGGGAATGTTAATGATTCTTCGACCATTCTCATCCGCACCTTCAGCATTGGGTTCAATGTAGATCTCCATGTAAGGACCGTACTTACCGGTGCGAAGAGTGATTCCATCGCCTAGGTCTAGTGAGTTCAGAGCCTTTGGATCGATGTCGCCAATGTTTTCAACAACACTGTGAAGACCTGGGTTATCGCCTGCGCCAAAGTAGAACTGCTTTAGCCATTCACTTCGCTCAATGTTTCCATTGGCAATCTCATCAAGGTCTTCTTCCATGCGAGCGGTGAATGCATAGTCAACAAGACGTGAAACATTCTCCTCAAGGAAGCGAATAACAGTGAAGGCAATCCACTCTGGAACTAGTGCCTGCCCACGCTTGACTACATAACCCTTGTTCAATATGTTGCTAATGATTGCCGCGTATGTTGAAGGTCGGCCGATGCCTTCTTCTTCAAGAGCCTTCACAAGGCTTGCTTCTGTATAACGAGGAGGAGGTGAGGTTTGGTGGTTCTTTGCGTTGACCTCTAGAACCGCTAGTTTCTGCCCTACTTCTAGGTTAGGAAGCTTGCTTTCCTTCTCAGTTGACTCTTCTTCGTTACGGCTCTCGTCCTGGCTTTCCTCGTAAGCTGCCATGAAGCCACGGAAAGTGACAACAGTTCCGCTGGCTGTAAATTCTGCTCTGTCTCCATTGGCTAAAGGGAAAATAGCAATCTTTGCAGTGGTGGTAGAAACCTTTGCGTCCTGCATTTGGCTAGCAATAGTTCTCTTCCAAATTAGATCGTAAAGATCAAAGGCTCTTCCAGATAGTTCACCAGTTAGTTCGCTTGGCTTCTTAAAGACTTCTCCAGCTGGACGAATCGCTTCGTGAGCTTCCTGAGCGTTCTTGTTCTTACCCTGGTAAATACGAGGAGCACTTGAAACAAATTCCTCGCCAAACATTTCTTTAGCTTGAGCTCTAGCTGCTGTGATTGCCTGAGTAGAAAGGGTTGGTGAATCTGTTCTCATGTATGTGATGTAACCCTCTTGGTAGAGAGACTGAGCAACATCCATAGTTTGCTTTGCTGACAGTCTTAACTTACGAGATGCTTCCTGTTGCAATGTTGAAGTTGTGAAAGGAGCAGCTGGTCTTCTTGTTGAAGGCTTGGCTTCAACAGAGATAACTTCCACTGGCACATTTGGAGCTTTGATAGCTTCAGCTAGTGCTGTTGCTTTTTCTTCATCCAGAAGCAGAACCTTTGCAACAAGTTCACCTTTGTCGTTGAATGATTCTCCAGTAGCGATTCTTTGCCCGTTATAGGTATGAAGTTTTGACTCAAAAGTTGGTTCACCAGTTTTCTCAGTGTCGAACAAAGCCTTGATATCAAAGTAGGCACCAGATACGAAAGCCATACGCTCACGTTCACGCTCAACTACCAATCTCACTGCAGGAGACTGAACACGACCTGCACTGAGTCCTCGAGCAATCTTTCTCCATAGAACTGGAGAAATCTCGTAGCCATAAAGGCGGTCAACTACTCGACGAGTTTCCTGAGCTTCAACCAGATCATCGTCAATGGCTCTAGTGTTAGCAACCGCAGCCTGAATGGCTTCTTTGGTGATTTCATGGAAAACCATGCGGTGAACTGGAACCTTTGGCTTTAGGACATCTAGAAGGTGCCAGGCAATTGCCTCACCCTCGCGGTCCTCATCCGTTGCTAGGTAAAGTTCATCTGCATCTTTGAGGGCTGCCTTTAGCTCTGAAACAGTCTTGTTCTTACCTGGTGAAATCGCATAGTAAGGCTTGAAGTCATCCTCAACGTCAATCGAGAACTTACCGATTGTGCTCTTCTTCTTCAGTTCAGGAGGAAGGTCTTTTAGGTCAATTAGATCGCGAATATGCCCCACGGATGCGAGTACGCGGAACTCATCGCCCAAGTACTTGGCAATGGTCTTTGCCTTTGCCGGTGACTCTACGATGACTAACTTTGAACCTGAACTCACGAATCTCCTTGCTTGTGGTGCCTAACTCGGGGTTGCCCGAGCATGAACTCTTTGTACTATACCTAAAACTTCCGAACGCACACTTATATAGAGGTCTAAATTGACTTTATGGCATTGTTCTAGGGTCCCGCCAAATCCTTGCACAATCTCCTCAGCCGTTTCGCAGGGAAAACCTATGGCTAAACCCCGCAAAACATCCTCTGCAGCAATAGCTGCGTTGTCTGTTTGGGCCTGAAGCCTAGCAATTGCAAGGCTCTGAGTTGTAATGCCCAAAGATAGGGTCATTATTCCCAAAACCATGAATATCAGCCCCAAACCCAGAATTGTGCCCGCACCTGAATCGTCTAAGCTCCTCATAAACCCCCCTTTCGTGCACACTGCACTTCTTTGACTTCAATGGGAAACAAACCTCCAAGAGCCTGAATTTGATGAATTTGAGACACTTCAACGCATACTGCAAGATCTCTAAAGCTTGATTGGAATGATGAATTATCACCAAGTTCATAATCCACAAGAAGTTGAGAAACGAGCTGTTCTGATTCCCCACGAGCAAGTGCTCTAGACGCTTCGGCCGCTACTTCAACAAGAGCAATTCGACTTGCTTGAAGGCTAAGTACAGATAAAGCCAGAAAGAGAACTAGCATCACCCCAGGTAAGACAATAGCGAATTCGGCTGTTACCGAACCTCTGTCTTCTAAGGGGATCCGCTTACGGTCAGAGCTGACTTGATTAGGTCCATCAGCATTTGCCTCACCTCTGGAGACCGTAAAATGGTGAGTAGCAATCCCGCGAACCCGACTGCTGCCAGGGTAATGATTGCGTATTCGGCGGTGCTGGCACCAGTTTCGTCTAACCAGATTTGTTTCATTGTTTTCCTCTTTCTTCAATTTGCTCCCAAGGTAGTAACCATTAGCGGAACAATCGCTAAAAATACAAAGGCTGGCAATACTCCTAGCCCTAAAGGAACCATCAGCTTGACCCCTAGCTTTTCAATCTTCAACTCAGTTGCCTGCTGGGCCTGTTCTTGCATCAACTTTGCCTGTTTGCGAAGGAGCTCATTTGCTCGTGCCCCTTTTTGCTCAACAAGATCAGCAACCTGTTCCATGACCGCAAGTTCTTCTTGAGGTGGCAGACCATCGAAAATGTCTGTGTAGATTTCTGTTGCTCGGCTCTGAGCTAGATACAAGTTACTACCGCCTGATATCTGCAAAGCAACTCCTAGCAGATAGAAGCCAAGGAAACTCTCCGCAGGCTTCGCCCTCTTGAGAAGACTCGAAGTTATGACTTTGGAGATTAGAAGAAGAGCCAGTCCAAGAAAAATGCTCACTGTGATGATGGGTCGTTGGGTAAGTGAACCTAATACTCCCCAGCCTAGAAACTCAGCCATACCCAAAATCAAGAGCGGTAGCAAAAGCATCAATCGAGCTGTTGACTTGGGGCTAGCATGGGCGATTTCGATTCTCTGCTTATTTCTCTCTCTTGCAGCGAAGAGCTCGGCAACAAACTCCAGTTCGGAGGCAACAGCGGATCCCGAATCCAAAGACACTTGAAGCAAGTACCTAAAGCCCTTTGAGCTTTGGTTAGCTCCACCTATTTGCTCAATGGATTGCTCGATACTAACTCCTGCTTTCAAGAGTCCTACAAACTTTGTGAGGTTTAGAGAGTCAGACATTGAGTGATCTCAATCTTTGGATGGCGGAAACAACCCTTTTGCCACTGACTCTCTTCACTTCAATCACCCAAGTGATTGAACTTGCGATTAGCAGTTGTGCGAATTCAATACTCACGCCAGCCCCAACCAAAATGCCTAATAATCGAGGCCAAGCGTCTTCAACAGAGTTGGCGTGAAGAGTAAAGCCAGAGCCGTTATGTCCAGTGTTGATTGCTTGCAGAAGCACTAGTAGTTCTTCTCCACGTGCTTCACCAATCACTAACCGATCAGGTCTCATACGAAGAGCTTCACGCACTAAATGCCCGAGAGTAACCTGGCCTATGCCTTCATGATTACTGGATCTAGTGGTTAGACCAACGCTGTTCCCAATTAGATTTAGCTCAGCTGCATCTTCAATAGTGATTATTCGCTCATGCGAAGTCTCTTCTAACATCGCTTTTAGCAGAGTAGTTTTACCAGTTCCTGTGCCACCAATAACCACAAAGTTCTCACGGCTGTTCACAATCTCTAACAAAGTATTTAGCTGCTGTTCTGCGATGGATTCATTACGCACTAGATCTCTTAGCGAGAGATTGGAAGACGAATGTCTCCTAATTGATATTTGAGTTCTCTTTGAACACTCACCGCCCAACACTGCATGCACTCGAAGCAATCCGTAGTTTGACTCGAATGTGGCCTCTGACATCGGCCTTGCTATGTCTAATCGAGAGCCGTGCAACTTGAGAAGGTTTCTAATCCACGACACAACTTCTAGTTCATCTTGAAAAGGATTTGGTGCAGGTTCTAAACTTCCACTTCTCTCAACTTGAAGAGATAGATGTCCGTCTATGAACACATCGGTCACCAGCGGATCTTCAAGAAGATCTTTGAAGACAGCTAATTCAGACATGTCTCAATACTGAATAGTGTGCTGTTGGCTAAGGAGAAGTGATTTGAAAATGGGGATAAGGAACGAGTATCTAGGCTGTGTAAAAGTGCCAGTTAAATTAAGGGGCCCCGGTCTCTGGGGGGAGTGACCGGGGCCGGTGATACATGATTGGGGGAATCGATGTATCACAGGTCAGCCGAAGCTGACTTGGCTAGCATAACAAGAACAAAAGAGACTTGGCAAGGTGAAACCGCACATATCATTTACGCTCAGGAAGAATTTCCAGGCAGGTCCAGTTACAGTCCCCTGGTCTTGGTTTCTCCCGTTGGTGTAACGCTTTTTAGGCAAATCGGTCGCTACAGTCTGTGCACCTATACAATCCAAAGTATGACCAGCAATTCAAAACATGAACTCTACGATGCCGCTCAGGCAGACAGATTAGGTTTCTGGGCTGCCCAAGCCAACCAACTCAGCTGGCATAAGCCCTTTACCAAGACTCTGGATTGGTCCAATCCCCCGTTCGCAAAGTGGTTTGAGGATGGCCAGATCAACGCCAGCTACAACTGTTTAGACAGGCATGTCCTAGAAGGTAGAGGCGATAAAACTGCAATCCTTTTCGAAGGTGAGCCAGGAGATTCTAAGACTTACTCATACAGCCAACTACTTGCTGAAACTAAGAAGGCTGCCAATGCTCTATTAGATCTTGGAGTTCAATCTGGGGATCGAGTTGCTATCTACATGCCTATGATTCCTGAAACAGTAATCGCAATTTTGGCTGTTGCTCGTATCGGAGCAGTCCACAGCGTGGTCTTTGGTGGTTTTAGTGCTGACTCACTTAGAAGCAGAATCAATGATGCGCAAGCGAAGCTAGTCATCACAGCAGATGGTGGCTTCCGAAAAGGTAAAGCCCATGGCCTAAAAGAAGCAGTTGATCAAGCTCTTCAAGACAACAGCTGTCCTTCTATTGAACATGTTTTAGTTGTTGAAAGAACTAAAGCAGATGTTGCGATGTCTCCTAAAGACATTTGGTGGCATGATGCTTTAGCGAAAGCATCTCCCGAGCATGATGCAGAAGGATTTGATTCAGAACATCCGCTATTTATTCTTTACACCTCAGGAACTACAGGAAAACCGAAAGGCATACTTCACACAACCGGTGGCTATCTAACCGGCGCTTCTTATTCACACAGAGTAGTTTTTGATTTGCAGAGAGACACTGATGTTTATTGGTGCACCGCAGATGTTGGTTGGATTACCGGTCACAGCTATGTGGTTTATGGTCCTCTTGCCAATGGAGCTACTCAAGTCATTTATGAAGGAACTCCGGACTCCCCTAACTTTGAACGTTGGTGGGAAATCATTGCCAAATACAAAGTAAGTATTTTCTATACCGCTCCAACCGCTATTAGAACTTTCATGAAGATTGGTAGAGCAGTAGTTGATGGACATGACCTAACTTCGCTTAGAGTTCTAGGTTCTGTTGGTGAACCTATCAACCCAGAAGCTTGGCACTGGTACCACGATGTTGTTGGTGGCTCTAGGTGTGAGATTGTGGACACCTGGTGGCAGACAGAGACCGGTTCCATCATGATCTCCCCAATCCCGCATGCATTCAAGACAAAGTCCGGTTCAGCTCAAAGACCGCTACCTGGTATCACAGTGGGAATCGTTGATGAGAATGGTGCTCCAGTTAAGCAAACTCATGATGGTAGCGAAGCTGGCTATCTGACTATTGATGAGCCATGGCCAAGCATGCTTCGAGGAGTTTGGGGTGATCCAGAGCGTTATGTTGAAACCTATTGGTCAAGATTCAAAGGTAAATACTTCGCTGGCGATGGCGCACGTTTCGATGAGGACGGCGACATCTGGTTGTTAGGCCGTATCGACGATGTCATCAAAGTTTCAGGACACAGACTTTCAACAGCCGAGATTGAGTCAGCTCTAGTTGAACACCACTGGGTCGCTGAAGCAGCTGTTGTTGGAGCTAAGGATGAAATCACTGAGCAGGCTGTAGTTGCTTTTGTGATACTTCGTCAGGATGAGATTGGTGATGCACCTAACGAAGAAGAGATTGGCAAGGTGCTTAGGTCTTGGGTGACGGAAAAGATTGGTGCAATTGCCAGGCCTAGACAAATTATGGTTGTCTCTGAACTTCCTAAAACAAGATCTGGAAAGATTATGCGAAGACTTCTAAAAGATGTCGCTGAAGGCAGACCAGTTGGTGACACAACAACACTTGCTGATTCATCGGTGATGACTGCCATCAACGACAAACTACATGATGGTGCTACCGACTAGTTGAACTCAACAATCAGTTCGACTTCAACTGGAGCATCTAGAGGAAGTACTGCAACACCAATAGTTGATCTAGCGTGAATTCCGATATCTCCAAAGACCTGGCCTAGGAATTCAGAAGCACCGTTGTTCACCGCAGGGTGACCCGTGAAGCTAGGGTCACTTGCAATAAAGCCATTCACTTTTACGATTCTTGTAATTCGATCAAGATCACCAATGGCATACTTCACAGCAGCTAAACAGTTCAATGCAGCTATCTGAGCTAGCTCTTTAGCTCTCTCAGGAGAGACATCAGTAGGCACTTTTCCTGTTTCAACCAACTTGCCATCAACCATAGGTAATTGACCAGCTGTCATAACTAGGTTGCCTGTGGCAACAGCAGGAATATATGCCGCTACCGGAGGTACAACCTCAGGAAGGGGAAATCCCAATTCAATGAGTCTTGCTTCAACTTTTCCAGTCATTTTTATGCCTTAGCTCTCTTCATATAAGCAACATATCCACCCTCGGGGCTGGTAACTACCTGAACGAGCTCCCAACCCTGGGCACCCCAATGGTCCAGTATTTGCTTGGGATTGTGTGGTGGAAGGGGGGTTACGGTGTATTCCCAGATGACCATATTTATGGTTCCTCTCAAAGATAGAAGGTAACCTTGAGTCTATGGCTGACAAGGGCAAGAAAAATAAGAAAAAGGCAGGTTGGCTAGGACTTTTTGGTCTTAGCACCGTAGCTGGGATTCTAAGCATGGCATTGGTGCTCCCAGTGGTCTGGTTGGGTGGACTTGGGGCCAGTGCTACCGTCTCCATCTTCCAAAGCCTTCCTGACTTCATTAAGCCTGTGAACGCAGCCGATGCATCTAACATCTATGCCATGCAAGATGGCAAGCCAGTCCAGGTAGCCAGATTCTTTGCCGAGAACCGCATCTCAGTCGACTTCGATGAGATCTCCCCAAACATGATTCGTGCAGCCATCGATACTGAAGACCCTCGTTTCTATGAGCACGGTGGAGTTGACTGGATCTCCTTCACCCGTGCCATTGTCAATAACGTTGCCGGTGTATCTAGAGCTGGTGGTTCCACCATCACAATGCAGTTTGTTAAGAACAACCTTCTTGAAGCAGCTGTTCTAAGCGGTGACCAAGAAGCTATCGATTTGCAGACAAGCAGCAAGTACGCTCTAGAGAGAAAGTTCCAGGAAGTTCGCCTAGCTCTAGCTCTGGAACAGGACTACAGCAAGCAGGACATTCTTGCCGGTTACCTAAACCTTTCATTCTTTGGAACCAACATCAATGGTGTTGAAGCTGCCTCTGAGTACTACTTCGGAATTAAGGCAAAAGACCTAAATGTTCCTCAAGCAGCAATGCTCACAGCCATGCTAAAAGGTGCAGAACTTTACCGACCAGATGTTGAAGAGAACAAAGAGCGTGCTCTAAGTAGACGTAACCTTGTCATTCAAAACATGGCGGATGCAGGAGACATCACTCAGTCAGAAGCAGATGAATACAAGGCTTCAGAGATTGAACTAAACATTCAGAAGATTCCGGTTGGTTGTGAGAGCGATCAGACCACAGCTTTCTTCTGTGACTACGTGGTTTGGAATATTCGTAACAGCCCAGAATTCGGCCCAACAAGAGAAGACAGAGAAATCCTGCTTCGTAAAGGTGGCCTAGACATCTACACAACTATCGACCTAAAGCTTCAGAGAGTTGCTGACAAGGCAACTAAGACTTGGGTTCCACCAACAGACAAATCCAAGGTTGGTGCATCAAGCGTTTCAGTTCAGGTTGGCACAGGAAGAATCCTTGCTCTGACTCAAAACAGAATCTATGACCAAACAGATTCAGGTCTTGAGGGGCACACCTCAGTGAACTACTCAGCCGATCAGAATTACGGTGGATCCTCTGGTTTCCAGAGCGGTTCCACATACAAGATCTTCACTCTTGCCGAATGGCTAACTAAAGGCTTCAAGCTCAATGACCACGTTGATGGTCGAGTAAAAGAATGGAATGCAGCAGAGTTCAGCTCTCGCTGTGGATCCAACGTTGGTACCTGGGCTCCAGGTAACGACTCTGCAGCTCCAGAAGACATTAGTGCCCTGAAGGCAACATCGATGTCTGTAAACACTGCCTTTGCTTCTATGGCTAGCCAGCTAGACCTTTGTGACATTAGAGACATGGCAAAGCGCTTCGGTGTTCACAGAGCAGATGGAACAGAACTTGTTTCTTACCCTGCATCGATTCTTGGAATTAACGAAATTGCTCCTCTATCAATGGCAGCTGCTGTTGCAGGAGTTGCTAACAAAGGTGTTTACTGTTCTCCTATAGCAATTGACCGAGTAGTTTCTAGAGAGACTGGAGCTGAACTTCCAGTTCCAAAATCCATTTGTTCTCAAGCTGTTACCCCTGAAGTAGCAGCCGGTATGACTAGAGCTATGCAGGCAGTTATTAACGGTGGTACCGGTGGTGCTTCATCTACTGGAGATGGAACTCCTCTTGCCGGTAAGACTGGAACAACAGACTCGGGTGTTCACACTTGGATGACTGGTTTCTCCTCTGCTGTTGGAACAGCAGTTTGGGTTGGAAACGTTTCAGGAAATACTTCACTCAGAAAAATCACTTTGAATAAGCGTCCTGGTGGAACTGTTCGTCACGAAATCTGGCGAACAATCATGAAAACTGCCAACAAGACCTACCCAGGTCAGAAGTTTGATGCTCCACCTCAGGACATGATTGACGCAACCATGATTGAGATTCCTCAGGTGTCAGGTCAGGTGCCTGATGTTGCAGCTCAAAACATTATTGCTGCAGATCTAAACGCAAAGATTATGGTTGCTCCTGTTGGTTCAACCAAGCCTGCTGGAACAGTTGCCTACATCAATCCAAAAGCTGGCACTGTAATCCCTCGAGGCAGCATGATAAAGATCTACATCTCTAAAGGTGGATTAACTAAGTTACCTAATGTCAAGGGTATGACTGTGGCAGAAGCAACAGCTGCTATCAATGCTGCTGGTTTCCCAACTGTGAGCGTTCCTCAGCCTTCGCAGACACAACTATTCGTGAACGACCCTACAGTGCCTGAAGGTAATGTAGTTGGCACATTGCCTGCCGGAGGAAAGTCAGTTCCTTCATCAAGTGCAATCCTGCTAATCATTAGCAAAGGTCCTTAGTGGAGTTTTTGCTATACCTTGGTGTTGCTGCCTTAGCTGTAATCATCTGGGCTACCTGCATCGAAAGATTCTGGTTCGCTATCAGAAGAAGTGAACTCAAGGTATTGCCCAAAGGTAGCAAAGACATAGTTGTTCTACACATCAGCGATATACACATGGCTCCTTGGCAGAAATACAAACAACGTTGGATCAGAACTCTTCAAGCTAAAACCAACCCTGACCTAGTTATCAACACAGGCGACAATCTGGGCCATGCCAGAGGCATCAACCCAGTTCTAGAAGCCCTAAACCCTCTTACTGGAGTGCCCGGAGTATTCGTAAATGGTTCTAACGATTTATATGCCCCATCCAAGAGAAACCCTATTCAATATCTTTTGCGACCATCAGATCGTCATCGTGAAGAGGATGCCCCATTAAAGCTAGACACCGATTCACTTATTACAGGCTTGAAGTCCTTTGGTTGGGAGAACCTAAACAACACAGCAAAGAGTCTTAGTGTGAATGGAGTTCGCCTCAACTTCTTTGGAACAGATGATCCTCATGAACTTAGAGATGATGCTGCTGAAGCTAAAAATGACCTCAGCAAACTAGGTAAAGCTGATTTACTAATCGGCATCACCCATGCTCCTTACCTTCGAGTCTTAGAAGATCTAAGCGAAGCAGATGTGGTGTTTGCCGGTCACACCCATGGAGGTCAAGTTTGTTGGCCGTTCTGGGGAAGAGCACTAGTTACTAACTGTGATCTACCAACAAAGTTTGCAAGAGGATTACATCAAGTGCAGCTAAAGAGTAAGAAGCTTTGGGTAAATGTTTGTGCTGGCTTGGGGCATTCAATATATGCACCAGTTAGATTGGCATGTCGACCAGAAGTAAGAGTAATAACTCTAAAAGCTAAAGGCTAGTTTCCAAACCCAAAGATATCTGCACCTAGAACTAGGTACTGCTCTTGGTTGTTGTCACATCGAGCCACAGTTTCTGCAGCAAAACAAGTTATGTCGCCAACAACAATCTTGCTTCCAGAAGGAAGGCTATAGGCCTCTTCAGGATCTGAATACAAACCACTTGAACAGAACCAATCAGCTACTTGCCCCTCTGATGGTTGGAATCCCCAGAGTCTTGCCTGGTAACCCCATGCTCCTTCACAACTAGCAGGAGCTTCAGGAATCTCATAGGCAACATCAACATCGCGGTGCTCACAGAGAGCGAAGCCAGGAGTTGTGTTGATTGTGCACCAAACAGTTCCGCCGCCAACTCGGAAGATGTAGCCTCCGTAGCCATCGGCATAATCTGCTTCATTAACTACTGGGGTTTCAATAGGAGGCTTTTCAGGGAGTTTGATCTTTGCTTCAGGAGCTGGGCTTGAACATGAAGACAAAACCAATGCAGCAATTGCTGCTATAACTAATACCCCGAACTTGCGCATGTATTCAGGTTAGCCGAGCGAATTAGAATTCGCTAGCAACCAGCTCCGCTATTTCATAGGTGTTTAGAGCAGCACCCTTTCGAAGGTTGTCACCAACAACGAACATCTCAATAGAGTTAGTGAAGTCCAAAGACTGTCTTACTCTTCCAACATAGGTTGGATCTTGGCCTGCCACCATGTTAGGTGTTGGCCATAGACCATTAGCAGGATCGTCAACGAGCTTGATAGTTGGCTCTTCTTCTAGAGCCTTGTGGACATCAGCAACAGTTAGTGGGTTAGCAAAGGTTGCGTGCACAGTAAGTGAGTGGCTAACAAGAACCGGCACACGAACACAGGTAGCTGCAACCTTGAGTCCAGGAATACCTAGAATCTTGCGGCTCTCATCTCTAACCTTCATCTCTTCGCTAGAGTATCCCCCAGCTTTTAGAGAACCAGCAAAAGGAACAACGTTTAGAACAACAGGTGCTGGGAATGGTGAGTCAGAAACCTGCAGACCAGAAGAACCGAGCAGGGCTTCAACATCGCCACTTAGCAATCCTGCATCGCTACCTGCAACAGCACTGATCTCACTACGCAGTCTTTCAATACCTGCAGTACCTGCTCCTGACACTGCTTGGTAGCTAGAGACAACAAGTTCAGTTAGAGTCCAGTTTCTGTGGAGTGCACCGAGAGCTGCCATCATGGTCAGCGTTGTGCAGTTAGGGTTTGAGATGATTCCCTTAGGTCTGTTTCTGGCCTGCTCAGGGTTTACCTCAGGAACAACTAGAGGAACTTCAGGATCCATTCTGAATGCACCTGAGTTATCTACTGCTACTGCTCCACGAGCTGCTGCGATAGGTGCCCATACTTCAGATACTTCATCAGGAACATCGAACATAGCGATGTCAATGCCATCAAATGCTTCTGGAGTAAGTTCAACAACAGTAAGTTCTTCACCGTGAACAGTAATCTTCTTACCCGCTGATCTAGCAGATGCAATAAGGCGTATTTCACCCCAGATATTCTCTCGATTATTGATGATGTCAATCATTACGGTGCCAACAGCACCGGTTGCACCAACTAGAGCAAGGTTAGGTTTTGACATTGTTTTCCTTTAGCGTCCTGTGCCAGCGTAGACAGTTACTGGGCTATCGCCATCTAGGTCGAATGCCTTGTGAACAGCACGAGCAGCATCATCAATCTGATCAAGGCTTGTGATTACCGAAATACGAATCTCAGAGGTTGAAATCATCTCTACGTTGATTGAAGCCTCAGCCAGCGCTCTAAACATAATGGCTGAAACACCGGTGTGTGTTCTCATACCGGCACCAACGATGCTTAGCTTGCCAATTTCTTCATCGCTTTCAAGTTCGCGATAGCCCAATACATTCTTGTTCTGAGCAAGAGCATCTAGAACCTTCTTTAGCTCTCCCTTTGGAAGAGTGAAGCTGATGTCGCTGATTCTGTCGGTTACGTCAGAACCTGTAGGAGTGTTCTGAACAATCATGTCAATGTTTGCCCCAGCTTCAGCAACGGTAGTGAAGACTGCTGCTGCCTTACCAGGTACGTCTGGAATACCGATAACAGTAATCTTCGCCTGTGACTTATCAGTTGCCACACCTGAAACGATTGACTCTTCCATTTGATTTACTCCATCTTCATTAGAGATAACTTTGGTACCCGGATCATTACTGAAAGTTGAACGAACTCTTAGATCTACCTTGTGTCTGCGAGCAAACTCGACTGCACGAATGTGCAGAATCTTTGCTCCTGCTGCAGCTAGTTCCAACATAGATTCAATGTCAATGACATCTAGTTTTTGTGCCGTTGAAACAACTCTTGGATCAGCTGTGTAGATACCATCAACATCGCTATAAATTTCACAAACATCTGCCTTTAGAGCAGCTGCTAGTGCAACAGCAGTTGTATCAGATCCACCTCTACCCAAAGTAGTAATGTCTCTAGAGTCCCTGTTGAAACCTTGGAAACCTGCAACGATTGCGATGTTTCCTGCATTCAAAGCTTCAGCAACTCGACCAGGGGTAACCTCTGCAATACGAGCGTTACCGTGAACCTCATCAGTAATGATTCCTGCCTGTGACCCTGTGAAGGAAAGAGACGGGGCACCTAGGTCATTGATTGCCATAGACAACAGAGCCATAGATATACGCTCACCTGAGGTGAGAAGCATATCTAGCTCTCTACCCTCAGGGTTAGCAGATACTTGGTTGGCTAAATCTAGAAGTTCATCTGTTGTGTCACCCATTGCTGAAACAACTACACAAACCTGGTTGCCAGCTCTTTGGGTCTCAATGATACGGGCAGCGACATGCTTGATCTTGTCAGCATCGCCTACAGACGAGCCACCGTATTTTTGCACAATTAGCGCCAATTGAGATCTCCAGATTAGGAAAAGGGGGGAATATTCAACGCTGAACTCCACCCAGTTTAGCCCACTGAGGGGCTAGAGCCTACTGCTAACTAACTACTCGACGGCCTTCAAAAGCCCGTCCTAGCGTCACTTCATCAGCGTATTCAAGGTCTCCACCAACGGGCAGCCCTGAAGCCAAGCGGCTAACAGTGATACCTAGAGGAACTAGCAGTCTGGTTAGGTAGGTGGCTGTAGCTTCACCCTCAAGGTTCGGGTCGGTCGCGATAATGACTTCCTTGATTTCGGGGTCATTGAGGCGAGACATTAGCTCACGGATTCGAAGGTTGTCTGGGCCAATACCTTCAATAGGGCTAATCGCTCCCCCTAGCACGTGATAGAAACCACGGAATTCTCTAGTTCTTTCAATTGCCTGAACATCTTTAGATTCCTCAACAACGCAAATAGACTCTTTAGTTCTTCGAGGGTCTCTACAGATGTTACAGAACTCATGTTCAGCTACGTTGAAGCATGTTGCACAGAAACGAACTCGTTCTTTAGCTTCAAGAAGAATCTTGGCTAACTCTTGAGCTTGATCATCATCAGTCTGGATTAGATAGAAAGCAATTCTTTGAGCTGATTTAGGACCAACACCAGGAAGTCTAGATAGAGCATCAATTAGATCTTGAACTACACCTTCATACATCTAATTAGTTTCCTTCAATAGGTTCAGCACCTAATAGATTACGTAGAACAGAATCCCCTACCAATGAATCTTCATCGATAAGTTTGTTTCTGTTCTCATTTACTTCTTGGCTCTTATCTTCTTTGGCAGGTTTAGCTACCTTAGCAATTGGCTCAGTTGGAGCTGCTGCTTTAGGAGTTGATACCTGAACAATTGGCTCCCCTGCAGTTGATACAGCTGCACGGTATTGAACTCTCACACCTAATACTTCAAAGATCGCTTTGCGAAGAAGTTCACTAGGGCTGTTAGTTCCACCATCACGGAATACAGTCTTGTCATGCTCATTAGCAAAAAGAATATCTAGAACCTGACCATCAAAAGCAACTGGAGTTTGAGTGTAGACGTTCTGCCAAGCAGCTCTAGAAATACCAGAGAGAGTGCTCTTGATCTCTTCCCAAGAGTTCTTCATCATTTCCCAAGTGACTTCAGGAGCACCACTAACGACAGGAATCTGATTAGTAACAGGAGCAACAGTAGGAACAACAATTGGAGCAACAGCGGCTACCGGTTGAGTCTGAGTAGAAACAGGAGCCGCTGGAGCAGCAGCTGCAGGTGCTTTAGCTGGGGCAGCTGGAGCTTGGGCTGGAGCGTTGCCGCCAAGACCCATACGTCTCTCTAGCCTGTCGATACGGGCAAGTGAGCCTGTCTCAGTTGAATCTTGAGCAGGAACCAATACTTTGGCGACCATGAGTTCTAGCTGCAACTTAGGGCTAGTAGCACCATTCATACGGGTTAGGCCTTCGGCAATAACTTCAGCTGCATAAGTAAGTTCCGCTCTACCGAATCTCTCAACCTGTAATCTCATGCGGTCTAATTGATCTTGAGGAATATCTCTAAGAACTGTCTTAGCCTTTTCGCCAACAGAACCAACAACAATTAGATCTCTAATTCTCTCAAGTAGATCTTCAACAAAACGAGATGGGTCTTGACCACTCTGAATGACCTGGTCAACGCTTGCAAATACTTCAGCAGCATCGCCCTTACCGAAAGCATCAATGAAGGTGTCAAGAAGTGCAGAGTCTGTGTAGCCAAGGAGGCCAACTGCACGCTCATAAGTAACGTGGTTCTTCTCTGAACCAGCTAGTAGTTGATCTAGCAAAGATAGTGAATCTCTAACCGACCCTCCACCTGATCTAACAACGAGGCTTAGAACACCTTCATCAACGCTTGCCTTCTCAGAGGCAATCATTTCCCCTAAGTAATCAATCATCTGAGCAGGAGGAACAAGACGGAATGGATAGTGGTGAGTTCTTGAACGAATAGTTGAAATAACTTTTTCAGGTTCAGTCGTTGCAAAAATGAACTTCACGTGAGCTGGTGGTTCTTCTACCACCTTCAACAAGGCATTGAAGCCATCCTTGGTTACCATGTGAGCCTCATCAAGAATGAAGATCTTGAATCTATCTCTGGTTGGGGCGAAAGCAATACGCTCACGTAGTTCTCTAGCATCTTCGACTTTGTTATGGCTAGCAGCATCAATTTCAATTACATCTAGAGATCCAGCACCATCTCTTGAAAGCTCGACACAAGATGAACACTTACCGCAAGGAGTGTCAGTTGGTCCTTCAGCACAGTTCAAACAACGAGCAAGGATTCTGGCAGAGGTAGTCTTACCGCAACCCCTAGGCCCACTAAACAAATAAGCATGGTTCACTCGGTCGCTACGTAAAGCAGCCATCAAAGGCACGGTAACTTGAGTCTGCCCAATGAGTTCTGAGAATGACTCTGGGCGATAACGACGATAAAGAGCTGTGGACACGTTTAGAGCCTAAACCTCTCGCCTGACAATGGGGTGAACTTGTGTA
>JBIIPK010000020.1:0-18939 GCA_044342685.1 Rhodoluna sp.
TAACCTCTCAAGAGGTGAGGCCTACCAGTCAATGGCACCAACTCTTTGGGATGTCACATTTAGAACTGCTGTTGCTCAAGCAGAACTAGAAGACAGAGACCAGCCAGGTGCATATCACCGCATTGGTTTTGATGGCCCTGACGGAAAAATCTTTATTGAGACAACACGACCTGAACTCATTGCTGCTTGTGTGGCTCTAGTTGCTCACCCAGATGATGATCGTTACAAAGATCTGTTTGGAAAGACAGTCAAGAGTCCTTTGTTTGGTGTTGAAGTTCCAGTAGTTGCTCACCGCCTTGCCCAGATTGACAAGGGTTCAGGTATTGCAATGATCTGTACCTTTGGAGATCTAACAGATGTTATCTGGTGGAGAGAACTAGATCTTCCTAACCGAGCAATCATTGGTTGGGATGGACGCATCCTGGAAACTGCTCCAGATGTAATCAATACTCCTGAAGCTCTTGCTATCTATGCAGAGCTTGCAGGCAAAACAGTCTTCTCAGCTAAGACAAGAATCGTCGAACTACTTCAAGAGTCAGGTGACATGGTTGGCGACCCTAAGCCAATTACTCACCCAGTTAAATTCTTTGAAAAAGGTGACCGTCCACTTGAGATCGTTTCAACTAGACAGTGGTACGTGAGAAATGGTGGTCGCGATGCTGATCTTCGTTCTCGACTACTTGAATTAGGCAAGGAACTAAAGTTCCACCCGGACTTCATGAGAGTTAGATATGAAAACTGGGTTAATGGTCTAACCGGTGACTGGTTAATCTCCAGACAACGTTTCTTCGGTGTGCCAATTCCTGTTTGGTATGCACTTGATGAAAATGCTCAACCAGATTTCGATCGTGTTCTTGTTCCAGCAAGTGAACTACTTCCAATTGATCCATCAACAGATGTACCTGCTGGCTATACAGAAGCTCAGCGTGGCGTAGCCAATGGTTTCATTGGTGAAGTAGACATCATGGACACTTGGGCAACATCTTCTCTAACTCCACAACTAGGTGGTGGCTGGTTAGATGACCCAGAGAAGTTCGCCAAGGTATTCCCTTACTCACTTCGCCCTCAGGGTCAAGACATCATCCGTACCTGGTTGTTCTCAACAGTTCTTCGTTCCCAGCAAGAGCACGGAGTATTGCCTTGGGCAGATGCCGGAATCTCTGGTTGGATTCTTGATCCAGACCGCAAGAAGATGTCTAAGTCAAAGGGAAACGTTGTTACCCCTAATGATCTTCTAGTAGAACACTCTTCTGATGCTGTTCGCTACTGGGCTTCTTCTGCACGTCTAGGAACAGATGCTGCTTTCGATACTGGCATGATGAAAATCGGGCGAAGACTAGCAATCAAGGTTCTAAACGCTGCCAAGTTTGTATTGAGTTTTGAAGCTCCAGCAGCTGATGCAAAGGTAACTGAACCAATTGATCAGAGTCTTCTACTAAACCTTGCTGATGTCGTTAGAGACGCAACCACTGCATTTGAGAACTATGACCACACCAAGGCTCTAGAACTAGCAGAGAAGTTCTTCTGGAACTTCACCGATGACTACCTAGAACTAGTCAAGGAACGTGCCTATGGTCAGGGTGGCTTCAACGCTGCTGAGCAAGCATCTGCATTGGTAGCTCTTCGCCAAGCCTTGCTAACTCTTCTTCGCCTATTTGCTCCATTCCTACCTTTCGCTACAGATGAGGTTTGGTCTTGGTGGCAGGTTGGCAAGGGTTCAATCCACAGAAGCTCGTGGCCAACTGAGGCTGAACTAGTTCAAGGTCTAGATTCATCAAACCTCGATCTTCTTCCTTTGGCTTCCCAGGCTCTGTTTGGAACTCGTAAGGCTAAGAGCGATGCCAAGGCATCTATGAAGGCTGATGTGCTTTCTGCGAACCTGGTTGCCCCCAAGGAACTGATTGCTCGCCTTGAGCTACTCTCCCCTGATCTAAAGGCTGCTGGACGTATTGCCGAGCTAACCTTTGTCTCTGGTGAAGACCTGGCTATTACCGAGGTTGTTCTAGCTCCTACAGAATAACTTTTCGGCAAACATCTAATTGGGATGCCTTCTCGAAGGCTAGGCTTTTGGTCATGACCTTTGAAAACGAAAACCCATTTGCCCTACGTTCAACTCTTGAGTATGAGATGCCAGACTTCTCTCGCATCAACGATGAGAGCTACCTTCCTGCCTTCTATGCTGGCTGCGCTGAGCACCTTCATGAGATACATGAGATCATCAAGCAGGAAGAAGTCACCTTCGAGAACACGATTGTTGCTCTTGAACGAAGTGGTCAGCTTCTGACTAGAGTGCTGGTCGTTTTCTACAACAAGTCTTCAAGCGACACAACCGACCGTCTAGATGAGATCGAAGAAGAGATTGCTCCTAAGCTATCTGCTCACGAAGATGCCATCAGACTGAATCAGGCTCTATTCGGCAGAATCAAAGAGCTATACAGCAATCGCGATTCACTAGAACTAAACAATGAAGACGCTTGGCTACTTGAGCGTTACTACATGGACTTCACTCACGCAGGTGCTCACCTAACAGATGCTCAACGTGAAGAACTAACCAACCTAAACGAAGAGCTTTCTAAGCTCGAGACTCTATTCGGCAAGAACCTTCTGGCTGACACAAACGACCTTGCTGTTGAGGTTGATGATGTTGCTGAATTAGACGGTCTTTCAGAGAACGAGATTGCTGCTTGTGCAGCTGCTGCAAAGGCTAGAGGGCTTGAAGGTAAGTGGCTAGTTGGCATGGTTAACTTCACCGGACACCCACTTCTAGCAAGCATGAAGAACCGTGGTCTGCGTGAGCGTGTTATGAAGAACTCACTTCTCAAGGGTAATTGTGACGTGAAAGACAACCGCAAAGTTATCTTGGAAATAGTAAAGCTACGTGCCAAAAGAGCAGAGCTATTTGGCGTAAAGACTCACGCTGAGCACGTACTTCAAAACCGTAACGCTCAGAACCCAGAGAACGTCCACAAGATGCTTAAGCAGATTGCTCCAGCAGCAGTTAGAAACGCAAGAGCAGAAGGAGCCGATCTTCAGAAGGCAATTGAAGCAAGCGGAGAAAACTTCACTCTTGAGTCATGGGACTGGGACTTCTACACAGAGGCTGTTCGTCTAGAGAAGTACAACCTAGACACATCAGCTATGCGACCATACTTCGAACTTGAGAGAGTTCTCCAAGATGGTGTTTTCTTTGCAGCTAACAAGCTATTTGGAATCACTTTCAAGGAACGCAAGGACATCGTTACCTATCACCCAGATGCTCGTGCTTTTGAGGTATTCAATGCAGACGGCTCAAAGCTCGCTCTCTTCATTGGTGACTTCTACACACGCGATTCAAAGCGTGGTGGAGCATGGATGAACAACCTTGTTGATCAGAACCACCTACTTGGTCAACTACCTGTAGTGGTGAATAACCTAAACGTTCCTAAGCCACCAGCTGGACAGCCAACACTTTTGACCTACGATGAAATCACCACACTGTTCCACGAGTTTGGTCACACCTTGCACGGAATTCTTTCTGATGTGAAGTACCCAAGATTCTCTGGTACAAGCGTTGAAAGAGACTTCGTTGAGTTCCCTTCACAGGTGAACGAGATGTGGCTAACCTGGCCAGAAGTTCTAGATAACTACGCAAAGCACTATGAGACTGGCGAGAAGATTCCTCAGGAATGGGTAGACAACCTAAAGGCATCTTCTGCATTCAACGAGGGTCATGCAACCACTGCTTACCTAGCAGCTGCAATCTTGGACCTTGCTTGGCACTCACTAGATGCTGATGCAGTTGTCAGTGATGTTGAAGAGTTCGAAGCTAAGGCTATTGAGGCTTATGGTTTGAACTACTCTCCTGTGCCAACTAGATACCGTTCAACATACTTCTCACACATCTTCGCTGGTGGCTACTCAGCTGGTTACTACGGATACATCTGGTCTGAAGTTCTAGATGCTGACACAGTTGACTGGTTCAAGGAGAATGGTGGACTCACTAGAGCTAATGGAGATCACTTCAGAAACACATTGCTCTCACGTGGTGGTTCCATCAACTCAATGCAGATGTTCAGAAACTTCAGAGGACGCGATGCAACTATTGAGCCGCTACTAAAGCGCAGAGGTTTGCTTTAAGCCTTTGAACTAAAAGGGTTCTTTAGCTTTAGTAGTTGAATAACAATTAGTCCTACAAGAATTGCCCAGAACGCTGCTCCTACCGAGTAGAAGGCAATGCCGCTTGAGGCAATCAAGAAGGTAATCACTGCTGGCAAGCGCTCTGAGGCTTTCTCAACCATGACATTAAAGGCGTTAACAATGGTTGGTAGCAAAGCTAGCCCGCTAGCAGCAAGCAGTAGCTCTCGAGGTGTTTGGTAGACGAAAGCAACAGCTACACCCGCGAATAGAGCAAAGACGATGTAGACAACTCCACCGCTAACCGAAGCTATCCAACGCTTAGAAGGGTCTTTGTGTGCCTGTTCGTTGGCGTTGAGGGCTGCAGTGATAGCAGCAAGATTCATGACAAAGCCACCTAGGAATGATGCCACTACAGTTCCAAGACCGGTGGTTGTCAAAGAAGCTCTAAATGGGACTTTGTAGCCATAGGAGTTCATGATTGCAATGCCTGGAATGTTTTGAGATGCCATAGCTACCAAATACAAAGGAATTGCGATGGTGAAAATTGAAGCAAGGTTGATGTTCGGTTGAACTAGTTCAATACTTAGAAGCCAGTCCGAAGCTGATACTACTAATCCCTGATTTAGTCCGATCAAACTAAACGCTAAAACTATAGCTACCGGCGATGCCCAAAGTGGTGCTAGCCAGTAGAGCAGAACCCACACAAAAACCACAGGTATTACTAGTGCTGGATATTGAGCGCTTGCTGCGAAGGGTGCTACACAGAAACTGAAGATCACTCCAGCTAGCATCGCACTTGCAATGGACTTAGGTATTGAAGATACCAACTCTCCAAGTCTTGGCCACAGTCCAGTTAGAGCAAGAAGTAAACCACAAACCAAAATTCCACCCATTGCATTGTTGAAGCCAATGCCTGAAACAGATGAACTTGCAAGCAGTGCTGCACCAGGTGTCGACCAAACAACAGACAAAGGCATCTTGAATTTCCAGCTCAGGAGTATTGAAAGAACACCGTAGAAGACAAGCATGAGAGCAACCATTGAAACGGTTTGTTCTCTAGTTGCACCGATAGAAACAAATGCACTTAGGAAGATAGCTGTGGTTGCTGCGGTACCAGTGACACTGGCAACTGTTCCAGCAAGTATTGGTGCTCTTAGATCAGAGATGGCTTTAGCCAATTATTAGGCCGACTTTTCTTGTCTTGATGCCTTGATTGGAACTACAACGGCTTGCTCTGTTCCAGCAACGACCTCTTTGGTAATCCTGACTAAACCTTGAA
The DNA here is from genome assembly GCA_044342685.1 of Rhodoluna sp. Lineage (GTDB taxonomy): Bacteria > Actinomycetota > Actinomycetes > Actinomycetales > Microbacteriaceae > Rhodoluna. The sequence continues at coordinate 5,396 of JBIIPK010000020.1, forward strand.
CAGCGCTCCCTGGAATCTCAAACATGATCTGGCCAAGTGTTTCTTCAAGAATTGAACGAAGTCCTCTTGCACCTGTTTCACGCTTGATTGCCTCTTCAGCGATTGCCTCTAGGGCTTCGTGATCAAATTCAAGCTCAAAACCATCAATCTCAAACATTCTTTGATACTGCTTGATCAACGCGTTCTTAGGTTCAGCAAGAATCTGAATCAAAGCAGGCTTATCCAAAGGAGTTACGGCAGCTAGAACTGGAAGACGACCAATGAACTCAGGAATCAAACCAAACTTACGAAGATCTTCAGGTTGAACCTGAGTGAAGATATCTGTTTCTTCATCCTTGTTTCTAATGTCAGAACCAAAACCAATTCCCTTTTTGCCAACACGAGCCTGAACAATGGATTCAAGACCAGCAAATGCACCTGCAACGATGAAGAGAATGTTTGTGGTGTCAAGAGAGATGAATTCCTGCTGAGGGTGCTTACGTCCACCCTGAGGAGGAATAGACGCAACTGTTCCTTCAAGGATTTTTAGAAGTGCTTGCTGGACGCCTTCACCTGAAACATCTCTCGTAATTGAAGGGTTCTCTGCCTTGCGGGAAATCTTGTCAATTTCATCGATGTAGATAATTCCGTGCTCTGCACGCTTTACATCGCCATCCGCAGCCTGAAGAAGTTTTAGAAGGATGTTTTCAACATCTTCACCAACATAACCAGCTTCGGTTAGAGAAGTTGCATCAGCTACAGCGAATGGAACGTTTAGACGCTTAGCTAGAGTCTGAGCGAGGTAAGTCTTGCCGCAACCGGTAGGACCGATCATGAGAATGTTTGACTTGGCAATTTCAATTGAGTCGTGAGCTTTCCCAGAGTTGGTTAGAGTACCAACGGCGCGAATTCTTTTGTAGTGGTTGTAGACAGCAACGGAAAGGGCTTTCTTGGCTTGGTCTTGACCAACAACATACTCATTTAGGAATCCGAAGATTTCTTTTGGTCGAGGTAGATCAAACTCTTGAACCTGTTTAGGGGTTTTACCCATTTCCTCTTCGATGATCTCATTACAGAGATCAATACACTCATTGCAGATGTATACGCCAGGGCCTGCGATTAGCTTTAGCACTTGCTTCTGGGTTTTAGAACAGAAGTTGCACTTAAGCATGTCCCCTGATTCACTGAGTCGAGTCATGGATAAAGCCTACCTAGACGTAGCGACATAACGCCGTAGGCAACGGGTAGAAGAAAAGAGCCAGGTGATTGCTCACCTGACTCTCTCTAGGGATATTTACTACTTAGTCCAGTAGATCTTGGAATCGGTACCTATCTGAGCCCCGAAGACCTTTGCTCTAACCACCTGAAGGCCCAATGTGCCCTTTGGTGCAGCAACTCTTACGCTGACAATACCTTGAGCATTGGAAATAACTGAATACTCCTGAGGCTGGCCACCTTCACCGAATGACTCGAAGACCACTGTGGTTCCGGCAACTGGTCGCTTTGCAAGGTTAGTTAGCTTGAAAGAAATAGTCTTGGTGGTTCCAGCTTTAGCCTTTTGAGATGCAACCGATGCTGTCACCTTAGGGTTTACGAAGGCTAGGAAGATTAGGTCCTTGTCCTCTCCTCTTTCCTGAGCTTCAGTTGGATGAGGGAACAGGCTTGGAGCAATAGTTGTCTGCATACACATTACGTCATCACCACAAGGGATTCCCTTGGAGTAAGTGTTTAGCTTGTTCAACGCTGCTGGGAACATCTCCCCTGTGATGCTGAAGTTCTGCATGTTGAATGTTGCTTTACCGAAAGCATCGGTAGTTGCCTGGATAGCTGTTTCACCAGCACCCATTTGTGGCTGATCTCCACACCAGTCACGAACGATAGCGTTTGGGCTAGGTCGGTTGTTACCACCCGAGTAGTTTGTTGGCTGGGTAGTTGAGAAAGTGGTCTTTGAACAAGAGAACTTCTTGTTGACAATCAGATAAACAGTTCTGTTTGTGTAAGGAAGACCAGCAGCGTTTGTGTACTTGAAAGTAAGCACAACGTTGCTTCTAACATCTACATACATAACTCGAGCGTTTAGGCCCTTGCCATAAGCTCCATCCCATTTACCTTTAGCATCTGGAGTGAGGTTAACGCTATTAGTTGCTCCTGGCAGCGGTGAAGTCATACGCATGATGCTTGTACCTGGCACTGGCGGAGTATAAGCGTGTGCTGGTTGAATTGCGATTGTGGAGAGCAAAGCAATCGCGGTGGCAGCACCTGTTAGGGATCTTCTTACTGTCTTTTTCATTTGTTGCCTTTCCTTTTGTTGTTTGCTTTCACAAGCGTTTATCTAGGGTTTACTTTTCCGAGTCCATCAACTGAGTAATAACGCACCCAGTCAACGTTTAGAGATGAAGAATTTAGTGTTGGGTCAATAGCTCCACCGAAGTGACCACCCATAGCCAAGTTAAAAATTGCATAGAAGCTTGGGTCCACACCTTGAGCATTAGGACCAAACGGCCAACGTGTTAGACCAGTTTCAGATTTCTGAAGTGAGTAAACCAATGAGTCATTGAAGTAGAAGGAAACTTCGTCTGGCTTCCACATCATTCCGTAGCGGTGATAGTCAAGAGAAAGATCTACTCCAACGTTCTTTGTAGAACCCTTATAGGTGTGTCCACCTCCACTGTTTGCATAGTGGGCAGTTCCATAGGTAACTGTTGGGTAGGTTCCCTTGAATTCCATAATGTCTAGCTCACCGCAAGCAGGCCAAGGGACCGTAGCGATGTTGTTTCCCAGCATCCAGAATGCTGGCCATGAACCTTGACCAGGCGAAAGCTTCATTCTTGCTTCTAGGTATCCGTAAGTGAAACCGACCTTGTTATAGGTAGTGATCTTTCCACTCAACCATTCACACTTACCGAAGTAACAGTTGTAGTTGGTGGAGTTTGTCTGTCTAGTTGCAGAGATGTTTAGGTTTCCCTGCGAAGAACCATCATGAGTGTTCTTGGAAGCTAAGTAGTACTGTCTCTCCTGATTACCCCAACCACAGTTGTTATATGGAGCTGCACAGCCATCCGTTATGTCTGCTGTCCACTTTGTAGCATCAGGGGCACTTCCAGCTGCACCATTGAATTCATCAAACCAAAGCAATGTTCTGGTTACCGGTGTAGTCGGAGTTCCAATAGAAAGAAGTCGATCAATCGGCACTGCTGCTAAGTAACCATTTCCTGTAGGTGAACTTGCTCTCAAAACACAGTCACCCAAAGCAAGTGCCTTCACCTTGACTCCTGAAACGGTGCACTTGGTTGGAGTCAAGGAGGTATACACAATCACTTTGCTTAAGGCATTTCCGTAAAGAGTTTGATCGGCATCACCTAAATACATGTCGCTAGGCTGACCAAACTCAATTGCGTTCTCTTTATTAGATGCTTTAGGTGTGGCAACCAAGGCCATACCGACTGAAATGTACTTGCTAGTGAATGAAGAGATTACAAAACGATACGCAGAGTTATTGGTTAGCCCGGAGAATCTGTATGTTGTTGCGCTAGCAGAGACTTTCTTGACTGACTTCCAAGAGCCTTTGGTGGCAGTGATCTGGTAACCAGTGATTTTGAATTTAGAGGTGCTTGCGGACTTTGCCCACTTGAGAGTGACTGCTTTATCTGATCCAACAGCTGAGAAGCTCTTTACTTTGGACATGCTGGAACTTACCGTTGCGGCGTTGGTGACTGAGGTAATACCCAGGAAGCCAATGGCTAACGTAGCCACTGTGAGATAACGCAGAAAGATGCGCAAACGAGCCTCCAAGATAAGAGTTACCGTTTCGCACAAAACTTACTTTGACACTAGCAGAGTGTCCCCGTTGAACACCGTTCAAAGTGTCCACACAGCAATTACACAGGAAGCAGATTAGGCCTTACGAGAGGTCAAAACCTGGTCGATAAGACCATACTCAAGTGCCTGAGCTGCAGTGAGGATCTTGTCTCGCTCGATGTCCTTGCTAACTTCTTCAACTGACTTCTTTGAGTGCTTAGCAATAGTCTCTTCCAACCAAACTCTCATTCTCATGATTTCAGCTGCTTGAATCTCGATGTCAGAAGCCTGACCACGACCGCCACCGCCTGATGCTGGCTGGTGAATCAAGATGGTTGAGTTAGGAAGAGCTAGACGCTTGCCTGGCGCTCCACCTGCAAGTAGGACTGCTGCGGCTGAGGCAGCTTGACCTAGACAAACAGTCTGAATCTGAGGCTTGATGTATTGCATGGTGTCATAAATGGCAGTCAGCGCTGTGAATGATCCACCTGGAGAGTTGATGTACATGGTGATGTCACGATCAGGGTCTTGGCTTTCTAGAACTAGAAGCTGAGCCATGATGTCATCGGCACTAACGTCATCAACTTGTGCGCCTAAGAAAATAATGCGATCTTCAAAAAGCTTGGTGTACGGGTCTAGGTAACGTGAACCGTAAGGAGTTCTCTCTTCGAAGGAAGGAAGAATGTAACGAGCTTCTGGCATGTTGTCTCTATTCATTATTCTGCTTCCTTACTTCTTGCCAACGCCGGTTGATACTGATGCAAATTCTTGAATGTGATCAACGAAACCATATTCCAAAGCTTCTTCAGCTGAGAACCAACGGTCACGGTCACCATCTGCCATTACCTGCTCAACAGTCTTACCAGTTTGCTTCGCTGTGATGGCAGCAAGCTTCTTCTTCATGTCATTGATTAGGAAAGCTTGAGTCTGAATGTCTGCAGCTGTTCCACCGAAACCACCGCTTGGCTGGTGAAGAAGAACACGAGTGTTTGGAGTAATAAATCTCTTGCCCTTCGCTCCTGAAGTAAGAAGGAACTGGCCCATAGATGCACACATACCGATACCAACAGTTACAACATCGTTTGGTACGTACTGCATGGTGTCATAGATTGCCATACCAGCGGTGATAGATCCACCTGGTGAGTTGATGTAGAGGAAGATGTCTTTAGTTGAATCTTCAGCTGCTAGAAGAAGCATCTTGGCACAAATCTCATTGGCGTTGTCATCGCGAACATCGTCGCCTAGCCAGATAATGCGGTCCTTGAGCAATCTTTCAAATACGTTGCTCTGTGGTGTGTGTTCAGCCATTTACTGCTCCTCTAATCTGTTTTGCATAATCAAGATAACCGAGCAACACCTAAAAACATTCTCATGTTCGCCACAGGCAATAATTGCCTAGGGATTAGTTGTGGTCGTGACCTTCGTGGTTCTCAGGTGTGAAGCCATCATCAGTCTTAGTGAATTCAGCTAAATCAACGGCCTTGCCATCGCTGTCAGTGACCTTTGCAGCCTCTAGAACAACTGAGAGAGCCTTACGTCTAGCAACTTCGGCTACGAATGAAGGGATCTGACCCTGCTCTTCTACAGCCTTTACGAACTCGTTAGGGTCCATGCCGTATGACTGGCTAGCCTGCATTAGGTACTGAAGTAATTCGTTTTCGTTGACTCTTACCTCTTCTTTTTCAGCAATTGCATCAAGCAACATCTGAACTTGGAAAGACTTAGTTGATTCGATAATTACCTCAGCACGGTGAGCATCGTCCTTCTGACGGCCTTCGCCTTCTAGGTGACGCTCAACATCTGCGTTGATTAGTTCCTGTGAAACAGGAACATCAACAAGCTTTAGAAGTTCTTCTGTTAGAAGCTCTCTTGCCTGAAGACCCTGAGTGTAAGACTTTGACTTCTTGATCTGGTCTTCTAGACCTGCACGAAGTTCCTTGACTGTGTCGAACTCGCTAGCCATCGCAGCCCATGCATCGTCTATAGCTGGAAGTTCACGTTCCTTAACAGCGTTTAGAGTAACTGTGATCTCAGCTTCCTGACCTGCCATGTCCCCACCAACAAGCTTGCTCTTGAAAGTAGTTGTCTCACCTGCGGTAAGAGTGTCTAGAGCATCATCAATTCCATCAAGAAGTGAATCGCTACCAATTTCGTAAGAAATGTTCTGAGCCTGGTCAATCTGCTTGCCGTCAACACTTGCAATCAAATCAATAGAAGTAAAATCACCCTTGGCTGCTGGACGCTCAACTGTAGTAAGTGTTCCAAAGCGTGCACGTAGGCGATCAATTTCAGCTTCTACTTCTGCCTTGTCAACCTTGATGACATCAACCTTAACCTTCATGCCCTTGTATTCAGGAAGCTTAATTTCTGGACGAACCTCAACTTCAATCTCAACAACTAGGTTTCCAGCGAAAGTCTTCTCATCTGGTGACTGCTTAACATCAGCTGAAGGCTGACCAAGTGGACGTAGTTTTTCAGCTTCAATTGCCTGACGATAGATGCTGTCAAGACCATCGTTGATTGCGTGAGCCAAGATAGCTGGACGACCAACTCTCTGGTCAAGGATTGCAGCAGGAATTTTGCCCTTACGGAAACCAGGAATGTTTACACTCTCAGCGATGTGCTCGTATGCGTGATCAAGGCTTGGCTTGAACTCTTCTGGAGTTACCTCAATGTTTAGCTTTACTCTGGTCGGGGTTAGACGTTCAACAGTGGTTTTCACTAGTGGCTCCATTAGACGTGGTCGGCTTGAGCCGGCCTATTTTTAACAAAATGGTCGGGGTGACAGGACTCGAACCTGCGATATCCTGCTCCCAAAGCAGGCGCGCTAGCCACTACGCTACACCCCGGTGGTTTTTATCCTGAATTTCTTCAAAACAAAACAACCTCCGTAATCCTAACCCATAGAATGTATGAGAGCAGAATCAAATCAACATTTGCGGGTGTAGCTCAATGGTAGAGTCTCAGTCTTCCAAACTGATTGTGCGGGTTCGATTCCCGTCACCCGCTCCACAAGGCCTAGAAATTAGGCTCAGAACTGGCAACCAGGGCACCAATAGAGCTTCCTGGTTGCCATAAGTTCTATCTGGACTATTCCATCGCAGCGAAGGCATCTCTCCCCCTGCCTCTTGTATACGTAGTTCCGATCAACCTTTGCAGTCCTCTTTTTTAGGCGATCTTCCCTAGTGGTCATAAATCCGGTGGCAACCCCAACTTTCATGAGCTTCACCGTATCGGTCCAAATATCTTCAATCTGTTCAACGGTCAGAGACTTCCCTGGTGCATGTGGGCTTATCTGCGCTCGGAAGAGAATCTCTGCTCGATAGACGTTTCCAATACCGCTGATGACCTCTTGATTCATGAGCAGTATTCCGATTGGACTAGCTGAGGAACTCACTCGTTCAATAAACCTTTGTTTATGAAGACCTCTTGGATCAGAGTTAGTGGGATCTGGCCCTAGACGATTCTCAATCTCTTTTACAGCTCTTCTGTCTATGACTTCACAGATGGTTGGACCTCGAAGATCGGCTAGGAATGCTTCGTTGAAGAACCTGACCCTAACTTGACCCGGCATCACTTGGTCTAGGTCTTCGGTGAATCGCCACTTGCCGTAAATACCCAAATGAATTCGACAGGTAAGACCATTGTCGAATTTTAGAAACATCTGTTTCCCGATTGCCTTTGCTCCGAGAAGTATCTGACCATCAATGAGTTTGGCTTCTGACGAGAAACGACCTTGAGGAGAATCAACGCGAACGACCGAACCCTTGAACTTCTTATTGAAGTCATTGGCAAATCTTTGAACGGAGTGACCCTCAGGCATTTAGGTTTTTGCTTTTCCTAAAGGATTTCCGAGGTTTGTTCGTAGGTAGCAATCTTGCCAATTCTTCTGATGTGTCTTTCATCCTGAGAGAAAGGTTCAGCAATGAACGCCTTGATCAGTTCCAAGACTTCTTCTTGAGAATGCTGCCTTGCTCCAACAGCGACCACATTGGCGTCATTGTGTTGGCGAGCAAGCTTGGCAGTATCTATGTTCCAGACCAGAGCTGCCCTAATGCCCTGAACCTTGTTGGCGGCAATTTGTTCACCGTTACCAGATCCACCCAAAACAATCCCTAGCGCCTGATTGCCAGCTTCCTCATCAGCTCTCACCGCCAAAGCGGCAGTTATGCAGAAACTTGGGTAATCATCCAGTGGGTCATACTTTTTAGGCCCGTGGTCAAAGACCTCGTGGCCTGTGGCCTTTAGCTCCTGAATCAGGAAATGGCTGAGTTCTAGACCCGCGTGATCTGTGGCTATGTGAATACGCATCTTAAAAACCTTCTAGCAGTGTTGTTGGTCAATACTAGGCTAGTTGCTATTGAAATAAACCTGACCTAGGAGTTGTAATGCCTGCTGAGAACCTCACCCGAATTGAAGCCGCCGAGCGTGCCGAACTTTTGGAAGTGTCTTCCTACACCGTTGAGCTAGACCTTATGCGAGGTGAAGAAGTCTTTGGGGCCACAACCACCGTGAAGTTCACAAGCAACCAGGTAGGAGCATCCACCTTCATTGATGCCATCACCCAGAAGGTCCACAGAGTTACCCTAAATGGCAAAGACCTAGATGTAACAGTTGCTGATGGCATTCGAATCCAGCTAGACAACCTTGAAGCTAACAACGAGCTAGTTGTGGTTAGCGACAACCCTTACATGCACACCGGTGAAGGTTTACACAGATTTGTTGACCCAGTGGACAACGAGGTTTACCTTTATACCCAGTTCGAGGTTCCAGACTCAAGAAGAATGTTCGCTGTTTTCGAGCAGCCAGACCTAAAGGCAACTTTCCAGTTCACTGTCACAGGTCCTAGCAGCTGGAAGATGATTTCAAACTCAACTACACCTACTCCTGTTGAAAGAGGAGACGGAAGTTCTGTTTGGGTATTCGCTCCAACCCCAAGAATTTCCTCATACATCACAGCCCTTATCGCAGGTCCATATTCAGAATGGCGTGACGAGCTAACCAGTAGCGATGGCCGAACAATTCCGCTTGGAGTTTTTGGTCGTTCATCACTAGCTAAATACATTGATGCTGACTACATCTTCGAAAAGACTAAAGAAGGTTTCGTATTCTTCGAAGAACAGTTTGATTATCCATACCCGTTTGAGAAGTATGACCAACTATTCGTTCCTGACTTCAACGCTGGAGCAATGGAAAACGCAGGGGCCGTAACAATCACCGAAACCTATGTATTCCGTGGAGCAGTCAACGGCTTCATCAAGGAAAGAAGAATCATTACAGTTCTTCACGAACTTGCACACATGTGGTTCGGAGATCTAGTAACAATGCGTTGGTGGAATGACCTATGGCTAAACGAGTCTTTCGCTGAATACGCTTCATACCTAGCAACCGCAGAAGCTAGCGAATATAAGGAAGCTTGGACTACATTTGCTTCTCACGAGAAGTCATGGGCATACCGCGAAGACCAGATGCCTTCTACTCACCCAGTTGTAGCGAACATCAGAGACCTAGAAGATGTTCAGGTTAACTTCGATGCAATTACATACGCAAAGGGTGGATCTGTTCTTAGACAACTTGTTGCCTGGGTAGGTCAGGAGAACTTCATGAAGGGTCTTGCCTCTTACTTCAAGAAGCACGCCTTCGCTAACGCAGAGCTAGTGGATCTTCTAACCGAGCTTGAACTAACTTCAGGAAGAGAACTTCGTGAATGGTCAAAGCTGTGGCTAGAAACATCTGGTGTCAACACTCTTCGAGCAGAGCTTGATGAAGATTCAGAAGGCAATGTGACTTCATTCTCAGTACTTCAGTCACACCACGTTGACTACCCAACTCTTAGACCACACCGTCTAGGCATTGGTTACTACAACTTGGTAGATGGAAAAGTAGTTCTAACTCACCGAGTTGAGATTGATATCGATGGAGCAAAGACAGAAGTTCCAGCACTTGTAGGAACCAAGCGTCCTGACCTCATTCTTCTAAACGATGGAGACTTGGCTTACGCCAAGCTACGTCTAGATGACAGATCATGGCAGACCACTCTGCACAACCTAGCTGTTGTTGATGACTCACTTGCAAGGGCTCTGCTATGGGGAGCTGCATGGGATTCAACAAGAGATGCAGAAGCAGATCCAAAGGACTTTATCCACCTAGTGCTGAAGAACATCGCAACCGAATCAAACGCAACAGCGATGATGACTCTTCTGAACCAGTTGGTAACAGTTCAGAGCATGTATCTAAAGCCTGAAAACCGTTTGGAATACAAGGTCAAGATTGCTGATGCACTTATTGATATGGCTAGAAGTGCCGAAGCAGGATCAGAAGCCCAGCTTCAGTTCCTAAAGTACTTACCTCGCTTCGCATCAAACGATGAGCACACTGCTGCTCTACGTGGTCTACTTTCAGGATCAGAGAAACTTGCTGGTCGTGAAATCGACACTGACTTGAAGTGGGACCTTCTAACTGGACTAGTTGCTGCAGGTTCAGCCGATGAAGCTGAGATTGATGCCATGTTGGCAACCGATAACACCGCTAACGGACAGAAGGCTGCAGCTCTTGCAAAGGCTGCAATCCCAACTGCGGAATCCAAGGCTAAGACTTGGCATACAGCAGTTGAAACTGATGAGTGGTCAAACACAATCCTTCAGTATTCAACTCTTGGTTTCCAAAGAGGAGCAACTGCTGAACTACTAGCACCTTTTGTTGACAAGTACTTTGCTGATGTCTTGAAGATCTGGAACTCAAAGACTTTCAAGATGGCTGAGTATGCGATTGTGAACTTGTATCCAATCTCACTTGCAACAACAGAGCTGGCAGAGAAGACAAGAAAGTTCTTAGAGACCCCTGAGGTTGTTGCTATTCCTGCTCTTAGAAGATTGCTGGTTGAAAACCTTGACCCGATCGACAGAGCACTAAAAGTACAAACGCAAGACAGATAGTTCAAAAAAGAAAAGGCGGATAGCAAATGCCAGCATGGCTAGTTAGCTTCTATGCAGAATGGGGTCCTGGACTTCGCATTTTGTTAAGCATTGTTGCTGCACTTGTCGTCCGCGGTCTGCTCCAGTTGGCTATCAACAGAGTGGTTAGTTCAGTATCAAAGAGTGTTCGGAAGATCGACGGAATGACCAAAGAGTCATCTCCTTTAGCTCAAGCTCGTCTACTGCAAAGAACTGAAACCATCGCCTCTGTATTGGGAAACCTAGCGACCTGGGGTTTATCTTTCGCAGTCATCAGCATTGCACTTACTGAGGTGGGAGTATCAGCAGGAGCAATAGTTGCTGGTGCAGGTATCTTGGGTGCTGGTCTTGGTTTCGGAGCGCAGTCATTGGTTAAGGATCTAATCTCTGGTTTATTCATCGTCTTTGAAGACCAATACGGTGTTGGTGACTTTGTTGACCTAGGTCAAGCAGAAGGTGTAGTCGAAAGCGTTGGTCTTCGAGTAACTCAGGTGAGAGACCTTGAAGGAACTCTGTGGTTTGTCCGTAATGGTGAGATCATGCGTGTTGGTAATCAATCTCAAGGTTGGGCACGTGCAGTTCTAGATGTTGCCATCGAATACAAGTCGAACATTTCTAAGGCTCAAGAAGCCCTTATCAAAGCAGCCAAGAGCATTGATGGCAAAGCTCTTGGCGAACCTGAGATCTGGGGAATCAATTCCCTCTCTGGCGATGAGATTGTTCTTCGTTTAGTTCAAAAGACTAAGCCTGAAGATAAAGATGATGTAGCTCGCAAACTACGCTTGGCAGTCAAGGAAGAGTTTGATAGGGCCAACATCAAGTTAGCTCCTACATCTAACGCCATTTACGTCAACGTAAAGAACTAATGACTGAAGAGCAGTTCGAAGACAGAGAAAGAGTTGAAACCGTTCGACTCACTCACCAAACTGGATCAAATGTCGAGGGTGACATCTATGAACTTGTTGGTGGCAAAGAGTTCTTTAGAAAACTGTGTGCAAAATTTTATGAGGGTGTCGCCCAAGATCCAATCCTGAAACCTATGTATCCGGAAGAAGACTTAGGTCCAGCACAAGAACGCCTACAGCTATTCCTAGAGCAATACTGGGGTGGGCCTACTACCTATCAAGAGCAAAGAGGACACCCTCGTCTTCGCATGAGACACCAGCCATACAAAATCAATCCAGCAGCAAGAGCAGCATGGCTTACACACATGGAAGCTGCCCTAGTAGCCCAGGAACTTCCTGATTTGTATCATGCTCAGATGTGGGCTTATCTCGACAGAGCAGCAACAGCCATGCTCAACACAATGGATGACTAAGCCTTTAGAGGTACGTAGTCTTTCGCGAATCTAGCAAGCACGTGTCCGTGCTCAGAACTTAGTCTCACCCAGTCACCAGAAACATACCAAGGCACAATTTCACCTTCAGTGAGAAAACCTAAACCAGCAGCAACAAATGCTGAACCCATTGGTAATGGGAATTTATAGTCAAAAGCTCTTCCCCATATCTCACTTCTCACTCGAGCAGCGATAGGCCCACCAACTGATGATGGAAGAGTTTCAGAAACTTCAGCGATTCCCTTACGAGCAATCTCGGTTAGTTCAGATTCCGGTATTTCTCCACCGAACTCCCATCCAGTTCTAGTTGGGGTCTCCGTGCTCCAAGAAACTTCAACCAAATCAAAATCTAAGTAAATCTGATTCTCTTTAGAAGGACCTTTGCCAGTTAGGTTCAGTAGACGATCTGAAAGGCTTAGTTGCTCTTCTTGCACTTCACCTGCAGCAACAGAGTTCACTCTTGCTAGCAAATCTGAAATCAAAACTGTTAGGTCAAACTCGGTTGCCTCCGCTAGCTGAAGGGTTCTTAGCCCAAGAACTATTGGTGAATCTTCCTCATAGTCGCCGCTAAAGATAGGTGCCACGTAAACAGTTAGCACATCACCATAAGCTCTAAGTCGAACAGCACCCTTAGGGTCCATTCGATTAGCTCTATCTAGGTATTTGCCAAGATCAATAACATCCGCATTGCTAGGTAAAACGAAACTATTTTTCATCGACAAGGACTAGTCTCTAGTCAATCTTCTATAGGTTGAACGATGAGGCTTCGCAGCCTCTGGTCCTAGACGAGCAATCTTGTTCTCTTCATAACCTTCGAAGTTTCCTTCGAACCAGTACCACTGGTCAGGGTTATCGTCTGTGCCTTCGTAGGCAAGGATGTGTGATGCAACTCTGTCGAGGAACCATCTATCGTGCGTGATAACAACAGCACAGCCAGGGAACTCCAATAGAGCATTCTCAAGTGAACCTAGGGTTTCAACATCCAAGTCGTTTGTTGGCTCATCGAGAAGCAATAGGTTTCCACCCTGCTTCAAGGTCAAAGCTAGATTCAAACGGTTTCTCTCACCACCAGAAAGAACTCCTGCTGGCTTCTGCTGATCAGGACCTTTGAATCCGAAGGCCGCAACATATGCTCTTGAAGGAACAGTTACGTTTCCAACCTGAAGGAAATCAAGACCGTCAGAAACAACTTCAAACAAAGTCTTGTTTGGGTCAATGCCACCACGTGATTGGTCAACATAAGAAATGCTTACTGTTTCTCCAATCTTTAGCTCTCCCCCATCTAGTGGCTCTAAACCAACAATGGTTTTGAACAATGTTGATTTACCAACACCGTTAGGTCCAATGACTCCAACAATTCCGTTTCTTGGAAGAGAGAAAGTTAGGCCGCTAATTAGAGATCTTCCTTCAAAACCTTTTTGCAGATCCTTGGCCTCAAGAACAATAGATCCAAGTCTTGGGCCAGGTGGAATCTGGAT
>JBIIPK010000005.1:0-71563 GCA_044342685.1 Rhodoluna sp.
AACTCAATGGGTACCTTTGGCACCCAAATATACCCGCGGCGTCCTTGCTAAATATCTAAAGTTAGTGCATTCAGCATCTGAAGGCGCTTACTGCAGTTAGTTCGGGCCTCAAAGGTTTTATGAAACAAGGATGAATATGGCGCACGAAACGTTAACAGGTGCTCAGGCAATCGTTAGAAGCCTTGAGCTACTAGGGGTAACCGATATCTTCGGTTTACCTGGTGGAGCAATCCTGCCTACCTATGACCCACTAATGGATTCAACAAAGATCAGACACATCCTTGTTCGTCACGAACAAGGTGCAGGTCACGCTGCAGAAGGATATGCATCTTCTTCAGGAAAACTTGGTGTTTGTATCGCTACCTCAGGGCCTGGGGCAACCAACCTAGTAACAGCTATTGCTGATGCACACATGGACTCTGTTCCACTTCTTGCAATCACCGGTCAGGTTAACTCAACTTCCATTGGTACCGATGCTTTCCAAGAAGCAGACATCGTTGGTATCACTATGCCAATTACCAAGCACTCATTCTTAGTTACTAAGGCACAAGATATTCCAGGTGTTCTAGCTGCTGCAGTTCTAATTGCAACTACTGGTAGACCAGGACCTGTTCTTGTTGACATTGCTAAGGATGCTCAAGTTGGAAAGATGGAATTCATCTGGCCCCCAAAAGTAGATCTTCCTGGCTATAAGCCAGTTACAAAGCCTCACGGTAAGCAGGTTCAAGCTGCAGCTCAAATGATTAAAGAAGCAAAGCGTCCTGTTTTGTATGTTGGTGGTGGCGTAATTAGAGCGGGAGCTTCTAAAGAACTTCTAGAACTATCAAAGATTATTGGTGCACCTGTTGTTACCACATTGATGGCACGAGGCGCTTTCCCAGATTCAAACGAGCAGAACCTAGGTATGCCAGGTATGCACGGAACTGTTCCAGCTGTTACTGCTTTGCAGAAAAGCGATCTGCTAATTACTCTTGGTGCAAGATTTGATGACAGAGTTACAGGTCAAGTAAAGACATTTGCTGTTGGAGCAAAAGTTATTCACGTAGATATTGATCCAGCTGAAATTGGCAAGATTCGTTTTGCTGATGTTCCAATCGTTGGCGATGTTAAAGAAGTTCTAACTGAACTAAATGCAGAACTAATTTCAGAGCTAAAGGGAACTAAGCCAGACATTGCTGAGTGGTGGACATTCCTAAATGATCTTCGTACTCGCTACCCACTTGGCTATACCCAGCCAGATGATGGCAAGATGTCACCTCAGTATGTAATTAGCCGTATTGGTGAAATATCAGGACCAGAAGCTGTATTTGCTGCTGGTGTTGGTCAACACCAGATGTGGTCAGCTCAGTTCATCAAGTATGAACGTCCTAACTCATGGTTGAACTCAGGTGGAGCTGGAACTATGGGTTATTCAATTCCTGCTGCCATGGGTGCCAAGGTTGCCGAACCAGAGCGTCTAGTTTGGGCTATTGATGGCGATGGTTGTTTCCAGATGACTAACCAAGAGTTAGCTACCTGCACCATCAACAACATTCCAATCAAGGTTGCCATCATTAACAACTCTTCTCTTGGAATGGTTAGACAGTGGCAGACACTGTTCTACAACTCAAGATATTCAAATACAGATTTGAACACTGGAACAGACACCATCATGGTTCCTGACTTTGTGAAGTTAGCTGAAGCATATGGCTGCCTTGGTATCAGAGTTGAAAAAGAAGAAGATGTTGATGCTGCTATCAAGCTAGCTATCGAAACTAACGACCGTCCAGTAGTTATTGACTTCATTGTTGGTAGAGATGCAATGGTTTGGCCTATGGTTCCAGCTGGTCTATCTAACGATGCGGTTCAGTTCGCCCGAGACACCAGACCCGTCTGGGAAGAAGGGGAGGAGGAGTAAATGTCACAGCACGTACTATCTCTTCTAGTAGAAGACCGTCCAGGTCTACTAACTCGCGTAGCCGGTCTATTCGCTCGTCGTGGATTCAACATTGAGTCTTTGGCTGTAGGAACTACTGAAGTAGAAGGACTATCTCGTATCACTGTTGTGGTTAGCGTAGAAGGCCTTCCTTTGGAGCAGGTCACTAAGCAGCTAAACAAGTTGATCAACGTAATCAAGGTTGTTGAACTAGAGCCTGAGACTACTGTGCAGCGCGATCACATGCTTATAAAGGTAAAAACCGATGCTTCAACCAGATCTCAGGTGCTAGAAGCGGTAACCTTATTCCGTGCTCGCGTCATCGATGTTGTGAGCGATTCTTTAATCATTGAAGTCACTGGCGAAACAGCAAAACTTCAAGCATTTCTTAAAGTTCTCGAGCCTTTCGGCATCAAGGAATTGGTGCAGTCAGGTGTATTGGCTATTGGGCGAGGTTCAAAGTCAATTTCCGAGAAGATTCTGAAGTAATTTCAAAAACACAAAACAAGGAGAAAACAAATGGCTGAAATCTTTTACGACAAAGATGCCGATCTATCGCTAATCCAGGCAAAGAAGGTAGCTGTAATTGGTTACGGTTCTCAGGGACACGCGCACTCACTAAACCTGAAGGATTCAGGCGTTGATGTTGTTGTTGGTCTTAAAGAAGGATCTGCAAGCAAGGCAAAAGCAGAGCAAGCAGGACTTAAGGTTCTAAGCGTTGCAGAGGCAGCTCAGTGGGCAGATGTAATCATGATTCTTGCACCAGACCCTCGTCAGAGAGACATCTATGCAAACGAGATCGCCCCTAACCTAACTGCAGGTAAAGCACTTGTCTTCGGTCACGGATTCTCAATCCGTTACGGCTTCATCAAGCCACCAGCAGATGTTGATGTATTCCTAGTTGCACCTAAGGGTCCAGGACACATCGTTCGTCGTGAATACCAGGACGGCAGAGGAGTACCTAACCTAGTTGCTGTTGAGCAGGACTTCACAGGTCACGCACTTGATCTAGCTCTTTCTTACTCAAAAGCTATTGGTGGAACCAGAGCTGGAACTATCAAGACAACTTTCACTGAAGAAACAGAAACTGACCTATTCGGTGAGCAGGCTGTTCTTTGTGGTGGAGCATCACAGTTGGTTCAGTACGGTTTCGAAACTCTAATCGAAGCTGGTTACCAGCCAGAGGTTGCTTACTTCGAAGTCCTTCACGAGCTAAAGCTAATTGTTGACCTTATGTATGAAGGTGGAATTGCTAAGCAGCGTTGGTCAGTTTCTGACACAGCTGAATACGGCGACTACATCTCAGGTCCAAGAGTTATTGGCCCAGAGGTTAAAGAGCGTATGCGCGATGTTCTAACTGACATTCAGGATGGAACATTTGCTAACCGTTTCGTTGCTGACCAGGACGCAGGAGCTCCAGAGTTCCTAGCTCTTAGAGCAAAGGGTGAGGCTCACCCAATCGAAGCAGTTGGCCGTAGCCTACGTAAGCTTTTCTCTTGGATCAAGAACTCAGATGATTATGAAGAGGGCAAAGCAGCTCGTTAAAGATTTACAAGGTAAAGCCCTCGTCCAAAGACGGGGGCTTTTCTTCTTAAGCGTTGAGTTGGTAGACCTCTTCAATGATGCCTGAGGCATATTGCTTCTCATCAGTGAGCTTGAAGTTGTCATAAATGGAATCACTTTCAAACGCAGGAGTTCCATCGCCTATTGCTTCGGGACAGACAAACAGTCTCATGGTGGTGATTAGCTTTGCATCTAGGAGTTGTCTAACTACATCCGCTCCACCCATCACAAATAGTCTGCCTGGGTGGTTCTCTTCAATTAGTTCAACTACTCGTTCTATTTCACCTCCGGTGAAATAGATGTTCTCTTGGACTACGTTTTCGTAGAGTTCTGGGATATGAGTGAGGACATAGGTGGGGAGAGGTCTAGGGCCTTGAACACCGCTTTCGATCTCAAAGTCAAAGGTTGCTCGGCCCTGCAGGATTGCTGATGAAGTGCTTACTAAGTTGAAATACCCGTAGTCTTCGCCTGAAGATAGGTACTTTTCAGCCCAGGACATGTCTCCATTAGGGCCTGATAGATAGCCATCGCTTGAGATAGCGGCATAGAAGATACGTTCATTCACAGTAAAAGACTAGTCATGGCTTGGGTAAGATTGAAGCACGCTTCGCTGTGGCAGCAAACATCCAACCCAACTAACTTCGAGGATCTTTACCTTGGCTAAACCAATTGTTCTTATTGCTGAAGAGCTTTCACCTGCAACCGTTGAAGCTCTAGGGCCAGACTTTGAAGTGCGTAATGTTGATGGCACTGATCGCAAGGCACTTCTAGAAGCTCTTGCTACCGCTAATGCAATCTTGGTTAGATCAGCTACTCAGGTTGATGAGGAAGCTATTGCAGCAGCTCCTAACCTGAAGGTTATTGCTCGTGCAGGTGTTGGTCTAGACAACGTAGATATCAAAGCAGCAACCAATGCAGGTGTGATGGTTGTGAATGCTCCAACCTCAAACGTTATTTCAGCAGCTGAACTAGCTATCGCCCACATCTTCTCTCTAGCTCGATTTGTGCCAGATGCTAACGCATCTCTAAAGGCAGGTAAGTGGCAGAGATCTAAGTTCACCGGTGTTGAACTTTATGAAAAGACCATTGGAATAGTTGGTCTTGGTCGCATTGGAACTCTTGTTGCTCAAAGACTAAGTGGCTTTGGAACAACTCTGATTGGTTATGACCCTTATGTAACTCAGGTAAGAGCAGAGCAGATGGGTGTTGAACTTGTTTCTCTTGAAGATCTAATGAAGAGATCTGACTTCATTACTATTCATATCCCTAAGACTCCAGAAACTACTGGGCTTATCAGCACAGAAGAGTTTGCAATTGCTAAACCAAACCTTCGTATTGTTAACGCATCTCGCGGTGGCATCATCGACGAAGATGCTCTCTACGCTGCATTGAAGTCAAACCGAATTGCTGGAGCAGGACTAGACGTATTCGTCAATGAACCGCCAACAGGTTCACCTCTTCTAGAACTAGAAAACATAATTGTTACCCCTCACCTTGGAGCTTCTACTGATGAAGCTCAGGAGAAGGCAGGTATCTCTGTTGCCAAGAGCGTAAGACTTGCTCTTGCAGGAGATCTAGTTCCTGATGCTGTGAACGTTGCAGGTGGAGTTATTGATGCTGCTGTTAGACCTGGTATTTCACTAATGGAAAACATGGGTCAACTGTTGTTTGCTATTTCAGGTGGCAATGTAAGTTCTATTGAAGTTGAAGTTAGAGGAGAGATTGCATCTCTTGATGTTTCTGTTCTAAAGCTTGCTGGTCTAAAGGGCTTCTATCAGAACGCTGTTACTGAGCAAGTGTCTTATGTGAATGCACCTCTTATGGCTGAATCTAGGGGAGTCGAAGTAAAGCTCTCTGTTGATTCAAATAGCGATGAATACAGAAATGTAACCACCATTAGAGCAGTCCTTGCTGATGGAACAACATCTTCTGTTTCAGGAACAGTTATTGGGCCTAAGCTTCAGCAGAAGATTGTGAACCTAAATGGCTATGACGTTGAACTAGCCATGGCAGAGCACCTAGTGATGATGGTTTATGCAGATAGACCAGGCATCGTTGCTGTTTATGGAAAAGCATTTGCTGAGAACAACATCAACATCGCTGCTATGCAGATTGCTAGAAACTCTAAGGGCGGTAAAGCTCTATCTGTCATCACCGTTGACTCTAAGGTCGATGCTGATGTTCTAGAGGCGGTTCGCGTTGCTATTGAAGCAGACGTTCTGAAAGCTATTGATCTAAAGCTTGACTAAAGAGAGTCTTCGAAAGACAAGTCTCGGCCTGAGCTAGCCCAACCATCTGTGCCACCGGCTACTGAAACTACGTCGTAGCCCTGGGCTTCTAGGTAATTAGCCACTGTCATAGATCTTCCACCTGAACGACAGATGATGAAGATTCTTGCACCATCATCTAGCTTGTCTAGGTTGTCGCCAACCTCGTTCATAGGAATGTGGTGAGCGTTAGGAACGTGTCCTTCTTGCCACTCATGGTCTTCTCTTACATCAAGAACGAAGCCTCCTCGATCAATTACATCGGCTAGTTCATCTAGGGTTACTTCGGTTGCCATGAGGGCTCCTATCGTTTCTTCTATATTAACTAAATCTCGTTGGGCTATTCTTGAAACACGAACTTGAAAGGGTTGAAATGAAGAAAGTTCAGGCTTCAGTAGCTGCACTTCTAGCCTTAGTTTTGCTAACTACCTTGAGTGCATGTGCTCCTGCCAAGCTCAGCATGGATAACGTAACAGCCATTATTGATACTCGCTTAGCCGAGGAATACAACAAGTCCCACATGGTAGGGGCAATAAACATTGAAATGGAAAGCGGAGGCTTCAGTGCCGAAGCTGCCACTCTGGAGAATGAGGGCACAATCTACATATACGGTGAAACTGCAGAGCAGGTAACCCAAGCTGTCTTGGAGATGAGAGAACTGGGCTTCAATGACGTCATAAACGTTGGCACATTCGCTGATGCTCAGAATGTTCTTCCATTGAAAGTGAACAAGTAATGGATTCAAGCACTTGGGATGAAAAGTATTCAACTGAAGAGTTCATCTATACCAAGGTAGAAAACAGATTTGTTGTTGAGTTCTGTAAAGATCTTGATGGAACCAACAAGAAGGCTATTGATCTAGCCGGTGGTGAAGGTAGAAACAGCGTTTGGTTAGCTAAACGTGGTTGGCAGGTTGAGAACATTGACTTCTCTCAAGTTGCTCTAGATAAGTATTTGCAGTTTGCTAAAGAAGAAGGTGTTTCAGATAACTGCTTAGCAACCTGCTCTGATGGTCAAAACTTCGTTCCTAAGCTAAGCCCAGTTGAGCTTGCAGTCATTGCTTACCTTCAGATTCCAGAATCTGACTTAGCTGAATCTATTCAAAGACTTAGTGGCCATGTGGCACCAGGTGGAACAATGGTTGGCGTATGGCACTCAAGAGACAATCTTGAAGGTGGCTTCGGTGGTCCTAGGAACCCAGAGGTTCTGCCTAATGTTGAAACCATCACAGCAGCTATGGCAGATACAGGCCTTGAGATTGAGGTTCTAGAGAACCGAGATGGTCAGATTCAGACTAAAGAAGGCCTAAAACCTTCAGTTACCTTAGTTTTATTGGCTAAGAGACCCCTCCAGAGATACTGCTAACAAGTAAAGTTATAGAAAACGAGTAGGAATAATCTCAAGTGTCTAAGCAAATAAACATAGGTGTCATCGGTGGCGACGGAATTGGTCCTGAGGTCACAGCAGTAGCTCTAGAGGCTATGAACCTAGCTACTCGTGGTTCAGGTGTTGAGTTTGTAACTACTGAATATGACCTAGGTGCTAAGAGATATGCAGCTACTGGTGAAATTCTTACCGATAAGGACATGGAGTCTCTAAAGAGCCATGATGCAATCTTGCTTGGAGCTATTGGTGACCCAAGTGTTCCATCTGGAGTTCTAGAGCGTGGACTACTACTAAAACTTAGATTCAGCTTTGATCACTTCATCAACCTTCGCCCAACCAAGCTATACCCAGGTGTTATTAGCCCGTTGGCAGAGCCAGGCAACATTGATTTTGTTGTTGTTCGTGAAGGCACCGAAGGTGCTTACGTTGGTAACGGTGGAGCTATTCGTGTTGGCACAGAAAACGAAGTAGCCAACGAAACTTCAGTGAACACCAAGTTCGGTGTTGAAAGAACTGTTAGATATGCATTTGAGTTAGCAGCTAACCGTGAGCGTAAGAAGCTAACCCTTGTTCACAAGCACAACGTGCTAGTAAATGCTGGTTGGCTATGGCAGAGAACTGTTGATGAGGTTGCTAAAGAATTCCCAGCAGTAACTGTTGATTACCAACACATTGATGCTGCAACCATCTTTATGGTTACCGACCCAGAGAGATTCGATGTGATTGTCACAGACAACCTGTTTGGTGATATTTTGACTGACCTTGCTGCTGCTATCGGTGGTGGCATTGGTATTGCTGCTTCAGGAAACATCAACCCAACTGGAGCGTTCCCTTCAATGTTTGAACCAGTTCACGGATCTGCTCCTGACATTGCTGGTAAGGGTTTAGCTGATCCAACAGCAGCTGTTCTATCTGCTGCGATGTTGTTGGATTACCTAGGTAACCCTGTTGCTGCCGCAAGAATTGAAAGAGCTGTTGCTATTGATCTAGCTGCAAGAGGCGATAGCAAGAGAAGCACCGCTGAGATAGCCCAAAGTATTTTCGCCCAACTCTAGAAAGAGACAACATGGAATTCAAGATCATCAAATCTGATCACCCAATGGCAGATGACAAGCGTGAAGCTCTTCTTGAAAACCCAGCGTTTGGTGTGAACTTCACAGACCACCAGGTAATCATCGAGTGGACTAAAGATGGCGGCTGGCAGAATGCCAGAGTTGAGCCTTATGGGCCAATCATGATGGACCCTTCAAGTGCTGTTCTGCACTACGGTCAAGAAATCTTTGAAGGCATCAAGGCTTATAGACACCAAGATGGTTCTATTCATACCTTTAGACCTGAAGCTAATGGAGCAAGATTACAAAAGTCTGCTCACCGCATGGCATTGCCTGAATTACCAATTGATCTATTCGTCGAGAGCTTAAGAGCACTTATCTCAGTTGATGCAGCCTGGGTTCCAAAGCCAGTAAACGAAAAGACTCTCTACTTCAGACCTTTTGAAATAGCAGCAGAGAACTTCCTGGGTGTTAGAGCAGCTCAAAGAGCTGAATACCGAGTGATTGCATCTCCAGTTGGTCCTTACTTCACAGGTGGACTAAAGCCAGTAAGTATCTGGATCGCTTTGGATTCAGCAAGAGCAGGACGTTATGGAACTGGTGAAGCTAAGACCGGTGGAAACTATGCAGCTAGCTTGCTAGCTCAAGGTGAAGGCTATGAGAACGGCTGTTCTCAGGTGCTATTCCTAGATGCAGAGACTCACACCTACATCGAAGAACTAGGTGGCATGAATGTCTTCTTCGTATACAAAGATGGTCACGTAGTTACACCATCTCTTGATGGAACCATTCTTAGAGGTATCACTAGAGACTCAATCATTCAGCTACTCAAGGACAGAAACATTTCTGTTGAAGAAAGAGCAGTGACATTAGATGAGGTTCGTGAAGGCTATAACTCAGGTGAGATCACTGAAGTATTTGCTTGTGGAACTGCTGCTGTAATTACTCCAGTTGGTCAGTTCAAGTCAAGGCTTGGAAACATTGGCCCTGAAAACCCAGAACCAGGTGTTCTAACCACTTCACTTCGTGAAGAGCTAACGGGCATTCAATACGGTCTAATCGAAGACCGTCACAACTGGCTTGTAAAACTTAGCTAATGAGAATTGCAAAGTTCATAGTCCAAGACAAGCTTTCTTGGGGTGTGGTGGATGGGCCTGAAGTAGTTGTCTTTAGAGGTCATCCAATTTTCCAGGGCTATGACACAACAGGGGAGAGAATTCCTCTAAAGGACGTTCAACTACTCCCACCAGTTCTTCCAACTAGCAAGATCATTTGTATTGGTAAGAACTATGCAGATCATGCTGCTGAAATGGGGGGAGAGCTCCCTACCGAGCCACTTATCTTTATCAAGCCACTGACCACAGTTATCGGTCCTGGCGAAGCAATTGTCTTGCCAAAAATATCTGAGCGAGTGGATCACGAAGGTGAACTAGCAATCGTTATCGGTCAAGTCGCCAAAGATGTTCCTGAAGATAAGGCACTGGATTATGTCTGGGGTTTCACCATCGCCAACGATGTGACAGCTAGAGACATTCAAGACAAAGATGGTCAGTGGACCAGAGCTAAGAGCTTTGATACCTTCTGCCCACTTGGTCCTTGGGTTGAAACAGAGTTTGTGGTTGATGGTCAACTACTAGAGACCCGTGTTGATGGCGAAGTTAGACAGCATTCATCCATAGACATGCTGATCCATAAGGTTCCTAAGATCATCCAGCATGTGTCTCAAGCAATAACACTTATGCCTGGAGATGTAATTCTCACTGGAACTCCTGCTGGCATAGGCCAGATAGAGTCTGGTCAATCAGTTGAGATAAGCATTGAAGGCATCGGGACTCTAACTAACCCTGTCGCCTAGACTTGTCTAGTTATGACAAACCTAATTACTGCACCTTTCACTACAGCTTCTGGATCTGATGTCAGAGTCCGTTTCTGTCCTTCTCCTACTGGAACACCACACGTTGGACTAGTGAGAACAGCCTT
This sequence comes from Rhodoluna sp., assembly GCA_044342685.1. Taxonomy (GTDB): domain Bacteria; phylum Actinomycetota; class Actinomycetes; order Actinomycetales; family Microbacteriaceae; genus Rhodoluna. Next base: position 10,164 of record JBIIPK010000005.1, read on the forward strand.
GTTTAACTGGGCTTATGCTCGTCACACCGGTGGAACCTTTGTTTTCCGTATTGAAGACACTGATGCTGAGAGAGACAGCGAAGAATCATTTGAAATGATTCTTGATGGTCTTCGCTGGTTGGGTTTGAACTGGGATGAAGGTGTTGGTGTTGGGGGACCTAATGAACCATATAGACAGTCAGAGCGCACAGACATCTACCTTGAGGTTATTGAGAAGCTAAAGGCTTCAGGACACATCTATGAGAGCTTCCTGACTGGTGAAGAGATAGACGAGAGAAACAAGGCTAACGGGAGAGCTGTTCAGCTAGGTTATGACAACTCTGAAAGAGACCTCTCTGAAGAACAAAAGGCTGCCTATAAAGCAGAGGGAAGATCTCCTGCTCTTCGTTTGCGTGTTCCAGATGTTGACATCACATTCAATGACCTAGTTCGTGGAGAGATCACTTTCCCGGCTGGATCATTCCCTGACTTTGTTGTGGTTAGACCTAATGGTCAGCCTCTTTATACTTTGGTGAACCCTGTTGATGATGCGTTGATGGGTATTACCCATGTGCTCAGAGGTGAAGACCTTTTGTCCTCAACTCCTAGACAGATTGCTCTTTATAACGCCATGTATGAAGCAGGTATCACTAAGTTCATTCCACAGTTTGGTCACCTTCCTTTTGTTATGGGAGAAGGAAACAAGAAGCTCTCTAAGAGAGATCCTGAATCTAACCTCTTCCACCACAGAGACCGTGGCTTTATTCCAGAAGGACTATTGAACTACCTTGCTCTTCTAGGTTGGAGCATTAGTGCAGATAGAGATGTCTTCTCACTTGATGAGATGGTGAAGGCTTTTGATGTGAAGGATGTGAATCCTAACCCTGCTCGCTTTGACCAGAAAAAGGCAGACTCTATCAACGCAAGCCACCTAAGACTTTTGGGTCTAGAAGATTTCACTAAGCGAATCATTCCGTATCTTCAAACAGCAGGAGTCCTAGGGTCAACTGTTACCGATGCTGAGATGGAAATTCTGACTAAGGCAGCTCCTCTGATTCAGGAGAGAATCGTTGTTCTCTCTGAAGCAGTTCCAATGCTTTCATTCTTGTTTGTAACAGCAGATCAGATCACCGTTGAAGATGATGCCAAGTCAGGATTACCTGAAAATAGTAGGGAAATCACTGAGGCAGCTATCGCTTCTCTTGAAGGATTAGCTGAATTTGAGACTGCAAAGATCCAAGAAGTTCTCACTCAGAAGTTGATTGAAGAGATGGCCCAGAAGCCTAGAAACGCCTTTGGTCCGCTAAGAACAGCAATCTCAGGTAAGAGAATCTCACCGCCGTTGTTTGAATCCATGGAGATTCTGGGCAAGGAAGAGACCCTGGCTCGTTTGAGCCTGTTTGCTCGAGGTTTATAGTCCTAGGTAGAATGGGGAGTCGAGCGAAAGCTCGGAGCAAAAATCCCTTGGGGTATGGTGTAATTGGCAACACGAGTGATTCTGGTTCATTTGTTCTAGGTTCGAGTCCTGGTACCCCAGCTTTGACAGTCAGACTTCTAAAGTCTGACTGTTTTGCTTTAATAGGGCTATGCGAAAACTTGAGCGAGATGAAGCAGATCTCTATTTTGAACTTTTAGAGGCAGATAGAGCTGCTGTTCTATTGGAGCTTCGTGACCGCATGGTGAGACTTGCCAAGGCAGAACCAGAACTGATTATCAGTTACCAACTTCCAACCATTCGGGTCAAGGGCAAGAACTTCTTAGCCTTTGCTGCTTGGAAGAACTTCTACTCCATTTATCTATTGAGTGGTTCTTTAGTGGCAAGAGTTGCTAAAGATTTGACTCAGGGAGATCTAGATAAATCAGCAATTAGGTTTGCTTGGGATGAAAAGGTAACCGATAAGACTCTGAAGTTACTGATTGCAGCTAAGACTCAAGAACTACTTGAGAAAGAGCACTAAATCTCTATTGATTCACCGTTTAGTAAATAGGTGAACTCTCCACCTTGAGCCTCAGTTAGTTGTTTGACACGACCATTGTTCAGGGCATGTCCAAAATCACTTAGTAGAGCATTATGGGTAGCGATTGACTTCTTGTGTTTGATAGCTGAGACAAAGTCCATCACTTCACCAATCTTCAACCACGGTGCACTGGTTGGCACAGCTAGTAATTCAACTTCACGATCTGGAAGTGTGAAGGAATCGCCTGGGTAGTAAACCTTGTCATTGATGAGAACTGCTCTGTTTTCTATCACTGGAATGCTGTGGTGGATTTGAGCATGAAGATCACCCATGAATTCAATGGTGAATGGACCAACCGGGTAGTGATCGCCATGATATACAGCAGTTGTTTTGTAATTAGCAAGACGAGTGCAAACCTGAGGAGGACCAAAGATCATTAGGTCTGGATTGGTTTCAAGTAGTCGGTCTAACTGAGCCTCAAAGCAATGGTCATCGTGAGCATGGGTGATTACAACTGCAACCACATCTGTAAGTCCTACTTGCGGTTCACTGTAAGCGCCAGGGTCTAGAACCAGCTTCTTGCCTGCTTCTTCAAAGATTAGACAGGCATGACCTTGCTTTGTTATCTTCATGCTTTGACCTTAGTCGCTCAGGTAACCTTGTAAGGTTATGGACACCGAAACCAAAGAGCCATCAAGGGCTAAAAGCCTTCTAGCTAAGGTAATTAGCCAAACTGGAGTTAGCGTTATAGCGCTCCTTGCTCTATTAGTTGCAGCTATTTTTACTGCGGATCTCTGGATTCAATTTGGAATTGCGTTAGCTTTTGTTGCCATAAATCTTCTGATTACTGCACGAATCAAAAGATTCATTACTGAACCATTTGGTTCACCTAAAGAACAAGAACTTGTGACTCTTGCTAGTTCACAACCGTCAGCAAAAGAGAAGAGAGTTGCTCTTCTAGCCAAATATTGGCCAGCAGTGACCCTAGTCTTCGCACTTGTCGCTGTGGTCTTATCCGCAGGTGGGCAGTTCAATCTTGTTTCTGCTCTAACGGTGTTTGCTGCTTGTCTACTTCTAACAAACAGCCAAGCCTTGGCTTTGGTTGTCCCATTCGGGTTCTCAAGAACCATTAGGTTGGCTTTTACATCAGGAGTTGTAATTCGAAGTAGAGCTGCATTTGAGAAATTAGCCAAGGTCAATCTTCTACTGTTCACTAAAGGTGGAGTTCTCACGGAACTGCCTAAAGGTGTGAACTCTGTTCGGCTGTCTACAAAGACTTCATTCAAAGATGAGAGCAAGCTATTGGCTCTTGCTGCAAGCGTTGAATCTCTTTCGGAACATGCTTTCGCCAAGGCGATAACCAGGTCAGCTGAAAACTCAAGCTTAAGAATTACAAAACCTAAAGAGTTCAGAGAGTTCCCTGGCTTTGGTGTTGAAGGGGTAGTTTCTGGCAAACGTGTTCTTGTTGGATCAACTGCTCTTTTATTACAGCGAAACATACGAATGGAAGTTCAAGAACTTATCTATGCAGATGAGAGCACAAAGAGTGGCTACTCAATTGTTTGCGTAGTAGTTGATGGGGTTCTTGAAGGAATACTTAGATTCACTGACGTAGTCAAAGAATCATCCGTCGATGCTGTCTATCTGGTGGCTAAAGAGAGAATCCGGGTTGGCCTAATCACGGGGGACTCTGCTGGAACGGCTCAGCATAAAGCCGAGCAGCTAAACATCTCAGAGGTTTATGGAGAGCTATCTCCAGAACTCAAGGCGATGTTCGTTTCAAGTCAGCAGGCTAAGGGTGCTTTGGTTGGAGTAATTGCAAACCCAGAAACAGACAGTTCTTTACTCGACCAAGCGGATGTGAGCGTAGCCTTAGGGACTTCTGGTTCTGATAGCGCTGATGTGTCGGTTGCTAGTGATGATCCAGAAAGGGCCGCTGTAGTTGTTGCTCTGAGCGCAAGGTTTAGAAAGAAGACAAGTCAGAGCCTTGCTATTGCGCTTGGCTACAGCCTTGTCTCTTTAGTGTCTTTTGTTGCGATTGTGTCACCTTTGCAAGTTGTTACCCCTCCTGCTGTTACCGCGATGCTAGGGTCACTTTCATTGATTGTTGTAACACTGAATACTTATTCACTTAGAAAGTTGAAATGACCACTTTAGGAATCGTTATTAACCCAACCTCAGGTAGAGGCAAGGGAAAGGTTTTTGGGGAGCAGGCTTTAGCAGAATTCGCTAAGCACGCGATTGAGATTATTGATCTTTCGGCCGAGAACTTTAAGACAGCTGCAAAGAATGCTAAAGATGCAGTTGAGAAGAAAATTATTGATGGTCTAGTTGTTGTTGGTGGCGATGGCATGTTCCACCTTGGTGTGAATGCTGTTGTGAAGAGTGATATTCCTGTTGGTCTAATTGCTGCTGGAACTGGAAATGATTCAGCAAGAGCTCTAGGACTACCTATCCATAATGTAGTTGATGGAGTGGCTGCTCTTGTTTCAAAGATTGGTAAGACTCGCAAGGTTGACTTGATTGAATCAAAGTCAAACGATAGAACCTTCTATTCTTTTGGTGCTGTTTCTGCTGGGTTCGATGCACTTTGTAATGCTCGTGCAAATAAGTGGAAATGGATCACAGGTCCAATCAAGTACCGCTTTGCTATGTATCGTGAGTTAGCAGCATTCAAGCCAATTCCATATAGAGCCGTTGTGGATGGGGTTGAAAGAGTCTTTGAAGCAATTCTCTGCACAGTATCTAACTCACCTTCATACGGTGGTGGATTACTAATAACCCCTGAAGCCAAGGTGGATGATGGCAAGTTAGATCTTTTTATCCTCAATGCCATCAGCCGCATAGAGCTAATCAAACTCTTCCCTAAGGTTTACTACGGTGGCCACGTTGACCATCCAGCGGTAGAGATTATTAGGGTGTCTAGCCTTGAACTACATTCCCCAGGAATGCCCGCTTACTCAGATGGCGAGCATGTTGGAGCAGCCCCAGTTACCTGTGTGGTGTCTCCTAAATCCTTGAGTGTAATGGCCTAAATAGCCTCACTCTTCCAAGCAATCAAACTCTCTGGCATAATAGAGAAGTTGCTCTTCGGCCCCATCGTTTAGCGGCCTAGGACGCTGCCCTCTCACGGCAGTAGCGCGGGTTCGAATCCCGCTGGGGTCACAAGTATCGCCTCCAAGTATCTTGGAGGCGTTTTGCTTTAAGGCAAAGGCTAGGCTAGTAGCAATGCAGCTAGATGAATTTCGCCCTAAACGTATCCTCTCTTTAGCCAGTGGGCTAGTAGATCAGGTAACTTACGTCCCGCACCTACCTACCCCTGGCGGGGATGTGCTGGCCACTAGGACCTTTAGTCGTGTGGGCGGGGCTCTAAACCTTGAAGCAACAGCATCAAGACTTGGTCTCTCTGTTGCTCACTGCACACCGCTAGGACAGGGCCCTAGAGCAGACCTAATCAAAGCCGCCATGGCCCAAGAAGGCGTTGAAGCACTCGGTATTGAAGATTATTCAAGTGGTGATTCAGGTCTGTGTATCACTTTGGTGGAACCGAATGGGCAGAGAAGCTTTGTTACCCAAAGTGGAGCTGAAGGCATTAGGAGCTTTGATGAACTCAAGCAATACGACTATTCAGAAGACAGTTGGCTAGTTATTTACGGTTATGAACTTGTTTATCCAACATCTAAGGATGCCTTTGAGCAACTGTTTGAAAGCGGACTCATCAAGAGCAAGATCGTTTTCGATCCAGGGCCAACAACAGCTGAACTAACTGACGAGGTTCTAACTTGGCTAGGTAAGAATGCAAGTTTGATCTCATGCAATAAAAGTGAGTTTGAAAGACTTTCTGGTTTTGTATCTAATGACTGCTGGCTACTACTTAGAAAAGGCTCAGAAGGAGCAGAACTTCACCACCAAGGTGAAGCAGTAGCTATTGCACCTGGAAGAAGAGTACCTGTGGTGGATACTAACGGTGCAGGCGATGTTCACACTGGAACATTCCTAGCTGCACTAGCTTCAGGTAATACATTACAAGAGTCATTAGAACTTGCCTGTCGTGCGGCTGAATTCTCTATTCAAAAAGAAGGTGGCTGCTCAGGTCCAACTTGGGATGAGCTACTAGCTATTCGCTAATTCTTTTTTCTTTGAAATAGCAAAGACAAGAACTGAAATAACTGCAACTGGAATTAGTGCAATTGCATTCAAACCTTCAAACTGGAAACTTGCTAGTAGCAGTCCTGCAACAGCTCCACCAAACGCTCCACTTAGATTCATAACCGAGTCGCTTAGACCCTGGACATTTGTTTTCTCATCTGCTGGAAGAGTTGCTGAGAGAAGTGCAGATCCAGCAACTGTTGCTGCTGACCAACCTAGACCTAACAGCGTTAGTCCAATAGTCACCATCCATCGATCAGCATGACCTAAGCCTGCAAACAACAGCGCTGCGACAAACAGTATTTGACCTAAGAATATGGTTTGAATCTTTCCAAACTTATCGGCAAGGAATCCCATAAGCGGGGAAAGCGCATACATTCCAGCGATATGCAAACTGATGGTGAATCCAACAATCACAATTCCATATCCAAGATGTTCCAGATGCACAGGAGTCATCGCCATCACTGAAACCATGACCATGTGTGAAAGGGCGATGGACATAACTGCGAATCGAGCAACAGGGTAAGCCCTAAGTGTTTGAATGGCTGACTTGAATGAGATCTTGTGTTTAGCCTTACCTGCATCTTTTTGGATTTCTTGGGCATATTTCAAAGGATCTGGCTTAAGACCAAACCAGAAGACAAGTGTTGAAAGCGTTTGAGCAGCAACGGTAAACAGGAATGGACCAGCTAGAGGAGCTAAACCTATTGCTCTGCCCAGCTCTTCACCTGGACCAAACAGGTTTGGTCCAGTAACAGCTCCAACAGTTGTTGCCCAGACCACAAGACCAATAGAACGGCCTGTTTTACCAGCAGAAGGGATGTCGGTAGCAGCAAATCTTGCCTGAAGCGATGTTGCTGAACCTGCTCCTAGAAGGAATATGCCAATAAGAAGTAGCGGGAATGATCTAAGGCCCGCAGCGTTAATTACTGCAATAGCTCCGGTGATAGCAAAGCCAGCACCTGTTGCTAGAGATACTCTTCTGCCTCTGCCGTAGGCCAACCTGGCTAAAGGAATGGCCCAGATGGCCGATCCAAGGGTGCTGAAGGTGGCTGCAGAGCCTGCCCAGGCCTCAGATCCGCTTAGGTCTTTAGCCAAAAGAGAGCCAATAGAAAGCACAGAACCAAGCCCAAATCCGCCTAAAACCTGCCCTAAGGCTAGAACTTTGATGGTTCTACGCTGAATTTGCTCGATATGGCTCATCTAGTCAATCTAGCCCACGCTGGTAAACTTTGAGTTCAGCCATATTGAAGGTGTCAAAGTGACTAAAACGAACCTAACCCTCGCCGAAAAGGTGTGGAATGACCATGTTGTGGTCAAAGGGGAGAACGGTGCACCCGATTTATTGTTCATTGACCTTCACCTTTTGCATGAGGTAACCAGTCCGCAGGCTTTCGATGGTCTTCGCTTAGCTGGCCGTCCGGTGAGAAGACCAGACCTAACTATTGCCACCGAAGATCACAACACTCCAACCATCGATATTGATAAGCCAATTGCTGATCCGACCAGCAGAACACAGATTGAAGCTCTTAGACACAACGCTAAAGAGTTTGGTATCCGTATTCACTCACTCGGCGACATTGAGCAGGGTATTGTCCACGTAGTTGGCCCTCAGCTTGGTCTAACCATGCCTGGTATCACAGTTGTTTGTGGAGATTCACACACTTCAACCCACGGTGCTTTCGGAGCTCTTGCGCTAGGTATCGGAACCAGTGAGGTTGAACATGTTTTGGCTACCCAAACTCTGCCACTAAAGCCATTTAAAACAATGGCAATCAATGTTGAAGGAAAGCTAAGAGCGGGTGTTACCTCTAAGGACATCATCTTGGCAGTAATTGCCAAGATTGGTACCGGTGGTGGTCAAGGATACGTTCTTGAATACCGTGGCTCAGCAATAAGAGATTTATCTATGGAAGCTCGAATGACTATTTGTAACATGTCAATAGAAGCTGGAGCTAGAGCAGGTATGGTTGCTCCTGATCAAACTACCTATGACTACCTAAAGGGAAGAGTTCATGCTCCTGAGGGTAAAGATTGGGATGAAGCAGTCAAGTACTGGGACTCTCTAGCTACCGATGAAGATGCTGTTTTTGATGCTGAAGTATTTCTAGATGCAAATACTTTGGATCCGTTTGTGACTTGGGGAACTAACCCTGGTCAAGGTGTTTCACTAAATGATGTTGTTCCTTCTCCTGATTCATTTACTGACCCTAATGAAAAGGCAGCAGCGGTAAGAGCTCTTGAATATATGGATCTAGTTGCTGGCACCAAGATGAAAGACATCAAGGTCGACACAGTCTTCCTAGGTTCTTGCACTAACTCAAGAATTGAAGATTTACGATCAGCTGCAGCAATTCTCAACGGTAAAACCAAAGCTGACAACATTCGCATGCTTGTGGTTCCTGGTTCTGCCAGAGTTAGATTGCAGGCTGAATCCGAAGGTCTAGACAAGATCTTTAAAGACTTTGGTGCTGAATGGAGATTTGCTGGTTGTTCAATGTGTTTGGGTATGAACCCAGATCAACTAGCTCCAGGTGAGAGAGCAGCTTCTACATCAAACAGAAACTTTGAAGGTCGTCAGGGTAAGGGAGCTAGAACTCACCTTGTTTCACCTCTAGTTGCTGCAGCAACTGCTATTCGTGGCACTCTGTCTGCTCCTGCAGATTTGGAGGACAACTAATGGAGAAGTTCACTACATTCAGTGGCATTGCAGTTCCTCTAAGAAGATCAAATGTTGACACCGACCAGATCATTCCTGCTGTTTATCTAAAGAGAATTACAAAGACTGGTTTTGAAGACGCGCTATTTGCATCTTGGCGAAACGATCCTGAGTTTGTATTGAATGATCCTGCATACAAGCATGGTTCTGTTTTGATTGCTGGTCCTGACTTTGGTACTGGTTCATCTCGTGAGCATGCTGTTTGGGCTCTTCGTGACTATGGCTTCAAAGCTGTTCTCTCTTCTAAGTTTGCAGATATCTTCAAGGGCAACTCAGGTAAGCAAGGTCTTATCGCAGGTGAGATTACTGAGGAAGATACTGAGAAACTTTGGGAAGCAATCCTCAATAACCCAGGAGCAGAGATCACTATCGATCTAGTGAGTAGAACAGCTACTTTAGGTAAATTGACTGTTGAGTTCTCAATTGATGAATACACAAGGTGGCGTTTGCTAGAAGGCCTAGACGATATCGGTCTTACCCTTAGAGATGAGAGTTCCATCACAGATTTTGAAGGAAGACGTCCAAACTGGATGCCAAAGACATTACCAGCGAAGCACTAGGAGCTAAATGAGCCAGATTCAAATTCAAGGTGGCCGCCCACTCAACGGAAGAGTTGAGCTAAGCGGTGCTAAGAACCTTGTAACCAAGGCTATGGTTGCTGCCTTGCTAGGTGATACTCCTAGCGAGCTTCGCGATGTTCCAAAGATTAGCGATGTTGAAGTTGTTCAGAGGCTTCTAGAACTTCACGGTGTGAAGATTAACTTCAGCGATGACGGAGTTATGCAGTTAGACCCAACTAATGTGAAGTCTGCTCGCATGGTTGATATTGATGCTCACGCTGGTTCATCAAGAATTCCTATTTTGTTCTGTGGTCCACTACTTCACCAATTAGGTGAAGCGTTCATTCCAGATCTTGGAGGCTGCCACATCGGGGATAGACCAGTTGACTTCCACCTAGAGGTTCTTCGTAACTTTGGTGCAGTAATTGAGAAGCTTCCTAACGGAACTCGCATGTCAGCTCCTCACGGCTTGAAAGGTGCGAAGATTTCTCTTCCATACCCAAGCGTTGGAGCAACAGAGCAAGTTCTTCTAACTGCAACTAGAGCAGAAGGTCTAACAGAACTTTCTGGAGCGGCTGTTGAGCCTGAGATTATGGACCTTATTGCTATCTTGCAGAAAATGGGTGCAATTATCTCTGTTGACACAGATCGTGTGATTCGCATCGAAGGTGTTGCAAACCTAAATGGTTATTCACACCGCGCACTATTTGATAGAAACGAAGCAGCCTCTTGGGCTGCTGCAGCACTTGCTACAGGCGGAGAGATCATGGTTGGCGGAGCACGCCAGCAGGAGATGACTACTTTCCTAAACGTATTTAGAAAAATCGGCGGAGCATTCGAAATCGAAGATGACGGTATTCGCTTCTCTCACCCAGGTGGTCAACTACAACCAGTAGTTATCGAAACAGACGTTCACCCAGGATTCATGACTGACTGGCAGCAACCACTAGTTGTTGCTCTTACCCAGGCAACAGGTCTCTCTATTGTTCACGAGACTGTTTACGAAAACAGATTTGGTTTCACCGATGCTCTAATTCAGATGGGTGCTCAGATTCAGATTTATCGTGAATGTCTCGGTGGTAACCCATGTCGATTCGGACAGAGAAACTTTAACCACTCAGCTGTTATCTCAGGTCCAACCAAGTTGCATGGAGCAGACATTAGAGTTCCAGATCTTCGTGGAGGCTTCAGCCACATCGTTGCTGCATTAGCTGCAGAAGGTGTTTCAAACGTTTCTAACGTTCAACTAATCTCTAGAGGATATGAGCACTTCCTAGACAAGCTAACTGCCCTAGGTGCGCAGTTCACCTACTCGGAGTAACAGATGGCTAAGAAGAGTGCCGAATCTGTAAAGATGCCTGAGCTTCGCCCAGGCGTAGAGCGTACTTGGCAGATGTTCCTACTTGCTTGGTTTCTAAGACCAGCAGTTGCGTTGTTGTTCAGAATCAAAGTAACTGGCAGAGAGAACCTTCCTAAAACAGGAGGTTATGTTCTTGCAGGTAATCACGTAACTAGCCTTGACGCAGTTGCAGTTGCATACATGATGTTCTTCCAGCTCAAAAGAGCTCCACACTTTTTAGCCAAAGAGGGTTTGTTTAGAACGCCTCTAATTGGTCCTATCCTTTTGGCCTGTGGTCAGATTCCTGTGTTTAGAACAGGTCGTGGCAATAAGGATCCAATGGAATCTGCATACAAGGTTCTTAGAGCAGGTCACTGTATTGGTATTTTCCCTGAAGGTTCTCTAACTAGAGATCCAAACCAGTGGCCTATGCGAGCAAGAACTGGAGCTATTCGTTTGGCTCTAGAAACAGGAGTTCCTATCGTGCCTCTAGGTCAATGGGGAACTGAGAAGGTTATGGAAACCTACTCTTCAAAGATCAGACCTAAGCCTTGGCACAAGGTCAACATGATTATTGGTAAGCCAATCGACATGTCTGTTTACAAGGACAAGAAGATGGGCGTTGATGAACTAGTTGAACTCAGCGATGAAGTGATGGTTGAAATCACAAAACTAGTCGAAGAACTTCGTGGAGAAAAAGCTCCACCAAAGAGATTTGTTCCATCAGAGCATGGCCTACCAGAGCATGGAAACTACAAGAAGTTCTTAGTTATCAAAGCTGAGAATGATAGAAGAGCGGAACTAGGTCTTGAACCACTACCTGCTCATGCCAAGGTGACCAACGGAAAGATTGTTGTAAAGAAAGTAAAGGGCAAGTAGTCATGGCTCGTATAGCGGTTATTGGTGCTGGTTCCTGGGGAACCACTTTCGCCAAAGTATTAGTAGATGCAGGCAACGAAGTAATGCTTTGGTCACGTCGTGAAGACCTTACTGAAGAGATCAACAGCACTCACCGTAACGGTGACTACATGCCTGGCATCAACCTACCTGAGGAGCTAGTAGCATCTTCAAACATCGAAGAAGTACTCAAAGGTGCTGAGCAGATATATATTGCTGTTCCTTCCCAATCGCTAAGAGCAAACCTTGAGCAGTGGGGCAGGTTCATTGAAGAGGGTTCAATAGTTGTCTCTCTGATGAAGGGTGTTGAGCAGGGCTCATCTCTTCGCATGAGCGAGGTTATCGCTGAAGTATTGAAGATAGATGAAGATTTGATCTGTGTAGTATCTGGACCTAACTTGTCCCTAGAGATTGCTAGTGAACAGCCAGCTGCTTGTGTAGCTGCCTGTACTTCTAAAGAGAATGCAGCAAAGGTTGCAGCAGCGTCAACTAACAGCTACTTCACCACCTTCACCAACAAAGATGTGATTGGTACAGAATTCGGTGGAATCCTAAAGAACCTAATTGCTGTTGCCATTGGAATTGTGAACGGTGTTGGCTACGGTCAGAACACTAAAGCTTCAATTATGACTAGAGGTCTTGCTGAGATCTCTAGATTTGCTGTGGCTCACGGAGCTAAGAAGAAGACCATGGTAGGACTAGCCGGCCTTGGTGATCTAATTGCTACTTCAGAGTCACCTTTGTCTAGAAACCATAAAGCAGGAGAGATGCTCGGTAAGGGCTATTCAAAGCGTGAAGTACTAAAGCGTCTATCTCAAACAGCTGAAGGTCTAACCTCTGTTGCGCCTATTCTTCGACTTGCTGCTCTAAAAGAAGTGCAGATGCCTATTGTTGAGCAGGTTCAATTAGTAATTGAAGGCAAGATGAGCCCTAAAGACATTGGACCATCTCTAACCAGAGGCAACGATGTGCCTGAGGCTGAGTAATGGCTAAGCAAAGAGTTGTAGTTCTATTTGGTGGAGCGTCAAGTGAGCACTCTATTTCTTGTGCAACAGCTGGTGGAGTTCTATCGGCTATAGATAGAGACAAGTACGAAGTTGTTCCAGTGGGAATCACTCGTGATGGCATTTTTGTTCCAGCGGTAGATGATTCAAGTAAGTGGACTCTGACCGAAGGTGAACTACCTGAAGTGGTCTTTGAAGGTAAAACAGTCATCTGGCCTACTGGTTCTTCAAAAGAACTCAAGGTTCAAGAATCTAATGGATCACTAAGTTCCTTAGGCAATGTCGATGTTGTCTTCCCAGTTCTTCACGGCCCTAATGGTGAAGATGGCACCATGCAGGGCTTCTTAGAATTACATAACCTTCCTTATGTTGGTAATGGAGTCTTCGCGAGTGCTGCGGGTATGGATAAAGAATTCTCTAAAGCGCTGTTTATTGCAGCTGGACTTCCTGTTACACCTCACGTTGTTATTGCTGAAGAGGGATGGCTAGCCGATCCTGAATCTACTTTGGAAAAGGTTAGAAGCTTAGGTTCTCTTCCATTGTTTGTGAAGCCAGCTAGAGCGGGCTCTTCTATTGGTGTCTCTAAAGTCAAAGACATGGCTGACTTTGCTAAAGCTCTTGAAGTTGCTTTTGCTGAAGATAGCAAGGTAACTGTTGAAAAAGGTTTAGTCGGTAGAGAAGTTGAATGCGCTGTGCTTTCAAGACTTGGTGGCGGTGCACCTCGAGTATCCGTAGCCGGTGAAATAGTAATTCGTGCAGGCGAGTTCTATGACTTTGAGGCAAAGTACCGTGATGCTGATGCAGCAGAACTTATCTGCCCAGCAGATCTAACTAAATATGAACTTCATGAACTTCAAGCATTAGCAAGAAGAGCTTTCAACGCTCTTGGTTGCTTTGGTTTGGCAAGAGCAGATTTCTTCCTAACAAAAGATGGCTTCTTCGTAAATGAATTGAACCTGATGCCAGGTTTCACACCTATCTCGATGTATCCAAAGTGTTGGCAGGCTTCTGGGGTTTCTTACCCAGAGCTAATCGATAACTTGATCCAGCTAGCTTTTGAACGTAATTAGTCCAGACACTTCTTACTCTGTTTAGTGAACTGAACAGCCTGCCCTAAATCTTCTAAGACATTTGCACCTGATGACTTTGTTGAGTCAATTGTTACTGCTGTTGCAGGAGTTCTGCCGAAGCTAATGAATGTGTAGTTTGGCTTATCTGAATCATCAACAATCCAGTCAACATCTCCAGCTGTAATGCAAGGTAGAGCGCTAACCATTACAGGCTCTAAACCACAGGTAAGTGTGATGGCTACAGGTTCACCCCAAGCAGCAGTTGATTGAGAGTTAGTTGTTCTCTTGGCTTGGCCGTCTGTTTCGCTAGGGAGCCTCACAATGACCTCAGCACAGCCTGGATCATTAGCTAGCGGGGCAGCTGGCATAACAACTGTTGCTGCACAGCCTGTAAGCACTAGCGGTAACGCTAATACCCAAATTCGCAAAATCTTCATCAATAACAGGCTACCTTTGAAACGTGGAGCAAAAAAACACCCTGGCCAATCTAGGCGAAAGCGAGTCGCTTGCCCGCACCATAGGCAAGCTCATATCAGGCGAGTACGCAATAGTTGGCCCAGGCGATGACGCTGCAGTTGTAAGTAGCGCTGATGGTCGGTTCGTTGTCACTACAGACACCATGATTGAAGGCCACGACTTCAAACTGGAATGGTCTTCAGGGTTTGATCTTGGTTTCAAAGCTATTGCTTCTAATGTTGCTGATGTTGCAGCCATGGGAGCAAAGCCCACTGCACTTGTAGTTGCCATTGCCTTACCTGGAGACACTCAGATCACTTGGTTAGAAGACTTTGCTGATGGCCTAAATGCAGGACTTACTCAACTCTCACCTGGTGCATCTGTTGTTGGAGGTGATCTAGCAAGGGCTGATCAGGTAGTTATCTCTGTCACCGCTCATGGAGACCTTGAAGGATTAGAACCGGTTTTGAGAAGTGGAGCGAAGCCAGGGGATATTTTGGCGGTAGCAGGAACTCTAGGAAAAGCAGCAGCTGGTCTATCACTACTTCAATCAGAGATAGCAGATGCTAAGAATGCCTTTGATGAGCTAGTTTCTATTCAGCTGAGACCTATGCCACCTATCCCTGCAGGTGTATTAGCCAATAAGGCTGGAGCAACAGCCATGCTTGATGTTTCTGATGGCTTAGCTAAAGATGCATCAAGAATCGCAAAAGCATCAGGGGTAACAGTTCAGATTGATAAGTCAGCACTTCTTGGTTTTGAAGCAGTTCTTGAACTAGCTGCCTTGAGATTAGAAGTAACACCAGAAGATTGGGTGCTATTTGGTGGCGAAGACCATGCTCTTCTTGCTACCTTCCCTGAAGGTTCATCAATTCCTAAAGAATTCAAACCAATAGGTCGAATCATTGCTTCAAGTGGAGTGCTCGTTCTGCTGGACGATATTGAACTTCAAGCAAATGGATGGGATTCAGTTCGTGGCTAAGTTAACAATCACCAAAGACACTCTTCAGATTGAGCTTGGCTTCTGGGAGAGGTTAGGTTCTTTTTCTAGAAATACAACTATTCAACGCTCAGACATCACTGAAGTTGGACACATGGAGAAAGTATCTTTGTCCATCTTTGGTTATCGAGTTATTGGGACTGCCTTGCCTAAAGTGGTACTTCTTGGGCACTTCCGTAAATCGAAAAAGCGAATGATGGTTTATTGGACTCGTGGACAGCAGGCTCTCATATTGGACCTAAAGTCAGGTTCTTACCAAAGAATGATTATTGGTTGTGATAACGCTAAGGCTTTAGCCAAAGAACTAACTACCGGTGTGTAGTGCTGCGTTCAGGGTTATCCCTGCACCAGTTCTAGGTAGTACTTCAACTCTTCCGTTTAGTGAGTTTCTTCTAAAGAGAAGATTTGGTTGACCACTAAGCTCAACAGCTTTTGCAGTTCTTTCTTCAGATCCATCAATGATGGTTACCTTAGTTCCTGCAGTTACATACAAACCTGCCTCAACTACTGAGTCGTCTCCAATAGAAATACCGATTCCAGCATTGGCTCCTAGAAGAGCCCTTTCACCAATCTGAACTCTTTCTCTTCCTCCACCGGATAGAGTTCCCATAATGGAAGCTCCACCTCCAATGTCAGATCCATTACCAACAACAACGCCTTGAGAGACTCTTCCCTCAACCATTGCTATTCCTAAAGTTCCTGCATTGAAGTTCACAAAGCCTTCGTGCATGATGGTTGTTCCTGGAGATAGGTAGGCACCAAGTCTTACTCTGTTGGTGTCTGCAATACGAACACCTTTAGGAACCACATAGTCAACAAGTCTTGGGAACTTGTCTACAGAGTGAACTGTGATGCCACTTCTTGAAAGTGTTGGCAATAGCTTTTCGTAGTCAGAAACTGCAATAGGACCAATTGATGAGAAGGCAACAATTGGCAAATGAGTCATAAGGTTCTCTAGGTTGATTGTGTTTGGTTTGACCAATAAGTGAGAGAGCAGGTGAAGTCTTAGGTAGGCGTCAGGGGTTGATGAAACTGGGTCGGCTAGGTTGATCTCAGTTCTAACCGCTTTGACCTCAACGTTTCGTCTTGCATCCTTACCCAAAAGGGCATCAAAGTTCTTGTCCATGAGGTAAACCTCATCGCCTGTTGGAGCTGGTCCAAGTTGAGGCTTTGGATAGTAGGTATCCAAAATGGTGCCATCAGCAGAAATAGTGGCAAGGCCCATGCCCCAGGCATTTGTAGGTGCGTCTAAATTATTCATCCCTACAAGGTTACAAGTAGGCTCGTAAGGTGAGTGTAAATCTTGATCTAAAAAGCGATGTTGTTGATCTGACTAAAGTCATCTGCGACATCGAATCTGTCTCAGGTAATGAGAAGGAACTGGCTGACGCTATTGAATCTGCTCTGAAGCAGTATGGGCACCTTGAGGTTATCCGTGATGCTGATGCCATCATCGCTAGAACCAACCTAGGTAGAGACAAGAGAGTGGTTATCGCAGGACACATCGACACAGTCCCTGTGGCTGATAACCTACCTACCAAACTCATCAATCTTGAAAGATCCCACGTTCTATGGGGAAGAGGAACAGTAGACATGAAGGCAGGTGTTGCTGTTCAACTAAAGCTTGCGGCAGCACTTGTATCTCCAAACGTGGATGTCACCTGGGTCTTCTATGACCATGAGGAAGTTGATTCCGCTTTGAATGGCCTTGGTCGTATTGCTCGCAATAGACCAGAGCTATTGGAGAGCAGCTTTGCTGTGCTCTGTGAACCAAGCAATGCCAGAGTCGAGGGCGGCTGTAATGGAACACTTCGTGCAGTTATCAAACTATCTGGTGTGAAAGCTCACTCTGCTCGTCCATGGATGGGGGAGAATGCACTTCATAAAGCAGCAGCTCCTCTAGCTATCTTGGCTAACTATGTGCCTCAAGAAGTTGAAGTTGATGGACTTGTTTATAGAGAAAGCTTGAATGCTGTTCTTATGAACTCAGGAATAGCAGCCAATGTCATCCCTGATGAGGCTTTGATTACCGTGAACTACAGATTTGCTCCAAGCAAATCTAGTGTTGAGGCAGAAGCTCACCTTAGAGAGCTATTTGTTGGATTTGACCTAGAGGTAACTGACTTTGCCGATGGGGCAAGACCAGGTTTAGATCTTCCTGAGGCAGCAGCCTTTGTGGCTGCAACTGGCACGGTTCCTTTCCCTAAGTATGGTTGGACCGATGTGGCTAGATTTAGTGCCCTCGGTATCCCTGCTGTGAATTTCGGCCCAGGAGACCCAAATAAAGCCCATGCTGACGATGAAGGTGTGGAGATTGACCAGATTTACGCCTGTGAGAAAGCTCTCTCAGAGTGGCTTTCAGCCTAAAAAGTAATCAAATGGATACCTGAGGTTTCTGAACAGGCCCTAAATACGTCCCTAAATCGTGGTTTAATAGAAGTTCCAAGTATCTAGGAGTCTCTTATGGCAGCAATGAAGCCACGTACCGGTGACGGTCCAATGGAAGCCGAGCGCGAAGCTCGCGGATTAATAGTTTTGCGTATTCCTCTAGAAGGTGGCGGTCGACTAGTTATCTCAGTCAATGATGATGAAGTGGATCAGCTCAAGAAGGTTTTGGCTGGAATCAAGAAGCGCTAATAAAGTCTTTGACTAAACCACCTGAGTAATCAGGTGGTTTTTTCTTACTATTTTTTAGCTGCTATTAGTAATCCATCACCGCTGGTACTTAGTGAGGTGATGAATAATCCACTTAGGTTGATGAAATCTAAAACAGTTCTGTATTCCTCAGTGTTGTCATCTCTGAGAACATCGTCTGGAACTCGGTCTCTCCATAGGGCATGAGGTATAGCCAATATTCCACCAACTCTAAGAAGGCG
The DNA here is from genome assembly GCA_044342685.1 of Rhodoluna sp. Classification (GTDB taxonomy): domain Bacteria; phylum Actinomycetota; class Actinomycetes; order Actinomycetales; family Microbacteriaceae; genus Rhodoluna. Next base: position 28,171 of record JBIIPK010000005.1, read on the forward strand.
AAGACTTTCCTTTACTTGAGTTAGTAAAGACTCGATGTCGCCATCCAATAAAACTAAGTCATAAGCCTCATCAGCGAGGTTCACTAGTACTTCGCTGGACTTCCCATTGATCATTCGAAGTCTGGAATTAGGAATGCCAGCTTGTTCAAAGGCAGTCTTAGCTAAGTCTTGGTGTTGGGTTTCAGTGTCAATGCTTGCCAGAATTGAATTCTTGCTGCCAGATTGCAACCAGAGACCAGATACACCTGCTCCTGTGCCAACTTCAACAATGGCTTTAGCGTTAGTGCTGGCTACTAGAACCGCTAGTAGAGAGCCAACAGAAGGGGTAATGGACTCAATGCCCATCTCATCTGCCCTAGCCCGAGCACGGGCGATTACATCGGGTTCCTGGTGGAAGTCCTCGGTATATTTCCAGCTAGATATCTTGTCAATCATGGTCTAAGACGAGCATATCTATGGTTTGGCTTTCTAGATGGTAGGCAAGCAGGTAACCTAAAAGGGTGTTTGGACTAAGTAGCGAAAAGATTATGATCTTGCTGGTGCTAGCCCTATTCATTTTGGGACCAGAGCGTCTCCCTGGCTATGCCAGATCATTTGCTCAATTCATCAAGAAGATGAGAGCTATGGCTAACTCTGCCCAAGCTCAGATGAAAGATGAACTGGGTGAAGGCTTTGAAGATCTTGACTGGAAGAAACTAGATCCAAGACAGTATGACCCTAGAAGAATAATTAGAGAAGCTCTTCTGGATGACACTCCTGCGGTTAAGCATGCAGATTTAAACCAGGTAAAAACTAGAAGTCAAACAAGACTAGATCTAGGCGAAGCTCCACCGTTTGATAACGAAGCTACCTAGAGTCTTCTCATAATTCGTGAAAGTACGTTCAGTAGCGGAGCCATCTTGTTGTATTGATGTCCTCTACTTGGGAATCTAAGTAGTCCTCGGTGCAGGCCAATCGCTTGAGATTCTGTGTATTTCAAGATCCCATCAATACCGTTTCTTCTGCCAAGACCTGAATTCTTCATTCCACCCATTGGGGTATCAAGGCTTGCAAAGGTAGCTCTAAAGCCTTCATTGATATTTACAGTTCCAGCCATGATTCGCTCGGCAACCTTTTTAGCCTCACGAGGATTACCAATAACAGAAGCATTGAGGCCCTCTGTTGTGTTGTTAGCTAGTTCAACTGCTTCATCAATGGTGTCATAACCATAAACCGCAACAACAGGACCAAAGACTTCATTGGCGAACATGTTCATTGAAGGATCAACATCGGTAACAATTGTTGGGGAGTAGTAGAAAGGACCTAGTTCAGGTAGTTTCTTCGCTCCTGCTAGAACCTTGGCACCTTTGCTAACTGCATCATCAACAAAGCCAGAAACTCTAGCCAACTGGTTTGCTCCAGTAAGAGTGCCAATGTCCATGCTGAAATCTTTACTGCTTCCTAGCTTTAGTTCATTAACTTTCTTAGCCAAGATATCTTGGAACTCGGTCTTCAAATCATTTGGAACATATGCTCTCTCGATAGAAACACATAGCTGACCTGCACTACCAAACGCTCCTCCTATAAGTGCTTCTGCCGCTTCGCCAAGATCTGCTGAAGGAAGCACAATTAGGGGATTCTTTCCACCTAGTTCCAAGCTGAATGGGATAAGTCTTGCAGCAGCTCTTGCTCCTACTAATCTTCCAGTTGCAGCACTTCCTGTGAAGGCGATGTAATCTGCGTTATCAGTTAGAGCATTTCCTACAGTTGCTCCATCACCAGCTACTACTGTCCATAGAGCCGGATTGAGTCCAGCTTTGATCGCCATCTGTCTTGCTTTGAGAGCAGTGAGTGTGGTTTGGTTATCAGACTTTTGAACAACAGCATTACCTGCCATCAATGAAGGTAGAACTTCCAACATGCACAGAGCTAATGGATAATTCCATGGAGTAATGACACCAACAACTCCAACTGGAATATGGTTTACCCAAGTCTTGGTAATGAATGGAACTCCGGCATGAGTGCTCTTTGACTTCAATGCCTTAGGACCGACTTTTGCATAATATCTAGCAGCTCCAAGGCCACCAGCTATTTCTTCAAAAGCATGTGCTCTTACCTTGCCGGTTTCTAGCTGAACGATATCTAGTAGCTCATCTTGATCATCAAGAATGAGGTCGTGAAGTCTGTATAGAAACTTAGCTCTTTCCTTAGGAGCTGTTTTGCCCCAAGACTTCTGAGCATCCCTCGCTGCTCTTACAGCTGTTGCTACCTGCTCAGCATTGTGTTGCGGGAGATCGTAGATTGCCTGTCCGGTGTTTGGATTGATTACTTCAACTGTTGTTGCAGTTGCACCAAGGTGGGAGATGAGCTCTTCGATGTAAGTTTCGGTCATACCCAGAAGTTTAGGCGATGTCTACTTTCAAGGTGCGGTTCACAGGTAGCTTGGACTCAATAAGGAGCTGGGCTATCTTCGCTATCTCTATTGAGGCTGGATCTTGAGGGTTTGTGTGAACCACAGGGTTACCTGAGTCAGAGCCTGTTCTTAGCTCAACGCTTAGTGGAACCTGTCCAATCAGTGAGACTTTTGTGCCTGAGAATGCTGAAAGCGCTTCAGCTGCTGCTTGTCCACCACCGGAACCAAATAATTCAAGAGTTGAGCCGTCAGGCATCTTCAGTCCACTCATGTTTTCAATCACACCAAAGATCTCTTGACCGATCTTGTGGCTTGCTGAACCACTTCGTTGAGCAACATAGGAGGCAGCCTCCTGAGGAGTAGTAACAACGATGCTCTTAGCGTTTGGTAGCAACTGTCCTACCGAGATAGCAACATCACCTGTTCCAGGTGGCATATCAATAAGCAGGTAATCAAGTGAGCCCCAGTGAACTTCAGTTAGGAACTGTTCAACTGCCTTATGAAGCATGGGTCCACGCCAAGCCACAGGTTCATTACTAGGTAAGAACATTCCAATAGATATGACCTTCACACCATATGCAATTGGAGGAAGAATCATGTCATCAAGACGAGTAGGCCTATCGGTAGTTCCTAATTGAGCTGGAATGCTAAATCCGAAGATGTCTGCATCTAGAACTCCAACCTCATGACCTTGTTTAGCCAATTCAACAGCTAGGTTCACAGTCAAAGAGCTTTTACCAACTCCACCTTTACCTGAACCAATTAGAAATACCTTTGTGGAAGTACCAAGAGCAAATGGGTTGGATTTAGGCTCACGACCGTCACGAAGTTTTACCTTTAGAGAATCAAGTTCTTCAGGAGTCATGACTCCCATCTTCACTTGAATCTCAGAATGAGCGAACTCTTTTGAAAGGGCGTCACTTACCTGCTGTTCAATCTGAACAGCCTGAGGGCAGTGGCTAACAGTTAGTTTGATTTCAACACTGAAGTTATCTTCAGTGCCTTGTATGGCACCAACCATATCTAGCTCGGTGATTGGTCTTCTGAGTTCTGGGTCAATAACCAAACTGAGAGCTGTTTGGATTCTTTCTTCTAATTCGCTCATCACTTAGAGTCGTTAGAGTTTCTCTTTAGTTCAGCAAGGATCTCTTCAAGAGCATCACGAAGTTCGTCTTTAACAAACTCTTTGGTCGCAACTTCACTCATGGCTAGTCTCAATGCAACAACTTCGCGAGCAAGGTACTCAGTGTCAGCAAGGTTTCGTTCAGCTAGCTGACGATCCTGCTCAGTCTTTACTCTGTCTCTGTCATCCTGACGGTTCTGAGCAAGAAGAATTAGAGGTGCTGCATAAGAAGCCTGAAGTGACAAAAGAAGAGTTAGCAGTGTGAAGTTAGTGGCTCTTGGGTCAAAAGCTAACTCAATAGGTGCAGCTACGTTCCAAAGAATCCAAACAATACAGAAAATGGTTAGCCCAATTAGGAAGCCTCCGGTGCCAAGGGCACGCGCAAAGGCTTCTGATGCTCTACCAAACTGTTCACGGTTGATGCGAGGAACTAGTGGCTTACGCTTTGCTGAAAGGGGAGTATCTAGACGGTTACGAGATTTAGCCATTTACTTCACCTCCGTCGTCGCTTCTCCAGTCATCTGGAAGTAGGTGGTCCAAAACGTCATCAACGGTGACAACACCAATTAAACGCTTCTCAGCATCAACAACAGGAATAGAAACCAGGTTGTAGTTAGCCATGGTTCTGTGGATCTTAGAAATGTGAGTATCCGCAACTACTGGCTCAACATCGGTATCCAAGATAGTTCCAAGACGAACGTGTGGTGGATAACGAAGCAGTCTTTGGAAGTGGACCATACCTAGGTACTTGCCTGTCACTGTTTCAAAAGGAGGCAAGGTAACAAATACAGATGCTGCCAGGGCCGGTGCAACATCTTTCTTTCTAATCAATGCCATGGCTTCAGCAACAGTTGCTTCTGAAGAACAAATAACTGGTTCAGTAGTCATAAGACCACCAGCGGTGAATTCACCGAATGACATCAATCTACGAATATCATCAGCTTCTTCTTCATCCATGAGTTCAAGAATTGCTTCTGCTCGATCTCCTGGCAGGTTCTGCATAAGGTCAGCAGCATCATCTGGTTGCATTAGGTCTAGAACTTCAGCTGCACGTTCATCATCTAGATCTTGAACAATTTCAATCTGTTCTTCTTCAGGTAGCTCTTCTAGAACATCGGCTAGACGCTCGTCATCAAGTTCTTCAGCTACTTCAATCATTCGCTCTTCAGGAAGATCCAGTAGGGCAGAAGCTAGGTCAGCAGGGTTCATGTCTGAGTAGGTAGCGATTAGCTGTTCAGCACTCTGGCTCTCATCACTCTTACCATCTTCGGTAACCTGATTCCACTTGGCAAACATTGTTGCACCTCTGCCAAATGGAGTGTTAGAGGTCTTTGGTCGGCGAATGAACAAATCGCTTACTAGCCAATCTTTTCTTTCATTCTGTTCAATAGCTAAATCTTCAATAGTTCCCTGGCCTGAGGCATCAGAAAGGGTAACTTTTCTACCCAACATCTCAGCAATAACTCTTACTTCTTGGCCTCTTTGGGTGAATCTTCTAAGGTCAACAAGGCCATTGGTAATAACCTGGCCTGGAACAATCGAGGTAATTCGTGCAATTGGTACGAATACTCTGCGTCTACCGGTTATCTCAATGATCATTCCAGTAGTTCTTGGAGCACCTGATTTACGGTAGGCCACAAGAACGTCAATGACTTTACCTACTCGATCACCGACAGGGTCAAAGACGCCACAGCCCACTAAACGGGCGATAAAAACTCTTGAGGCACTCACCTCTTAACCTTAGAGCAAGAGCTAGAACTCTGGCAGACTGGAGAAATGGCAAAGAGAAACCTACGGGGATTACAAGCATCACTACCAAATGGCTCAGCGGTAGCTGATTTCAACAATTATCAAGACGCTGTTTCCTATGTTGAACGAATCATCATGGGTGATTTTCCAGTTTCATCTATTGCGATTGTAGGATCCAATCTCAGTTCTGTTGAAAGAGTTAGAGCAAAAATCAGTTACGGCAAGATAGCCCTCAATGGAGCAATGATGGGTGTTTGGTTAGGACTTCTAGCTTTCATTATCTTTGGCACAGTTCCTGGCGAGACCGCAGCAGATCCTGCTCAACCGTTATTCAACTTAGGATCTGCGATTTTAGTTGGAGCAGGTATCGGCATGCTCTTTCAAGTTATTCGCTTTAGTTTGTCTAAAACAAAAAGAGGCTTTGCCAGTTCTTCTCAAATAGTTGCAACTAAGTATGAAGTGCTTGTTCCTAGTGAACTAGTTAGCCAAGCTAACTCTGCTTATCAAAAGGGTGGAGAAGAACAGGCTTAGGCCTGAAGTTTCTTCATCCAAGCTTCAATATCTTTGATCTCTCGAGGTAGTGCAGAGCTCAGATTCTTTACACCTGTTTTGGTAACCAAAACATCGTCTTCAATACGAACACCGATACCTCTAAATTCTTTAGGAACTGTGAGGTCATCTTTGTGGAAGTAAAGACCAGGTTCAATGGTGAAGATCATTCCTTCTTCAAGAGCCTTATCGTGATACATCTCTCTTCTAGCTTGAGCACAGTCATGAACATCTAGGCCTAGATGGTGTCCTGTGCCGTGAATCATATAACGACGGTGCCATTGGTTCTCAGGCTTTAGAGATTCCTCATAACCACCTTTGTAGAAGCCCCACTCTGATGTCTTTTGAGCAATAACTCTCATTGCTGTCTTGTGAATCTCAGAATAGGTAACTCCTGGCTTTGCGATAGCGAACACAGCATCTGCTGCATCTAGTACCGCTTGGTAAATCTCTTTCTGAATCTTGCTGAACTTTCCATTGATAGGAAGAGTTCTAGTGATGTCCGCTGTGTAGAGGCTGTCTACTTCAACACCTGCATCTAGAAGAAGGAGTTCGCCTGGCTTTACAGGACCATCATTGATAATCCAGTGCAGTGTGCAGGCATGATTTCCTGCAGCAGCAATAGTGTCATAGCCGAGATCATTTCCTTCTGCTCTTGCCTGCGCGAAGAATGCACCTTCAATAATTCGTTCACCACGAGGATGCTTAGTTGCAGCCTTCAGGTTCTTCACAACAGCTTCGAAACCTAGAACAGAGGCATCTACAGATTTCTGCATCTCTTTGATTTCATAAGAATCCTTGATTAGGCGAAGTTCGCTTACAAACTCAACAAGAGCGGTGCTCTTCTCCATTGTTAGAACTTGCTTAGAGTTGATTGCCTTTAGGTCTGCCTCAAATTTAGCTAGAGACTTTGTAGGAAGACCAAGAAGAGCAGAAACATGCTTTAGTCCTGGACGTGAACCAACCCAGAATTCACCAATCATTACGTCAGCAAAGAACTCGTCTGTATTCTTACCGGCTGTTTCTCTGAAGTAAAGAACAGACTTAGCAGTCTTACCTCTTGCATCAATAACTAGGACTGAATCTGGAACAGTTGCTGAACCCCAACCAGTTAGGTGAGCAAAAGCAGAGTGGGCTCTGAAGCGGTAGTTGGTGTCGTTAGATCTAGTGATCTCGCCACCTGCTGGAATTACTAGAACTTTGCCAGGGAAAGCATTAGCAACAGCATCTCTGCGTTTCTTAGCGAAAGGAGCAACCTTGTCCTGGGCAGGAAGCTTGGACTTATCCGGTGCCCAGTTGCTGCCGATGTATTTGACGAATTTATTGCCAGTCGGTCTGTGTGAACGTGCTGTTCCGCGGGCATTTAGTTTCTTGGTTGCATCTTTGCTCATAAAAGTTATTCTGCCAGTTTTCAAGCCTTGGTATCGGCGGTTGCCTGTATCTTGAAAGAGTAGAAAAGGAATCGTTATGAAGATAGATCTCCATATTCACTCCAAGAACTCTGATGGAGCTGACACCGTTGAAGAACTCATCCCATTAATCAAGGCATCAGGTGTCGATGTATTTGCTCTAACAGACCACGATAGAACTGATGGCTGGGCTAAAGCCGCAGAATTAGCCAACGAGTTAGGTCTTTCCTTTATACCCGGCATTGAGATAACAACAGAAGGCAGGGTTCCTGCTAGTAACGGAAGCATTCATTCTTTCGGAGTTCATCTGCTTGCTTACCTACCTGATCCAGAAAATGAAGAACTCAAGGATGTTTTGCAGAAAAACCAAGCCAATCGTGAAGTTAGAACCAAAAAGTTCGTTGAAAATTTGCAGGCTAAATATCCGAAGCTTTCTTATGAACTTGTTTTAGAGCTTGCTCAAGATGGTTCGACATTGGGACGCCCTGACATTGCAACAGCGCTTGTTCACCTTGGGGAATTCGACAGCGTCGGCGATGTGTTTGGTGCCGTTGATTCTCCAATCGGAAAACACAGCCCTTACTACGTAAGAAATGAAGCACCTGATGTGCTGGATGTAATCAAGATCGTTAGAAGAGCTGGGGGAGTGCCAGTAATTGCACACCCTCTTGCTCGAACTAGTTCTGAGGATACTCAGCCAAGCTTCTTCCCAAGGGAACACTTTGAAGCAATGGTTGAAGTTGGACTATTGGGCCTAGAGACCGAGCACAAAGAAGTAAGCCAAGGAACAAGAGAAGTCCTTGAAGCATTTGCTCTAGAAAAAGGTTTGATAACTACAGGCTCTAGTGATTACCACGGGCTTAGTGTGAAGGCACATAATCCGCTGGGTCTTCACTCAACATCAGTTGAGATGCTAAAGAGAATCCTTGAATTAGGAACTGGAACTAAACCAACTTTGAACCACGAGTTCTAAGAACTATTCGCCGCTCTTTCTAGTTCTAGTTCTGTTCCTTGGTGGACGATTGCTTGGAGTCTTAGGAGTCTGAGTATTTGAGCCTTGTGGCTTTGAAGAGTTACCTTGAGGCTTTCTCTGCGGCTTAGATCCGTTGCCGCCTCTTTGACCCTTTGGCTTCTCATGATCGCCTGGCTTCCAATCAGAAGATCGCTTAGTTGCGGCAATTCTTCCCTTAGTTCCTGCTGGAATATCTAGGTCTGTGAAAAGGTGTGGGGATGAAGAGTAGGTCTCGATTGGATCTGGAGTGTTTAGTTCTAGAGCCTTATCGATGTGTGACCAGCGAGCAAGATCTTCCCAGTCAACAAAGGTGACTGCGATACCTGTTCTACCTGCACGACCTGTTCTACCTGTTCTGTGTAAGTATGCCTTCTCATCTTCTGGAACCGTGTAGTTGATTACGTGGGTAACATCATCAACGTCAATACCTCTAGCTGCTACTTCTGTTGCAACAAGAATGTCTTTCTTGCCACTTCTAAAAGCATCCATAGACTTTTCTCTAGCTTCTTGAGACATATCTCCATGCAGAGCAGTTGCACTAAAGCCACGATCTGATAGTTCATCAGCAACTTTGGCAGCTTGTCTTTTTGTCTTGGTGAAGATAACTGTTTTGCCTCGTCCTTCAGCTTGAAGGATTCTTGCAACCACTTCATCTTTATCCATTGCGTGAGCACGGTAGAAGAACTGCTTGATGTCTGCTTTGGTGTGACCTTCATCTGGGTCATTGACTCTAATGTGGACTGGCTTGTTCTGATACTTACGAGCAAGAGAAACAATCTGTCCAGGCATAGTTGCTGAGAACAACATGGTCTGACGTCCAGCTGGTGTGAAAGCAAATAGTTTTTCAACATCAGGTAGGAAACCGAGGTCAAGCATTTCATCTGCCTCGTCTAGGACCATACATTCGATCTTTGAAAGATCTAGTTTTCTCTGGTTGCTTAGGTCAATGAGACGACCAGGAGTACCAACAATTAGTTGTGCTCCAGCATCAATCTGAGCTACTTGACCTTCATATGACTTACCACCGTAGATGGCAACAACCTGAAGATTTCTGTTAGAAGAAGCCAAAGTGAGGTCTTCTGCTACCTGAATAGCTAATTCACGGGTTGGCACAACTACTAGTGCCTTAGCTCCGTGAGCTGGGTCAGTACCAAGTCTTTGAATGATTGGAAGGCCAAAGCCTAGAGTTTTACCAGTACCGGTCTTTGCCTGACCAATTAGGTCTTGGCCAGTCAGGGCAAGGGGAATAGCCTGCTCCTGAATAGGGAATGGTTGAGTTATGCCCTTTGAGGCAAGGGCAGCAACGATGTCTGAATCGATGCCTAATTCGCTAAAATCCAATAGTTTTGGCCGCCTGTCTTATCTAGGCAAGTCTAACCATCTATTTGGCAGGTTAAGATGGTTCGGTGTTCGAATGGTTTAAGCGTCTTCGTAAAGTTGCCAAGCAACTTACTGTCGCTCCTCGCAGTGAGGAGAAGGTCGCTAGAAATACCAAGGCGATCAATCTAAAGCCATACACACCAGAACCTAAAGCTTTCCTTGGTCAATTGGCTTACCTTCAGCTAGCTAACTTTGAAATCTTGACTGCTGCTTTGAAGTATTCGCCTAACACTCAATACAAAGCAGAACTAAGTGAAGCAACAGCGAAGAGTTTTGATAAGTATCGCCAACTTTCAAAGAAACTAGTTGAGCTAGGAGCAGATCCTGCTGCTGAAATGAATCCGTTCAAAGAACGTATTGCTGTCTTCCACTCAAACACCAGTGGACTTGATTGGTATGAGGTAGTTATCAAGGTTTATCTAACCTCAGGGCTACTGGATGACTTCTATTCACGTCTAGCATCTGGTTTGGATGATGATCTGCAAGCTGAAGTAGAGAAAGCTCTTAAAGATAAGACTTTTGAAAAGTTTGCGAAGAGAGTCTTGAGCGAATCAATTGAAGCAGATCCGGTACTAGGTCACCGTCTAGCTCTTTGGGGAAGAAGACTGATGGGTGATGTGCTTCTAGAACTAAGAGCAGCTTTTGATAACCGCAAACTTGCCCACGTTACCAAGACCACAAAGCTAAGTGTTGAGGAAGAGAACCAGGTTAACTTGGCGGCTTATGCAAAACTTGAGCCACTTATTTCTGAACTAACTGGAGCACATGGTCTCCGCATGGAAGCTATTGGTCTAGCTGCCTAAACCTAAACGGTTGCAGTTTCTTTGGCTAATCGTCTGTGACGAATAATACGAATTCCAACAATCATTACTACAGGCATACCCAGCATTGTGATTGCCCAGATCCAGAACTCGTTGTAGCTAAGACCAACCCAAGTGAATACTGCCCAGACAAAGTAACCGTAGATAAGTGCAAGGGCTGGCGGTAGTAGTACGCCATAGTTTTCGCTTCCAGAAATGATGTAAGGGGCCATCAGTCCAAGTAGTGAACCATAAACAAGAATGAATGCAATTTCCATTAGGCAATAAATCCAACTCTTCGGGCTTCTTCAGCACCGATCTCCACGTACGCTAGAGCATCAACAGGAACAATAAAGACTCGACCTTTTTCATCGGTTAGCTTTAGTTGCTTTGCACCAGAACTAAGGGCACTTTCAACGCTCTTCTCGATTTCGCCTGCACTCTGCTTTGATTCAAAGGACAGTTCACGAGCGGTGTTTTGTAGACCGATTCTGATTTCCATGACGCTTCTTTCTTTTCTTACTCCCTAGATTACCTTCACCTAGGGCTAGATAAAAACCTTCTAGAAAACTTCGTCTTCGTCCTTTTTAGGCTCTGGCTCTTGGCTTGATGCCACAGGGCTAACCTCAGCTAGGTCAACTATTTCAATTGACTCGCTAACTATGGTCACTGGAGCGGTGAAAGATGCCGCCTGGGAGATTGGCACGATGACCTCAGGGGAGCTAGTTGTGAAATCAGTTGGCTTTAGGGAAGGAAGTTCACCAGCAACTAGTCTTTCGTGCAGCCAGGTGATTGTTGAAATAGCTTCTTCAATCTCTTCTTCGTCTCCTCTAGCCAGGGCTTCAAGAAGGTAAGTGGCATGGGTTAGCTCGTAGTGAAGCTGTGCTCTTTGTCTTAGGTTTCTATCTGCCTTAGTTGAGCCTTCATAAGCAAGAACCAGTGCTTCAGCAGTTTCTTCAGATGCTTCGTTGTAGAAGAAGGCTAGGTCCATGGCAGGGTCGTCAATAGATAGCTGACCCCATTCAATAACTCCAACAACCTGATCGCCCTCGGCTAGGAGGAAGTCACTCTTTAGGAAGCCATGAATTACTGTTGGGCGATATTTGAATAGGTTCACATCAAATAGCGCCGTCTGCCAACGCTCAAGTAGATCAGGGTGAACCTTGCCGGTATCCATCGCTCTATCAAATTCAGCAACAAGTGTTCTTACTCTCTCAGCTGGTTCGTACTCAGGTAGACCAGCATCAGCAACTAGGGAAGCAGTAATTGAGTGAATCGCAGAGATAGCCTGACCGATAGAGCTAACTAGCCCATCATCCAATCTCAATCGAGATAAATCAGCTGGAGCACCTGGAACGTATTCAAAGGCCAAGGCATTTCTAATTGCTTTAGGAGAGGTTTTGCCCAGATATGAAGAGATGCCAAAAGGCAGCGAAACGTTCTTGAGAACCTGTAGGGCTCTTACCTCTGTGCCCAGATCTGTGTTGGCTAGTGAGTCCAATGGGGATTTCAACAGGATGAGGCGACCATCGTCTGTGGTCAATAGTTCAACGGCCACTGCTGCATCGTCTCTGTTCAGGTTCTGAACTTGAACGAAATGTAGGCCAGGCAGAGCATCGGCTGCTAACGCCGCTAAAATCAAGGAAGGTTTACCCATAGTTTTTAGGTTAGACAAAAACTTCGATAACCCCTGTTATCGCCACGCATTAGAGATCGAACATAAAGAAAGAATCATGAGCATCCCATTAGTTTTGCCAATGGCCCAAGCGGTACTTAACCGTGATGCCGAAGCACGGGATGATGCTGAGCTTTTTGACAAACTATGGCTTGAACCAGAGACCCGAATCATTGTTCTTTATAAAGGTAAGACCCTGATTCATGATGGTCATCTAAGACTTCTTACTACTGAGCAAGCTACTGCTGGCAAATACAGGGTCTATTTAGGTAGAACAACTGTTGAGCTTGGTGATCAAAAGATTGGCACAGCAGTCGTACTTTCAGTTCTAAGCGATAACGCTGCTAAAGCTATCGAGCCTGATGATTCTAAATGGCATGAACTAAGAAGAAGTGGTGCTGGATTGCATCCAAGAGATGCTGCACTGTTTACTCAAGCACTAGCTATACATAACTGGCATGAAACCCATCAGCACTGTCCTGCCTGCGGAGCAATCACGATTATGCAGCAAGGTGGTTGGTCGAGGCTTTGTGTTTCAGAAGAGAGACAACTATTTCCTAGAACCGATGCTGCTGTGATTGTCTGCATCACAGATGATCAAGACAGACTTCTACTTGGCACTCAAGGAAGTTGGGAGCAGAACCGTTGGTCTATTTTGGCTGGCTTTGTTGAGGCAGCTGAATCATTAGAAGCAGCAGTAGTAAGAGAGATGTTAGAAGAGTCAGGCCTACTTGTTACTAACCCTGTTTATCTTGCTAGCCAATCCTGGCCTTACCCTTACTCGCTAATGCTTGGCTTCACAGCACAACTAGATCCAAGCAATGGTCCTGAAAGCATCAGACCTGACGGAATTGAAATTGCCAAGCTGCGCTGGTTCACAAGAGAAGAACTAAAAGCAGAAGCTTCAAGCATTCTTCTTCCTTCAAAGATTTCTATTGCTCGATCACTTATTGAAAACTGGATGGGTGAAGAAATCATTTCAGCTACAGAACTTGGCAGGTAGCCATGCAGTATGAAGCAGAAGATATTCTCAATGCACTTGATGAACAGCAACGTGAAGCAGCTCAATCTTTATTAGGTCCAACCGTGATTCTGGCTGGAGCGGGAACTGGTAAGACCAGAACAATCACTCACAGAATTGCCTATGGAATTCTGCGAGGAGATTTTTCTGAGAATCGTGTAATGGCTCTGACCTATACCAACCGAGCAGCTGGTGAACTAAGAGCTCGACTTCGAGGTTTGGGTGTGCATTCGGTAAATGCCAAAACATTTCACGCTGCTGCCTTATCTCAACTTGAATACTTCTGGCGAGACTTCTTTGGCATTGAAGCTCCTAGGGTCCTCGACTCTAAATCAAAAGCAATTGGTAAGGCATCCGAAGCCCTAAAGATTCGCTTAGATGCCAACACAATTAGAGACATCGCTTCTGAAATTGAATGGCGCAAGTATTCAATGCTGAGCCTCGAACAGTACCTAGATGTGATTTCCTCAAGGCCCGTAATCCAAGGCCTCGCACCTATTCGCTCTTATGAGATTCAGCTGGCTTATGAGGATGCGAAGGTAAAAGCAAAGCAGATTGACTGGGAAGATGTCCTACTTCTCTGCACGGGCATGCTGAAATCAGAACCGAGGGCTTTAGCTCATGTCCATCAGCAGTATCGCTTCTTCACTGTTGATGAGTATCAGGACATTTCTAAGTTGCAGCAGGAGCTACTAGATACCTGGCTAGGTGATAGAAGTGATCTATGTGTTGTTGGTGACCCTAACCAAACTATTTATTCATTCAGCGGAGCTAATGCATCATTCCTAGAAAACTTTGACTCAAGGTATCCAGGTGCGAATGTTATTGAGCTAACCAAGAACTATCGATCAACTCCTGAAATCATTGGGGTAGCGAACAGAGTCAGAGGAAATCAAAAGTTTGAACCGCTTGAAGCGATTAGACCAAGAGGGATAGAACCACAGGTTCTAGAGTTCCAAGACAGAGAAAAAGAATGTGATTTTGTTGCTAACAAAATCAAGGATCTACTTTCATCTGGAATGAAGGCAAGCCAGATTGCCGTTCTATATCGAATCAATGCCCAATCTGAACACATTGAGAATGCTCTAAGTAGAGCGGGTGTTGAATACCAAGTTAGGGGAGGCCAGCGCTACTTCAGTAGACCAGAGATTATGTCTGCTGTTCGAATGGTTAGAGCAGAAGCTGCCAACCCAACTGGTAAAGCTTTGTACGAAACTGTTTCAGCAATAGCGAGAAGCCTAGGTTGGCAGAGCATCGCACCTAATGTTTCAGGCAGAGCGCTAGAGGAATGGGAAGCACTCAACTCACTAGTTCAAATTGCTGATGAACTCGGTGAAGATGCAACAATAAAAACTTTTGCTAATGAATTAGAAGAGCGTCAAAGATCTCAGCATGAACCAACCAGAGAATCAATTACCTTGAGCACTATTCACGCTGCAAAGGGTCTTGAATACAAAGCTGTTTTCATTATTGGTGCTGTTGAGGGCTATATGCCAATTAGTTATGCCAAGACGGAACTTCAGATCTCAGAAGAGCAGAGACTTTTCTATGTTGGCGTTACTAGAGCAAAGGACCAGCTATTCATAACTTGGGCTAACAAAGACGGAGCTGACGACAGGCAGCGAACTAGAAGTAGATACCTAGACCTAATCTAAGATTCTGCAGTTGCAGAGTTTATTAAAACTGTACTTAGTTCTTGAGACATCACCTTTTGCGTAATCAATTAGATAGCCATCTTGAAACTTGTTATCTTCATCTTTTGAAATAGAAAATCCAGCTGATTGATCGAGCTGTCGAAGAATAACTCTCAAAGCTAATCCCGTTGTTGTCAGCAAGGCTGAACTGTCATCTCTAGTTCTTGGTAGATCAATCAGTTGGGATGCAATAGCAGACCAAGCTGGATCTTCATCAACTTTAGATTCAGCAAGACACTTAAGGCATGGCGTGACTCCAGGAAAAACAATTGGACTAATTTGTGCTTCGTACAAATCAAAATTTATGTTTAGATGCGGAACATCTCTATTGAGCCAACGCAGGTAGGAGATGGGTCTGGTGGCGAGGTGGCCTACTGTGATGGCAAAGGAAGTCACTAAGTCTTTACTGGGCTTGTGGTTCAGATCAACAAATCTTTCACTCACGTTTTTAGCAAGTGAGAGCGTCACTAAATCCTGTTTTAATGTCTCAAGACGTGACTTTCCCAGGTCTTCAGATTTGAAACCTAGTTCCCCTAGATCTGTTCTTAGCACCTTGCCATCGTCATGGGTTACTACCTTGCCAACTCCACTGGCCAATAATCCTTTAGCTAATAGCGAGCCACTCTTATCTAGTTGATCGATGTGGACAACCCGCTGCCAACGTTCAGCAAGCACCATCTCCGGATTTACTTCATAGTCCAGGGCTGCTCTAGCTAGTTCTGCAAAGGCGAGGTCCTGCCAAGCCCCGTATGTGTTACTCGTTGACCCTTCACTCTCCATAACGGGAGAGAGTTTTTCAATAAGAGATTGAGTGGTTCCTGACTCCGCCTTGTAGGTTTCATCTAGAACGTCTTGTTGACCATCAACCACTCCGCTATAGAGAGCTGCAATGATTTGTTGTTGGGCTAAAGATAACTCTGAGATAGAGACACTTTGGTTGCCTAAACCCACTTGAATTGTGTTTGGGTCACGCCAAACTGAAGGTTGAGCTTTGTTGATTCTATGAAACACGTTCTACAGTCTGCCTAGAATCTTTAGACTCTGCTCTTGTTCTCAACAACTATTCGCCGAGTAAATCTCTCAGTGCTTGATCCATTGCATCTGGAATACCTAAGTCAGCTTTAATTCTTGCAACGTACTTATCTGGGTTATCGATATCTTCCGCTGTTGGCAGGAAGTCTGGGTGATCCCATAGTTCATCACGTTTCTGATTTCCTAATGCTTCACCGATTAGTTGCCATAAAGCAGTTGCTTCTCTAATGCGCTTAGGTCTCAATTCAAGTCCAACTAGCGTTTGGAAAGTACTTTCAGCTGGACCACCTGTTGCACGTCTTCTTCTGACTGCTTCTCTAATTGCATCTGCCTTAGGCAAACGCTTGGCTGCGTCACTAGTGACCGCATCTACCCAACCTTCAATAAGAGCAAGGTTTGTTTCAATGCTGTCTAGAGCGGATTGTTGACTTGGGGATCTTGAAGCTAGGAATGCTCCTGACTCCAAGGCTGCTTGCAGTTCTGAAGGATTTTGTGGATCAAAGTCTTCGCTGATTTCTTGCATGCGACTTGTATCAAAAGTGATACCAGCCGCGTACTCACGAATCTGGGCAACAACTTTTTCTCTTAGCCAGCGTGAGTGCTTGAACAATCTTGTGTGAGCAAGTTCTCTAAGCACCAGATAGATATATGCCTGGTCTTTGTCATTACCAAGTTCAAGAGTTGCGATGAACTCTTGTAAGTTTTGAATTACAAAAGCTGGTCTTTGGTCAACATAGATCGGCAAACCAATTTCAGTCCCTGTCAGAGCTTCTTTAGAGAGCTGTCCTAGAGCTTGACCGAGTTGCATTGCAAACATCATCGCTCCAGCGGATCTCATGATCTCGCTTGCACCTTTGAGAGATTCTTGTAATTCTTCAGGGAGCTGTTCTTGGATAGCTTCACCAAGAGATCTGTTCATTCGGTCAGCTACTGGCTCGGCTAGAAGTTTGAAAAGCGGTAGGGCATCATCTACCCATAAGGTGCGGCTGAGAAGTTTAGGTTCAAGAATTACTTCCGAAATGCTCGTTGCCTCATTGAGCCATAGGTTTGCAATACCAATAGCCTCGCTGAGTTCTCTTCGACCCTTGTCATCAACAGATGTTGCTCCGACCTTGGCTAGCTCTTTAGCTCCTTGAGCTGCAGCTTGCCAATTTACTCCTGATCCTTCTGTTGGAGGATTAGGAATTAGAAATGCACCTTGAATGTTGGAGAAGAGTTTCTGCAGGGACTCGGGTGTGCCATCAAAACCAGCAGCCTGAGCTAGAGCCTCTGGGTCAAACCCTTGGCTAAGCATTTCCTCCCAGATACGTCTTAGTTCTTCTGGGTCAGGTAGTCCGTTTTGATTGTCTTCGCTCATGTGTCCTCTTAGTATCAACGCTAAAGGCAATTTCTCTCAAACTCCATATCCCTGTAGTCAACTTGGTGTTTGTTCGCCATAAGCGTTGCTGTGTGGGGCCTGAAAGCCTAGAACTTCCTGAAGATGGCCCTGTCAGTCAGAGGGCTCGTTTAGGCTGAAGACAATGATGTCTAATGATGTAAAGCCTCGGAGAAGATTCCCATTGGGGAGAGTATTTAGTTGGCTCACCACAGCCGCAATTGTCGGTGGTGGCCTCTTTCTAGTCGTTGCTCCAACCCCTTACTTGGTTGAGCAACCAGGTCCTGTCTACAACTTGCTGTCAGAGATTAACGGTGAACCGATGATTTCTATTTCTGAGCAAAAGACCTATCCAGTTTCAGGTGATCTAGATATGCTCACCGTCACCATGAGAGGCAACTCAACTAAGGGGGCTTCTTGGCTTGAAGTTGGTCTTGCTCAGTTGGATTCTGCTTTGACTGTTGTGAAAATCACAGATATTTATCCTGAGGGTTGGGACGATAAGAGACTCAGCGATGAGGCAGACATGATGATGTTGGATTCTCAAGCCAATGCAAAAGCTGCTGCTCTAAATCTTTTGGACATTCCATACACTGCAGTAATTAAAGTGACAATGGTTGAAAAGAAGGGTCCTGCCGGAGGAATTCTGAAAGCAGCGGACACCCTTGTGTCTATTCAGGGTGAAAAGGCAACAGGGCTAACTCAAGTGCAGAAACTTGTTGCTGAGACCAAAGGCGAAAGACCAGTTGAACTCGAGGTAATCAGAGATGGCAAGACGCTCTCACTAAGTGTTCTACCTAAACTAATCGATGGTAAATGGCGCATGGGTATTTACGTTCAGACTGTCCCAACTTTTCCATTCCCTATTGATGTCAAAGTCGGAAATGTCGGTGGACCAAGTGCGGGGCAAGTCCTTGCTTTGGCAATCTACGACAAGTTAACTCCAGGAGAACTAACTGGCGGCAAGAGAATTGCAGGAACTGGAACTATCACTCCTGATGGACAGATTGGTCCAGTCGGAGGAGTCAAGCAAAAGATGTATGGAGCTCAAAGGGCTGGAATTGAGTGGTTCTTAGCTCCTAGTGAAAACTGTGATCAGGTAGTTGGAAACATCCCTGATGGACTTACAGTTATAAAGGTTTCAACAATTCAGGATTCACTTGAGGCAGTAAAAGCGATTGCTAGCAACAAGGGCATCGACAAGCTTCAATCTTGCACACAACAAATAACAGCTAAGGAAAAACAATGAGTCAGATTAACGCAGCAGACCTTCGCAAGCGAGCGCCTCTAGCAATATCAATCGGTATTGTCGCTGTCTTGGCAGTTGCACTAGTTAGCGGATCAAGTGTCTACACAGATGTATTGTGGTTCGATCAACTTGGCTTCCTATCTGTCTTCACCACTCAGATCTGGGCTCAAGTAGCGGTCTTTGCAGTAACCGCTGTCTTTGCCGCAGTGGTCGTGTGGGTAAACATTTATCTGGCCTGGAGATTGAGACCTATCTATGTCACCGGTAATGACTTCTTTGGAAGAGACCTAACTGAATATCGACAGGTTCTGGATCGTCTTCGCAAGAGACTTCTATTGATTGTTCCTATTGCGATTGGAATCTTTGTTGGTTCTTCACAAAGTTCTGATTGGCAGTCCGTTGTTCTGTTTTTCAACAGCACTGCATCAGGTGTAACAGACCCACAGTTCAACATGGACGTGAGCTTCTATCTATTTGATCTTCCCTTCTACATCCTTTTGGTTTCTTACCTAATGGTCGTGACTTTCCTAGCTCTGATCCCAGTTATCTTGTTCCACTTGGTCTATGGAGGAATTAAGTTCAACGGCAAGCAGTCATCTTTCTCAAAGACTGCTCGTGTTCAGATTTCAGTTTTGGCATCAGTTTTCATGGCCCTACTTGGAGCGACTATTTGGCTGGGCCAGTACGAAACCCTTACAAGCTCTGCAGGTCTATTCACTGGTGCAACATACTCTGACGTGAATGCAAGCATTCCTGCTGCACAGATTCTTACTGCAATTGCTTTTGTAGTTGCCATCATTTATCTAGCGGTTGCTGTAATCGCTAAGTGGAGACTGGCAATCCTAGGCACTTCTCTAATGTTGGTTCTTGCTGTTGTTCTTGGTGGAGTATGGCCTGGCATCGTTCAGACATTCCAAGTAGTTCCAAACGAAAGAACTCTTGAAGCCGAATACATTCAGCGCAACATTGAAGCAACTAGAACTGCATATGGTTTGGACAAGGTTCAGACCGTCGAGTATGACGCTAAGACCACAGCAACTGCTGACGCTCTAAAGAAGGATGCTCAGACAGCTGCACAGATCAGAATTCTCGATCCAAACCTGGTTAGCTCTTCATTCAAGCAACTAGAGCAGTATCGCCAGTACTACGGTTTCCAGAATCACCTAGATGTTGATCGCTATAAGATCAATGGAAAAGTTCAAGACACTGTTCTTGCAGTTCGTGAACTAAACCAGTCTGGACTTGGTTCTTCACAATCTTGGTACAACAACGTTGTCGTATTCACTCACGGTTATGGAATGGTCGCGGCATACGGAAACCAGCGCTCAGTTGATGGCCAGCCTGTGTTCTTGCAATCAGGTATTCCTTCAAAGGGAGTTCTAGGCGATTACGAACCTCGCATCTACTTTGGCGAGAGCTCTCCTCTTTACTCAATCGTTGGTGCTCCAGACGGAGCTGCAGACAAGGAACTTGACTACCCTGCAGGTGAAGACAGTGCTTCAACAGACCAGCAGACGATGACAACTTTCAAGGGTGATGGTGGACCTAAGCTGGACGACATCTTCAAGCGTTTGTCTTACTCTTTGAAGTTCCAGAGTGAGCAGATTCTTTTGTCTGATGCAGTTAGCAATTCATCTCAGATTCTTTACAACAGAAATCCTAGAGAGCGTGTTGCTCAGGTAGCTCCATACCTAACACTCGACAACGACATCTACCCAGCAATCGTTGAGGGCAAGGTTGTTTGGATTGTTGATGGTTACACCACATCAGCAAACTACCCATACTCAAGAGCTGAAAACTTTGACAGCACAATTGCGGACAGCTCAACCACTGCTCCAATTAGACGCGGATCCATCAACTACATCCGAAACTCTGTGAAGGCAACTGTTGATGCCTACGACGGTTCTGTGAAGCTTTACGCATGGGATGACAAGGATCCAATCTTGAAGACCTGGATGAAAGTTTTCCCAAACACCGTCAAGCCAGTTTCTGAGATGTCAGGCGCTCTGCTTTCACACATTAGATATCCTGCAGATCTATTCAAGATGCAACGTGGAATTCTAGGTCAGTATCACGTTGCTGACGCTGGAGCTTTCTACTCACAGCAGGACGCATGGATGACACCTAATGATCCAGTTGATCAGGGTCAGGGAACTGGCGAATTGCAGCCTCCTTATTACTTGACTCTTCAAGTACCTACTCAGGAAAGTCCGTCATTCTCGATTTACTCAACCTTCATCCCTAAATCAACTGGTGATGCAAGCCGAAACGTTCTAACCGGATATCTAGTTGCCGATTCGGATGCGGGAGATAAGGATGGAGTAGTTTCCGAGCATTACGGAAAGCTCCGACTATTGACACTTCCGAGGACCACAATTGTTCCAGGTCCTGGTCAGGTTCAAAACAACTTCAACTCAGATAGCGAAGTTTCAAAACTTCTAAACATTCTGAGACAAGGTTCGACCAAGGTGCTCAACGGAAACCTATTGACTCTTCCTATCGGCGGTGGCCTTCTTTATGTTCAGCCGGTTTACATACAGTCAACTGGAGAAACATCATTCCCACTTCTAAAGAAAGTTCTAGTTGCCTTCGGTGACAAGATTGCCTTCGAGGACAACTTGGATTCTGCTTTGAATGCTCTGTTTACCGGAAGCGGTGGATCTGACGGGGGAGTTATTCCTCCGGTTGATCCAGGTCAAACTGCTGACGAGCAGTTGGCAACAGCTCTTCAGAATGCCCGTCAAGCAATGATTGATAAAGATGAGGCTATGAAGGCTGGAGACTGGACCGCATACGGCAAGGCTGATGCTCGTCTAAAGGCTGCGATTGCTGCAGCTTTGGAGGCTAGCAAGTAACACTTAGTTTGTGTTATGCTGAAACTTCGCCGCGGGGTGGAGCAGTTCGGTAGCTCGCCGGGCTCATAACCCGGAGGTCGTAGGTTCAAATCCTGCCTCCGCAACCAAAAGTAAAAGGGTCCCAACATTAGTTGGGACCCTTTCTTTATGTTCATAACTTTCCCCTCGCATCAATGAACTTTGTATGCTCCTTGAATGCTCATCCTTGCTAGCCTCCTGCTTTCAACCGCTAGCTTTGCCTCCGCTCCTAGTTGCCCAGCGGCTTTTAGTGTTGTGAACACCACTATTGGAGCGATAAGCGATTCAAATCTGCTGAACCTGTGTGTTTCTAAAGCGTCTTTCATAAAAGGCACAAACGGTTCTTTCAGCCTGGTTCTGGGATCTAGTTCTAACAACGCTCCAAAGTGTTTGGTCTATCCGAATGGATTGAGTTTGGATCTCACCTATGGACTTCTATCCAGTGGCCATGTTGGCTGTTGGAGTTTGTATCCACCTAACCAAGCCGTTGCGATTGTGAACATTGGAAAACCTAGCCAGACCAAGCTCTATTCGGCTCTAAAGTCTTTTAGGCCTCAGGTTCCAAGAATTTTCCTAAAACCTTCAAAGAATATTGAAGTTGGAACAAGAGTGAGCTTTAGTTCATCAGCTCGGTCAGAGACAATCAAAACAAAGATACTCACCCTTCCTGCTCAAATCAGGTTTAGACCAGTGAGGTTTTCTTGGCAGCTTAGCCAAGGTGGGCTAAAACCAATTCTCAGCACCACGCCTACTTGGGCGTTCACTCCAGCAATTCAAGGCGACGCTAAAGTTTCACTTTCGGTTTGGTATTCAATTGAGTATTCGTTCACCGGACTCAATTCGTGGACTCAAGTGAAACCAAATATTGGATTGGTTGCCAGCCCTTTGAGCTTTCAAGTAGATTCGGCAGCTGTGCCAGAGAACCCTAAAGATCCTCCTCGTCTTGTTAACCAGCCTTGTCTATTGGGCTCAAAAGCTTGGAGGTGCTAACTTTCAGTTCTTTATCAGGCGTTGTTCATACAATTATCTAGGTCTCTGCATAAAGTAGGAGACCGAGGGCATAGATAGAAGGAGTCTGGAATGACTGATGACAAGCGTCACTTTAATACTCAGTTCTTAGGAGATTCGGTGAAACTGCCAGTTCAAAACGTTGGCACTACCGCTCCAGTAAATCGAAAAGCACCAACCACTCTGGTTGTAGTGCTGCTAGCAAGCATCGCTTCTATTGTTGGTGCTTACCTCGGAGCTTATGGAGCAACAGGCTCTTTGCCATTTATATCTTCAACTCAAAATGTAGTTATCAATAACCCAAGCAGTGTCAACTGGGTTTCAGCAGCAGCTGCTAAAGGGTTACCTTCGGTAGTAACTATTTCTGCATCATCAAAGACCTCTGCAGGAACTGGATCAGGAGTTGTTCTAACTACTGATGGATACATTCTTACCAACGCTCACGTTGTCACTATGAATGGACAAACTGATGGCGTAAAGATTGAAATCAAAACTTCTGCAGGCAAGATATTCAGAGCAACTATTGTTGGCACAGATCCAACTAATGACTTAGCTGTGATCAAGGCGACAGGAGCAGGTTTTAGCCCTATTGAATTTGCTGACAGCTCTAACGTGAATGTTGGAGACTTCGCAGTTGCAATCGGAGCACCACTTGGTTATGACGCCACCGTAACTTCAGGAGTTATCTCAGCACTGAACAGAACCATTTCAGTTGAATCTGCTTCTGCACCTGACGATGGTGGTTCAAGTCTTCAGCTATGGCAAAACCAAGGAAACGTTCCTCCAGTAAATCTTGATGTTATTCAGACAGACGCTGCTATCAACCCTGGTAACTCTGGTGGTGCTCTGGTTAATGACAAAGGTCAGCTAATTGGAATTAACGTAGCTATTGCAAGCTCTGCTCAAACTTCAAGCGAAGTTGGCAACATCGGTGTTGGTTTCGCTATTCCATCAAATGTTGCCAAGCGTGTTTCAGAAGCAATTATCGAAACAGGAAAAGTAAGCCACGGTTTGCTAGGCGCAATTGTCAGTGATGCTAAGTTCTCTGAGTCCGCAGGTTCTTTCAGCGTCGGTGCTCAAATTGAGAAGCTTTCTGCCGGTGGAGCAGCCGAAAAGGCTGGTCTACAGGTTGGCGATGTAATTGTTGAGTGTGATGGAAAGAAAATAGACACGGCAAAAACCCTCACTGCTGCAATTAGATCAAACCAAGCTTTTGCCAAAGTTAGCTTGAAGGCTATCCGCGAAGGTAGCGAAATCACTATAGAAGTGACACTAGGCGACGCTTCAACAATCAAGTAAGAGTTAGTCATCTGCAGTTAGTTCTGGCAGACTAAAGGTATGTCAACGATGCCATCTGTTCAGTACTCAATTACTATCCGCTTGGAAGCACCTGCCAAAAACACTGCGGTTAGTGAACTAACTTCGATCATCGAGCGAGCAGGTGGTTCGGTCACTGCTGTGGATGTGAACCACTCTGATGCTGAGCGAGTTCGAATTGACCTCACATGTGCCTGCACTAACTCCGAGCATGCTGAACAAATTGTAGAGAAACTAAAGCAAGTCGAAGGCGTAGTGGTTGGAAAAGTTTCTGACCGAACCTTCCTAGCCCACTTAGGCGGCAAGCTGACCATTGAGTCGAAGCTTCCAATTCGTAACCGAGACGATCTTTCACTTATCTATACCCCAGGGGTAGCTCGCATATGTGAAGCAATTGTGAAGGACCCCACAGACGCCAGAAGACTTACCATCAAGAGAAACACCATCGCAGTTGTCAGTGATGGTTCAGCTGTTCTAGGTCTTGGAAACATTGGTCCACTTGCAGCACTTCCAGTTATGGAAGGTAAGGCGGCTCTATTCAAGCGCTTTGCAAACATCGATGCCTTCCCAATTTGTTTAGACACTCAAGACCTTGAGGAAATTGTTAGAACAGTAAAGGCAATTGCTCCAGTGTTTGCTGGAATTAACCTAGAAGACATTTCTGCTCCTAGATGTTTTGAAATTGAAGAACGTCTTCGCGCAGAGCTAGACATTCCTGTTTTCCACGATGATCAGCACGGAACCGCGATTGTTTGTCTAGCGGCTTTGCGAAATGCTCTAAAAGTTGTCGGTAAAGACATCGGAGATGTTCGTCTGGTGATGAGCGGTGCAGGAGCAGCTGGAACAGCAGTCCTGAAGCTGCTATTTGCGGCCGGGTTGAAGCACGCAACAGTCGCTGACCAAAAGGGAATTATTCATAAAGACAGAAAAGATATTCAGGCTGGCACTACTTTGGCTTGGATCTCTGAAAACACTAACCTCGAGCAACAACAGGGAACTCTGCAAGAAGCAATTGTTGGAGCGGATGTCTTTATTGGAGTTTCTGCAGGAAACCTACTTACTGCTGAAGACATCCAGAAGATGGCAAAAGACTCGATTGTCTTTGCTCTTGCGAATCCAAATCCAGAGATTGATCCAGCTCAGGCAGCCAAGTACGCTGCGGTTGTTGCAACAGGTAGAAGTGACTTTGCTAACCAGATCAATAACGTTCTAGCATTCCCTGGTTTCTTTAGAGGATTACTTGATGCAGGAGCAAACATAATCACAGAAAAGATGCTGTTAGCAGCAGCTGATGCTCTAGCAACTTGTGTTGAAGCAGATGAGTTGAACGCATCGTATATTGTTCCTAGTGTTTTCCACGCTGATGTGACTCAAAGAGTTGCAGATGCGGTTCGCTTAGCTTCTAAGCAGTAAAGGTAAAGATGGAACAGCAAACTATCAACAAACCATCGGTTTCAATTAATCCTCAGACTCAAAACATTGAGCCAGGAGATCACGAGAGATACTCTCACTACGTAAGAAAAGACAAGGTAGTTGAGTCTGCTGTTATGGGTAACCCTGTAGTTGCTCTATGTGGAAAAGTTTGGATTCCTAGTCGTGACCCAGAGAAATTCCCTGTTTGCCCTGAGTGCAAAGAGATTTATGAAGAAATGAAGAAAAACGAAGACGGTAAGGGCTCAGGCGACGAATAATCTTTCGCCAATAGACTAAACCCGTGAACAATGCACCTATAGGTATCTTTGACTCTGGCGTCGGTGGACTAACCGTAGCCCGAGCAATCATTGATCAGCTGCCTAATGAGTCGGTTATTTATCTAGGTGACACCCTAAATACTCCTTATGGCACCAAAACCATCCAAGAGGTAAGAACCCTTGCGCTTGAAGTGATGGATCGTTTAGTTGATGAGGGAGTGAAGCTTCTAGTTATTGCTTGCAACACTGCATCTGCTGCTGTTCTTCGTGATGCTAGAGAGAGATACACCGAAGGCCGTGGAATTCCTGTTGTTGAAGTTATTCAACCTGCCGTTAGAAGAGCAGTTGCATCAACCCGTAATGGAAAAGTTGGTGTAATTGGCACGACAGCCACCATCACCTCTAGGGCCTATGACGATGCTTTTGCAGCTGCAGTTGATTTTGAACTCATTAGTGCTGCCTGCCCAGAATTTGTTGACTACGTAGAACGAGGAATCACCTCCGGTCCTGAAGTCATTGCATTAGCTGAAACCTACTTGCAGGAGATAAAGAATGCGGATGTGGACACCCTGGTCCTAGGTTGCACACACTATCCACTTCTAACAGGTGCTTTGTCTTACGTAATGGGGGAGAATGTCACACTCGTTTCTAGTGCTGAGGAAACCGCTAAAGATGTTTACAGGACATTGGTTGCTCACAATCTTCTGAGAACTGCAACCACTGAACCAGAACTTAGATTCCAGGCAACTGGAGATGCAAAGAGTTTTGCCGTGCTTGCCAGAAGGTTCTTAGGTCCAGAAGTTCAAAACGTCGAACAAATTCAATAACAGCAAGGAAAACAGATGAGCAGAGTAGATGGCCGTAGCGCAGATCAATTACGCAAAGTAACTATTGAGCGTAATTGGAGTGAGCACGCTGAAGGCTCAGCACTCATTTCATTTGGTTCAACCAAAGTTCTCTGCACCGCTTCTTTTACTCCAGGAGTTCCTCGTTGGAAAGTTGGCAAAGGTGAGGGTTGGGTAACAGCTGAGTATGCAATGCTTCCTCGTGCAACCCATGGCAGAAATGATCGTGAATCTGTTAGAGGAAAAATTGGTGGTCGCACCCACGAGATTTCACGTCTGATTGGACGAGCTCTAAGAGCAGCAGTTGACTTCAAGGCGCTAGGGGAGAACACCATTGTTATCGACTGTGATGTTCTGCAGGCTGATGGAGGAACAAGAACTGCAGCCATCACTGGAGCATATGTTGCTCTAGTAGATGCTGTGAACTATGGAATTGAACATGGGCACATCCCTGCCAAGAACAAGGTAATCGTTGACTCTATTTCAGCTATCTCAGTAGGTATCGTCGATGGTGTTCCAATGTTAGATCTTGCCTACACCGAAGACGTCAGAGCTGAAACAGACATGAACGTTGTTGTTACAGGAACAGGTAAGTTTGTTGAAGTTCAGGGAACTGCCGAAGGTGTGGCTTTCGATAGAGATGAACTAAATGCTCTCTTAGATTTGGCTTTGCTTGGAACAAAGGAACTTACTTCAATCCAGCAATCAAGCTTGGAACAGAACTAAGCATGCAGCTAGTTTTAGCAACCCATAACCAAGGCAAGGTTCAAGAACTCAAAGCCATATTGGAACCTGTTGGTTTAGACCTTATTGGTTATGACGGACCTGAACCAGTTGAAGATGGAATTAGTTTTCTAGAGAACGCTCTAATCAAAGCAAGAGCCGCTCACAAGCACACAGGCCTTCCAGCAATTGCAGATGATTCAGGTTTAGCTGTTGAAATACTTGGCGGTTCTCCTGGCATCTTCACTGCAATTTGGTCAGGTACTAAAGACAATGTTGCAAATAGAAGATTGCTACTTGCTCAACTCAAAGACATCCATCCTGAACACCGAGCAGCATCATTTGTCTGCACGATTGCTTTGGTGACTGATGAAGGAGAAACTACATTTACCGGTGTTTGGCCAGGAAGTATTTCAACTGAAGAACGCGGCACTAACGGTCACGGTTACGATCCAGTATTTATTCCAGAAGGTTTCGAGCAGACTGCTGCTGAGCTTGAACCAGAAATAAAGAATGCTCTAAGCCACAGAGCCCAAGCTCTAAGCGGGCTAATTAGTTTCTTTAGATCCTGAGTTTTTTCTACGAGCTTTGATTACTTCAAGAACTACGGGAATCAAAGAAATAGCTACCAAAGTCACAGTCACCAGAACAACGTTTTCTCTAACGAATGGAATTTGTCCTAGGAAGAAACCAATTAGTGGAACGATGATTCCCCAGCTAATCGCTCCGATCAAGTTGTTTCTGAGGTAATAGGAATATTGCATCTTTCCTACACCAGCTGCCACTGGCACAAAGGTTCTAAGAATTGGAACGTAGTGAGCGAAGATAACTGCCTTCGCTCCGTGCTTAACAAAGAACTGTTGAGCTCGATCAGCATTCTTCTGGCTAAAGAACCTTGAATTAGGTCGCTTGAAGACAGCAGGGCCTGCTTTTCTGCCAATGAAGTAGCCAAGTTGATCTCCAGCTATGGCTGATGCCGAAATCAGTATGCAGGCTAACCAGATAGGGACATCTATCAGTCCAGTACCGATCATCAGTCCAACTGTGAACAGCAGTGAGTCTCCAGGGAGGAAGAAACCTACCAATAGCCCTGTTTCAGCGATGATGATTAGGCATACGATGACCATGGCCAAGGGGCCGAGATCTGTCAAGATGCCTTTAAGGTCAAAGTGCAATATGTCGTTTATATTCATGTGCCCCCAGCAGGAATCGAACCTGCGCTCCCGCCTCCGGAGGGCGGTGCTCTATCCCCTGAGCTATGGGGGCTAGGCGATAAGCCCAGACTACCAGCCGCCTATCTAAAGAGGCAGAGCCACTTATGGCCTCGCTAGGCACTTTGGTAGACTTAGGGGATTACCGGTGAAGGCGTTGTGGCCTTGAAACCCAATCAATTCATTCCCCAAAGTAAAGGTGCATTGCGTGACCCCTGCAGATCTATCCAGTCACATTCTTGCCATCTTGGGCTCTTTGCAGACCCAGGGCAAGTTGACTGTTATTGACCTGCCTGCTGAAGTCGCAGTTGAAAGACCAAAGAACAGAGATCATGGGGATTGGGCAACTAACGTTGCGATGCAGTGGGGTGTGAAGTTGGGTTCAAACCCGAGAGAATTTGCAGCCCTTCTAGCAAAGGAACTGGAAAGTGTTTCTGGCATCTCAAAGGTTGATGTTGCTGGCCCTGGCTTTATCAACATCACTCTAAGTGCAGCAGCTGCAGGAGAACTTGCGAAGCAAATTGTTCAAGCTGGAGATTCTTATGGTGCGGGAAGTTTGCTTTCTGGAATCAAGATGAACCTTGAGTTTGTTTCAGCTAACCCAACTGGCCCTATCCACATTGGTGGAACACGTTGGGCAGCAGTTGGGGATTCACTTGCAAGAATCTTTGAGGCACAAGGAGCAAAAGTTACCCGTGAGTATTACTTCAACGACCACGGAGCACAGATAGATAGATTTGCTAGATCACTTCTGGCTGCAGCTAGATCAGAAGATGCTCCTGAAGATGGTTATGCAGGTGAATACATAAATCAGATTGCTAAGGCAGTTCTTGAATTGTATCCAAATGCAACTTCACTTCCTGAAGAAGAAGCTAAAGAAACATTTAGAGCAGCCGGTGTTGATTTGATGTTTGGTGAGATTCGTGAATCTCTTGAAAAGTTTGGTGTTCACTTCGACGTGTTCTTCCATGAGAATTCTCTGTACGAAAAAGGTGCTGTCCAGAAGGCAATTGAAAGACTTCGAGACCTAGGTCACATCTATGACCAAGACGGAGCTGTTTGGCTTCGTTCAACAACTTTCGGTGATGACAGAGATCGTGTTGTTATCAAGAGCGATGGTGAAGCCGCCTACATTGCTGGAGACCTTGCTTATTACTTAGATAAGCGTGAACGTGGATTTGATCAGGCTATCTACATGCTTGGAGCAGATCACCACGGCTATGTCCAGAGAATGATGGCGATGTGTGCTGCCTTTGGTGATGAGCCTGGAGTGAATCTAGAGATTCTTATTGGTCAGCTAGTGAATCTAGTTAAAGATGGTGAACCGGTACGTATGTCTAAGCGTGCAGGAACAGTAGTAACCATGGAAGATTTGGTTGATGCCGTTGGTGTTGATGCTGCTAGATACGCATTGACTAGATCATCAATTAACTCAATGGTTGATATCGATCTTGATCAGTTGTCTAAGAAGACCAACGACAACCCTGTCTTCTACGTTCAGTACGCTCACGCTAGAACCAAGCAGGTTGCTAATAACGCTCAATCACTAAGTGTTGACGACAGCGAGTTTGATCCAAGTCTTCTAACTCACGAAAGTGAATCAAACCTTCTTGCTGCTATTGCTCGCTTCCCAGCAGTAATGGCTCATTCTTCTACTGAGCGTGCACCTCATCTGGTTGCCCGTTATCTAGAGGAAGTAGCAGGAGCATATCACCGCTGGTATGACGCATGTCGAGTTACTCCGCTATCAGGTAACGCAGTTGAATCAGTCCACAGAACTAGACTTTGGCTAAACAACGCAGCATCAGTTGTTCTAGCTAATGGCCTGAAGGTTCTTGGCGTTAGTGCACCGGAGCGTATGTGATGAACGATAACCAGTTAGCTCCGACTTGGCTAGAAGTACCTAAAGATGTCAACGCCATCCAAGCTGGCATATGGCCGAAGAGTTTCAAGCGTGAATCAGATGGACATATCTCTATAGGTGGAAATGCTGTTGGCGATCTAGTAGCAGAGTTTGGTTCACCCCTATACGTTTTAGACAAAACAGAGTTCTTTGATAGAGCAAAGCAAATTATCAAGGCTTTTTCTAAAGAAGCGGAAAAGCACGACACCAAAGCAAAGATTTACTACGCGGGTAAGGCTTTTCTTTCAACTGAGGTAGTTCGCTGGGTTGACCAACTTGGAATGAATGTTGATGTTTCATCCGGTGGAGAGCTGGCTGTTGCTTTAGCTGGCGGTATTGATGCAAAACGTATTGGACTACACGGCAACAACAAGTCACACAGCGAAATTGGTCGTGCAGTTGCTGCAGGTGTCGGCGTGATTGTTATCGACAGCGACATTGAAATTGAGAGAATCGCATCTGCTGCTGGAGCTCAAGACCGTATTCAACCAGTGCGCCTTAGAGTAAACAGTGGAGTGCACGCACACACTCACGAATACCTAGCTACTGCTAGAGAAGATCAGAAGTTTGGTATCGCTATGGCGGATGTTCCTGCCCTTGTCGAAAAGATTCGCTCACACAAACACCTGCATTTCCTAGGCCTTCATTCACACATTGGTTCACAGATCTTTGCTGTTGAAGGTTTTGTTGAAGCAGCCAAGAGACTAGTTGCTTTGCAGGCAGAACTACTCAAAGGTGGGCCTGTTCCTGAGATGAACCTAGGTGGAGGTTTCGGAGTTGCGTACACTCCAGCTGATTCACCACTAGCTATTGAAGATGTTGCCAAGGCAATCACTGATGCAGTTGCAGATGAGTGTAAAAAGTTTGGTATTCCAATTCCTGTTCTAGCCTATGAACCAGGACGAGCAATTGTTGGCCCAGCTGGAATAACTCTCTACAACGTAGGAACCACCAAAGATGTTCTTGTTGGGGAAGAAGCAGTTGTTAGAAAGTATGTAAGCATCGACGGTGGTATGAGCGATAACGCTAGACCTGCTCTCTACGGAGCTGACTACAGTGTCACTATTGCTTCAAGAGAATCAGATGCTCAACCTGCACTTTCAAGAGTTGTTGGTAAGCACTGTGAATCTGGAGATATCGTTGTCAAAGATGCCTATCTTCCTGAGGATGTTGCTCCTAACGATCTCTTAGCTGTTGCCACCACAGGGGCTTACTGCTTCTCGCTAGCCAGCAACTACAACTATTTGGCTAGAGCCGCAGTTGTTGCTGTTTCAGATGGCAAGGTTGATTTAATAGTTAGAGCTGAAACAGAAGAAGACCTGCTTTCAAGAGATGTGAAGGTGTCACGATGATTGAATATCGACCGCTAAGAGTTGCTCTTCTAGGAGCAGGCTCTGTTGGCTCACAGGTTGCAAGGCTAATTATTGAAAACAAAGACGAGCTTGCTGCTCGTGTTGGTGCCGAACTTCAGCTAGCTGGAGTTCTAGTTAGAGACAAGAGAGCAGCTAGAAACTTCGGTATTCCTCAAGAGTTGATTACGATCGAAGCCGACCAACTAATCCTCGGTGCCGATATCGTGATTGAGGTTATGGGTGGCATTGAGCCAGCACGTACTTACATACTGGCTGCATTGAACTCAGGTAGCGATGTAATTACCGCTAACAAGGCATTGCTTGCAACCCATGGAACAGAGTTATTTGATGTTGCTGAACAAGTAGGAGCTCAGCTCTACTTTGAAGCGGCTGTTGCTGGTGCAATTCCAATCATTAGACCGCTTCGTGAGTCTTTGGCTGGAGATAAAGTCAAGCGAATCATGGGAATCGTGAATGGTTCAACTAACTTCATTCTTGATCGCATGGATTCAACCGGTTCGACTCTTGAAGAAGCTATGAAAGAGGCAACCAAGCTTGGCTATCTAGAAGCTGATCCAGTTTTGGATGTTGAAGGTTATGATGCAGCTCAGAAGGCGGCCATCCTCGCATCTCTTGCTTTCCATACTGAAGTTCCTCTAGAGAAGGTTTACCGAGAAGGAATTACAAAAGTTACCCAGGCTCAAATGGCAGCAGCTAAGAGAGATGGTTACGTAATCAAACTTCTAGCTATCTGCGAAAAGATAGCTGCCGATTCAGAACACCCTGAAGAAGGTATCTCTGTTCGTGTTTACCCGGCAATGGTCCCACTAGAACATCCTCTTGCAGCTGTGCGCGGAGCTTTCAACGCAGTATTCGTTGAGGCAGAGGCTGCTGGAAGTCTTATGTTCTATGGTGCTGGTGCTGGCGGAATTCAAACTGCATCTGCAGTCATGGGAGATTTAGTTTCTGCAGCTAAGCGACACGTAGCTGGTGGTCCAGGTCTAGCTGACTCTGTGCACGCAGAACTAGAAGTTCTACCGATCAGCAGAATAAAGACAAGATACCAAATCACTTTGGAAGTAACTGACCAACCAGGTGTGCTTGCATCGATTGCAAACATTTTTGCTAACCACAATGTTTCTATCGAAACAGTTGAGCAGTCTTCAAAGATGATTCAGGCTGAAACAACTGCTTGGTTGGAAATTGGAACGCATGAAGCTAGTGATAAATCACTAGCTGCCGTAGTAAGTGAACTCGACGCCAGTGCTGCCGTTGAACAAATCACCTCTGTTATCAGAGTTGAAGGAGTATAAACATGGCATATCAATGGCGTGGAGTAATCAACGAGTATTTTGATCGACTAGATATTGAGCCTGGCACGAAGGTAATCACTTTGGGTGAGGGAGGAACACCTCTAGTACATGCTCCTGCTCTCGCCAAGCTAGTTGGTGCTTCTGAAGTTTGGCTAAAGGTTGAAGGAATGAACCCAACTGGTTCATTCAAAGACCGTGGCATGACCATGGCTGTTACTAAGGCAGTTCACCATGGAGCTAAGGCTGTTATTTGTGCTTCTACAGGAAATACTTCAGCTAGCGCTGCAGCTTACGCAGCTGCTGCGGGCATCAAATCTGTAGTTCTTATCCCAGAGGGCAAGATCACTATGGGTAAGTTGGCTCAAGCTGTTGCTCATAAAGCAGAGATACTTCAGGTCAGAGGTAACTTTGATGACTGTCTAGTCCTTGCTAGAGAACTCAGCGAAAACTATGCGGTGCACTTGGTCAACTCTGTGAACCCAGATCGTATTGAAGGCCAGAAGACAGCAAGCTTTGAAGTAGTGGAAACCCTAGGTTTCGCTCCTGACTTCCATGTCTTGCCTGTTGGTAACGCTGGTAACTACAGCGCTTACTTCAAGGGTTATCTAGAAGAATTCAATGAGGGAACTATCAAGGGGGTCCCTGTGATGTGGGGATTCCAAGCAGAAGGCTCAGCCCCTTTTGTAGCTGGACACCCGATTGCTAACCCAGAAACTATTGCTACCGCTATCAGAATTGGTAACCCAGCTTCTTGGGATCTAGCCCTCAGTGCTCAAGATTGCAGCAGGGGAGAGTTTGGTGCTGTTAGCGATGAAGAGATTCTATGGATGCACAGATTCCTGTCTAATGAAGTTGGCGTATTCGTAGAACCTTCTTCAGCTACCGGTGCTGCTGGTCTATTCAAGAACTCAAAACTGGGCAAAGTACCAAGTGGAGCAAAGATTGTTGTCACTGTTACAGGCCATGGTCTGAAAGATGTTGGTTGGGCATTGAAAGATGCAAATGGCGAAGAGATTTCTCCAGTTTCTTGTTCTAAAGAAACCAGTGAAGTTGCAGAACTTCTTGGATTGGATAAAAACTAATGCGTTTAGATCAAGCCAACGCCATGCTGGGTAGAAAAGTTGTTGTTAAAGTTCCAGCAACCACAGCAAACCTAGGTCCTGGTTTTGACACTTTGGGTATGGCTTTATCTTTTTACGATGAACTTGAAGTTCAGGCAGTCGATGCTCTTGATGCTCAAGTTGAAGTGATTGGTGAAGGTCAAGGTGAAGTTGCAACAGGTGATGAAAACCTAGTTGTGAAAGCTATTGCCTACACATTCCAATACCTAAGACAACCACTTCCAGGACTAAGACTTCGAGCTCACAACTTTATTCCTCACGGTAGAGGAATGGGATCATCAGGAGCTGCAGTAGTAGCTGGAATTATGGCTGCCAAAGGTTTGCTTGAAGGAATTGTTGAGATAACTCCAACTCAGCTTTTGGAAATAGCAACCAAGCTTGAGGGACACCCAGACAATGTTGCTCCAGCACTATTCGGTGGTCTAACTATTGCTTGGCAGGATGAGACCGGACCTAAGCACAAGAAGCTATTTGTCCACAGAGGTGTTTCTCCACTAGTTCTTGTTCCAAAGAACAAGATGTCAACTGAACTAGCTAGATCTCTGCAGCCAGATTCAGTTCCTCACGATGACGCTGTATTCAATGTTTCTCGTTCAGCTCTACTTATTGCAGCTCTAACCCAGAGCCCAGAGCTTCTTCTAGCAGCCACTGAGGACAGATTGCACCAGGCTTACAGAGCCAAAGCTATGCCTGAAACTGATGCTCTAATCACAGCTTTGCGTGATGCTGGACATGCTGCTGTTGTTTCAGGGGCTGGCCCATCTGTGCTGGTTTTAGCCTCAGATCCCGCTCAAAGACTGGCTGCAGCTAGCCTGGCAGCTGAGAAGTTCCCAACTTGGAGCCCTTTAATGTTGGCGGTTGACTTCAAAGGTGCTACTGTTGCAACGTACACAAATCTTGGGGCTAATCAATAGCTATCCAAATCCAAATCCCGTAAATACTTACGGTTCCAGCATGACAAGGGTCGTGCACCAAGCAATCCACCTCCAAATCAGAAACCGATTGCTAACTAAGAAAGAGTCAAACAAACATGGATGAAGTCCAAAAAGAAAATTCTCCTAAGAGATCACGTCGCGTAACTGCAGTTCCTGCAACAGACGCACCGGTTGAAGCTAAGAAGCCAGCCCGTTCTCGAAAGAGTGAAGATGCTGCGCCTGCAGCTGCTCCAGCAGCGTCAACTGATGCACCTGCAGAGCGTTCAAACACAAGAACTCGTAACCGCTCGGCTGCTCCTAGCGAATCAGCTCCTAAAGCTGAAGGTTCACAAGAATCATCTAGCGAGCGTCCAGCCCGCGGTGAATTCGATGGTGAGCGTCCAGAGCGTTCTGAAAGAAACGATCGTCAGGGTCAAAACCGTAACCGTAATCGCAACCGCAACCGCAATGGTGGAAACGATCGCTTCCGCGACCGTGGACCTCGTCGCAACAACGAGCGCGATGAAGTTGATACCGAGATCTCTCCAGACGATGTATTAGTACCTGTAGCGGGTATCTTGGACATCCTGGATAACTACGCATTCGTTCGTACTACCGGCTACCTAGCTGGTCCAAACGATGTTTATGTATCTCTTGGTCAGGTCAAGAAGTATTCACTTCGCAAGGGTGACGCTGTTGTCGGTGCAATCCGTCAGCCACGGGAAGGTGATTCACCTTCAAGAACTAAGTTCAATGCGATCGTTCGTGTTGACTCAGTTAATGGTCAGACTCCAGAAGAGGCAGCTAACCGTGTTGAATTTGGAAAGCTAACTCCGCTATACCCACAGACTCGTCTGCGTCTAGAGACTGAGCCAAACAAGCTATCAACAAGAATCATTGACCTTGTTGCTCCTATTGGTAAGGGTCAACGTGGACTTATTGTTTCACCACCTAAGGCTGGTAAGACTTTGGTTCTACAGGCTATTGCTAACTCAATTGCTGTAAACAACCCAGAGGTTCACCTAATGGTTGTTCTAGTTGATGAGCGTCCAGAAGAAGTTACAGACATGCAGAGAACTGTTAAGGGTGAAGTTATTGCTTCTACTTTTGACCGTCCAGCTGAAGATCACACGACAGTTGCAGAGCTTGCTATTGAAAGAGCTAAGCGTCTAGTTGAGATGGGTCACGACGTTGTTGTGTTGCTTGACTCAATTACTCGTCTAGGCCGCGCTTACAACCTTTCAGCTCCAGCATCTGGTCGTATTCTTTCCGGTGGTGTTGATTCATCAGCTCTATATCCACCAAAGCGTTTCTTTGGTGCTGCTAGAAACATTGAAGATGGTGGATCACTAACCATCCTTGCAACCGCTCTTGTTGAGACTGGTTCGAAGATGGATGAAGTTATCTTCGAAGAGTTCAAGGGAACTGGAAACATGGAACTTCGACTTTCACGCTCACTTGCAGACAAGAGAATCTTCCCTGCAGTTGATGTGAACGCATCTGGTACTCGTCGTGAAGAAATGTTGATGAGCCCTGATGAGACCAAGATTGTTTGGAAGCTACGTCGTGCACTTGCTGGACTTGAGCAGCAGCAGGCACTTGAGCTTGTTCTAAACCGTCTAAAGGAAACTAAGAGCAACGTTGAGTTCCTAATGATGGTTCAGAAGTCTATGCCTGTAGCAAGCGGATCTGAAAGCGAATAATGCTATCTTCAGTCCAGGCTTTACTGGCTGAACATGCAGAGTTGCAAAGCCAACTTTCTGAGGCCTCAGTCCACGCCAATCCAGTTCTTGCAAAGAAACTTAACCGCAGGTATGCCGAGCTAAACGCAATCGTTTCGGCCTACCATGCCGTTAATGCATTGCAGTCAGATCTAGATGCCGCTAAAGACATGGCTAAGGAAGATGAGAGCTTCGCAGCTGAAATCCCTGCTTTGGAAGAGTCCCTTCATGAAGGGTCCGAGAAGCTTCGTCGTCTACTTATTCCAAGAGACCCTGATGATGGTCGCGATGTCATTATGGAAATCAAGGCTGGTGAAGGTGGTGCAGAGTCTGCACTATTCGCAGCTGACCTTTTCAGAATGTATATCCAGTATGCAAACAGCAAGGGCTGGAAGACAGAAATACTAGACAAGAACGAATCAGATCTTGGTGGATACAAAGATGTTCAGATTGCTATCAAAGGCAAGTCATCAGATCCTGCTGAAGGTGTGTGGGCTCACCTGAAGTATGAAGGTGGTGTGCACAGAGTTCAGCGTGTTCCAGTAACTGAAACTCAGGGAAGAATCCATACTTCCGCTGCTGGTGTTCTAGTATTCCCTGAAGTAGATGCTCCAGAAGAACTTGAAATCGCTGCTAATGAAATTCGCGTTGATGTGTTCAGATCTTCTGGTCCTGGTGGTCAGTCGGTTAACACAACAGACTCTGCTGTTCGTCTAACCCACATTCCAACCGGAATCGTAGTTTCGATGCAGAACGAGAAGTCTCAGCTACAAAACCGTGAAGCAGCTATGCGTGTTCTTAGAGCTCGTCTATTAGCAGCTCAGCAGGAAGCCCTTGAAGCAGAACTAAGTGCTGCAAGAAAGTCTCAAGTAAAGAGCGTTGACCGTAGCGAGAGAATCAGAACCTATAACTTCCCAGAGAACCGTATCGCTGATCACCGCACTGGCTATAAGTCATACAACCTTGATCAGGTTATGGATGGAGCACTAGAGCCTGTCATTCAGTCAGCTATTCAAGCTGATGAAGAAGCAAGACTGGCTGCTCTTGGTGAGAGCGAGTAATGAAGCTCTCTGCTGCTCTTGAAGCGGCATCTGCAAAGTTTAAAAAAGCCGGCATCGAATCCTTTCAAGCCGACGCAGAAATACTCTTAGGTTTTGTTCTTGGTTTATCAAGAGGTGAACTTCAAGTTAAGGCAATCACTGGCGAAGAGCTAAATCTAGATGATGCACTCAAGTTAGAAGAACTTGTTGCTAGACGAGCAGAACGTTTTCCTCTTCAACACCTAACCGGTGTTGCTCACTTCAGACAACTTGAACTAAAGGTTGGTCCAGGAGTCTTCGTACCTAGATTTGAAACTGAAGTTGTTACCCAGATCGCAATTGATGCACTCAGAGCAGTCCCTAAGGAAAATCCAATAGCAGTTGATTTAGCAACTGGTTCTGGAGCTATTGCTTTATCTATTGCCCATGAGGTTCCTCATGCCAAGGTCTATGCAGTTGAGCTAAGCGAAGATGCTCTCAAATACACCAGAGCAAACTTTGAAAAGTATGCTCCTGAGGCAACCTTGGTCCAAGGCGATCTGGCCGATGCTTTTCCTGAACTAAATGGGCAGGTGGATGTTCTGGTTTCTAACCCTCCTTACATTCCTGATGCCATGATCCCTATCTATCCTGAAGTGCATCTTCATGACCCAGCCCTAGCTCTCTATGGGGGAGAAGACGGGCTTGATCTAGTCCGTAAGGTTGAGGCTTCGGCTAAGAGATTGCTGAGAGAAGGCGGAGCATTAGTCATTGAGCACGCTGACATGCAGGGTGATGCCATTAGAGAACTAATATTGAGTTTGGGTTGGCGTCAATGCAGAACCCATAAGGATTTATCAGGTCGCGATAGAGCGACCTCAGCGATTAGGTAGGCGGGTGGTTGTTATGAAGAATGTGTTTGACTGCTCAGTCGATACCGAATTACTAACTGGCATGCGTCTAGCTAAGGTTTCTCTCGGTAGAAACGAGCTAGCGGTTATTCCAACTGACACTGTTTATGGAATTGCAGCTAACGCATTCTCTCCTGAAGCAGTTCAAGCTCTTCTTGATGCAAAAGGCAGAGGAAGACAATCACCTCCTCCAGTTCTTATTGCAAATCTCAACATGGCGCGTGCATTAGTTGAAACTCTTCCTGATGCAGCCATCAAACTTGCTGAAACTTTCTGGCCAGGGGCATTGACTCTAATTCTTAAAGCTCAGCCATCTCTCTCATGGGATCTAGGGGAGACCAAGGGAACAGTTGCTCTTAGAGTTCCTGATCACAAGATAGCTTTAGCTCTTATTGAAGAAACAGGACCACTTGCAGTTTCAAGTGCTAACTTGACTGGTCAGCCGGCTGCAACTACTTGTGCTCAGGCACATGGCTATCTTGAAAGTTCAGTTCAAGTGTTTTTGGATGGTGGACCTAGTCCAAAAGGTGAGGCATCAACAATTCTTGATCTAACCCAGTTAGTTGATACTTACGACTCTGAGGGTAACGTGAGCACAACAGGTCTCATCAAGATTGTTAGACGCGGAGCATTAGCCGAAGCAAAGATTCGATCTGTCGTTGGAGATTTACTTGAAGTAAGTGCGGGCTAGTGCGCGCGTATCTCCTTCTTATGGCAATAGCCGGTGTGGTCACCTACCTAGCCACTTTTGTAGTTAGAAAGCTTGCAGACAAATACAACATTTATCCAAAAGCAATTAGGTCTAGAGATATGCACCTAAAGCCAACCCCACGTATCGGTGGATTGGCGATGTTTATAGGCTTTGTGGTTTCAGTATCAATTGCAGCACCTATTGGCTGGTTTGAGGTGGTCTTTGCTGACCCTGGGCCAATCATTGCTATTTCCTTAGCCGCACTGGTTGTTATGGCTATTGGTTTCCTAGATGACCTATTTGATCTTGACTGGACCATCAAGTTAGCTGGGCAGTTCCTAGCAGCTGGAGTTTTAGCTTGGAATGGTGTTCAGATTGTTTCACTGCCAATCTTTGGAATCACAGTTGGTTCGTTTGGTGTTTCCTTCGTAGTTACGGTGTTCCTGGCTGTTCTAGTTATGAATGCGGTTAATTTCATTGATGGTCTAGATGGCTTGGTTGCCGGGGTAGTCCTAATTGGAACTGTTGTCTTCTTTATCTATTCATATCTTTTGGCTCAACAGATTTCACCAACCAACTACTTCAACTTGGCAACAGTCATCTCAGCCATTGTGATTGGTATGTGTGTTGGTTTCTTGCCACATAACTGGCACACAGCAAAAATCTTTATGGGTGATGGCGGGGCACTACTTCTAGGTCTTCTTATGACCGCATCAGCTTTGACAGTGACAGGTCAGATTGACCCTGCTTCTTTGAAGCGAGATGATCTAGTTCCAGCTGTTCTGCCTTTGATTCTTCCTATCTCAATTCTGCTTTTGCCATTACTTGACTTTGCCTTGGCAGTAGTTAGAAGACTGGCCGCTGGTAAGTCACCTTTTGCGGCTGACCGGCTACATCTTCACCACAAACTTCAGGATTTCGGCCATGGCCACGTTGGTTCTGTCTTGGTGTTCTACTTCTGGAGTGCATCGGTTTCAGTTAGCTGTCTACTGCTGTTCCTAACCGACTTTGTCTGGGTAGCAATATTTGCAGTGAGTTCAATATCTCTTTCACTTTTGTATACGCTGTGGCCTGCAATCATTAGATTCCAATCAAGAAAGAAGTTAGCCAATGTTTGATGATCTAAAGTCTGTAATGACCAGAGTTCTAAAACTGGGGGCACTACTAGTAGTAGGCATTACCGTGCTTGGTTCGGTCATTGGCTTTCTAATAGCTGGCACTTCAGGGCTTCTAGCTGCATTGGCTGGAGGGGCGGCAGCCTTTGCCTTCACAGCCCTAACAGCTCTGAGCTTGCTATTTGGATCTAAGTTGAACCTTGGTGGTTTCCTAGGAGTGGTTCTAGGTGGCTGGCTAGTCAAAGTACTCCTCTTCTTAGTGCTCTTCAGGTTCCTAGACAGAGCAGACTGGCTGACTCTGAGCGCAAGACCTGTGGTCTTTTTCGTAGTGGTTGCGGCTGTAATCGGTGGGCTGGTTTTGGACACAATAGTGGTTACCAAAGCCCGAATTGCTCCTTCGGTCTAATCCCTTAAATTGCTGAAAATTTGGCTCAATAACGGGATTTTGGGTCTGCAGATGCTGATACGATTTGAGTATCGCTTGCTCCAGATGAAGCGGTACCCACTGTAAATCGCCGCAAGGTTAGGCATGGCCTGCCCCGAAACAGGAGTCAAAGCTGTTCACTGAAAAGTTGTCACTGCTTAGCGCAGGATTTAGACCTTACACCGCGGGTGAAGGCGACTTTCAGGCGCCAACCATTCAAGAGTTTTACCCTGCAGTAATTGCATTTGCGGGAACCCCATTCGAGATCAACCGAATCATGTTGATTCGTCTATTGGTCATGACACTACTTATTGTTGTTTTCACTCTTTGGGCAGGTAAATTCCGTAAGAGCACCGCAACTGGCCAGTTTGTTCCAGGCAGATTCCAAATGATGGGCGAGATTTCACTTAACTTCGTCCGTAAGTCAATCGCTCACGAACAGCTGGGTGAAAAAGACGGCGATAGATTCCTACCTCTGCTAACCACAATCTTCTTCATTGTTCTGGGTATGAACATCACAGGTATCATTCCTGGCCTAAACATTGCTGGAACATCTGTAATTGGTCTGCCAATGCTTTTGGCTGGAGTTGCCTATGTGACTTTCATCTATGCAGGTGTAAAGCGTCACGGCATGAAGTTCTTCAAGAACGCACTTTTCCCTGCAGGTGTTCCAAAAGCCTTCTACGCACTGGTAACTCCTATTGAGTTCCTCTCAACTTTCATCCTTCGACCAGTCACTTTGGCTCTTCGTTTGATGATGAACATGATCGCAGGACACCTGCTTTTGGTTCTCTGTTTCACCGCAACACATTACTTTTTCTTATACTCTGACGGATTCTTCAAGATCTTCGGAGTAGGAACATTTACCTTCGGGTTTGTCTTCACTCTCTTTGAGATCTTGGTGGCATTCTTGCAGGCATACGTATTCACCCTGTTGACAACTGTTTACATTCAGCTGTCGTTAGCAGATGAACACTAGGAACAAACTGGGCTAACAAACCGTTAGTTCAAACCATGGAAGGAAAACAAAGTGCAGATTATTCAAGTAGCAGCAGACGTCGCAGTTCAGACATCACAGGTTGTAGGTAACCTCGGAGTTCTAGGCTACGGTCTAGCAGCGATTGGTCCTGGTATCGGTGTAGGACTAGTAGTTTCAAAGACTATTGAGTCAATTGCTCGTCAACCAGAACTTGCAGCAAGACTTCAGGTAACAATGTGGCTAGGTATTGCTTTTACCGAAGCACTAGCTCTTATCGGTCTTGCAACCCCATTCATCTTCGCAGTCTAAGGTTTCATAAATGACTATTGGAATTCACGAACTATTGATGCCGACGGTGTCTGCTAACCCACTCATACCTGCGGTAGCTGACATTGTTTGGTCTGCAGTTGTTTTCGCGATTCTGTTGGTCTTCTTCTGGCTCAAGGTACTGCCTAACTTCAAAAAGAACATCGATGCAAGAACTGAGGCGATCGAAGGTCGTCTAGCTCAAGCAGAGAAGGCTCAGGCTGAAGCAGCGGCAAAGACAGCAAACATCGAAGCTGAACAGGCTGAGGCTCGTGCCGAAGCTGCTCAGATTCGTGAGTCTGCTAGAGCCGAAGGTGCAGCAATCCTTGCTGAACTGAAGGAGCAGGCTTCATTAGAAGCAGCTCGTATGACAGAAACAGCAAAGAAGCAGATCGAAGCAGAACGTCAGTCCGCAATCATTTCATTGCGTGCTGAAGTTGGAGCACTAGCTCTTGACCTAGCTTCATCTGTTGTGGCTCAGAACCTTAAAGAAGACAAGAACGCTTCGAGCATCGTCTCAGGCTTCCTGGCAGATCTAGAGAAAGACAGCAAGAAGAACTAATGGCCTCCTCAACTCGTCAAGCGCTAGCTCAAGCTAAAGCAGATGCA
Organism: Rhodoluna sp.; assembly: GCA_044342685.1. Taxonomy (GTDB): domain Bacteria; phylum Actinomycetota; class Actinomycetes; order Actinomycetales; family Microbacteriaceae; genus Rhodoluna. The sequence continues at coordinate 70,677 of JBIIPK010000005.1, forward strand.
TCTGCATACCTTGGGTCAGACTTGGCATTTGCGATTGACCTATTTGTAGTTGCCGATGCAATCTCGGGTAGCACCCAGTTGCGAGGCATCCTTTCAGATACTTCCACTGAAAGCGATGCTAAGAACGCGCTCATCGAGCGCGTATTCAACACAAAGGTCAGTGCAAACGCAATCGAGTTTGTGAAGAAAGTTTGTGCTCTTAGATTCTCAAGAAGCATGGACCTAGTTATTGTTCTTGAACAACTTGGTGTTCACGCAGCTGCTGCTACCGCTTCGAAGACTAACGTTCTGGACGATGTTCAGAGCGAACTGTTTAGCTTCCAGCAGGTAGTAGCAAGCGACAGAGATCTTCAGTTTGCTTTGAGCAACAAGAGTGCACCTAATGAAACAAAGCTTGCTTTGGTTCAGGCACTTATTGGTTCAAAAGCTAATGCTGTAACTCTTGCTCTAATCAACCAGGCTGTTGGTTCAGCCCGTGGTCGTCGAGTTGCAATTGTGATTGACCAGTTTGCTAAGCAGATTGCTGCATACGGTGACTCACTAGTTGCAACAGTCACAGTTTCCAAAGAACTAGAACAAAGCCAGATTGAACGTTTACGTACAACACTGGCTGGCACTTATGGTCAGCAAATTAGCCTGAACATCGAAATCGATCCTTCGATTATCGGTGGAATGGTTGTTCAAATTGCTGGTGAAATAATCGACGGAAGCGTAAGCACCCGTCTGCAAAACCTAAAGCTGCAGTTGGTAAAGGCCTCCAGCAGCATCAACCGAAGCTAACGCTTCAGAAGTAGAGGAACAAGATGGCAGATCTAAGCATCAGTCCGAATGAGATTCGCGACGCGCTGAAGGACTTTGCTAAGTCTTACGAGCCAGCTCAGGCTAGC
>JBIIPK010000030.1:0-6407 GCA_044342685.1 Rhodoluna sp.
GCACTTCCATGGTAAGGAAGGGGTCGACAGTTCAATCCTGTCTCGGGGCTCTGCGGCGGGGTAGCTCAGGTGGTTAGAGCACACGACTCATAATCGTGGTGTCGCGGGTTCAAGTCCCGCTCCCGCTACCAAGGCCCTTTGAGCCAAATATCTGCGAAACTTGAGCCATGGTCAATCCAAATGTGCAGGGTAAGAAATACCCAGAAACCAGCCCCTATTTAGTTGGTAGAGAAAAGGTTAGAGAATTCGCTAATGCTGTTTTCTCAACTAATCCAGTCAACCTAGATGTCTTCGCTGCTCAAGCAGCTGGCTACACAGATCTAGTTGCTCCTCCAACATTCGCTGTTGTTATTCAAGAGAGAAGCTTGCCAGCGGTTCTCAAAGACCCTGAAGCTGACATCGATTTCTCGAGAGTTGTGCACGGAGATCAGAGATTTGTTTCTGTCAGACCAATCGTTGCTGGAGATGAACTCACATCAGTTCTTGAAGTTGCTTCAGTTAAGTCTCTAGGTGCTCACTCAATGGTCACTTTCAACACTGAAGTCTTTGATGCAGATAAGAATCTTGTTTGCACTGCGATCAGCACACTAGTAGTGAGGGGAGAGTAATGACTCACATCAATATTGCTTCTCTAGAAGTAGGGCAAGAAATTGGCAGCCAAACCTTCCATTTCACTCGTGATTCTCTAGTTCGTTACGCAGGAGCATCAGGAGACTTTAACCCAATTCACTACCGTGATGACTTTGCTAAGTCTGTGGGTCTTGATGGGGTTCTTGCTCACGGAATGTTAACCATGGGAGCTGCTGTTCAAGTGGCTGTTAACTGGGTTGGCGATGCAGGCAAAGTTATTGACTATGGAGTTCGTTTCACCAAGCCTGTATTTGTTGATGCTGACAATGGTGCTGATGTGTTAGTGGTTGGCAAAGTTGCCGCTATTGATCTTGAGAACAACACAGTTCGTATTGATCTATCTGCGAGCTCTGCTGACGTAGCAGTACTTGGTAAAGCTCAGGCAGTAATCAAGTTATGAGTCAAGCGCTTAGTGAACTAACCACCATCCATGTTGGTGGTAGTCCTAAGCACATCCACACTGCATCAACTAGAGATGAACTTATTTCTTTAGCTAAAGATGTTTGGTCAAGAACAGAGAACTGGGTAGTCCTTGGTGGTGGCTCAAACCTTGTTGCAGCTGATGATGTATCAGAACTAGAGGTTATCTTGGTTAGAAACCTAGGTGTTGAATATATTGGCCAAGGCAGAGTCCGAGTTCAAGCAGGAGAGAACTGGAGTGACTTTGTAATTCATACCGCTAAACAAGGTTTAGCGGGTATTGAATCACTAGCTGGCATTCCTGGAACTGTTGGGGCTGCTCCAATTCAAAACATTGGTGCTTATGGCCAAGAACTCTCTCTGACGCTTCACTCTTTGGAGTTTCTAGATTACGTAACCGGTGAAACACAGATCATGACTAAGGCTGATTGCGTGTTTGGTTATCGAGACAGTGTTTTCAAAAGAGGCAAGCAGGGAATAGTTACTTGGGTTGAATTCCAATTCTTCACAGATCTTCCAGCAGCACATAATGAATTACTAGAAGCAAGAGTTGAAGAAGTAGTAGGACTTAGAGCATCCAAGGGAATGGTCTTAGACGATAAAGACCATGACACCTGGTCATGCGGATCATTTTTTACTAACCCAATAGTTTCTGAGAGCTTTGCTAAAACTCTTCCTCTAGATGCACCACAGTGGCCAACAGAAGCAGATGATGGGCTAACAGTGAAACTAAGTGCTGCATGGCTGATTGAACAGTCAGGTATTCAAAAAGGATTTAGTTTGCCAGGCTCTAATGCTGCTATCTCTACTAAGCATGCTCTTGCTATAACTAATAGAGGCTATGCAACAGCAGATGAAGTTGTTGAGCTTGCTAGATATATTCAGACTCAAGTTTCAAATAAGTTCGGAATCAATTTGGTTCCAGAACCAAACCTGATTGGTTTCTAACTTAGATCTGCAACGGCAAGGGTAATTGCCAGGCTGTACATAACAGCTGCAATAAAGATGTCTAGTATTTTCCAGAATGCAGGCTTACTCACTAGCACTGACGCTTTTCTAGCACCAAAGCCCAGACTAAAGAACCAAATAAAACTTGCTGTTACAGCACCTATTACAAAGAACCACTTATCTTCTTGGAACTGATTAGCTATGCCACCAATAAAAATGACTGTATCTAAGTAGACGTGAGGGTTTAGAAAAGTAAGAGCTAGAACAGTTAGAACTGTTTGCTTTAGTGTTCCTGAACCTGCCTCTGCTGCTTTGAGGGATTCATTCTTCATGAATCTTCTTAGTGAAGTTGATCCATACCAAATAAGGAAGGCAACCCCTACCCATCTAATGACCTCCAGAGCCCCAGGTAAAAGGGAGATTAGAGACCCTAAACCAAGCACTCCTAAGATAATCAAGGTTGCATCACTAATTGCACATATAAGAACTATTGGCAGAACATGCTTCTTGAGAAGGCCTTGTCTTAGAACAAATGCATTCTGAGCACCAATGGCCACAATCAGTGAAAGACCGGTTAGTAGTCCAGGTAGGAATGCGTTCATGTGTTTTAGGATACTTTGCTCACTCTTGCTTTGTGAGGTTTCGGTAGGCTAGTGCTGTGAACGAATTCCCAAGAGTATCTCATCGAATTGGCTCTATTGCAGAGTCAGCAACTCTAAAAGTTGATGCCAAAGCTAAGGCTTTGCAGGCAGCTGGTAAGCCAGTTATTTCTTATGCTGCTGGAGAACCAGACTTTCCAACACCTCAGCACATTGTTGAAGCAGCTGTTCTTGCTGCAAGAGATCCAAAGAATCACCGTTACACACCAGCTGTTGGTTTACCTGAACTTCGTGAAGCCATTGCTCACAAAACAAAGATTGATTCAGGAACTGAAGTAACAGCAGCTCAAGTAGTTGTAACGAACGGTGGTAAGCAGGCTTGTTATCAAGCATTCGCAGCTCTTCTTGATCCAGGCGATGAAGTACTTGTACCAACACCATTCTGGACGACTTATCCTGAATCAATTCACTTGGCTGGTGGTGTTCCAGTTGAAATTTTCTCTGGAAGCGACCAAGGATATTTAGTAACTGTTGATCAACTAGAAAAAGCTCGAACACCTAGAACTAAAGTTCTACTATTTGTTTCTCCATCAAACCCAACCGGAGCTGTTCACTCTCGTGAAGAAGTTGAAGCTATTGGTAAGTGGGCTTATGAGAATGGTCTTTGGGTTATTACCGATGAGATCTATCAGAACCTCACCTACGACGGTTTGAAAGCTTATTCAATTACTGAGGTAGTGCCAGAACTAATTGATAGAACCATCTTGGTTAACGGTGTTGCAAAGACCTATGCCATGACAGGTTGGCGTTTGGGTTGGATGGCTGGACCACTTGATGTTATAAAAGCAGCAGGTAACCTACAGTCACATCTATCATCTAACGTCTCTAACGTCAGCCAGAGAGCTGCTATCGCTGCTCTTACTGGCCCTCAGGATGAAGTTCTAGCAATGCGCGATGCTTTTGATAGAAGAAGAAAAGTTGCCGTTCATGAACTAAATAAGATTCCTGGTTGGATTGCTCCAACACCTCAAGGTGCTTTCTATGTTTATTCAGATGTCACTGGACTACTTGGTAAAGAGTGGGGTGGCAAGAAAATTGAAACTAGTCTCGAGCTTTGTGATTACATGCTTGATGCTGCTGAAGTGGCTCTTGTTCCAGGTGAAGCATTCGGACCATCTGGATATGTGAGATTGTCTTACGCACTTGGAGATGCTCAACTTCTTGAAGGTATCCAGAGACTACAAAGACTATTTAGCTAAGTCTTTTAGATTCAGCAATTAGCTCATCCCAACTATTTGGCACTTTGCCTGACTCAAGCATTTTTCTAAAGACCAGATAAGCATCTGTTTTTGATCCATACGCACGTAGCGTGTCGTCATTGTTCACCCAGGCGTAGACAATCGCATGACTGCGTGTGCTGTATCTAAAGAAGATTCTGTACTGCTGTAAGAATTTTGCTCTAAACCAATGTGTGTAGCTGGTTCCCAGTGAATCTCCTAGACGATACCCTGGGTTGCTTGGATCACTCGGAATGCTCTCTCGAACTTGTTTGTTTAGGGCAATAAATTTTTTACCGGCACGCGTCTTGACCCAATCTTCGCCAACTATTGACATAGCTTTAGCTGCGAGTGCTTTGTAGTTGTTGAACTCCAATTCGAAGGCTGGATGGATTTTGGTAGTCCATTTAGTTTCAATCAACTACTTATCCTCGTCATCTTCGAGGGCCTCGTCCATATCGAATGGCAGGGGTTGAGCAATGAATTCAGCCAAAGTTGGTGGGAAACCGGGGATACCAACTCCGCGTTCACCGGAGAGCTCAAAGACCATGTCTTCGTAGTGCTTTTCATCGAGAGGGATCAATCGCTCAGGATGTTCAAGCATGTCCCTTTCCAAGAAATCCAGCCATTGATCGAATATTGGGTCAGCGTGGTCTGATACTGGAGCTTTCTTGCTGACTCGGATACCTCCAGACTCATCGAGTATCCACTCCAGCTTGTCTCTCTTGTTTAGACCTAAGAGTTTGCGTATCCTTGCTGGAACGGTTGTTTGGTAGCGATCGGTGAGACTTGATTCAAGTTCATTTTCATCCATGCCGATATGGTAATGCATATGCATTACCTACGCAAGAGGCCAGATCCCCTTTGCATTTAGCGGGCTTCAGGTCTAAACTCGGTAGAGGTAGTTTGACAACTGCCCCAAGCCTAATCTGGCAAATTTAATCATTTTAGATATCAATCTATTAGTGTGTCTATTTGCCGAGGAAGCACACTGAAATAAAGGGCAGTGGCTCAATTGGTAGAGCAGCGGTCTCCAAAACCGCAGGTTGCAGGTTCGAGTCCTGTCTGCCCTGCAAACGGCTTCACATTTGTGATGTCGAAGAAGTAACACCAGCACTAACTGAAAGAAGAGAAATGTCAGAAGAACTAGAGCAGGCATCTGAAGACTTAGTAGAAAAGTCAAATGTCAATAAGGCAGCTGCACGCGGTCCTATCGGTCGCATCATTCTTTTCATTCAGCAGGTAATCGCAGAGCTACGCAAGGTTAACAAACCAACTTTCGATGAACTTCGCAACTACACCGGAGTTGTTCTAGGTTTCGTAACTGTAGTTATGGTTATCATCTTTGGTTTTGATTTCTTGTTTGGATCAGGTGTTGCCTGGCTTTACACAGTCTTCGATACCACCAACTAATTTTTAGCAACAACTAACTAAGGAAACACGTGACCGATTTCGAATCAGAGCAGAACCAGCCAGAAGAGATCAACCTAGAGGTTGAATCTTCTGATTACGCTGAAACCGATCCTGCTTACATTGATGACACCAACGCTGACGAAGCATCAGCTGAGGAGCTAGCTCTTCACGTTGAGACTGACGTTGAGGTTGCTGCTGAGTCTGAAACAGCAGCAGCTGCAGATATTCACGAAGCAGCTGTTGAAGAAACAGTTGTTGAAGATGAAGATCCATACGCTGCATTCAAGAAGGAACTTCGCGAGCAGCCAGGTAAGTGGTTCATCATTCACTCATACGCAGGATACGAGAAGCGTGTTAAGCAGAACATTGAAAACCGTATGCTTTCTATCGTTGGCGGAGACAACATCTACCAGATCGAAGTTCCAATGGAAGAATCCATTGAAATCAAGAACGGACAGAGAAAGCTTGTAACCAAGGTTCGTATTCCTGGTTATGTTCTAGTTCGCATGGACATGAACGAAGACTCATGGTCTCTAGTTCGTGGAACACCTGCTGTTACCGGCTTCGTAGGCCACAGCGAGTACCCAAGCCCATTGCGTCCTCAAGAGGCATTTGACATGTTGAAGACTCTTTATGTTCTACCTGAAGAAGCAGCAGCTAAGGCAGCTGTCAAGGGTGGAGCTAAGGGTAAGCAGAAGTCAATCCCTGTTAACGTCAACTACAAACTTGGCGAAAGCATCATGATCAAGGAAGGTTCTTTCGCAGGCCTACCTGGAACCATCAGCGAAATCAAACCAGAAAGCGGCAAGCTTATTGTTCTGGTTTCATTGTTCGAACGTGAAACTCCTGTTGAACTTGCCTTCGACCAGGTCTCAGCTCTCGTCTAAAGATTTACAAACCTAAAACCAAAGGAAACTAACAAATGGCACCGAAGAAAAAAGTAACCGGCATGATCAAGTTGCAGATCCAAGCAGGAGCGGCTAACCCAGCCCCACCGATTGGTCCAGCACTAGGTCAGCACGGTGTTAACATCATGGAATTCTGTACTGCATACAACAATGCAACTGCAGACCAGCGTGGAAACGTTGTTCCTGTTGAGATCACTGTGTATGAAGACCGT
>JBIIPK010000021.1:0-18426 GCA_044342685.1 Rhodoluna sp.
CCTTACCTTCTACTTTGAAGCTTGGGATGCCTTTGATGATATCTATAGACAGATGAAAGCTGACTCTAGATTTGACCCAATGGTTATCACAATGCCTAGAAAGCTAACCGGTTATGAAAAGTTTCGTGATGAGGAACTAGTTAGCTCATATCTAGACACACTCGGCATAGATCACGAGCGATTCCAGTTCAAGAAGAGTAAAGACGGGCTAGCAAGACTCAAGGAATTAGCTCCAGACTATTTATTCTTGAACTACCCTTGGCAAAGAAATTACAAGAAGAACTACCAGATAGAAAAACTGGTTGAGTTCACCAAGGTTTGTTATGTTCCTTACTTCTCAACTTCACTGGTAAATGAACCAGGAGTTGATGGAGTGGCTCTTCATCAGTACACTCAACCAACTCATGAGCAAGCTCACATGGTTTTCCTGCAGGATGCTGACACTAAAGAAGCTTTTGACAGTAACGGTAGAGCTGATCACGCTTTCCTAACTGGTACACCGAAGATTGATGCACTTCTAGAAGCTAAAGACAAAGTTGAACCAGCGTGGCCAATTGAAAGAACTCTAAGTGATGGCACAAAGCCAATGAGAGTAATCTGGGCACCTCACCATAGTTATGGTGCTAGCTGGTTGAATTTCGGTCACTTCACCAATCAAAAAGATTCAATGCTTGAGTATGCTCAAAAAAATCCAGATATAGACATAGTCCTAAGACCTCACCCATTCTTATTTGGAACTTTGACCGGTAGAGATTTGATGACTATTGGGGAGCTGACTGATTGGCGAATGAAATGGGGTTCACTGCCAAACACATTTACAGACATCGATGGACCCTTCACATCTTTGGCTCTCGCATCAGATGTCATGATTACTGATGGAGTTTCATTTATTGCTGAATATCCTCTAGTAACTAGAAAGTCAGTTATTTTCTGGGAGAAGCCAGATCACTGGGAGTTCTCTCCTCTGGGCAAGATCGCCGCAGCTACAACTCACACAGTTTCATCCATGGCTCAAGTTACAGAGGCCTTGGAACTGGCTAAGGCTGGGACACTAGCGCCTAAATTGCAGGAGATAGTCGCTCTAATCAAGGCTGTTAGACCAGGTAAGACCAGTGCTGCAACAGCGATTGTGAGCCTAGTTCTAGGCGATTACACCTCAGATAAAGGGGATTAGCACCCTTAGAGGGCTAAAAGTACCAATTTGAGCCCGAGAGAGTAGATTAGAGCCTGAAATGAAAAAACTTCCAAGGCTTTCGGCAACTCAGTCGATTGCAGCAGCCTTCACGGCTCTAATTGTTATAGGCACAGTACTTCTAATGTTGCCGATCTCTTCTGCATCAGGAGAAGCAACAAACTTCTTCGATGCCCTCCTTACTTCTACTTCATCTTTCACTGTTACAGGTCTTGCTTCTGTTGATACTGGAGCTCATTGGTCTACTTTCGGTCACGTTGTCATTGCATTTGGTGTCCAGGTGGGCGGTATCGGAATCATCGCTTTCGCAACTCTCGTGGCTTTTCTTTTGGATGGAAAGATTTCTATCAAGAACAGATCCACAGTTCAAGCTGAATCTTCTGCACCTAGGAAGATGGACATCAAGTCGTACTTGAGAACAATTGTGAAGATGCTCCTATTCTTCCAATCCATTCTGTTTGTGATCTTGGCAGTTAGATTCTTTACTGAGTATGGCTATTCATGGGATAAAGCCATATCCCACGGAGCATTCCACTCTCTTATGACTGTCAATCACGCAGGGTTCGCTTTGTATGCGGACAGCATGATTAGCTTCGCTAAAGACCCTTGGATAATTCTCTCCATGGTTGTTTTTGCAATTGTTGCTTCTTTTGGTATTCCAGTTCTTTCTGAGATTAGAGATCGACTAAAGCTCGTTGTTTACAAGAGATTGGGTAAGGACGCTGGATACACAGTTCCAAAGCAGTGGTCTTTGAATTCACGAATTGTTTTGTGGGCTACCTTGTTCTTGACAGCTGTGGGTACATTAGGCACAGCAATAGCGGAGTGGAACAATCCAGACACTATTGGTTCTGATAATCCATTACAAAAACTAATGTCCAGCCTCTTCAACGCTTCAATGACTCGTACGGTTGGCTTCAACTCAATTCCTACGGGGGAGATGGATCCAGGCTCTTGGATTGGTTATAACATACTGATGTTCATCGGTGGGGCTAGCGGTTCTACTGCAGGTGGTATCAAGATTGGTACTGCTGTAATTCTTATCTTTATCGTTTACACAGAAATACGTGGAGATGCAGCAGTCAACGTTGGAAACAGAAGACTGCCAAGGTCTATGCAGAGACAAGCTCTAACAATTGTCACCCTTTACTCTGCAGTGATTATCGGTGCACTCTTCATTCTTAGATTTACTACTAACTTCACCACAGACCAATTGCTCTTTGAGATTATTTCTTCAATTGGAACTGTGGGTCTCTCTACCGGTATTACCCCAGATCTTCCCGACCATGCCAAGTTCTTGCTCTCACTAGTAATGCTGTTTGGTCGTCTAGGCCCTATCGTTGTTGCCACCTCCCTAGCTCTTAGAAAGACCAAGAGACACTTTGAATACCCTAGAGAAAGCCCACTAATTGGCTAATCTAAAGAACCTACAAGCTACTGAAAGGAACCTAGTATTAACTAGTGTCCTAGTGGTAATCGAACAACACAGTCAACACCCGAATGGAGAATCAATTGCCTAACCGTAAAAAAGGTACAGCAGGTAGAAAGCTAGAAGCCAGAAGCATCGTAGTTATCGGGCTTGGTAGATTCGGTACCTCGCTAGCTTTAGAGCTAATCAAAGAGGGTAGAGAAGTTCTAGGTGTTGATGCTGATGAAAAGATCGTTCAAAACCTCTCTGACAGACTCACAGATGTAGTTCAAGCAGACACCACAGATGAAGCTGCTCTTCGAGAACTAGGTATTCAAGACTTTGACTCAGCGGTAGTAGCTATTGGTAGCGACCTTGAAGCTAGCATTCTGACTGCTTCACTTTTACTTCAGTTAGGTGTCCCGCAGGTATGGGCAAAGGCTACAAGTACCGCTCACGGAAGAATCCTTGAGCAACTAGGTGTTCATCACGTAATCTTCCCTGAAATGGATATGGGTAAGCGTGTGGCCCACATGGTTTCAGGAGAATCACTTGACTATGTTGAGCTTGATAAAGATTTCGTCATGGTCAAAACAGAGGCACCAGATCTATTCCACGGTAAGACCTTGTCCGAGCTGAAGTTCAGATCTGAACATGGAATTACAGTTGTTGCAACCAAGAGAGCAGACTCTACCTATCAGCCATCATTCCCAGAGACAATTATTGAAAAGGGAGATTTGATGGTTGTTGCTGGAAGAACAGAAAAGGTAGACGAGTTCTGCCGCATGGGTCACTAATACTTATTGAGAAACCTGGGCTATTTCTTTAGGTCCAATTCCACAGCAACCACCAATAATGGTTGCCCCACACCCAGCCCATTCCTGAATGTGTTTATCTGAAAGTTTCACTGTTGCACCTTCAAGACGCTTTAGTTTCTCATTCCAGGTGCGACCAGCATTCGGGTAAACAATAAACGGACCATACTCTTTAGCTGATTCAAGAAGTGAAGTAACTAGTTCTGGGCTAGTGCAATTGATGCCAATATAGTCAGCCCCTAATTCTTTAGAAACCCTTGCTGCATCCTTGAAGTATTCACCTGAGCTAAGGCGAAGCTCATCTCTGCAGGAGAATGCAATCCAGACTGGGATTGTGTTGTTTAGATCTTTGAGTAGTTCTAGCAATACTCGAGCTTCTCTAATCTCAGGAATTGTTTCTATAGCTAAGAAATCAGGTTTGCAAGCAATCAGTATTTCTAAGCGTTCTTTGTGGAACTCTCTAATCTGAGCTTCAGTTGCATCGTAGTTACCTCTGTATTCAGAGCCATCGGCTAGATATGCTCCATATGGTCCGATAGATGCAGCCACCTTTGGTGCCTTTGCATCACGAGCTAGTTGAATTGAGTTCTTTAGAGCATCAACAACTTCCTCGTGAGTCCAGCCCTTTGCTATGCAGCCAGGGAAAGAAACTTGGTAAGTAGAGGTAATGATGATCTCAGCACCTGCCTTAACGAAAGCAGCATGAGCTTCACGAATTTGATCAGGAGCACTCTTTAGTAATTCACCAGTCCATAGCTCTGTCGTGAATGTATTGCCAAGATCTTCTAAGGCTGTTGCCAAGCCACCATCTAAAAGTGTGTATTTCGTGCTCATGCTAAAAGTCTAACTGGAGAGAACTTTGAGCTACTTTGCCTTCAGGTTATTTGAAGCCTTGGATAGGAAGATTGCAAATACTAGAGCCACAACAATAGCCGTGCTGATTCCAAGCTCGATAACTGCTCTATCAAACTCTGCTTGAGATTTTCCAGATGCAAGTGTCATAGAAGCACCAACGGTGAGAATGTGTCTAACCGCTGCAATAACTCCAATGATGAGGAAGTTTTGTAGTTGGAATACACCGTCTGTATATCTAGCTACTACAGTTCTTAGAATTTCAAGAATGATGATGATAAACAGAATGTCATTGATGGCCTGGATCATTCCAGTAGGGAAGAAAGGTGAGGTATCAAAGACTCTAACCACAGAGAAGTAGAGAGCGGCCACAGCAATGCCAAGAAGGAACACTCCAAGAATCACGTGGAAGAGTTCTTCTATTCGTTCCACCCATCTGCCTGGAACTAATACTTTGTGCTTATCTTTAGTTTCTCTAGCCATGGTTGAAATCTAGACCCAAATTGCCTAGATTTGGGCAATAAAGTGCTGCCCGATTATCACAGTATTATCTCGTTCTCGGCGTTCTTCTGACCATGAAACCTATGAACTCAATGGCAACACCCGCTAGAACCCCAATCCCAAGCACCGTAAGCAACATCTCGAGGCTTAGCAGGGTGAATCCGAAGAACTCTGTCGTTAGAGATAAATAGAACATAGCAAACGCCAAGAGGACCATAACTAGCAGTATGGTCAGCTTGATCTTGTTAGTGGGTCTATCCAAGGAAGAGAGAACCCAAAGACCAGTGATTGAAAGCAGCATGGCTGTGGCTGTCTGTGATTCCATCTGTGTCCAAGAAGAATCAGATCTCATGATTGCTGATAGAGATACAACAGACATAGCTGTAACCAGTCCTGCTGGTATGCAGAACCACAGTGCTCTCTTTAGAAAACCTGGCTGATACCGCTGAGAGTTAGGTAAGAAGGCTAAAAGAAAAGCAGGTATTCCAATAGTGAAGCCATCAACTGCCGAGAGTTGTCTCGGCAAGAATGGGAACTCCCAGAAGGTTAGACCAAATACAATTGCTAGCATCATCGCCCAAGCTGTCTTAGTTAAGAACAACCTCGATAGTCTCTCCACGTTAGCTATGACTCGTCTGCCCTCACCAACAATCTCTGGAAGAGATGCAAACCTATTGTCTAGTAGCACTAGGTTTGCTACCGCTCTAGTAGCAGCAGATCCTGAACCCATAGCTATTCCAAGATCAGATTGCTTGAGAGCTAGAGCATCGTTTACTCCATCTCCAATCATGGCAACCACATGACCTTGTTTCTGAAGCGCACTTATCATTAGCTTCTTTTGCTCTGGTGTTACTCGACCAAAGACAGCATGTTCTTCAAGAGCTTGAGCTAGTTCATCTATGTCGACCGACAACTCTCTTGCATCAAATCCAAGACCATCAAAATCTAAGCCAACAGATCTAGCCACACCTGCAACTGTTTCTGGGTGATCTCCAGATAGCACTTTCACCTGAACACCTTCAGCCTTGAGGTATGCAAGGGTAGCACTAGCCTCCGGTCTTATCTCTTCTCTAAAGGTCAGTAGCACTAAAGGAATAGTTTCTAAGCCAGATACTGCAAGTAGGAGAGTTCTGGAACCATTGCTGGCTAATTCACTTACTTGTTTCAATAGAGCTGTGTCTTTAGAGATAACCTCAGGCGCTCCAAGTGTCCATTCAATTCCTGACACTTCAATTGAGCTGAATTTAGTTGTTGAAGTGAATTCAACTTCTCTATCGATTGCAAGTCCCTGCGAAGGAAAAGAATCATGAAGGGCTTTGGTTGTCGAGCTACCTGAAGGTAGATGAGCAAATTCACCAAGTATAGATTTCCACTGCGGATATCCTTTAGCCGAAGCTAGTTCAATTACCTGATCTAATTCCATAGCGGAACCAGTTAGGGTTCCTGTTTTATCTATGCAGACAATATCAACCCGAGCTAGCCCTTCAACTGCCGCTAGTTCCTGAAGTAGTACTTTACGCTTAGCCAGTCTGGTTGCGGCAATAGCAAAGGCAATGCTGACAATTAGAACTAGACCCTGGGGGACCATGCTTATGACGCTGGCAACTGAGCTAACTATGGCATCTTCCCAATTGCTTGTGGCCTGCAATTGACCGTAGACAACTATTGCGATCACTGGCCCCAGTGCCCAACTAATCCAAACAATTACCTTGTCGAGAGCACGACGTATCTCCGATGAAACTTTGGAGAACACCCTAGCCTCGGATACTAGTTTGCTTGAGTAGGTGTTAGCTCCTACTCGGATTACTTTTACTAAAGCAGAACCTGAGGTGACTATAGAACCTGAGAGAAGTTCATCAGCTACAGACTTACTTACTGGTTCTGCTTCTCCAGTTAGAGGAGACTCGTCTAGTTCTAGACCGTTAGTTACTAGAACTACAGCATCAGCTGAAAGCTGATCTCCAGCTTTGAGTTCAATCAAATCATCAAGAACTACATCTTCGATTGTAATGAGTTCCGTTCTTCCAGATCTTCTTACCTGGACAGGAGACTTACTGAGAATAGTAAGCCTGTCCAGAATGCGCTTGGAACGGTATTCCTGGATAACACCAATCAAAACATTTGTTATCACTGCAATCCCGAAAAGAGCATCTTTCCAATATCCCAAGACAAGTAGAACAAGGAATGCTCCACCAACTACAGCATTGAACAGTGTGAGCAGATTGGATCTAAGAATGGTCAGGATGCTTCTACTCTTACCAAACTCTTGACTATTGACTAGACCTTGTTGAACTCGAGAGGAAACCTCTTGGGCACTTAGACCAGTGAGCTCAGGTGAGATCTGCATAGTCCTATCTTCGCAGAGCAATCTAAATGTTCCTATGCAAGGTCTTTGTAGGTAACCCTCACATCTCTTACAGGTAGCGGGGTTCAATCAGGAGTAAGTTGGAAGTATGAACACGATACAGATTCAATCCTCAATCTTTGACACAATAGATGGCCTTCCAATTCACCCTCTTGCTGTTCACGTAGCAGTTGTATTCCTGCCGCTTTCAGCGATGGCTTTGGCACTATTAGTCTTCGTTCCTAAGTGGAGAAAGACCTATCTTCCGCTGACTGTGATCGGCCTAACCATAGCCACTGTTTTCACTTTTATCGCTAGAGAGTCTGGGGAAGCTTTGGCGGATCGTGTGGGAGAACCTCAAACACATGAAGAATTGGGTGGAATTCTGTTTCCAGCTGCAGTTGGACTTCTAGCTGTTGGTGTTGCTTTTTACTTCCTGCAGAAATCAGATAAACCTAAATGGGTAGTTCAGGCAACAGCTGGTGTTGCTATTGCAGCAGTTCTATCTGTTTCAGGTCTTACCTACTTCGTAGGACACACCGGCGCTCAGGCAACCTGGGAAAAACGCATTGGCCCAACAGCTTCTCCAACCCCTACTCCAACACCAACTGACACTACGGTGACTGGACTAACTGTTGCTCAAGTGGCAACACACAACAAAGCAACTGACTGCTGGATAATCATCAAATCAGATGTCTACGATCTAACTTCATACATCCAACAGCATCCAGGTGGTGCAGGAGTTCTAACTAATCTCTGCGGTACAGATGCCACCTCAGCATTTGAATCTCAACACGCAAGTCAGATGGCTCCAGCTAGTGCACTAGCTGCGCTAAAGATTGGCAGGATTGGAGAAGTTCCAACCACTACTCCAACTCCAACTCCGACAAAAACCACTCCTAAGCCAACGGCTAAGAGTTACACATCTGCGCAGGTAGCTAGCCACAATTCAGGATCTAGTTGCTGGGGTGTAGTCAATAAGAATGTCTACGATCTAACTTCTTACGTTTCTTCACATCCAGGTGGAGCATCAGCAATCCAGGCTCTATGTGGGAAGGATGCTACCTCTGCCTTCACAGGTCAACACGGTGGTGAATCAAGTCCGACTAATGTTCTTGCAAGTTTCAAGCTAGGAACACTAAGTGGAGCTAACACACTAGAGATTGCTCAGGGTGAAGAAGAGGAAGAAGACTAGTTACTAGTCTTAGTAACTGCTCTAACAGCAAGCATTCCTAGAGCTGCACCTACAAGTTGTGCTGCAATGAATGGCAGGACCGAACCTGGTTCAATACCTGCAAAGGTGTTACTAAAGATACGTCCAATAGTTACAGCAGGGTTGGCAAAAGAAGTGGATGAAGTAAAGAAGTAGGCAGAGCCAATCCAACCGGCAACTGCTAGAGGAATTAGGTTTCCCTGGTTTCTCTTTGAAAGAATTCCGATCAATGCAACCAGACCTGCTGTTGCAATAACTTCACCTATTAGTAAACCGAAACCTTCTCTAACTCTTGTTGAGACTTGAAGTGCTTCTTGGCTAAACATGATGTTTGCAAGTACTGCTCCTGAGATAGCTCCTGCTACTTGAGCCAAGATGTATGAAAGAGTTTCACTTACTTTCTGGCTCTTGCTAACTAGTTGAACTAGTGAAACTACAGAATTGAAGTGAGCACCACTTACTGGAGCAAGAACAAAGATCAAAAGCACTAGAGCAAAAATGGTCGAGAGTGTGTTGATTATCAAAGCAACACCAGAATCCTGAGAGAGGTTGGTCCCCATGATTCCAGAACCAATAACCACACAAACCAATAGAGCTGTTCCAAAGAACTCAGCTATGGATTTGCCTACTGTTGTTGGCATGGGTCTTGCTCCTTCAGGGTCTGTTTCACTACGCCAAGAGTACTAGAGCAGGGTAGCCCTTCCAAAAGAAACGGGCTCCTAGTTCACTTATGGCTCACTAGCAGGCAACTCTCGGGTTTCTATGAGAGATTAGGGGTAAAGATAAGGGAAATGGTGGAGATCTATGAAGATGACTAAGAAACGTTGGCTCTGGTTAGCTGGAGCTGCTTTGGCAGTAGTAGCAATCATCGGATTGGTTGTAGTGCCAGCTCTCAATAAGAAAGTTAACTTTGAGACCTATGAGGTCAAGCCAACATCAGTTCTGAAGACAGTGGCTGCTAATGGTCAGCTTGCTGAGACTCAGCTCTTGGCATATGGCCCTAGTGAGCAACCAGTTCTAACTTCAGCTAATGGATCAATTGCTATCCCTGCTCAGTTCGGTGTGAGTCTTGAAGTTGTGAGCATCGAGGTATCAGCTGGAGACAAAGTTGCTAAGGGTGATTTGCTGTTCACTTACAAAAACGCATTCGGTCAAACAACAAGAGTTGAAGCACAAGCAGCTGGAGTAGTTCGCACAGTTGACACAGCCGAAGGACTTAGAACATCTGGTCAAGTTGTCAGTGTTGGCAGTGCTAAACCCGTTGTCTCAGTATTTGCTAGCGAATATGATGCAGATCTTTTAGATATAAGTCAGAGAGCAACAATTGAACTTGACGCCATCAATGCAGTTTTTGAAGGTGGAGTTATTTCTATTGGACAGGTAGCTACTTCTGTGAGTGGAATTAAGCAGTATGAAGTTCTAGTTGAAGTAACTGAAATTCCAGCTGGAGCAAGATTTGGAATGAGTGCAACAGCCGTTATTGAAGTCGAGAGAGCAGATAGTGTTCTTGCTGTTCCGATGAACGCTCTAGTTGGAGAACTACCTGAGGTGCAGTTACTTAGAACAGATTCTTCAGGCAGTCAAGCAATTGAATGGGTTGAGGTCAAGTTAGGCCTCAGGGGAGACAGCTTGGTTGAAATAACATCAGGCATTAAAGAAGGCGACCTAGTAATTACCGGGATAGATGGTCAAGTTCCTGCTCCTATGGAATTCGGTCCACCTCGTGGAGCTGGAAGCAATGGCTGATGAAGTTGTTCGGTTAGATAAGGTACGTCGAGACTATCTAGTTGGTGATCAAATAACCACAGCTCTAGGCGGTATTGATCTAGTCATAGAGCGAGGTGAGTTTGTAGCAATCGTTGGTCCATCTGGAAGTGGTAAATCAACCATGATGAACCTCATCGGATGTCTAGATAGACCAAGTGCTGGTTCAGTGAAGATTGCTGGAGATTCAACCAATGAACTCAATGACAATCAACTAACTAGTCTCAGATCTAAAGCAATTGGTTTCGTGTTCCAGCAGTTTCAACTGCTACCAAACACAACAGCAATTGAGAATGTAATGGCACCACTTCTATACCAAGGAAAGAGCACCAAAGAGGCAAAGAGAGCTGCCACTCAGATGCTTACTCAGTTAGGCCTTGGCGACAGACTCAACTTTGATAGAAACAGGTTGTCCGGTGGCCAACAGCAACGAGTAGCAATTGCTCGAGCACTAGTCACAAGCCCAGACATAGTTTTAGCCGATGAACCAACAGGAGCCCTGGACTCAAAGACTGGGGCAGCAGTAATTGAACTCCTAAAAGATCTGCACAGAGATGGTAGAACCATTGTTCTGATTACCCATGATCTAGAGATAGCTGCAAGTGCTCCTAGAAGAGTGTTCCTTAGAGATGGCTTAATTGAGCGCGATGAGCGGGGTGCTAGATGAAACTCCTAGGCACAGCTGCTCTTGCACTAAATAGAATCTGGGCAACCAAAGTTAGATCTCTGCTAACAATGCTTGGTGTCGTTATTGGGGTTGCAGCTATTGTCGCCCTTACGTCCATTGTTGATGGAGCATCCCAAGGAATCAACAAATCATTGGCTACCCTTGGCACCAACCAGCTAAACATCACAGCAATGGCACCTGATTCCCTCACAGAGCAAGATGCGCAGGAGCTAGCAGCTCTTGAGAACGTATCAGTTATGTTTGTTCAATCTCAGAACCAGGGCACTATCGCTACCGGAGATAAGAGAGTGAATGCTCGACTAGTTGGAGTGTCAGCTCAATACTTTGAAGCAGTAAAACCAGAAATAGCTCTGGGTTCATATCTATCCAGTAGTTCGTTCGCAGCAACTGCCAAAGACGTTGTCTTTGGTGCGGATGCAGCTAATGATTTAGGGCTTACCAAAGCAATGCTTGGGCAAACAGTCAAACTCAATGGGCAGGATTTCAGGCTGGTTGGAGTTTTAGATGATCAAGCAGGGTTTGGAACTTCTGGAAGAGTTTATGTTCCTATTGATTCAGCTAGAAAACTATTTAGCCAATACCCATACGTCTCAAGCATTGTGATTCAAGCAGACACTCCTGAACAGGTGGATACTCTTCAACTACAGGCAGATGTCTTGCTTAGAGAGAGATACGGGCTAGGGGAAGAAACTACTGCTCGATACACAATCACCAACCAGGCGTCTTTGATTGCAGCTGTTGGTTCCATCACCGCTACTTTGGGTCTACTACTTACCGGTATCGCAGCAATCAGCTTGATTGTTGGTGGTATTGGAATCATGAACATCATGTTGGTCTCGGTTAGAGAGAGAACTAGAGAGATCGGTGTTAGAAGAGCAATTGGGGCAAAGCAATCCAACATCCTTACCCAATTCCTAATTGAAGCAATAGTGCTCTCATTAGCTGGTGGTGTGGTGGGACTCATCCTCGGAGAGATAGCAGCATTCTTCCTAGCAGTAATTGGAGACTGGGTCTTCTCAATTCGCTTAGACACAGTAGGGCTAGCCCTAGGTTTCAGTTTGCTCGTTGGAGTTGTCTTTGGAGTATGGCCTGCAAGAACTGCAGCCAAGCTTGAACCTATAGATGCTCTGAGATTTGAATAGCTGTTTCAGGTTCTAGTGGAATAATGTAATCAACCGATAGGGGTCAAGGCATGGAAAAGATTAAGGGCTTATTAGCTAAACTTCCACACCCAGTTAGATGGGTGCTGACCATGGTCATCGGATTTATCTTGCTTATCCTTGGATTAATCATGATGGTTACTCCAGGACCTGGACTTCTATTCATATTCTTTGGACTTTCTATCCTTGCTCTAGAGATCAAATGGGCTCAAGAAGTAAACAAGCAAGGCATGCAGGGACTAGAAAAGATAGTGGCCAAGCTAAAGAGCATCTTCAAGCGAAACAAGAAGACTGACGAATAGCTTTCAGCTACTCTTTCGAAGAATCTATCGGGCTAGGTCAATAACTGACCATCTTCCAATACGCTGATTGTCATGAACTCAAAACTAGAGAATAATTCCAAGTTGGCACTCAGTGCCCGTAATGGAAATCTAGTTACTTTTGCTACGAGTGGTTTTTTATTCGCATCTTGGCTGTCCAGAATTCCAGATGTAAAGCAGTTGCTGAACATTGGAACAGGCACACTTAGTTTTCTTCTCCTAGCTTTGGCATGTGGCTCTCTGGTTGGATTGCCAATTACTGGAAGAGTTGCAGACAGGATTGGAACTAAACACACAGCTCGCATAGGTGCAGCTGCAGGAATAGTAGGTTTACTGATTACCTGCTTTTCAATCACCGTTAGCCAAGATCTAGTAGTGCCGATAGTCGGTTTAGTTTTAGTGGGCTTTGGTATTGGTATGTGGGATGTTGCTCAGAATCTAGAGGGCACCATCATTGAGCAAAAGCTAGGTAAAGCAATCATGCCCTGGTTCCATGCTGCCTTCAGTGGAGGAACTCTTCTAGGAGCTCTTATTGGATCACAGGCCACCAGACTTCAGATTCCGTTGTCGATTCACCTAACGGTGATTTCAGTAATTACTGCACTAGTTCTACTTTGGGGAACAAACAAGTTCATTGCTGCTGAAGTAATTGAACATAAAGATGCTCAAGGTCAAAAGGTAAAACAAAAGTCGGCCTGGACTGAACCAAGAACACTTCTAATTGGTGTGATGGTGTTAGCTGCTGCCTTCACTGAAGGAACAGCCAACGACTGGATTGCTGTCGCTTTTGTTGACGGACATGGAACTACAGCAACTGAGGGAGTCTTTGGCCTATCAGCGTTCCTACTATTCATGACTGCAGGCCGAGTTTTGGGAAGCATGGCGCTAGACAAATTTGGTCGAGTTCTTGTGCTGAGAGTTCTATTTGCTGCAGCACTTATTGGGAGTTTGTTGTTTGTATTTGGGGGAGAAGTTGGAGCATATTTTGGAGCAGCTATCTGGGGTCTGGGGTCGAGCTTAGGTTTCCCAGTCGGAATGTCAGCTGCATCAGATGATCCCAAGAGAGCAGCAGCAAGAATAAGTGTTGTTTCAACTATTGGCTATTGTGCTTTCCTGGCAGGACCACCTGTTGTTGGTTTCTTAGGGGAAGAGGTTGGAATTCTTATGGCACTAGTTGCGGTTGGAGCAATGAGTGCTCTTGCATTTGTCTTGGTTCCAGTGGCAAAGCCACTAAAAGTTTAATTTGGATGAAAGACTCCAAAGCCTAGATCTTTAGCAGCCTGTGCCAACTTCTGGTCCGTGGTGGCAACTGTTCCATTTACTTTCATAGCCTGACGAAGAATCGCTACGTCAGGCATTTTCAAAGAAGTCTTAGCCCTGAGGCTTGCAAGCGATGCTGAATCTTCCGGCTGGATAGGTGTTATCTGAAGCCCCAAAGAGTTCACCATCTTTTGAAACTTTTCAAGTTGCCCTGCTCGAGTAGGGTGAACCATAACTTCGGCTTGAGTTAGGCAACTCATTTCCAAGTCGAAACTTGCGGTGTCTCTAAACATTTCCATGGCCCAGTTGTGGTGGGCGTCCTGACTGGACACAAGTGCGATCAAAGCACTCGCATCAAGAACTACTACTCTGGCCAATCTTCTGCCAATTCTTCTCGCCAGTTGGTTGGCCATATCCCATCCATAGAGCCTGCCATCTTCTTTACGGAGGCTAGGCGGCTCTGGGTTCTCTCGGACTCCTCGTTTTCTATGGCTTGAAGTCCTGCTTCAATAATCTTTCGCAAAAGTAGCGTGCGTTGCTCTGCAAGCTCTGGCCATTGTTTGGCTGCTTGGCTAAGACCTTGGCTTATTTGATCGGTCTCGGTAATCATGTGTCTAGGTCTAGCGGTAGGCATGTCAGTAGTGTAGCACCTTGTCTATAAGTGCAACACTTTACCAGACTCAAGTTTGGGGTCTTTCCCAAGACATCAATCTCTTCTGCCTTAGGGCTTTCTTTGATGATAAATCTGACTCAAAGGGCTATCTACTTACAACAACTAGACTTGGTGAAAAGTTATCTTCTATAAGGAGCAACGTGTCCCTAATTGGTGTAGTAGCAGAGCCACAGGCGGAAGCTAGAGTAGCCGCCACCCCTGAAACAGTAAAAGTCATTAGATCCCTTGGCTTCGACGTCGTTGTTGAATCAGGAGCGGGTGCTAAGGCTTCTTTCCCAGATTCTGCCTATGAAGCAGCAGGAGCAAAGATTGTCGCAAGTGCTGCGGCATGGAATGCCGACATTGTGTTGAGAGTCAATGCTCCATCAGATGATGAAATCAAGTTACTGAAAAAAGGCGCGGTCCTAGTTGGTGTTCTATCTCCAGCACTAAAACCGGAACTACTAACTGCGCTTGCAGCTCAAGGTGTTACTGCTTTGGCTATGGATGCGGTTCCAAGAATTTCTAGGGCACAGTCAATGGACGTGCTTAGCTCTATGGCAAACATTGCAGGTTACCGTGCAGTGATTGAAGCAGCTCATGAATTTGGTCGCTTCTTCACCGGTCAAGTAACTGCAGCTGGAAAAGTAGCTCCAGCAAAAGTATTGGTTGCAGGAGCTGGTGTTGCAGGTCTTGCAGCAATTGGATCAGCATCAAGTTTGGGTGCAATTGTTCGAGCAACAGATCCAAGACCAGAAGTTGCTGACCAGGTGAAGTCAATCGGTGGAGAGTATCTAGCTGTTGAAGTCGAAGAAAAGATGGAATCCAGTGATGGCTATGCCAAAGAGACCAGCAAGGCATATGAGCAGAGAGCAGCAGAGCTTTACTCTGAGCAGGCTGCTGATGTGGACATTATTATTACTACCGCTTTGATTCCAGGGCGACCTGCTCCACTACTTATTACAGCTAAGGATGTTTCACTAATGAAGCCGGGCAGCGTAATTGTTGATATGGCAGCAGCTCAGGGTGGAAACGTTGCAGGATCGGTAGCTGGACAAAAGGTTGTCACAGAGAATGGTGTAACTATTTTGGGTTACACAGATCTACCTTCTCGTCTACCTGCTCAGTCATCTCAGCTTTATGGAACAAACCTTGTGAACCTACTAAAGCTTCTAACTCCAGCTAAAGATGGAAACGCAGTTATTGACTTTGAAGATGTTGTTCAGCGATCAGTGACAGTTGTGAAATCAGGAGAGATTACCTGGCCACCACCACCGGTTCAAGTATCAGCAGCTCCTGTTGCGAAAGTAGAAGAAGTTGTTATTCCAGAGAAGAAGAAAATGTCTTCAAGAACTAGAGCTTCGCTAATTGCTGTAGGTCTAGCAGTATTGGTTGGACTTGTTTCTCTAGCACCAGCTCCGCTACCGGAGCACTTCCTAGTGCTAATGCTCTCGGTTGTTATTGGTTTCTATGTAATCGGTAAAGTGCACCATGCTTTACACACCCCACTGATGAGCGTTACCAACGCCATCTCTGGAATTGTTGTTGTGGCTGCTGTCTTGCAGATCACTGATGCTAGCGTTTTGATTCAAGTTCTTGCTGCGGTAGGTGTATTACTTGCCAGCATCAACGTCTTTGGTGGCTTCGCGGTAACTTCTCGAATGCTCAAGATGTTCACTAGAGGAGACAAATAATGACTGTTCAAGCAATCGCTAACGCAGCATACGTTGCTGCTGCACTGTTATTCATCATGAGCCTTGCAGGCCTAAGTAAGCATGAAACCGGTAGAACTGGTATTCGTTATGGAGTTGCAGGTATGGCTATCGCCATGGCAGCAACTATCTGGCTATCTTTCTCTGGTGAGTGGAGTGAAACATCATTCATTGGCTTAGGGCTTCTAGTTGTAGCACTTATCGCAGGTGGAGTTATTGGACTATGGCGAGCCAAGGTTGTAGCAATGACCGGTATGCCAGAGCTAATCGCTCTCTTCCACAGCTTCGTAGGTCTAACTGCAGTTCTGGTTGGTTGGAATGGAGCGCTGCACGCTAAAGAATTCAATTCTGCTGAACTCGAAGCTGTTCACAGCGCTGAAGTATTCATTGGAGTTTTCATTGGAGCTATCACCTTCACCGGTTCGATCGTTGCCTATCTAAAGCTCTCAGCAAAGATCTCTTCAAAGCCGCTAATTCTGCCAGGTAGAAACTACATAAACCTTGCAGCTCTGGTTGGCTTCATTGCTCTAACAGTTGCCTACGTAATTACTCACGATGTTTCTCTTCTAATTGCTGTCACTATTTTGGCTCTAGCTCTTGGTTGGCACCTAGTTGCATCCATTGGTGGAGGAGACATGCCTGTGGTTGTCTCGATGCTAAACAGCTACTCAGGTTGGGCAGCTGCAGCAACAGGATTCCTACTAAGCAACAACCTCTTGATTGTTACCGGTGCTCTAGTTGGTTCCTCAGGTGCTTACCTTTCATACATCATGTGTAAAGCAATGAACAGAAGCTTCATAGCGGTTATCTTCGGTGGCTATGGAATAGAAGCATCACCTCAGGGTGAAGAAGAAACAGGTGAACACACTGAGATAGATGCAGCCTCTGTTGCTGAACTACTTAGCTCAGCGAAGACTGTTGTGATTACTCCTGGTTATGGAATGGCGGTAGCACAAGCTCAGTACCCGGTTGCAGAACTTGCAAAGAGATTGCGTGAGAAGGGTGTGGATGTGAAGTTTGGAATTCACCCTGTCGCAGGACGTCTTCCGGGCCACATGAACGTACTTCTTGCTGAAGCTAAGGTGCCTTATGACATCGTTCTAGAAATGGACGAGATCAACGACGACTTAGCTAAGACTCAGGTAGTTCTAGTTATTGGAGCTAACGACACAGTGAACCCAGCAGCAACTGAAAACCCATCAAGTCCTATTGCCGGTATGCCGGTTCTAAAGGTTTGGGAAGCAGAGAACGTGATTGTCTTCAAGAGATCAATGGCATCTGGTTATGCAGGAGTTGCTAACCCACTGTTCTACAAGCCAAATGCCAAGATGCTCTTCGGTGATGCTAAGGATAGAGTCAACGACATTCTGAAGGCTCTTTAAGAGCTGATTACTGGCGGAGAATGGGGGATTCGAACCCCCGAGGGCTTGCACCCAACCAACTTTCCAAGCTGGCGCCATAGGCCACTAGGCGAATTCTCCTGGGATGTATCTCGGACTTGTCTAGTTTAGTTGGGGATTAGAGTACCCCGATACAGCCAGTTCTAGACCCAATTGAGAACGACGATGTCTGAAGCCAAGAGTAGGGTGATATCTGGATAAAGGAGTTCTAATGATGGGTTTATCAAAGAGACAGATCAACTGGCTGATTGTCATTTTGTCTTTGTTTATTGGGTCACTATGGGTCTGGCTAGATGGCAGAGCTAATGGGGATAACTCTGCTTACATGCTGGTGGTTATCAATTTTGCATTACTCGTATCTTTCTCCACCTACCTCTTTCTAAGCACCAGAGCCAAGAACCGTGAAGCTCTCGAATCTTTGCATAAACAAGCTGCGATTCTCGAGATCATGGAGGGTGGCGAATTCGAGGAAGACGATTATGTCTTCTCCACCAGAAAAGGCGAAGTCGTAATTGCTCGAACCAACCAAACCATATTGAATGAGTTCAGAAGCAATGGCTCAACCAGCTCTGGTGGTTTCGGAGGCGTGAGTCTTCCAATCTTCGGAAATGTAAGAGCAAACGTTGGTGGCTACTCAGGTAGTAGTAGAAGAAACCCAGAGGAATCAACGCCAATAGATGTTGGGACCTCAACATATACAAACCAGAGAATTGTCTTTGCCGGTGAGAACGTCGTTCGTGAGTTTGATCTAGACAAGCTTGTAAACCTAGAAGCAGGGGACAACGGCATCACATTGACTATCGCTGTCTCTAATCGAGACAAAGCTTCAATGCTTTCCTCAGTCAACTTTGATGATCTAACTCCAGGAATAGCTGCCAGCATCGCGGTTGCCTATCAAGAAGGTGGTCAGGCTTTGGCCTTGGAGAAGATTAGGGAAACCCGTCAGCAGATAGCAGATGCCATTGCCTTACAGGAGGCTAAATCTTCAAAGAAGGCTAGGAATTAGACCCCTTTTTCAAGGTTTAGAATAGGACTGGACTCCCCGTGCGGCGTCACCTCGGCTAACTCCCCCAGGATCGAAAGATAGCAAGGGTAACTGGGCTCTGATGGGTGTGCGGGGAGTCTCACAACAATTTCACTCCATT
>JBIIPK010000023.1:0-17503 GCA_044342685.1 Rhodoluna sp.
AGCGTCGCTAGTTCCTGGGTTTCAATAACCTCTATCTGGTCAGCGTATTCACGAAGTTGCTCTGCTAGAACGTACAAGTCGTGATAGTTGAGTTTTAGCAAGTGATCCTTTTTGTTGCTAGCAAGATCAAGCTCGTACCTAAACCAAGCTTCGCTACCCTGCACGACTTTCAGCACAGCCACTTGAGACTTGGCATGATCATCCAAATCCTTGACTGCGGCATCTATTACTGATTGCTCAGGCATCTCAAACACTCTGGCTTCTCTACCTTCAGTCACTACTTCGACCTTGCTTACGATTCTTCTGAGCATGAAGTTTCTAGCAGCGTCTCTCTTCTCGTCAAAGCCAAGTACCAACCATGCTCCCGTGATTTGTCTCATGAGCCAAGGTTGAAGGACTCTCGTTTCAATCTCTCCAGTCTTAGGATTCCGATAATCGAAAGAAATCACCTGCGATTCCGATATCGCGAAGTCAATGTCCTTGAATGATGGCTCAAAGGTATGAATCTTTGGTGAAATACCGATGATGTCTGATGACTGTCCTACAACTCCCAATGCTCTGAGCTTTGTAATTCCTCGGCTCGCCTCAGAGGAAAGAGATCCGCCAGCCCAAGCCTCTGCTGCGAGATTTAAAAGAGCGAGTTGTCTTGGGTTCAGTTTCACAGCGCTAGGCCAGGAGAAGCTCTCTCGTTCGATTTTGTAGCGACTGACTTGATTGTTCTGGTCTTCCCATTCAGGAATCTCTGGTTCAATGCGAATTCCTATTTCGCGCAGACTCTTCTTGTCTCTCTCGAACTTACGTTCAAGGGTGGAGTTGTTGCCGCCTTCTTTGTATTCATTGTCGTAGCCGCGAACCGTCTGAAGAATCTGATTCTTAGTCAAACCTTCGGTCGCATACAAAAGTGTGCAGGTTAGATTGAATAGACGCTCGGGCTTACCGAGATCAAAATCTTCATTCTCCTTGGACGCCATGAGTCCTGTGCTACTTGTTGATACCTAGAACGTCAATAACGAAGATAAGCGTCGCATTTCCAGGGATAGGCCCCTGGCCGGCTTCACCGTACGCAACATCAGGGGGCATAATCGCGATCACCTGAGAGCCGACTGTAATACCCTCGAGAGCTTTTACAAATCCTGAAATGAGGTTGGCTTCAGCAAGTGTGAAAGTAGCTGGACTTGCAGGAGTCTGAGCGTCGCTCTGAAGCCATGAAGAGTCGAATGGATCGCCAATGTCCTCTGTCCAAACCCAACCCGTGTAGTGAAGAGTAATTGAGTCACCGATCTTGATGGCATCACCCTTTCCTGTGATCAAAGTCGATCTCTTGAACTCTTTAGGAGCTGCAAAACTAGGTTGAACCAATCCAGGCTGGCCAGTCTTTGGGGTAAGTACAACTGCTGGGAAGCCTGTCTCTGGAGACTTTGATGCACCATTGGCGTGCGGAAGATAAACCTTCTTCAGCTCAAGAACAAACAGAGAACCCTCTGGGTCATCTGTGTTGGCGGGAAGTGCGAATGCAACAACAGAGCCTTGCTTTACTCCGCTAAGTGCATCGCAGAATTGCTTTGTAGATGTTGAGTTGAATACCTGTGAAGCTGAATCTGTTCCGTCCCACTTGCTTGATGCAAGTGCTGTACCAGTAGTTGAAGAGAAGACTGCGTACTCGATAGTGATTAGGGAATCTCCAACAAAGGCAGGTCCATTACCTTCACGAACAATCTTGGTTTGAGCACTCTTGATGTTCGCTAGTGGAGACTTGATGGTTGCACCGGCTTCGGCAGTCGCGAATTCAACTGTAGGCACCTTGTTCAGATCTGCTGTGACTTTTACGGCGTCAATTTCAGAACCACCTTTGTAGGTCTCGCAAGTGGCAGTTAAACCTTCAAATGCTCTAACCTCAGGGGTTGCATTTGACATGCAGCCGGTGAGTGAGAGAGCTAGAGCGGACGAGACAAGGATGGCGGTGATTTTGGACACGGAAACAACTTTCTTTGAATTGCAACCAGTTTACTCGCCGTTTTCCTCAAATCCTCTAAGTGTGGCCTCTGCTGATGATTTTGCAGATCTAAGTGATTTCCTAAGCTTCTTTTCGCTGATGCTTCGTTCACCCACGTGCTCTGGATTCCAGACTGCGATGTCCTCGTCTTCAAACTCAGGCTTATTGCGTCTACTGAAGCTTCGAAGTTGAGTGCCGGGAGCTAGCCTTCTAGCAGTAAGCAAGAACCCTGTGTGCCCACCCATGCGGTGTTCTGGTCTAACTGCTAGACCCTGCAGGTGCCAGCCTCTTACGAGAGACTCAAAAGCCTCTGGCTCTGCATAGAGGTTGCTAGATCTGATTTCCTCAGCAACTCTTGATAGCTGGGTGACAGTTGCTACGTAGCAGATTAGAACTCCCCCTGGAGCCAACGCAGCAGATACTGACTCTATACACTCCCAAGGAGCAAGCATGTCTAGGACAATTCGATCTATAGTTCCTTCTTCAACATGCTTAGGTAGCTCTTCTTCTAATGAACCAAGTCGAACATCCCAGTTCGTAGGTCTGATACCAAAGTGTGTGCTCACATTGGCTTGGGCAATCTCAGCGAACTCTTCTCTTCTTTCGAATGAAGTTAGATGCCCATCAGGTCCGATGGCTCGAAGCAGATACATGCTCAAAGCTCCAGATCCAACTCCAGCTTCAACTACTCTCGCCCCAGGGAAGATGTCTCCCATGGTTACGATGTTGGCAGCATCCTTTGGATAAACAATCGCCGCACCTCTTGGCATCGAAAGAACAAAATCTGTTAACAGAGGTCTGAATGCTAAGTATTCAACACCAGCTTGATTTGCGATGACGGAACCGTCCGGCTTTCCAATGATCTCATCGTGCATGATGTCTCCACGATGCGTACCGAACCTAGCACCTGCAACCAGAGTGATGGTGTTTAGTCTGCCCTTAGGTCCTGTTAACTGAACTCGCTCCCCTGCGACAAAAGGACCGCGGTGCTTTCTTGGTTTGTCGCTCACTTTATTAGCTTCCTCAACTGTTTGTAAGTTACTCCTTCAAGAGTAGGCCAAAGAACACGACCTGGTTTTTGAGGAATCTCAATGATGTTGGGAATTCCAATTGCGTATGTACCAGCAGCTTCTGCTGAAGTGAGGCCAGTGACGGAGTCTTCGAAGGCTATGCAGTTCTTTGTATCAAAGCCAAGCAGTGCGGCTGCCTTCTCATAAGCCTCTGGATGTGGCTTACCTCTGGTCACATCATCACCAGCCACAATAACGTCGAAAGCGTCGAATGGGATTGCATCAACCACCTGTTGTGCCATTCTGTGAAGGGACATAGTAACTAATGCGGTCTTCACTTTTCTCTTCCGCAGTTCCAGAAGTAGCTCTTGTGCTCCAGGTCGCCAAGGTACGACTTTTTCTAGTTTGCTTTGTACTGAAGTTGAGAGGCTGTTCTTGATTTCGTCAATGTCTAGAGGAATATTGGTTCGATCTTTGAATACTTTGGCAGACTCATTCAGGTCTTTTCCTATGACGCCTAGGCCGTCTTTGGCTGTCCAAACCCCATTGTGTTCAGCTGCTAGAGCCTGCTCACTTGCAAGCCAATAGGGCTCGGAATCAATGATTGTCCCGTCCATGTCAAAAAGGACAGCGAAAGTTGGTTTACGACCTAGCATTATGTGAAAAGTCTAATCGGCTGGAATGAATTAGAGTTCTTATGACTCTTGAAGTGAAATGGTGATTGATTGAACGAGATTTCAAATATCTTTGGTGGCCGCGTACTAATTATCGCGTTAGATGGTTGGACAGATGCTGGGATGGCGTCAACTGGTGCTGTTACTTACATCAAAGACAAGCTAGCTTCTGACTTACTTGTGTCAATTGATGATCAGGACTACTTTGACCTACTGCGCCAACGACCAATCATCGTCCTAGATGAACATGGTGAACGCGATTTTGTCTGGCCAAGCCTTGAACTGTTCGGCCCAGGAGCAAAGACACCAATTCAACTGAAGGATTTGAGTCTTTATTTTCTTACAGGACAAGAGCCTGCTTTGCAATGGCAGTTCCTAATTACTGAACTGGTAGAGATTATTGAAGATCGTGATATTGAAGCGGTAATCATGCTTGGTTCACTGGCTGCTGAGACTCCACACTCTCGTTCAATACAGGTTTATAAGAACAGTCAGAGTGCAACAGTTAGAAACGCATTGGGTATCGAACGAAGCAACTATGACGGCCGTGCAGGATTCATCTCTGTTCTCGGTCATGCTCTAGAAAAAGCCGGACTGCCAACTATTTCAATTTGGGCTCAGGTGCCTCACTACGTTGCATCTATGCCTTCACCTAAAGCAGCACTCGCTCTAGTGAATGATCTAGAAATCATGTTGGGCTTTACCGTTGACCACAAAGAAATTCTTGAGGCTGCTTTCGAGTGGGAAAGATCAGTAGACAGTTTTGCTGAAGGCGATGAAGATTTGCTCAACTACATCGCAGGTCTTGAGCGTTCTAGAGATGAAGCTGAAGCCGAAGAAATGACGACTGATCAGTTGGCTTTAGAGTTTGAAAAGTTTTTAAGACAAAACGAAGGTGATTCTGAGCCGCCAAAGAACTAAGCGGTTATCCAACCATTGCTCAGCATCACCAAGAGAACGATTCCAACTACCAAACGCCAAATAACAAATGGCATGAATGACCCTTTGTTCAGGTACTTGAGTAACCCTGCAATAACCGCGTAGCCCACAACAAACGAGGTAATGGTCGCCACGATAGTTCCAGACAAAGCAGCCGCATCTAATTGCTTGTAACTATCTTTGAATTCGATCAGGCCACTAGCTAGAACTGCTGGTATCCCAATGAGAAAAGAGAATCTTGCAGCAGCTGCACGATTGAATCCTGCGAACAAGCCAAAGCTGATGCTTGCGCCAGATCTTGAAACTCCAGGAATAACGGCAAGAGCTTGTCCTAGACCAAAACCCAAAGCTGTGTTGAAAGTCATGTCAGACACTTCTTTTTGCTTCCTGCCATATCGATCAGCAAGGTAAAGGATTCCAGCGAACAGGATCATGGTGAATGCAACTACCCAGAGCGTTCGAACTGTTTCTTGGATGAATTCTCTAAGTAGGTATCCAGCAAGACCAACAGGTATTGAAGCAATGATGACAAGCCATGCCATTCGGTAGTCTGAATTGCCGCGTAGCTTGGCGTTGAACACGCCCCTGAACCAAGCTTTAACTAAACGGGCTATGTCTTTAGCAAAGTAGATCAGAACAGCAGCTTCTGTGCCCAATTGGATTGTCGCAATAAATGCCGTCGTCGCAGAGTTCTTGTCAGATAGTCCTGGGACTTGCATGAGTTCAGAGGCTATTTGAACGTGAGCACTAGATGAAACAGGAAGAAATTCTGTGAGACCCTGAACAATTCCTAGAATGATTGCTTCTAGGAAATTCATGACCAGTCTTCGTCGTCTTCCGCTAACTCCATAGGAAGAACTTCCCCGTATTCATCGGAAATAGCTTCTTCATAATCTAGAAAGGCAGTCTTGAGATGCTCATACGTTGCAACAACTGCTGGGTCTTCACTACCTCGACCGCTAGAAATTGCCTCGTAATGTCTTTCGAGTGCAGCTACCAAACTGTTCAAAGTGTTGCGCGCTTCATGAGCCATGCTTCAAAACTACTCCTGCTAGGCCCAATTGTCATCAACTAAGGACCAAAGTCTTCTCTGCTATTCGTAGTAACATTTAGAACTGGTAGTCAAAGATGAATGCCAACCTAAAGTCCGGGTGGCGAAATGGTAGACGCGCTAGCTTGAGGTGCTAGTCCTCGCAAGGGGGTAGGGGTTCAAGTCCCCTTTCGGACACGTAGTTTGAGACAGCTACCAAAGCCCCGGCAGCAATGTCGGGGCTTTACTTATTCATTGATGAAGAGACAGAAACTAATGACAGATCAGAGCCAAGTGAATGTAGAAGGTCTAACTTCTGCTGCTCTGTTCTCTATCGAAACTGTAAGAGAGCGCTTAGTTGGCAAAAGAGTCTTTGTTTTGACAGGGGCTGGCCTAAGCACAGATTCCGGTATTCCTGATTATCGTGGACAAGGTCGGGTTGCTAAACACCCAATGACCTATGACACCTTCATGGGTTCTGAGCTAGCACAGAAACGTTACTGGGCAAGAAGCTACGTCGGGTGGTCAAGAATCTCATCTGCTTTGCCAAACCCTGGACACATCGCCTTGGCTAAGGCAGAGGCTCAGGGGCGTATCAGAGCTCTTGTGACACAGAACGTTGATGGACTTCACCAAGAAGCTGGAAGTAAGTCTGTGGTTGATCTTCATGGACGTCTAGACCGTGTGGTTTGCATGGGCTGTAGAGATTCAATCGCAAGAATTGAAATGGACCGATATCTCAAAGAACTGAACCCTGACATTGCCAAAGACCTAACGGTTGAATTTACGCCTGATGGCGATGCTGAGATTGAAGGAACCGAGAACTTCATCGTTCCAAGTTGCACTAAATGCAATGGTTTTTATAAGCCAGATGTCGTTTTCTTTGGGGAATCAGTTCCAAGCAGTCGAGTTGAATTGGCTCTGAATCTACTTGAAGATTCAGATGTTCTATTGGTTGCAGGAACATCGCTAACAGTTAACTCTGGTTATAGATTTGCCAAGCAAGCTGCAAAGACCCAGAAACCAATTGTTTTAGTAAACCTAGGTCCCACACGTGCCGATCATCTAGCGAACGCAAAGATTGAGGCGAACACTTCTTTGGCTTTAGAGAGGCTTTTAGTTGACTGAAACAATTCTTGGACTACTGCGACATGGTCAAACAGATTGGAACATAGATCTGAGACTCCAGGGTTCAACAGACATTCCTTTGAATGAAACTGGACGCAATCAGGCGCGTCTTGCTGCGTCTGTATTGAATCGTGAAGATTGGGATGTCATCATCGCATCTCCCCTATCTAGAGCAAAAGACACAGCAGATATTGTTGCTCTTGAGCTCGGCATGAATGTTGTTGTGGTGCCTGAGCTGATCGAAAGATCCTTCGGAGTAGCAGAAGGATTAGATCACGCCTCCTGGAGAAAACTCTACGAAAGCCATCAACACATTGAAGGTTTAGAGTCCTTAGAAGATCTTCGAACTAGAACTGTTCAACTTCTAGATCTAATAGCTAACGAGTATTCAGGTCAGAGAGTCCTAGCAGTGTCCCACGGTGCTTTCATTAGGAAAGTTCTCACGATTGTCACCAACAGTGAATTGCCACGAGAAGGCGAACGACTAAGCAACGCATCGCTAAACAAATTTATGCATGCAGATGGTCTTTGGGCCATTACCGATTACAGACCAGAGTCTTTAGGAATCTAATTCTTCGAATTGCTTGAGTAGAGCTACAGCAGACTTTTCCCAATCAAACTCACTTGCTTGCTGAATGGACAACACTGACTTCTGCTGCCACTGGCTCTTGTTTTCCAAAGATTTGATAGCTTTTGCAAAACTTTCAGGACTTGAAGGATCGAAGTAGGTTCCTGCAGAGTCTGCTACTTCCTTGAAAATCTCTAGGTCAGAGACGACTACTGGTGTTCCTAATTGCATCGCCTCAACAAGAGGTATCCCGAATCCCTCATCTTTGCTGGCTGAAACTAGAGCGAATGCTGACAGCAATAGATCTTTGTATTCCGTGTCGGTAACACCGTTATGGAAGACCACGTTTGCAGCGTTTAGTGCTGCAAGCTTTTGCAAAGCACTCTTTCGTTCATCTGAGATTTTACTCAGCAGATGCAAGGTAAATTCAGGTGCTAAACCTGCCCCCTTGATTAGAGTCTCAACATTCTTGTAAGGCATGAAAGAACCGATGTAGATCAAGTTCTTAGTGGACGCAGTTGACCTGGATTGAATCTGAGAGACCTTCTCAGGAGCGTTGTAGACGATGCCTATAGGTCTACGACTTAGGTGGTGCTGTTCCATCAACATTTTGGTTGTCCTAGAAACAGTTGATACTGCGTCAGCTCTATTTAGGAGCCACCTTTGTGGCTGGTAACTGAGGTGGTAGAGACGCCAGATGATTCGAACCAACAGATTCAGATCCTGAGGAGGCTTCCGATGGCGGTAATAGATCAAGTCGTGCAGAGTCAGGATGAGTCTGTACTTCCTGCCAACGCTTCCCATCAATTGCATTGGTGAGAAGACGTGGGTTGCTCCTAATCGGTTTAGTTTGCGAGCAATGAAGAATTCAACTGGAGATTGCGGGCTATTCAGGACAACGTATTCAATACCCGCAGGTAGGGATTCCAGTTGCCTCAGATCATGAATGATTGCAACAACTCGCACTTTGCTTGCCAAAGCTTTTACCAACTCAGCACTAAATCGGCTAATGCCATCGTGCCTATCTGTTCGTATGAATCTTGCGTCAAAGTGGAGTGTCTGCATCAGTTAGCTACTTAGAAAAATATTCGTTGATGACTGCGATAGCTTCAGATGCCGCTTCGTAGTGGACAAGATGACCGCAGCCTTTAATCTCGTGAACCTGTGCGTTGTCCATAGTCTTGGCAAAGTCATACACGGCAGAGACCGGTGTTATCTCATCAAGTTCAGCTGCTATAAGAAGAACTGGTTTATGTATCTCTTTCACAAATGGGATTACAACATTCTCTGTTGCCGCTAAGTAGGCTTCCCAAACAACTTGTGAATTGGCAAAGCTATTAAAGTGGCTGCGGTGTTGTTGTTTGATCCATTTACGCAGTGTTTTGTCCTTCGACTTAGTTGTGTAAGCAGACATTGAATCAACCAGCAGGTAAGTTTTAGTCATTTTGTTGCCAATGAATTCCGGAACGATGTGAGCCAACCAGTAGTAGAACTTCACAAATTCGAGAAGAACCTTTGAGATACCAACGATTCGTCCACCAGCTACTGGGTTCACAAGAACGATCTTTGAGAAAAGGCCTAGCTTTGCCTCTGTTGAGCTAACCACCAAAGTACCGAAGGAG
Source organism: Rhodoluna sp. (assembly GCA_044342685.1). Taxonomy (GTDB): domain Bacteria; phylum Actinomycetota; class Actinomycetes; order Actinomycetales; family Microbacteriaceae; genus Rhodoluna. Next base: position 8,965 of record JBIIPK010000023.1, read on the forward strand.
TGTCCCACGACCAAAGGACTCTTTAGTTGGAGTTTGTCTAGAAACGCCTTGAACCAAGTTGAATAAGACTCCAACGAGTGTTCTACCTTCATTGGGTCAGAGGTACCAAACCCTGGCAAGTCAGGAGCAATGACGTTGTAGTTGGTCAATCCGCCAGCGAAGGATTCCAAACCATGGTGGTCTCCCCTGTAGCCATGAACTAGAACAAGAGTCTTGGCTTGACTGGTATTTCCTGTGGTGGCTGGATAAAGCCAGTAGTTTGTGTTGACGCCATCAATCGATACAGATTTCGCTACGGCTCTATCCCGTGCTTCTGCGGTAAGTTCAGCGGAAGATTTCATTTGCACCTCCCATGCCCAATTTCCTCCCCCAATTCTATCAAATCAAGGACCTGTAGGCCCTGCGAGGCAATGTCCGTTGGTCCAAGTAGTCTTTTTGTGTGAATGAAGCGACTAACAAATTGAAACTACCGAGCTGGTTAGACACGATTGCAGTTTTTGATACCGAGACAACGGGATTGAATCTTGCCCAGGATCGAATCGTAACTGCAGCACTGCACAGGATGACATCGGATGGTGAGATCATTCCGGGTGGTTTCGACTGGGTTCTCAACCCAGGTATTCCTATTCCAGAAGTCGCTAGCAAGGTGCATGGCTTCTACGACAAGGATGTGGCTCAAGCTATGCCAGCAGCCGAAGGTGTTCCACAGATCGTCGATGCAATCAATGCTTGCTTCGCTGAAGGTATCCCAGTCCTTGCATACAACGCAGCTTATGACTTCACGATCCTTCACTACGAGGCGATCCGAAATGGTGTGAAACCACTTGAGTTTGGTTTAGTCATAGACCCATTGGTAATTGATAAGACCATCGACAAATGGCGAAAAGGAAAACGAAACCTAGTATCTGCCGCTGAGCGGTATCAAGTCGAACTACTCGCAGCTCACACCGCCAAAGATGATGCAGTTGCGGCTGGTCATGTTGGTCTAGCAATGCTTAGGTTCTTCTCCGCTATGGAAAAGCCTGTCGTTCCGTTTCCTGATTCGGCTCAAGTTCTGCATGATGCACAAGCAAAGTGGGCCGACGACATCGAGGCGAGCTATGCCAAATGGCGTCAACAGGATGTACCGGACTACAAGCCAGTGTTTGGTTGGCCAGTAAAGAAGTTGGCTTAAATAGAAAATGGACCTCAATTGAGGTCCATTTTCATTGGTACAGAAACTAGTTCTGAGTACCGAAGTTCTTGTAACGCTCGTTGAACTTCTCAACGCGACCAGCTGAGTCCATGATTCTCTGCTTACCTGTGTAGAAAGGGTGAGACTCTGATGAGATTTCAACGTCGAATACTGGGTAAGAGTTTCCGTCTTCCCACTCAATTGTCTTGTTGCTAGTAACGGTTGAGCGAGTTAGGAAAGATACTCCTGATGCTAGATCACGGAATACTACTGTCTCGTACTTTGGGTGGATATCAGCCTTCATGAGAAAACTCTTTCAATTCAAAGGGATGTTGTGCTCTAAGCACTCTGTAAAGACTATACCAAAACAGGCCAGGTTCGCCAGTAGCTATTTGGCTCTAACGGCGAATCTTCCTGCTTGGAAGGCTACTTCTAAAGGCAGACCATAGGCTTCGCTCAGTTTTTCGGTAGTAAGGGTGTGGTTTATCGGTCCGCTCGCAATGATTCTGCCCTCATTTAGGACTAGAGCGTGGGTGAAACCAGCAGGTATTTCTTCTAGGTGGTGTGTCACCATAATGATGGCAGGAGCAGCTGGGTGGGACGCGTAACCGCTCAAGATCTTGATGGTGGCTTCTCTAGAACCGATGTCTAGACTGGCCACAGGCTCGTCAAGTAGGAGTAATTCTGGATCTGGCATTACTGCTCTGGCGATCTGAACCCTTTTTCTCTCGCCATCGCTCAATGTGCCGAATGCTCGATCGGCGTATTCACTAAGGTGCCATTCTGTTAGCACTCGTCTAGCTCTTCGCTCATCAACATCTTCATACATCTCTTTGAATCGACCGGTCACAGCGTATGAAGCGGTCATAACCGCGTCTAAAACAGTTTCTGAGTTAGGAATTCGACTTGCAATGGCAGTAGATGCAAAGCCAATACGAGTTCTTAGGTCAAAGACGTTTATCTCCCCTAGTACTTCTCCTAAGACAGATGCTGATCCAGAGCTTGGTTGCATTTGAGCCGCAGCAATCTTGAGAAGGGTAGTTTTACCCGCACCATTAGGACCAACAATGACCCAGCGTTCATTGTCCTTAACTGACCAGGTCACATCGCTCAAGATAGTTTTATCTGATCGCATAACCGAGACGTTGCTGAAAGAGAGCACTTCATTCATAGGATTTCAGCCTAGGCTATGGAAAATGTATGACGTTGTGTGACACACAAACACCTCATCAGCGAGTCGCTTGAGAAATAGGCAATAAGGTTTTCTTTATGAACCAAAGCCCTCGCCTTCTAGTCGTGCTCGACGTTGACTCTACGCTCATTGAGCAAGAAGTCATCGAGCTACTAGCTGATTGCGCCGGCAAGAGGCAAGAGGTCGAGGCTGTAACAGAGCGGGCGATGTCCGGTGAACTTGATTTCGCAGCAAGTCTGAAGGCAAGGGTGAGTTATCTCAAGGGCTTACCCGAGACTGTTATTCAGGAAACACTTGCTAAGTGCACTCCTACAAAAGGTGCCAAGGAGCTTATTGAAGCAGTTCAGGCTGCAGGTGGAAAAGTTGGAGCGGTCTCTGGTGGCTTCTCTCAACTTCTAGATCCAATTGCAAAGAATATGAATCTAGATTTCTCTAGAGCCAATCATCTTGAAATTATCGATGGCATTCTCACAGGTGAAGTAATAGGAACCATCATTGACAAGCCAGCCAAGGCTACAGCTCTAATCGAGTGGGCTAAAGCTTCTGGTATTGAACTTGAGAACACTGTTGCAATCGGTGATGGAGCGAATGACCTAGACATGATGGCTGTTGCCGGATTAAGCATTGGCTTCAATGCGAAGCCTCGAGTTAGAGCAGCGGCTGATTTGATTCTTGACTCTGGTGATCTAAGTGACGCTATTGCCCTTATCGGACTTTAGTGACCAGTTGAATGTAGTCCACCGTCAACGTGGATAATCTCACCAGTTGTCTTTGGGAACCAGTCACTTAGCAGAGCAACAATTCCTCTAGCTGCAGGCTCAGTGTCTGATAGCTCCCAGTGAAGTGGTGCACGATCAACCCAAATGTCTTCCATGCTTGAGAAACCAGGAATGCTCTTGCCCGCTGGAGTGCGAAGAGGTCCTGCAGAGATTAGGTTCACTCTGATGTTGTCTTTGCCAAGGTAGCGAGCTAGGTAACGAGAGGTTGATTCGAATGCTGCTTTAGCAACACCCATCCAGTCGTATACGGGCCATGACACAGAGGCATCGAATGTTAGCCCTGCTACTGATGCACCGTCTCTAAGAATTGGTTTGGCGGCCATTGTGATTGACTTCAGTGAGTAAGCAGAAACTTGAACAGCTGTAGCAACATCTGGCCACTCAGTCTCCAGGAAGTTTCCGCCGAGTGCTGTGCCTGGTGCAAAAGCGATAGCGTGAACGATTCCATCTAGATGTGGAAGGTGCTCTAACACTCTTGAAGGAAGAGCAGCAAGATCTTCATCATTTGTTGCGTCAAGTTCAATCACTGCACATGGCTTTGGAAGTCTTAGAGCGATCTTCTCGGTGATGGCCATCATTCGACCGTAGGAAGAAAGCACAATGTCGGCACCTTGTTCTTGGGCCAATCGAGCAACGGTGAAAGCGATAGATGCTTCAGTTAGTACTCCGGTGATAAGAAGTTTCTTGCCTTCTAGAATTCCCATTATTAGTTGATCTTTCTGATTGGTTTATCTTGACTGTCTAATTCTGCCAGCATGTTGGCTGAAATCGGCTTAGTGCCCCATGCCAAGTCCGCCATCAACAGGTATGACAGCTCCTGAAATGTAGGCAGCGTCATCGCTTGCAAGCCAGACAACTACCTTCGCCACCTCTTCAGGAGATGCAAAGCGACCAGCAGGAATCTTGGACTTGTATTGGTTCTGAACTTCTTCGCTCAACTCAGCAGTCATGTCTGTGTCTATGAAGCCAGGAGCTACGACGTTTGCTGTTATTCCCCTGCCACCAAGCTCACGTGTCAAAGATCTTGCCATTCCAACTAATCCGCTCTTAGCTGCAGAGTAATTGACTTGGCCAGCACTACCTAAAAGTCCGACAACTGAACCGATGAAGATGACTCTTCCAAACTTGGCTTTCATCATGCCTTTAGTTGCTCTTTTCAGAACTCTGAAAGAACCTGTGAGGTTAGTGTTTAGGACATCTTCAAAGTCTTCATCTGTCATTCTCATCAGAAGAGTGTCTCTGGTAATCCCAGCGTTGGCTACCAGGATCTCAACAGGTCCCAGTTTTTCTTCGATTTCCGCAAAGGCAGCATCCAAAGATGCAGGATCAGTTACGTCTGCTTTCAAACTAAGCGAACCAGTTGGGCCCTCACCACTTCGAACAGTAACCGCAACGCGGTGTCCTGCTTTTATGAATTCCTCGGCAATAGCCTTACCTATGCCTCGGTTTCCGCCGGTTACTAAAACAGTTCTTGAAGTTGACATCTGGTTTCGCCTTCTGAAATAACTAGGTGATAATTGCTAGTGAGCACCACAAGTCTATATCTGGCTTTGTTGAGTGTGCTCAAGGTTAGGAACCTAAAAATTGTCTAAAGCTCAGTCGGTCACTTCCATTGAGGTTTCCCCTGAAGAGGAGCGCCGTTCCCGCTTCATTAAATACACAGTGGCAATGATTATCAGGGTTGTCTGTGTCATCTTGGCGGTTTTAGTGCCACTAGGTTGGCTCACCGTTCTTTTCGCCTCTGGAGCCATCTTCCTTCCCTATTTCGCGGTCGTAATAGCAAATGCCCAAGGAAATAGTTCTGCAAGCTCCAAGAACACCGCTGAAGCTCCAACTATTAGTATCTCTGCCGAATCCTTTAAAGCCGCGAAGAATATGAATGAAGACGACAAGTAAGCCTGTAAAAAGTTGGTTCAGTTGGGCACTTTTAGTGGTGTCCTTCACTGTTGCCTGCTGGTTCTTGTCGCAATGGCAGTTTGATAGACAAGCTGAAGTTGTCGCCAAGAACAATCTGATTGAGGCTAACTACAACGCTGAATCAAAATCGCTGAATGAGGTAATTGGGCCAGATCAAGAGTGGCAAAACGAGTTCGAATTCCGATCTGTTTCAGTCACAGGGAATTACATTCCAGAGGAGTCATTCCTAGTGAGAAACCGTCCCCTAAACGCCTATCCAGGCTTTCTCCAACTAGTTGCCTTTAGTACAGACCAGGGTTCTGTTATCTGGATTGAACGAGGTTGGCTTCCAACCGGTAGCGAAGCTGACACACCGGACGACATTCCACAAGTAGATGAGCGTTTGAGAACTCTCCAACTTCGATTGCGACCGGCTGAACCTGACCTAGAAAGAACCGCTCCAGAGGGACAGCTCTCGAGCATATTTCTTGATCAGATAAGTTCAACCTTCGACAACAATGTCTATACCCAGGCCTACGGGAGACTAATTTCAGAAACCTCACCTCTTCCAAAAGGGCAACAGATTCCAAAACCTATCTTGAGTGAAGGTAATCACCTAAGTTATGCGTTGCAGTGGATTCTCTTTGGGTTGATGGCAATAGGAGCTGTTCTTTGGACTCTTTCTCAAGAGCGTAGACGAAAAGCAGGATTACCACCACGGAGGCTGAGAATTCTCAACCGAGACAAAGATGCAGAAATCGAGGATGACCTTCTAGGTTAACAACTACTTCTTAACAGCTCGAAGTGCGACGATTCCAAAACCAACCTTGTTGATCACATCTGCAAACACATAGATGATTGCGGCAACGCAAACAGCCAGTTCGATTGTCTGAGCATCTGAACCAGAGATCTCTAAGAACTCTTGGATGGATGTTCCAATTGGATAGATGACCCAACCAAAGACCACGAACTTCTTCATAGCTTCGATAGAACTCTTCATTGCAGCTGTTCCCTTTGTTGGTTTGATATTCCAGATTGTGTAAGCGATCCAAGCCCAAGCTAGTGAAGAAATAATGAAGTTCACGTAGTTGCCTACAGTGCCCGGCTGGCCAACTTCACCGAAGTAGCCGGTGATGATCATGACTAGGTCAGCAAGAACCAAGCGATATGTAGTCCCCTTCGGAGCGCCAGCTAGAGAGGCAATAATTCCGAATTCCAAAAGAAGAAGTGGCGTTGTAATAATCCAGTCGATGTATCTAAGTGGCATTGTAGATTCAATTGCCGCGACATCTGTAAGTCCTGGGAATGAAACTACATCCTTCATTTGCCAATACAAGATTGCTGCGATGAAAGTGATAAGCGCTGCATAAGTCGCGGTTGACTTGTGCTCTGGCTTTAGATCACTTCTTTCTAGAACGAAGTAAAGAGTTCCAGCAGCCATTGAGACGAAGCCAAGCATGAAGATGGCCTGTGTAAGAGTTACTAGATTCATAATTTCTGGTCCTTTCCAGTTTTCTAATGAAAACACTATTGGGGAAAGGAAGAAAAGCGGATTAAGACAGGACGATCAAGTCGCGGTAGCCATCATTCCAGAGGTCTTCCTGCCCGTCTGGCATTACTAGAACCCTCTCAGGATTTAGGGCGTCAACAGCCCCAACATCGTGAGAAACAAGAACAACAGCCCCTGTGAAGGATGCCAACGCTTTAAGTATCTCTTCACGGCTAGCAGGATCTAGGTTGTTTGTTGGCTCATCAAGAAGAAGAACATTAGCCCTTGATACAACAAGTGCCGCCAGTGCCAGGCGTGTCTTTTCGCCACCACTTAGAACAGCTGCTGGTTTGTCCACATCATCACCAGAGAAGAGGAATGAACCTAGAACTTTTCTGGCGTCAGTGTCATTGAGTTCAGGTGCAGAATTCTGCATGTTCTGTAGCACAGTCTTTGTCACATCAAGAGTTTCATGCTCCTGCGCGTAGTAGCCGATCTTTAGTCCATGACCTGCGTCGATCTGTCCGGTATCTGGATCTTCAACAGCTCCAAGAATGCGAAGCAATGTTGTTTTTCCAGCACCGTTCAAGCCAATGATCACTACTCGTGATCCTCTGTCAATTGCCAAATCAACGGCGGTGAAGATTTCTAGCGAGCCATAGCTCTTGCTTAGGTTATGACCGAACAATGGTGTCTTACCGCAAGCTTGCGGATCTGGGAATCTAATGTTGGCGACTCGGTCTCTTTCACGCACATCGTCTAGCGAGCTAAGGAGTTTCTCAGCTCTCTTGTTCATCTGATGAGCAGCACTTGCCTTTGATGCCTTTGCTCCGAACTTTGCGGCTTGGAGCTGAAGTACAGAAGCCTTCTTCTCGGCGATTGCACGATCACGCTTGCGACGCTCTTCGTCCGCTTCACGTTGTTTCAGATAGGCACGCCAACCCATGTTGTAGATGTCTATGACGCCTCGATTGGCATCAAGGTAGAAAACCCTGTTTACTGTTTCTTCCACTATGTCGATGTCGTGACTGATGACAATCAATCCGCCCTGGTAGCCCTTTAAGAACTCGCGTAGCCATATAATGCTGTCGGCGTCCAAGTGGTTTGTTGGCTCGTCCAAAATCATTGTTGTAGCGTCAGAGAATAGAATTCGAGCTAGCTCAATTCTTCTTCGCTGTCCACCAGAGAGTGTTCCGATTGGTTGGCTGAGTACGTTTGGCTTGAGACCTAGATTGCTAGCGATTGCGGCCGCTTCTGCTTCCGCTGCATATCCTCCATTAGCTTGAAACTCGTTCTCGAGTCTCTCGTATCTCTCCATTGCCTTGTCATAGACAGCTTCATCAACAGAACCCATCTGCTCTCTTGTGGCCTCAAGCTTCTTCAAGATGGTTCCTAGCCCTCTTGCGTTCAGGATTCTGTCGCTGGCTAGTTCTTCTAGGTCCCCAGTCCTTGGGTCCTGAGGTAGATAACCGATCTCCCCAATTCGCTCTACTGAACCATTACTTGGTTGGAAATCTCCCGCAATGACCTTTGTCAAAGTTGTTTTTCCGGCTCCATTGCGGCCTACGAGCCCAACTTTGTCACCCTTAGATACCTGAAAATTGACGCCAGACATCAGAACCCTCGCCCCTATGGTTATCTCAAGTTCACGCACGTTAATCATGACGGAACTCCAATGGGTGGGTGGTTTGATAAGGAAGCAGCTTAGCTTCGTGTACTAGCCTACAATGTAAGAAAACCAACAGGCACGAAAGGCCCACAAGTGAGCATTGCACAAACTAGGAACCTAACCTTCATTGATACCGTGATCTCTCGTTCAAGAGTTTCAGATGTCGCACTAGTTTTGGCAGGTGTTGTCCTTGTTGCACTCAGTGCTCAGGTTGAGCTTTACGTTCCTCCGGTACCAGTACCGTTCACACTTCAGACTCTCGCAGTTCTTCTTATCGGAGCCACTTACGGTGCAGCTCGTGGTGCTATCACTCTGAGTGCATACGCTCTTGTTGGCTTGA
>JBIIPK010000028.1:0-11268 GCA_044342685.1 Rhodoluna sp.
ACTCTCTGCGCCGATGGTACTGCAAGGGGGACCTTGTGGGAGAGTAGGTCACCGCCGGACTTAATTTAGAAAAATGGCCACCTTGGATTCAAGGTGGCCATTTTTTGTTTAACAGACATGTTTTAATGTTTATAGGAGACATGATGAACGATAAGCCAGCACCAAGAGACCGCAGAAGCGCGGGCGGAGACGATAGACGTAAACCAGCAGGAGCAGAGCTTCGAAGTGGTGGTCGTGAGTCACGCCCTGAGTGGCAGACTCGTGTTGCAACTCCTAGAAACGAATCAGCTCCTAAATCTCCAATGATCCCTGATGAAATCACAGATCAGGACCTTGAACTTGGCATCAGAGTTCAACTAAAGACTCTTACTCCTGAAAACGCTGAAATGACAGCAAGACACTTGGCTATGGTCAGCATTCTGCATGACCAGGATCCTGAACTAGCTCACCTGCATGCTCTGGCTGCAGCGAAAAGAGCTGGGCGAATCGCTATTGTTCGTGAAACCCTAGGTGTTACCGCCTATCAGGTAGGGGATTATGGCCTTGCCATCCGTGAATTGACTACTTATAGACGTCTGTCTGGGTCTAATGACCAGCTTCCAATCATGGTTGATTCAGAAAGAGGACTAGGAAGACCTGAAAAAGCTTTAGAACTAGGCCGTTCTGTTGACAGAAAGTCACTGCCTGCTTCAGTGCGGGTAAACCTAGCTATTGTCATGTCTGGAGCAAGGCTGGATTTAGGTCAAAATGACCTGGCTTTGGCTGAACTTGAGATCCCAGAGCTAGATCCAACAAAAGTTTTTGAGTTTTCCACAAATCTCTTCCGTGCTTATGCAGAAACCCTTATAATTGGGAACAGAGAAAGTGAAGCAAAGAAGTGGTTCGATCTTGCAGATCGTGCAGAGCTTCACTTCCTCGGGAATAAAAACCCCGAGAACGAGGTCTTCTCAGTAATTGAGGAGATTGAGATTCCCGAGGCGTCAAAACTGGACCGTCAATCAAAATCCCAGCATGAACACGGTACCAGGACGTCTCGGGATTCCTCATTTAAGCCTGATCGCCCAAATAGAGATGCACCAGGCAACTCTGGAGACAAGCCAAAGCGTCCACCATTCAATTCAGGCCCGAGAAGTAGCGGTCCACCATCAGGTGGCGGCGGACCTCGCGGTGGTGGAAAAGGATTTGGCGGTCCACCTAAGGGTAGGAGCCGAGGACCTGGTCGTGGTCGCTAACAAAATTTGGGGCGAACATGATTTGTTGTTGGCAGATCTTGATGGCGTCGTTTACGAAGGCACAGTTGCAATTAGAAATGCTGTCGAAACACTAAACACTGTTACAGCCAATGGCATTCCTGTTGGATATGTGACAAACAATTCTTCTAGAAAACCTGAAACAATCGTTCAGCAACTATTAGATCTTGGTTTGCAGGCAAAACCTGAAGACATAATCTCTTCTGGACAAACTGCAGTAGAACTTTTGCAGACAAAGCTATCTCCTGGTGCAAAAGTTTTAGTTGTTGGTGGAGAAGGCTTGAGAGCAAGAGTTTCTTCAGGTGGTTTTGAAATCGTTTTATCAAGTGATGACAAGCCTGCTGCTGTTGTTCAAGGATTCGCACCAGATGTTTCTTGGAAAGATTTAGCAGAAGCTTCTTATTCAATTCAAAACGGAGCTATTTGGGTAGCAACAAACAATGACTGGACCTTGCCGCAAGAAAAAGGTTTAGCACCGGGTAACGGAACACTAGTTGGGGCAGTGCATACTGCAGTTGGACAGCTTCCCATCGTTGCAGGGAAACCAGAACCTGCAATTTTTCAAACAGCGCTAAACATCTACAAGCCTCAGAGCCCTTTGTTTGTCGGTGATCGCATGGACACAGACATCCTTGGAGCTAATAGAGCGGGCATCAAGAGCGTTCTAGTTCTTACTGGTGTATCGACTCGTAAAGATGTCTTGGCCGCTAAACCAGAAGAGAGACCAAGCTACATAATCGCTGGCCTTGACGAACTATTGGGGCAATACCAAGAGCCCAAGCAGACTAAGCGAGGCTGGAGTTGCGGTAAGGCTAGTGTTGAATTGCTAGGCGATAAAGTTTTAGTTACAGAAGGTAATCCGCAATCTATAGAAGCACTCAGAGCGGCTTGTATGGTTATTTGGAATTCAGGAAAACACATTCACTTTTTGAATGTGCAGAGTGAACTCTACGAAAAGAAGGCATAAATGAACGACAGGCTAAATGAACTCGAAACTGAGCTAGCAAGAATTGCTGAACTTAGTTTGGATGAGCAACCTCAAGCTTTTGCAGAACTAAAGGCAAAACTTGAAGCTCAACTAAACGCCGCTTCTGACGAATCCAACGAGTAAGAAGTTGGATCAGAATTCAACTCGTCTTGACGTTGCTCTAGTAGAGCGGGGTCTCGCTAGATCTAGAAATCAAGCATCAAGTTTGATTGAGTCTCGTCGTGTATTCATTGATGGGCGAGAGGCTAGAAAGTCTTCACAACCTGTTCCTGAAGCAGCTGAGCTAGTTGTTCTTGAAGCAATTGACTATGTCTCAAGAGCTGGACACAAGCTTGCTGCTGCATTAGAAGAATTCACTGAGATTGAAATTGTTGGCAAGATCTGTTTAGACGTTGGAGCCTCAACCGGTGGGTTTACAGATGTTCTACTTCGTTATGGAGCATCAAAGGTCATCGCACTAGACGTCGGGCATTCTCAATTGTCAGCGTCACTAGTTGATAACCGAATGGTCATAAACATTGAGAACTTCAACGCCAGGGATATGACTCAGGAAAATCTTCAGAAAGTCATAGGTTCAAGACTGGATCAGAAACTCAACGACAACACCATTTCTTTGGTGGTCGCTGACCTAAGTTTTATCTCGCTAACTCTTGTACTGGCTCAAATGGCTCAGGTAGCACCTAAGGCTAACTTCGTCCTATTGATCAAACCTCAGTTTGAGGTAGGTAAGAAGTCGCTCGATGCATCTGGAATAGTCAATGACCACAGGCTCAGAGCATCAGCAATTCGCCAAGTTTTGGATGAAGCCAAGGCTCAAGGCCTGAACATTCATGGCCTAATCAAGTCTCCTCTGCCTGGAACCCATGGAAATGTTGAGTTCTTGGTCTGGCTAAATTCTGTGGAGACTGACCACAGCATCGATTGGTCTGGCAGAATTGACGAACTAGCTAAAGAACGTACTTAATTCAAGGAGGCGATTGGGAAGATGAGTGATTCTAGATACATTCTGTTAGTCGCCCATACCGGCCGACTTGAAGCAGTTACCGCTACCCAAGAAGCTGTCGAGCAATTGGTTTCAGCCAAGCTCAGCCCAGTAATGACCTCAGAGCAGATTACCGAGATTCAAGAATTTCAGGCAAACAGAAATCAACCGAGTGATTTTCTCTCTCACGTCCTTGAATTAGGCGTGACTGTCCCTGAAAAGGACTTAGAACTAGTTATGGTTCTGGGTGGCGATGGAACAATCTTGAAAGCTGCTGAAGTAGTTAGAGAAACAGCAACACCTTTGATGGGTATCAACCTAGGGCACGTTGGATTTCTAGCGGAAAGCGAAAGAGAAGGTTTCTCTAACGCGGTAGCCAGAGTTGTAGATCGGGATTACATAGTCAAAGAGAGATTGACTCTAGATGTTCGCGTGCTTGTAGATGGAAAAGAAGTATTTAGAACTTGGGCACTAAACGAAGCAACAGTTGAAAAGAGTGCTGCCGAGCGCATGCTCGAAGTCATTGTTGAAATAGACAAGAAGCCTCTTTCAAGTTTTGGTTGCGATGGAATCATCATGGCAACTCCTACCGGTTCAACCGCTTATGCATTCAGTGCCGGTGGACCAGTAGTTTGGCCAAGCGTGGATGCAATGCTGATGGTTCCACTATCAGCGCATGCTCTTTTCTCTAGGCCAATGGTTATTAGCCCAAGATCACTTCTTGCTGTTGAAGTATTAGATCGCTCAGCAGGAACTGGTGTGCTTTGGTGCGATGGACGAAGAACCCATGATCTTCCAGTTGGTGCAAGAGTTGAGGTTTCAAAGTCACAAAAGTCTGTTCGACTCGCAAGACTTCGTCAAGGCCCGTTCACCGACCGTCTTGTGAAGAAGTTTGCACTTCCTGTGACTGGCTGGCGTGGCCCTGAAAACACAGAGCAAGGCTAGTCAAAGCAGCAACAAATGATAGAAGACATTTTTATTCGCGACCTCGGTGTCATCAGCGAAGCTAAGCTCAACTTTCATCCAGGCCTTACTGTGTTAACCGGAGAAACCGGTGCAGGTAAAACAATGGTGCTCACAGCTCTAGGTCTTTTACTAGGTGCAAGAGCAGACTCAGGAATGATCCGAGCTGGTTCTGCTCAAGCAATTCTCGAAGGCAATTGGAAACTTAGTTCAAATAATCCAGCTATTCAACAAGCAGAAGAAGCGGGGGCTCTAGTTGAAGACGGAGAACTGCTACTAGTTAGAACTGTAGGAAATGATTCAAGGTCTAAAGCAGTAATCGGTGGTAGATCAGCTCCGGTTGGGCTACTAAACGAATTGGCAGAGCATCTAGTTGTTGTTCATGGCCAATCAGACCAAATCAGACTTAAATCTCCCGTTGCTCAAAGAGTTGCCCTGGATAGGTTTGCTGGAAGTAAACATCAAGAACTAATTGCTGTGTATCTTGAGAGCTACAACTCTTGGCGTTCTGCTAAAGCCCAGCTGGATGAAGTTCTAAAAAGTGATTCCACGAGAGCAGCCCAGATAGAGGAACTTACCGAAGCCCTTGAACTCTTGGCCAAGTTGGCAATCAAGCCAAATGAAGATGTTGAGCTAGCGGATCTGGCCAAGCGACTGACTCATACCGAAGACTTGAGAGCATCAGTTGGCTTGGCTCACGAAGCATTGCTGTCAGATTCTTTCGATGGGGTAGATGCTGTTGGATTAGTTGGCAAGGCACGCAAAGCCATCGAGAACGCGTCCACCCACGATTCTTCCCTAGAGCAAGCAGCATCAAAGCTGAGTGAAGTCATTGAGAACCTAAATGATGTTGCAGTTGAATTGGCAAGTTATCTATCATCACTTGAATCAGAGAGCTCTATGAGTTTGGATGAAATTCAATCTCGTAGAAGCGAAATTACAGCTGCTCTTCGCAGATTCGGTCCAACCATCGAAGATCTTCTTGAGTATGAAAAGACATCAAGCCAGAGACTTCTAGATCTAGACAGCTCAACCGAACGTGTTGAAGAACTAACCACTCGAGTCGCTGACTTAGAATCTCGCGCAAGGAAATTTGCTCAAGAGATCTCAAAGAGCCGAGAAGCTGCCGCTAAGCACCTTGGTGAGAGAGTTACCAGTGAGTTAGTCGCTCTTGCGATGTCTGGGTCAAAACTTCATGTTGAAATTGAAGCGACAGACACCCTCTCAGCAACAGGTTTAGACAATGTTAGTTTCTTGCTTGAGTCTTATGCAGGGGCTGAGCCTAGACCTATTGGTAAAGGAGCTTCTGGTGGAGAACTAAGCCGAATAATGCTGGCTCTTGAAGTCATCCTTGCTGAATCCGATAGTGCACCGACCTTTATCTTTGATGAGGTTGATGCTGGGGTAGGTGGTGCTGCTGCAATCGAGGTTGGCCGTCGCTTAGCTAAGTTGGCCAAGAATGCTCAAGTGATTGTGGTCACCCACTTGGCACAGGTAGCGGCTTTTGCCGACCAACACCTAGCGATCATCAAGACCTCGGATGCGATGTTTACCGCAAGTGATGTGTTGGTCTTGGATCAATCAGCCAAAGCGGAGGAACTAGCAAGGATGCTATCTGGATTGTCTGACTCGGAGACTGCCCAATCTGCTGCCCTTGAGCTTTTAGAGCTCGCCAAGAATTCATAACTAAAGATAACTTTTGAAGCCATTCGGCATGTCTAGTAAGTCAAAGTTGGAGGCTTGCCAGAGCACCTGCTAATGTTAAATTCCATGGCTGATGCGATGGATTCTGGTAAATCAAGACACATATTTGTGACCGGTGGGGTTGCTTCCTCACTAGGCAAGGGCCTAACGGCTGCCAGTTTGGGGAACTTACTTAGAGCCCGTGGACTTTCTGTTGTTATGCAGAAACTAGACCCTTACCTAAACGTGGACCCAGGCACCATGAACCCTTTCCAGCACGGTGAAGTATTCGTAACCGATGATGGAGCTGAGACAGACCTTGACATTGGTCACTACGAACGTTTCCTAGACATCAACCTCTCACAATCTGCCAACGTTACTACCGGTCAGATCTATAGCGAAGTTATCCGCAAGGAAAGAGCCGGTGGCTACCTAGGCGATACCGTGCAGGTCATTCCACATATCACTGATGAAATCAAAAGAAGAATGCGTCTGCAAGCTTTTGAAGATCCAGCGCCTGATGTGATCATCACTGAGATCGGTGGAACTGTTGGTGACATTGAATCACTTCCATTTATTGAAGCTGCACGCCAGGTAAGACATGAGCTAGGAAGAGACAAAGTCTTCTTTGCTCACGTATCTCTTGTTCCATACCTAGCACCAAGTGGTGAGCTAAAGACCAAGCCAACACAGCACTCAGTTGCAACTCTTCGCTCAACAGGTATTCAGCCTGACGCTATTGTTTGTCGCAGCGATAGACCTATCGGAGATGCAATCAAGAAGAAGATTGCTCTTATGTGTGATGTTGACCTAGAGGCCGTTATCAATGCAGCAGATGCAAACAGCATTTATGACATCCCTAGCGTTGTTCACGACGAAGGACTTGATTCATACATCATCAACCACCTCGGTCTAACTGCTAAAGAAGTTGATTGGACTAGATGGAGCAGCGTGCTAAAGGCTGTCCACGAGCCATTGACCGAGGTCAACGTTGCCCTTGTTGGAAAGTACATAGATCTTCCGGATGCTTATCTTTCAGTTACTGAAGCACTGCGTGCAGGTGGCTTTGCCGAACAGGTGAAGGTAAACATCAAGTGGGTGGCTAGCGATCTTTGTGACACTGAGGATGGAGCGAGAACCCACCTAAGTGACGTTGATGCTATTTGTGTGCCTGGTGGTTTCGGAGTGAGAGGTATCGAAGGAAAGCTCGGAGCTCTAAAGTTTGCTAGAGAAAATGGAATTCCAACTTTAGGACTTTGTCTTGGTTTGCAATGCATGGTCATTGAGTATGCAAGAAACGTTGTTGGGCTAGAAGGTGCTTCTTCTACTGAGTTTGAATCAGATACCAAGTACCCAGTCATTGCAACCATGGCCGAGCAGGTAGACATTCTTGCATCAGGAGACATGGGGGCAACAATGAGACTTGGTCTCTTTGAAGCAAAGCTTCAAGAGGGAAGCGTTATCGCTGAAACTTATGGCAAGACAACAGTTCACGAACGTCATCGCCACCGTTATGAAGTTAACAACAGCTTTAGAGATCAAATCTCATCAGCAGGCTTAGTGTTCTCTGGAACTTCTCCTGATGGAAACCTGGTTGAGTTTGTTGAACTTCCTAGAGAGGTTCACCCTTACTACGTATCTACTCAAGCTCACCCAGAGTTCCTATCCAGACCTACAAAGGCTCACCCGTTGTTCCATGGACTAATCAAGGCTGCACTAGCAGGACGTCTGTTCAGTAATAAAGCAGACTAAAGTTGGCTAGCCTACAGAGAAGCGTTGATGGCTATCTTCGCCATCTGACCATCGAACGTGGCATGGCGAAAAACACTCTTCTTGCCTATAAGCGGGATTTGGGTAAGTATCTCGAAGCTCTTGAAAAAATAGGCATCACAGATTCAGCAGAGATAACCGAAATAGTGGTTAGAAACTTTGCACAGGCTCTAGTTTCTGAAAAAGGATTAGTCGCTACATCCGTTGCAAGAATCTTGGCTGCAGTAAGAGGCTTCCATAAGTTCATGCTCTTTGAAGGAATATCCGACAACGATGTTTCCGCTGCCGTTAAGCCACCTAAAGCACCGAAAAGACTTCCTAAGGCAATCTCAATCCAAGAGATCGAAGCTCTTCTCAAAGCAGCTGGACCTGAGCCAGATGATATTGCTGGGGCAGCAGATATCATCCGGGTGAGAGATAGAGCAATCCTTGAACTTCTCTATGCCACTGGGGCCAGAGTCTCTGAGATTGTGAACATGGATCTAGATGATCTCATTGACCCTGAAATAGTCAGACTGTTCGGTAAGGGTTCAAAGGAAAGAATTGTCCCTGTTGGAAAATACGCCCAGGCAGCAGTAGCTGCCTACCTGGTTCGAGTCCGGCCTACTCTGGCAACTCTGTCGCTGGGAACCCCAGCCCTGTTTCTGAACCAGCGAGGCTCTAGGCTCTCAAGGCAGAGCATCTGGCAAATAATCAGTACTTCAGCTCAGGCAGCAAAGCTCGGGGTAGAGGTCTCACCGCATACTTTTAGGCATTCTTTCGCCACCCATCTTCTCGAAGGAGGGGCCGATGTCCGTGTGGTCCAAGAGCTTTTGGGGCACGCCTCTGTGACCACCACCCAGATCTATACCTTGGTTACCGTGGATGCCCTTAGAGAGATCTATGCGAGCAGCCACCCCCGAGCACAGCGGTAGTATTTAGGGGTAAAGAAACAGCCTTGGTTGGCATAGAAACCAAGGACTTACTGCTGTGAAGCCAGAGAGGAAACTAAACAAATGTCAGGTAAAAACACCGACGGACGGTTTCCAATTCCCAAGAGACTAACTAGTCACGGTCCAGCGAGAATCATCGCCCTCTGTAATCAAAAAGGTGGCGTTGGTAAAACAACAACAACCATCAATACCGCAGCTGCACTTGCCGAATATGGTCGCAAAGTTCTTCTAGTTGATTTTGATCCTCAAGGTGCTCTTTCAAGAGGGCTTGGTGTAGTCAACGAAGATGTGAAGACTGTCTATGACTTGATGCTCGACAGAAAACTAAGTGCAAAAGATGTAATTGTTAGTACCTCAGTTCCAGGATTAGATCTAATTCCTGCAAACATTCAACTTTCTGCTGCTGAGATCCAACTAGTTGCTGAACCTGGTCGAGAGAGAATCTTGGCAGGAGTTCTTCGTCCAATTCTTGGTGACTATGACGTAATCATGATTGACTGTCAACCTTCCCTAGGTCTTCTGACAGTAAACGCACTAACAGCAGCTCACGGTGTAATGATTCCTGTTGCGTGTGATTACTTTGCCCTTAAGGGTCTAGAACTTCTAATCAACCACACAGTTGATCTAGTCAAAGAGAGACTGAATGAAGGTCTAAAGATCGATGGCATCTTGGCAACGATGTATGACTCTAGAACACTGCACTCAAGAAACATGTTGAACCAGCTTTATGAGGACTATGACGACACAGTATTCAGAACTGTTATCAAGCACACTGTTAAGTTCAAAGATTCATCAGAGGCAGGTCGCCCAGTTACACAGTCAGCTCCTTCATCAGAAGCAGCAGAGCTTTATCGTGCATTAGCAAGAGAGATGGTTGAACGTGGTTGCGCTCCATAGTGAGGTAGACGAATCTAGTTCAAGCGGCTTCTCACTTAACATCGGTAACTTTGAAGGCCCCTTTGATCTATTACTTTCTTTAGTTTCTAAGCATCAGCTAGACCTAACCTCTATTTCTCTAAGCCAGGTAACCAATGACTTCATTGCTTACGTTAGAACTCTTGAAGAGATAGACCAGCTTGAAGAAGCCAGCGAATTCTTAGTAGTAGCGGCAACACTTCTTGATCTAAAGATTGCGGAACTACTGCCTAAGGGTGAAGTAGTTGACCCTGAAGATGTTGCTCTTCTTGAGGCAAGAGACCTCTTGTTTGCTCGTCTATTGCAGTACCGAGCCTTCAAGGACATTTCTGTCTGGTTCCAAACTGCAATAAACCAAGAATCTAGACGCATTTATCGATCAGTTCGTCTTGAAGAAAGATTCAAGCAGAAGCTACCGGAGCTTGTTTGGACTTTGACCCCTGAAGACTTTGCACGTCTCGCTGAAGAGACAATGGCACCTAGAGAAATTCCACTTGTTGGACTTACCCACCTGCACGCATCAAGAATTTCAATCAGAGAGCAAGCTGCTGAAGTGGTTGCTCTGCTGAGATCAGCAACCACTCTCACTTTCCGCGAATTGATCTCATCTGTTAGAGACAGAGCAGTGCTTGTTGCAAGATTCCTTTCTATCCTGGAGCTTTACCGTCTAGGTGCCGTTGCTTTTGAACAAAGCGAATCGCTCGGTCCACTGCAGATAACTTGGCAAGCAGATGATTTTGATGAAACACAACTATCAGCACTAGGAGCAGATTATGACTCATGATGAGCAACCAGAAGTAGAGACTCAAGAGAGCGAAACTACAGCTGAGCAAGAGAGTGCTGTGTCACAAGACCCTCGTGAATCTCTAGCAATCAATGAGCCAATCAACCCTGAATCACTTCAAGGGGCAATCGAAGCTATTCTCATGGTTGCTGAAGTTCCACTTTCACTAGTGCACCTAGCAACCTCTTTAGACACTCCAGTTCCAGACATCAAACAAGCTGTTCTAGCGGTTAGAGATGACTTTGATGGAGTAAACGGAAGCCGTCCAAGAGGATTTGAGATTCGTGAAGTTGGTGGAGGGTGGAGAGTATTTGTTCGTGAAGAATACGAATGGGCTGTTCGCGAATTCATCTCAAACGAAAACCCAACAAAGCTTTCGCAAGCAGCTCTAGAAACACTTGCTGTGATTGCATATCGTCAACCAATTGCTCGTGGACAGATTGCATCTATTCGTGGAGTAAACGTTGACAGCGTTGTTAGAACTCTTCTAAGTAGAGGCCTAATCACAGAACTATTCACAGATAGTGAAACTGGGGCCATCAACTATGGAACAACCCCAACCTTCCTAGAAACACTAGGAATCAATGCTTTGGAAGATCTTCCATTGATTAGCCCTTACCTGCCAGATGCAAACTCTGAACTAGGTTCCGACATTTCAGTTAGTAAGTAATAATGACCGAATCAAATGAAGGCGTAAGACTTCAAAAAGTACTTGCTAACGCAGGAGTCGCTTCAAGGCGTGCCAGCGAAGAGCTCATCACATCTGGAGCAGTAAAAGTAAACGGCAAAGTAGTAAAAGAACTAGGTAGCCGTATTGATCCAGAAGTTGACAAGGTTTCTGTTCGAGGAACTCCAATTCAGCTAGATGCATCTCGTGTCTACATGGCTTTGAACAAGCCAATAGGTGTTATCTCTTCAATGGCTGATGAATTCGGCAGACCTGACCTAAGTCAGTATGCCCTTCGCTCTGACCGCATCTACAACGTGGGCAGACTAGATGC
>JBIIPK010000010.1:0-50465 GCA_044342685.1 Rhodoluna sp.
AGGACTACTGATTCTTACTAACGATGGTGAACTAGCCAACATGCTTGCTCACCCTAAGTTTGGTGTTACTAAGACTTATGTTGCAAAAGTAGAAGGCACGGTAACCGCCCAAGAGATCAACAAGCTAACCACTGGGGTTGAACTTGAGGATGGCATGATGAATGCCGATAAGGCAACTCTGATTGATTCAAACCCGTTTGAATCACTTGTTGAGATTGTTATTCACTCTGGTAAGAACCGAGTTGTTAGAAGAATGTTTGAATCCATTGGTCATCCAGTAAAGGACCTAGTTCGTAGACAATTCGGCCCTGTTCATTTAGGACCACTAAAGCCCGGTCAAACTAGGCTTCTAAGTAAAGTTGAAGTTGGAGCACTGCTCAAATCTGCAGAAGGCAAACAGCAGAGAGCACCAAGACCAAGGTCCAAAGGCGGGCAAACAGTTAAAGCTAAGCCGAAGGGACGAAGAAGTGGCGTTTAGAGCAATCCGTGGAGCAATCCAACTAGATTCTGACGATAGAGAGCATCTACTAAAGCTCACTGCTGAACTCATCACAAAGATGATGCATGCCAATAACCTGCACACTGATCAGCTCATCTCAATTCTTTTCACAGCAACACCGGATATCACAAGCGAGTTTCCTGCCTTAGCGGCCAGAGAACTCGGCATTGGCGATGTTCCTCTGATGTGTTTTGTGGAAATGAATGTCAAAGGCTCAATGCCAAGGGTAGTTCGAGTGATGATCAACGCTGATTGTGATATTCCAAGATCTGAAATTCAGCACATTTACCTAAGAGGTGCAGCAGCTCTTAGATTGGACATAGCTCAGTGAGTGCTCGCACCAAAGGTCAAATACATATAATCGGTGCCGGCTTGCTTGGTACCAGCATTGGTCTGGCTCTTCGCAAACTAGCTGTTGATGTTTCTCTGGAAGACTCATCACCTGCGGTTCAGTCGCTTGCTATTGATTTTGGAGCTGGAAGAAACATAGAGTCAACCGATGATGTTGCCGTAGTCGTAGTTTGTGTTCCACCTGATGTAACAGCAGCAACTATTGTTTCTGCTCTTAATAGATTTCCGAATGCGGTAGTTACTGATGTAGCCAGTGTCAAAGAAATAATCCTTGAAGAATTAGTAGCTTCTGCTGCTGACACTTCTAGATATGTTGGCTCTCACCCAATGGCTGGTAGAGAAAAAGGCGGAGCACTTTCAGGAAGACCAGACCTTTTCACAGGCAGACCTTGGGTAATTGCAGTTGAACCAAACACGAATACAGCTGCGGTTGATGTTGTTGAGAAGTTAGCACTAGATCTTGGTGCCACAACCTTGCGACTAACAGCCAAGGAACATGACAGGGCAGTAGCACTTATTTCTCATGCACCACAGGTAGTTTCTAGCCTGCTAGCTTCTAGATTGGTCGGAGCAGATGACTTTGATTTAGCTCTAGCAGGTCAAGGAGTTAGAGATACAACTCGTATAGCCGCAAGCGACCCTAAACTCTGGTTACAGATTCTTTCTATGAACTCAGATCAGTTGATTCCAGTTTTGAAAGCTTTCCAAGAAGACCTAGGTCAAGTTGTTAATGCACTAGAAGATGTTTCAGGTTCAGGATCTCTTGCCAAGATTGGTAGCGTTCTTGAAAGAGGAAACCAAGGAATCTCAAGACTTCCAGGTAAGCATGGTTCGAGAAACACTTCATACTCACAAGTTGTAGTAATGATTGATGACAAACCAGGTGAGCTAGCTAGATTGCTCAACGAAATTGGCGATGCGGATGTCAACATCGAAGACCTGAAACTAGATCACGCAACAGGTGCTCAGGTTGGTCTAGTTGAACTCTCTGTCTTGCCAGCTGCTGAACCAAAACTAATTGATACTTTGAAGGTAAATGGCTGGCGGTTAGCGGGCTAAATGCATATCGTTGCAATCGATGGACCTGCAGGTTCCGGTAAATCTAGTGTCAGTAAGGCTTGTGCCAAGGAACTTGGCTACGGCTACCTAGACACTGGAGCCGCCTATAGAGCTCTTACCTATGCTGTTCAGAACCTTGGCTTAGTGGTGGCTGATAAGACAGCAGAAGACATTTCAGCTAACTTTGACTACTCAATCTCTCTAGATCCATTGGATTACTGGGTAAAAGTAGGCGATAAGGATGTCACCTACGAGATTAGAACCCCAAAGGTAGGTGAGGGAGTAAGCCAGTTTGCTGGTTTAGCTCAGGTTCGTCAGTACATGTTGGACCTAACTAGGGCTCTAGTTGATGATTCAGGCTTAGCTGGTGTCATTGTTGAAGGTCGGGATATCACTACAAAGGTCTTCCCTGAGGCAAAAACTCGTATTCTGCTAACTGCTAGTGAAGAAGTTAGACTAGGAAGACGTTCCGCTGAACTTCCAGAAGGCACCGTAGTTGCCGATCAAGTTACTAAACGCGACCAAAACGACTCTAAAGTAGTTGATTTTCTCGTGCCTGCCCCAGGAGTAATGCTGGTAGATTCCACGGATCTTGATTTTGATCAGACTGTTAGAGCGATTACTGCTCTTGTGGTCAACAACTAGTAAGAGGCAAAGATGGACGAACAAGAATTTAATGAAGAAGGGCTAGACCCTGCGTTCATTGAACGTCTGAACTCAATCACAACTGATGAGGAAGAGGCGAGAGTCAATGCTCTTCGTGCCGGTCTTGCTGATTATGAGCTAGACGAAGACGACATTGATGTCCTTGAGCAAATAGGAGCAGCCGAAGGCGTTCCAGTATTGCTTCCTGCTCTTCCTGTGTTGGCTATTGTCGGTAGACCAAATGTCGGTAAGTCTGCTCTTGTAAACAGAATTATTGGGCGACGAGAAGCTGTTGTCGAAGATAAGCCAGGAGTAACCCGCGACCGTGTTTCATACAAAGCTGAATGGAACGGTCGTAAGTACACACTTGTTGACACCGGTGGTTGGGAACCAGATGCAAAGGGTATTGATAAGTCGGTAGCTCTACAGGCTGAGATTGCCGTTGAACTCGCTGATGCTGTTCTATTCGTTGTGGATGCAACTGTGGGCCCAACAGCAACTGATGAGCGTGTTGTGAAAATGCTTCGTGCAAGCAAAAAGCCAGTGATGCTACTTGCTAACAAAGTAGATGACGAGCGTATGGAAGCAGAAGCTGCTTCACTTTGGTCGCTAGGTTTGGGTGAGCCATATCCAGTTTCAGCTCTGCACGGTAGGGGAGTAGCAGATGTTCTAGACAAGATCATTGCTGTTCTTCCAGAAGTTTCAGCAGTTGCTAAGCAAGAGTTTGGTGGACCTAGAAGAGTTGCAATTATTGGTAGACCAAACGTAGGTAAGTCTTCACTCTTGAATAAAGCAGTTGGTTCCGAGCGTGCAGTTGTGAATGACCTAGCAGGAACAACAAGAGACCCAGTTGACGAGCAAGTTGAGTTGGGTGGAAAAGTTTGGCGTTTCATTGACACTGCAGGTATCCGAAGACGAGTGCATCTTGCTCAAGGAGCTGACTTCTATGCATCCCTAAGAACAGCATCTGCTTTGGAAAGAGCAGAAGTAGCAGTAGTAGTTCTAGATGTCACAGAGAAGATCAGCGAAGCGGACATTCGTATTGTTGATATGGCTCTGGAATCAGGACGTTGCCTAGTTCTTGCTTTCAACAAGTGGGACAACATGGATGAAGATCGTAGAGAGTTCCTTGAAAGAGAAATCGAACAGGATCTTGCTCACGTAGCTTGGGCCCCTCGAGTAAACATCTCAGCCAAGACCGGTCGTCACCTTGAGAAACTAGTCCCAGCATTGGAAGTTGCCCTTGACTCTTGGGACACTCGAATTCCAACTGGAAAGCTAAACGCCTTTATTCAAGAACTAGCAATGGAGTTCCCTCACCCTGTTCGTGGTGGTAAGCAGCCTAGAATCCTGTTTGCAACTCAAGCAAGCTCAAGACCTCCAAAGTTCGTTCTGTTCACCACTGGTTTCCTAGATCCTGGTTACAGAAGATTTATTATTAGAAGACTTCGTGAAACCTACGGTTTCGAAGGAACTCCTATCGAACTTGGTATGAGAGTGCGAGAAAAGCGTAAGCGCTCGTAGTATTTCAATACAGCTATCAACTAGGAAATCATGGCCGATAACAATCTTCACTTGAGCGACAAGGTCCTTACTTGGCCTAATGCTTTGAGTGCTCTGCGATTGCTATTGGTGCCAGTGTTCCTTTGGCTAATCCTCATTGATGAAAACCTATTGGCCTTCTCAATTCTTGCCATTTCAAGTTTCACCGATTGGCTGGATGGCTACCTAGCTAGAAAACTCAATCAAATGACTAGATTGGGTCAGCTATTAGACCCAGCAGCAGATCGACTATTCATCTTGGCATCCTTGCTAGGTCTAGCAATTACCAACGCAGTTCCTTGGTGGTTGGTTTATGTTGTGGTTGGTCGCGACTTCCTCCTTTTCTTCACTTTCCCTTTCCTAGCTAAGGCCGGATACGGCCCATTACCTGTTAGCTACTCAGGCAAGGCAGGAACATTCGCCCTACTTTATGCCTTCCCGCTGATGCTTCTGCCTAATGTTCTGCCTGAAGACTGGACCAATGTGATCCTTCCAATTGCCTGGGCTTTTGCTTTCTGGGGCATCTGGCTCTACTGGTGGGCAGGGGCAATCTATGTGCGTCAGGTTTATAACATCCGGAAAATGGACAAGGAAAATTCAAGTATTCTTGTCTCAAAGAAGGAGAGCAAGTGACCGAGCACAAAGACCCAGCTGATTCAGTTGACGCTACTCACAAATTCTCCGAAGACCTGATTCCGGTCGATGCTAATTCTCTAAGCGATGAAGACCAGCAAGCCGTTGATTCACTTCCAACAGGCAATGCTCTTCTAATCGTTCGCCGCGGACCAAATAAAGGCTCTCGCTTCTTGCTGGATTCAGATTCTATTTCTATTGGCAGACACCCAAACGCGGACATCTTCTTGGATGACGTCACAGTTTCGAGAAGACATTCAGAAATTTCTAGAAACGGATCAGTCTTCACAATCAAGGATTTAACTTCTCTAAACGGAACGTATTTTGAAGGCAAGAGAGTCGAAACAGCTGAACTGTTCAATGGTGCTGAAGTTCAGGTTGGAAAGTACCACTTCACTTTTTACACATCAAAGAGAAGTAGCTAAAGATGGCAAGTAGCGAAGTCACATCATTGTTCGGAGCGAGAGCGGTAAAGCTCTCGACAATTGGTCGCGTCATTGAACTTCTCACTTCAGAGTTTCCTGACCTCACCCCATCCAAGATCCGTTTCTTGGAAGAACAAGGTTTAGTCACTCCGCACAGAACTGAATCAGGTTACAGAAAGTTCAGTGACGCTGATATCGAAAGAGTGAAGCTAGTTCTCGAATTACAGAGAGACAAGTTCCTACCTCTTCGAGTAATCAAGTCATATCTAGATGACATTGATGCAGGTAAGCAGCCATCATTACCATCAGCGACCAGAAGACCAAGCGTTAACCGCAAGTTCAGCAAACTTGAACTGGTTGCCGAGTCGGGTATTAACGAAACTCTTCTTGCTGAAGCACAGGCAAACTCTCTAATCTCAGCGGAACCATTTGAATTCAGTGATATTGAAATCGCTAGATCTCTTATGCAGCTATCTCGCTTTGGAATTTCAGCAAGACATCTTCGTGGCATCAAAACTGCAGCAGATAGGGACCTGGGTCTTATCAACGGTGTCGTTGCCAGTGTCAAGAAACAGCGTGATCCTTCAGCTAAATCAAGGGCTGCAGAGTATGCCAGTGAGATTGAATCTCACTTTGCGGTAATCAGATCGGAACTAATCCGATCTGTTATCGATAAAATTGACTAACGCGACACGCCGAAGAAGAATATTAACCACCCTTAGTAGTAGATAGCCACAAGAATTAAGAAAAGGTTCATGTTCTACTTGAACTTTATAGACATTGAGAGGAGGCCAGAATGGACGATCTAAACCCTGAAAAATCAGCAAAAAACAGCGAACCTACAACTGAAACTGGCCGTATCAATCTCAGTGAAGCTAGTGAATTCGCATATCTTCAAGATGAACTGTTCCTAGAGGAACAGCCTTGGCATGACCCAAAGGTTGGTTACCGAGGGCATTCAGCAGCTGCCGCTTCTGGCATTAGCTACCGCCAGTTGGACTACTGGGACAGCACCGCTCTAGTTCAACCAAGCGTAAGAGGTGCTACAGGTTCAGGTTCTCAAAGACTTTATTCGTTCCGCGACATTCTTGTTCTAAAGCTTGTCAAGAAGTTCTTAGATGCAGGTGTTTCACTTCAGCAGATCAGAAAAGCTGTTGGGGAGCTTAGAAAAGCCGGTATTGGTGATCTAGCTCGCATTACTTTGATTTCTGATGGAGCCAAGGTTTACCTCTGCACCTCAGGAGATCAGGTGATTGACCTGATTGATAAAGGCCAGGGTGTATTTGGAATCTCAGTTGGCCGTGTGCTTGGTGAAGTAGAAGCCACTTTGAGCCACATTGATCCTTCTTACCTAGAAGAGATGGATGAACTAACTCTTCGTCGTCTAAACAAGAAGGCTATTTAGTCTCTTCTTCTGAGCCTGGTTCAAGAAGGTTTTTCAACTGCTTTTTAGTCATTGTTTGACGCAGAATCTCATTCCACTTTTCCTCATACTCAGGCGAGACCGGAGCGTTTTCAACGGGCTCAATTCTTGGAGCTGTAGCTTCAGCCTCAATTTCAATCGTTTTAGTGCCCTTTGAGATAGGTGCCGCACCTACTTCACGAGTTCTCTTAGCGTGTCTATTCTTTGAGGAAGCTTTTCTGCTGGTCTCTAGTCGCGTCATATTTTCCGAAGCGAAAGACTGTTGAAGTTGTTCTAATAAGTCATCGAATTGAATGGCAATCTTTGCAGCACTCTGACCTGGCCAAGAGTGGATAGATCTACCTGCACCCTGTGATTGTTGAACAGCAGACTTCTCTTCGAAAGCTGGGCTTAGCAGGAATGGGCCATAAGTCTCTTCGAGTTCGTTTACTCGATACTGATGCTCAGAAACGCTAGCTCTGAGGCGGTTCACTACAACGCCAAAGAGAGAAACCTGCCGGTTAACACTTTTACGAAGTTCGGTAAATGCCTTCATAGCATTCTCAATTCCAAGCAGAGCATTAATCGAAGGCTCAGTAACCAGTAGAACTCGGTCGCTGGCTACCCAAGCCATTCTGGTCAAAGCATTCATGCTTGGGGGAGTATCGATTAGAACTAGGTCGTAGTCAGCCTCTATTTTGGCTAGAGCTTCCTCCAGATTCCAGAGGGACTTGAAAGAAGGTTTGGTGGTGTTTCGAAGGCTAAGTCTCGGGTTGCCAGCCATTATGTCTAGGCGGCCTGTCTGTCCCTTTGCCCAAGATGAGGCTACAATTGCTTTCAACACAGAGTTGTGTCGGGGTTTCTTGATGACTTCAGCTGCTGAGTATTCAAACTCCCCAACCGCACCTAAACAGTTGCTAGCGTTGCATTGAGGATCCAAGTCGATTACCAATGTTCTAAGGCCTTTAGTCATGGCGGCAGAGGCAAGACCCAAAGTTATAGTGGTCTTACCAACTCCGCCCTTAAGGGCACTAACGCTTAAAACATGCACCCGTCTAGGCTACCTTTTGATTTAGGTGCAAGCCACTATTTAGTCCGTTTGCCTTTAGTTAGGAACTCGTGTTCAAAAAGATTCTGGTCGCCAACCGAGGCGAGATAGCTATCAGAGCGTTTCGCGCTGCCTATGAGCTTGGGGCTAAGACAGTAGCCGTTTTTGCGTACGAGGATAGAAATTCTTCTCACAGACTAAAAGCCGATGAGGCTTACCAGATTGGTGAACTAGGGCACCCGGTCAGAGCTTACCTAGATGTTGACGAGATCATCAGAGTTGCTAAAGAGTGTGGTGCTGACGCAATTTACCCAGGCTACGGCTTTCTATCTGAGAACCCGCATTTAGCTGAAGCAGCAGCAGCCAATGGAATCGTGTTTATCGGTCCAGGCTCTTACGTACTAGAACTTGCTGGAAACAAGGTAAACGCTAAAGAAGCAGCAATCGCAGCAAATGTGCCTGTGTTAAAGTCTTCAATTCAATCTGCGGACATCGATGAACTAGTGAAAGCTTCTGTTGGTTTTGGATTCCCACTGTTTGTTAAAGCTGTTGCCGGTGGTGGTGGCCGCGGTATGCGAAGAGTTGCCGAGGAGTCAGAACTTAGAGGAGCTCTAGGTGAGGCAATGCGTGAAGCGGAATCAGCCTTCGGTGATGCAAGAGTATTCCTTGAGCAAGCTGTACTTCGTCCAAGACACATTGAAGTTCAAATTCTTGCTGACTCTCAAGGAAACGTAGTTCATCTATTTGAACGCGACTGCTCAGTGCAGAGAAGAAACCAAAAAGTTGTTGAGATTGCTCCCGCACCAAATCTTGACGAGACACTTCGTCAAGAACTTTACAAAGATGCAATTGCATTTGCTAAACAAATTGGCTACCTAAACGCTGGAACTGTTGAGTTCCTAATAGACACTGTTGGGCCTAATGCAGGTAAGCATGTTTTCATCGAAATGAATCCCCGCATTCAGGTGGAGCACACAGTCACTGAAGAAATTACTGAAGTTGATCTAGTTCAATCACAGATGAGAATTGCAGCTGGTGAATCACTTGTTGATCTAGGCCTTACCCAAGACAAGATTGAAATGCACGGCTTTGCCATTCAATGTCGAATCACAACTGAAGACCCATCAGCTGGCTTTAGGCCTGACACTGGAAAGATCACAACCTATAGGTCTCCAGGTGGAGCTGGTATCCGTCTAGATGGTGGAACAACTGCTACAGGTAGTGAAGTTAGCCCATACTTTGATTCACTGCTTGTGAAGCTAATCACCAGAGGTAGAGACTTACCTGCTGCAGTAAGCAGAGCTTCTAGAGCTCTTGCAGAATTTAGAATTCGTGGAGTTTCCACCAACATTGCTTTCCTACAAGGAGTGCTTTCTGACCCTAGCTTTAGAGCGGGAGAGCTAAGCACGGCATTCATTGAGGAAAGACCTGAACTTCTAAACTCATATCCATCTCTTGACCGCGGAACCAAGATTCTGAACTGGCTAGCAGAAGTAACAGTGAACCAGCCTTATGGCACTAGAGGAAATCTAATTTCTCCAGCTAGCAAGCTGCCAAAACTTGATCTAACGACGGATGCTCCTGCAGGATCAAGACAGCAACTACTTGAACTTGGTCCTGTGGCGTTTGCTAAGGCACTTCGTAACCAAGGACCAGTAGCAATTACTGACACAACTTTCAGAGATGCACACCAATCTCTTTTGGCTACCAGAGTTAGAAGCAGAGACCTAGTCCAGGTCGCACCATACGAGGCAAGAATTCTAAGCAAGCTCTTCTCAGTTGAAGCATGGGGAGGGGCAACATACGATGTCGCACTTCGCTTCCTAGGAGAAGATCCTTGGGCAAGACTTGTTTCTCTTCGTTCAGCAATGCCGAACATCTGTATTCAGATGTTACTTAGAGGTAGAAACACTGTTGGTTACACACCATACCCGGTAGAAGTTACAGATGCTTTCGTTAAGGAAGCAACGCTTGCTGGTGTGGACATCTTCAGAATTTTTGATGCTCTAAATGATGTGAATCAAATGATTCCAGCTATTGATGCAGTTCTAAAGACAAAGACTGCTGTTGCTGAAGTTGGTATTTGTTACACAGGAGATCTACTAGATCCTAAAGAAGATCTCTACACACTTGATTACTACCTAACACTTGCCAAGCAAATAGTTGATGCTGGTGCACACATCATCGCAATTAAAGATATGGCTGGACTTCTTCGACCGCAGGCTGCTGCCAAGTTAGTAACTGCTCTAAGAGCAGAATTCGACCTACCAATTCATCTGCACACTCATGACACAGCAGGTGGTCAGCTAGCAACCCTAATGGCTGCAATCGATGCTGGTGTCGATGCAGTTGACGTTGCATCAGCTCCAATGGCTGGAACTACTAGCCAACCTTCTGCTTCTGCTCTTGTTGCTGCTCTTGCAAACACCGACAGAGATTCAGGAATTTCACTAGATGAAATAACTGCATTAGAACCATATTGGGAAGCTGTTAGAAATGTTTACGAACCATTTGAGTCTGGACTTGCTGGACCTACCGGTCGCGTGTACAGACATGAGATTCCAGGTGGTCAGCTAAGCAACCTAAGACAGCAGGCGATTGCTCTAGGACTTGGTAACCAATTCGAAAGAGTTGAAGACATGTATGCCGCGGCTAACCAGATTTTGGGAAGACCACCTAAGGTAACTCCTTCATCGAAGGTGGTTGGCGATCTAGCTCTTCACCTAGTTGCTGTTAATGCAGATCCAGCTGACTTTGCTGAAAACCCTCAAAACTATGACATCCCTGACTCAGTTATTGGATTCATGGCAGGGGAGCTGGGGGATCTTCCTGGAGGCTGGCCAGAGCCTTTCAGAACCAAAGTTCTTCAGGGTAAGAACATCAAGTTTGGTATCACCGAAGTATCAAAAGAGGACCTAGAGAACCTCAACTCAGAGGATGCTCAGCTCAGAAGAGGGACTCTCAACAGACTGCTCTTCCCAGGCCCTACAAAGGACTTTGAAAAGGCTAGAGCAACCTTCGGCAACCTAGACGCAGTTGACACCCTGGACTACCTATACGGGCTAGAGCAGGGTCATGAGCACGTTGTTGAGATAGCTAAGGGTGTCAGGATCTTTGTTGGCCTAGAGGCTATTGGAAGCCCTGATACCAAGGGCTTCAGAACTGTCATGGCGACCCTAAATGGCCAATTGAGACCTCTAAACATCCGAGACAAGAAGATTGCCACAGATGTTGCTGTGGCGGAGAAGGCTAACCTAGCCAACCCAGCTGAGGTGGCTGCCCCATTTGCTGGGGTAGTTACCCTACAGGTGGTAGAGGGAACTCCAGTGGCCCTTGGGCAGCCTGTAGCCACCATCGAGGCCATGAAGATGGAGGCCACGATAACCTCCAATATTGCAGGTGTTGTAAGGCGTCTAGCCATAGGAAAGACCCAGTCGGTAGAGTCTGGGGACCTAATTCTTATCGTTGAACCTCAGTAGCGAATAGACTTAGCCTTTAGAACAAGGTTCGGCTTAACGACTGTTGGAACCAAAAGATACTCAAAGGATTAGGTTTGGCTGAAAAATCAGAACGCGGACTCATTCGCCGTCGTAAGAAGGAAGAAACTACTTCTTCAGAACTATCAACTACCTCTTTGGATGCAGGTTCAATTGATCTAACTCCATCAACTTCTTCAATCAAGGTGGTCACTGAGTCAACAGCAATCGTTCCACAAACTGAAGCTGTGGGGCCGGATACTTCAGCAATTGGCCAAGTTGGCTACTCAAGACGAGACAGCCTTCGCGGTGATGCTTTTGATCAGCCTGAGCCAGCAGCAATGCTTACAGCCGATCGACTAATTGATGTTTCACCAAAGAACAGACCAGCTCCTGAATCTGGGCTTCGTAGATTCCTTTACTTCTTATCTCTAAAGACCATCAACCTAGGTGACAACCTAAAGGTTCGTGAACGCAAAGCAACAGACGCAAGAATTTCAACTCCATTAGAAGGTGGCGCAAGATTTGTACCTGTTCTAACTCGTAAGGGTGGTGTTGGTAAGACAACAATCACTACTTTGCTAGGCATGGCAATGGCGTTGGTTCGTGAAGATCGTGTAATTGCTATCGATGCAAACCCTGACCGAGGAACTCTTGCTGAGCGTGTTAGCAAGTCAACTCGCTTCACAGTTAGAGATGTTGTTAACCGCGCTGCAGCAGTAGATGGTTTCACTGATTTCTCAACGATGGTTTCTAGAGATGCAACAAGGTTGCACGTACTTGCATCAGACAGCGACCCAATGCTTTCAGAAGCTTTCGATGAAGGTGACTACAACGTAGTTGCTGACATGGCAGCTCGTTACTACACAGTTGTTCTTACTGACTGTGGAACTGGAATTGTGCACTCAGTTATGAGACCAACTTTGCAAAGAGCTAATGGTCTAGTAATTGTTTCTGGTGGATCTGTTGACGAAGCAAGATTGGCTTCTGAGACTCTAACCTGGCTTGAAGCTAACGGTTATGGAGATCTAGTTCGAGGCTCAGTAGTAGCTTTGAACACTGCTACTCAGGGAACTAACCTTGTGAAGCTTGATGAGATTGAAGCTCACTTCAAATCTAGAGTTCGTGCAGTTGTAAAGATTCCTTATGACCCAGCTCTTGCTGCAGGATCAGTTATCAAGTTCGATCAACTACACAAGAACACTAGAGAAGCAGCTCGCGAACTAGCAGCTCTTGTTGTTGAGGGACTTGTAAAGTCCAAGTAACTAATGCCAGTTAGAGAAATACGCCTTTACGGTGACCCAGTACTGAATTCAAAGTGCGATGCAATTAAAGACTTTGGCGATAAAGCGAAAGCTCTGATCGAAGATCTACTTGACACAACTAAGGAACCTGGCAGAGCAGGAGTTGCTGCTCCACAAATCGGTGTATCTCTAAGAGCCTTCAGTTATAACGCCAACGGAAGCCTCGGATATCTGATTAATCCTGAAGACCTAGTTCTTGAAGGTGAACCTGCACTTATTGAAGAAGGCTGTTTATCAGTTCCAGGTCTTTGGCATAAAACCCTTCGCTACCCAAAAGCATCTCTATCGGGCTACCAGCTAGATGGTTCACTCGTGACAATAAAAGGGGAGGGTTTATTAGCCCAAGCCTTACAGCACGAGTATGACCATCTAGATGGAAAGCTATATCTAGACAGACTTTCAATCGAAGAACGCAAAGAAGCTATGAAGATCTTGCGTCAAACCGATTGGTTCCTTCGCTAGATCTTGTAGTCTCCGATGTTGTGACAGGTTGACTTAGCACTTGCTGCATAAATGTCATCAACTAGGTGCGAGAAGTCATCCATAACCACTGATCTCTTGATCTTTAGAGAAGGTGTTAGGTGACCAGTCTTCTCAGTTAGATCCTTAGGTAGCAGTGCGAACTTACGGATTGACTCTGCTGTTGAAACCTTTGAGTTCACAGCTTCGATAGCCTTTGAAATCTCAGCAATAACTAGAGGGTTGTTTGTTGCATCCTCAATGCTCATTGCTTCTTTGATTCCATTGTTCTCAAGCCAGATCGGAAGCATCTCTTCATCGATAGAGATAAGAGCTGATACGAATGGCTTGGCATCTCCAACAACAACAGCCTGGCTGATTAGTGGGTTAGCACGAAGTGGATCTTCGAGTTGTGCAGGTGCAACGTTCTTTCCACCAGCAGTGATGATAAGTTCTTTCTTTCTACCTGTAATAGATAGGAAGCCATCTTCATCTAGTGAACCGATGTCTCCGGTCTTGAACCAGTCACCTTCAAATGTTGACTTAGTTGCCTTCGGGTTGTTCCAGTAGCTCTTTAGAACGTTTGTTCCTCTAAGCAGGATTTCACCGTCATCAGCGATCATGATTCCACAACCTGGAAGTGGGAAACCTACCTTGCCGATCTTTACCTTGTCAGGTCTACCAATTGTTACTGGGGCAGTGGTTTCGGTTAGACCGTAACCTTCAAGAACGATTAGACCGATTGCACGGTAGAAGTGACCTAAGCGAGCTCCTAGTGGGCCACCACCGGAGATAGCGTACTTAACTTTTCCACCCATAGCAGCACGAAGTTTCTTGTATACAAGTGCATCGAATAGCTTGTACTTAGCGTTCAAGCCAAAGCTTGGACCCTTCTTGGTGTCCTTAGCCATAGACCAAGCAATTGCTGTTTCAGCTGCGGCGTGGAAAATCTTTCCCTTGCCAGCTGACTCTGCACGCTGCTCTGCTGAGTTGTAAACCTTTTCGAATACACGAGGAACTGCCAACAGGAATGTTGGGTGGAAGCTCTGCATTGCAGGAGCAACAGTCTTTGAATCTCCTTGGTGACCTACCTTCACACCACCTGAGATACATAGAACAGAAATGAAGCGAGCAAACACGTGAGCCATAGGCAAGAACAACAGTGTTGTTTCACCCGGACGAACAACATCAGGAAGAACTGCCTGAGCGTTTCTACATAGATCCACAAAGCCCTGGTGCAGTAGTTCACAACCCTTAGGCTGTCCAGTTGTTCCTGAGGTGTAGATGATGGTAGCAAGGTCTGCAAGACCTGCACTCTTTCTAGCCTTCTCTAGGTCTGCATCGGAAACTTCCTTACCAGCCTTGACAAGTTCTTTAAGGTCCTTGCTGTCCAGAGTCCAAACCTTCTTGACATCCTTCAATGATGACTTCACTGAGTTGAAAAGTTGAACCATCTGGTCGTTAGCAAAAATACAAGCGATAGAACCTGAGTCGCCCAAGATCCATTCAATCTGAGCTGGAGCAGAGCTTTCGTAGATAGGAACTGAAACAGCTCCAGCAAACCAAAGTGCAAAGTCACACAGAGCCCACTCATAAGAAGTAGGGCTCATAATGCCAACTCTTTGACCTGGCTTGATTCCAGAAGCAATGAATCCCTTGGCTAGTGCCTGAACTTCAGCAAGGTATTCACTTGCTGTTACTTCCTTCCATACTCCAGGCTCAACCTGTTTAGAGATGAGGGGAAGGTTTGGGTCGAGTTTTACTCGATCTAGAAATAAGTCGGTGATGTTTGTGTCTGGGGAAGAAACAACAACTAATGGGACTTCGAAGGACTTCATGTATACCTCTAACTTTATAGATGGGGTCAATACAACTTTTGACTAGCCTACCCGCTGGATAACTTCATAAAGAGGGAAAAAAGAAGATGAAATGTAACAATTTGCGGTTATAAACTGGAGTTTGACTTTGCCTCGCCCCAATCCCTAAGGAAACAAATGATCACTGTTGGTATCGACGTTGGTGGAACCAAGATCGCTGGCGCTTTAGTCAGCGAAACTGGGAATATCCTGAAAAGCCTTAAGGTGCCAACACCAGCAGATAACACCGACGATCTGATTACCGCTGTTGTCGAAATGGTCCAAGAACTAAGTTCCGGTGAAGAAGTAGCTGCCGTTGGAGTAGCTATTGCAGGATTTATTGACGCAGATCAATCAGAAGTGATTTACTCTCCGAACCTCAGCCTCAGAAACGAACCACTTAAGGCAAAGCTAGAAGCAAGACTAGGCATAGATGTCTTTGTAGAAAATGATGCAAATGCTGCAGGCTGGGCCGAATACAGATTTGGTGCAGGCAGGGGCAGTGATCACATGATGATGATCACCATCGGAACAGGTGTTGGTGGAGCAATCGTTGCCAAGGGTGAACTATTCCGTGGTGGCTTTGGTATCGGTGCGGAACTTGGACACACAAACTTCATTCAAGAGGGAAGAGC
This sequence comes from Rhodoluna sp., assembly GCA_044342685.1. GTDB lineage: Bacteria > Actinomycetota > Actinomycetes > Actinomycetales > Microbacteriaceae > Rhodoluna. Next base: position 15,335 of record JBIIPK010000010.1, read on the forward strand.
CTGTGGCTGTGGGCAGAATGGCTGCCTAGAACAATACGCTTCAGGAAGCGCTCTTCTTGATTCAGCAAAAGAACTTGCTTCATCTGGAACTCAAGAAGGTGCACGACTAGCAGAACTTCAGTCTGAAGTTGGAGAACTTACAGGCACCGAGGTTTACCAAGCAATCACAGAATCAGATCCAGGTGCTCTTCGTCTACTGAACGAGCTTGGAACAAACATCGGTAAGGCAGTGGCCTCATTTGCAGCGATCCTAGATCCAAAGATGTTGGTTGTTGGTGGTGGACTCAGCGTTGCTGGTGAATTGCTTCTTGCTCCAATTCGTGAGGCATACCTTAATCACCTACCTGCAAGGGGTTACCGCCCTGAAATGACTGTTGTTGCAGCATCACTAATCAACGATGCTGGGGTAGTAGGGGCAGCTGACCTTGCTAGAAGAGCTTCTGTACAGAGGTAAACTAGTCCTTTACAGGTTTATTGGAAGGTTAGGAGGTCGCACATGTGGTACTTTCTGCTGAAAAATATTGTTCTAGGACCTCTTCTTAAGATCATGTTTAGACCTTGGGTCCGTGGTTCAGAGAAAATTCCTTCCGATGGTGCTGCCATTCTTGCCAGCAACCACCTATCTTTCTCTGATTCGATTTTTCTTCCGCTAATGCTCAGAAGACCTGTGGTTTTTCTTGCCAAGAGCGAGTACTTCACAGGCAAAGGTCTAAAGGGAACTCTGACGAGATGGTTCTTTATCGCAACAGGGCAACTTCCAATTGATAGAAGTGGTGGAAAAGCATCTGAAGCTGCCCTAAACACAGGTCTAAAGGTTTTGAGCCAGGAACAGTTGCTTGGAATTTACCCAGAGGGCACAAGATCTCCTGACGGCAGACTATTTAGAGGTAGAACAGGTATTGCTCGAATGGTTCTGGAGGCTAAAGTTCCAGTGTTTCCTGTTGCCATGATTGATACCGAAAAGGTTCAACCTATCGGTAGAAGACTTCCTCGCATTAGACGTATTGGGGTTGTTGTTGGGGAACCTTTAGATTTCTCTAGATTTGCGGGGATGGAAGGTGACCGTCTAGTCTTACGAGCAGTCACTGATGAGATTTCTTATGAACTCATGAAACTAAGTGGGCAGGAATACATCGACGTATATGCCACTACTCTAAAAAACAAGCGCTAAAACTAAGTCAGGACCCTACCGTGTTATCAAACGAAAAAGTTGTCGTAGCCGACCCATCAGTTATTGCTGGGCTGGATAACTATCGCAACCTAGTAGCAGCACAGCAGCCAACCTGGCCTGACCAAAAAAAGCTTGAAGAAGTCAAAGCAATTCTTGCCACCTACCCACCACTAGTTTTTGCTGGTGAAGTTGATATCTTGAAGAACCGTTTAGCTCAAGCTGCTTCAGGAAAAGCATTCTTGCTGCAAGGTGGAGATTGTGCTGAAACTTTTGCTGATGCAACTGCAGATCGCATTCGCAATCGAGTTAAGACTATGTTGCAGATGGCTGTTGTATTAACCTACGGTGCTTCAATGCCTGTAGTGAAGATGGGTCGTATGGCTGGCCAGTTTGCTAAGCCAAGAACATCTGACACAGAAACACGTGAAGGTTTAGAGCTACCTGCATACCGCGGAGATGCCGTAAACGGATATGACTTCACTTTGGAATCAAGAACTGCCGATCCAATGCGTTTGCTCCAGGCTTACAACACTTCAGCCTCAACCTTGAATCTCATCAGAGCATTCACAATGGGTGGATTTGCAGATCTTCGTTCAGTTCATGAATGGAACAAGGGTTTCACTGATAACCCAGCAAACTCTCGTTACGAAACTATGGCTCGTGAAATTGATAAAGCTATAAAGTTCATGGCAGCCTGTGGAGCGAACTTTAATGAACTAAGAACCACAGAGTTCTACACGTCACACGAAGGACTTCTGTTTGACTACGAACGTCCAATGACTCGTATCGATTCAAGAACTGGAACTCCTTACGACACAAGTGCACACTTCATTTGGATTGGTGAGAGAACTCGCAAACTAGATGGTGCACACATGGACTTCTTGTCTCGTGTTAGAAATCCTCTTGGTGTGAAGCTTGGTCCAAACACTTCAGTAGATGATGTTCTTGCGCTGATTGAAAAGCTTGACCCTGAGCGTGAGCCAGGTCGCCTAACACTTATCTCTCGAATGGGTGCTGGAAAGATTCGTGAAGCTCTGCCTAAGCTTGTCAAAGCTGTGAAGGATGCTGGAGCGCAGCCGCTTTGGGTTTCTGACCCTATGCACGGCAACGGCATCACAACCGCTAATGGTTACAAGTCAAGAAGATTTGATGATGTCATGGATGAAGTAAGAGGATTCTTTGAAGTCCACCGCGACTTAGGCACCTTCCCAGGAGGAGTCCACATTGAACTAACCGGTGATGATGTTGCTGAATGTCTAGGTGGAAGTGAGCACATCGATGAAGCCACTCTGGAATCTAGATACGAATCGCTTTGTGACCCGAGACTAAATCACTCACAGTCCCTAGAGCTTGCATTCTTAGTTGCTGAAGAACTAGCAGCCAAGTAATTATCTAGAGCGAATCGTTACGCTTTGCCCAACTAGAAGTGTTGTTCCAGCAGTTTCACTAACCCCGGTAACCTTCTTGATTCCATAATCTTTACTTAGCCAAGATGTGTCGATCACAACTCTCAAGCCAAGAGACTCAAGTAATCCTTTGGCCGCCAGAATGGTTTCACCCTTCACGGCAGGCATAGTGACAGTTTGCGGGCCTAGGCTCTCAACAAGTTTTATCGATGAGCCTTTACCAACTTCTTCTTCATCAGGCACAACAGAAATTATCTGACCCTTGGCAACAGTTGTTGAATACTCCTTCTCAACTGCTCGAACAGTAAGTCCTGCAGCTTCAAGAGCAGCTTTAGCGATTTCGGTCTGCAACCCAGCAACAATCGGAATAGCTCCTAGAGAGACCTTTAGATCAATACCTGATGAAACCGGAAGCTTTGTGCCATCACTGCCAGAGTTTTCATAGACAACACCGATTGGATACTTTGAGTTGAACCACTGAGTTACTTTTCCAACTACAAGTTTTGCTCCAATGATTTTGGCGGTTGCAGTAACTAGGTCAACACCAATAACTTTAGGAACTTGGACTAATTCTTTTCCTTTAGAAACAACAAGAACAATCTGAGTTCCTTTCGGAACAAGAATTCCTGCAACTGGTTCTGTGCCAATGACCTGACCCTTAGCAAAAGCTGAACTGAATTCTTCACGGATAACAACATCTTTGGTTATGGAATCAATTTCAGTTGATGCAAGTGAAACACTTTTATCACTCAAGTTTGGAACTGCAATTAGAGCACCTGGTCCCGCTCCGTAATACCATCCTCCAAATGAGCCAACAGCTAATGCCAGAACGCTCGCGACAATCCATCTAGCGAATACGAGTCTGGAAGAATGCTTCGCGAAAGGAAGTTCTTCTTCCTCCAATCCGAGATCTCCCAGCACTTCTGTGAAGTTCGCATCTCTAGGTAGAACGATAGTTTCAGAAAGGTTCTCAGTCCTAGATGAAACAGAATCAATTGGTTCTGACCTAAGAATCTTTTCAATCTCAATAAGTGCTCTTGATGCATCTGCAGGTCTGTTCTCTGGGTTAGGTTCTGTGCACCAGAGCATTAGTTGATCGAGAGAGTCATCTGCTTTTGGGTTTAGCGTCTTTGCCGAAGCAACTCTCTCTGATGTGTGCATGAATGCAATTTGAATCGCATCATCACCTCTGAATGGTTGTTGACCAGTGAGCATCTCAAAGAGCATGATGCCAAAGCTGTAGACATCACTCGGGGTTTCTGCTTTGCCACGTCTGATTACTTCAGGTGCAAGATAAGCCACTGTGCCAACCAGCGAACCTGTATCAGTATTTGCTGAGAGTTCTCTAGCTAAACCAAAATCGGTTACCTTGATGCGACCATCATCTGAAAGTAAGACATTCTCAGGTTTGAGATCCCTATGAACCACTCCAGTGCTGTGGGCTTGAGCTAGGGCGGAGAGCATAGCCTTGCTTACCTGCAATACCTGAGTGGTGTGGAGTGCACCTAAGTCCTTTATTGCATCTCTAAGTGTTATTCCTTGAACTAGTTCCAGGACTATAAAGGCGTTACCTTTATCGTCACCTTGGTCAAATATGTTCACAAGGTTGGCGTGGTTAACCTTGGCAAGCATTCTGGCTTCTCGGAAGAACTTGTCTCTGAAAACTGGGTCTTCAGATAGGTGCGGGTGAATAATCTTTACTGCAACTTCTCTAGCCAGTCTTAGATCTTTGGCTAGGTAGACAGTTGCCATGCCACCTCTGGCGATAATCTCTTTGATCTCGTAGCGAGAAGAGAGGGTAGTGCCTACTAAATTGCTCATACTTATTTAGACCCTACCTCTCTATACCAAGACCGAAGCAGAAGGTTCCGATAACGCGAAGCCTTCTGCCAGATTCTCAAACTTCTATCAAGTCTAAAAGAAGACCAGTGCTTGCAGCTGTTTGGGCAAAGTGAGGAGGCTTGTGAGTTGCATCTAGCGTTGAGGGCATTGGTATGGCAATCTTTAACTGTGACTGAACCCCTAGATCAAATAACTGACTGGCTTACGATTCCTGAAGCAGGTGAACTCCTTGGCATAGTGCCAGGTAAAGTTCGTCGCTTGATTGAAGAGCACCACCTGATTGCTATCAAAACAGATAACGTTCAGAGAATTCCTGCAGAGATAATCATCAATGGAGAACCGCTCCCATCGCTTAGAGGAACAATCGTTCTTCTTCTAGATTCTGGCTTCACTCTCGGTGGAGCAATCAAATGGCTCTACACAGTTGAAGATTCACTGGCAACAACACCAATGGCAGCACTTATCTCAGGGAGAAAAACAGAAGTAAGAAGAGTTGCTCAGTCGCTAGCTTTCTAAGCGTCGCGACTTATAACCTTCAACGCAAGAGCCTTTAGAGTTGCCTTGGCTGACTCTTCCAAGTTCGCAGCATCGAGAGACTCTAGGCTTCGATCACCCAATTCAACAATCATTCGCTCTGTCTTCGCTAAAGCACCAGAATCTTGAATCAGTTTTTGCATAAATGCAATCTGATGAGTGTCTAGCTCTCTACTAGTCAGTAGTTCTTCGAAACTCTCTGCCATAGATGGGGATCTTTCGGTCAGAGCTTCAAGAGTTAGGGCAACCAAGACAGTTCTCTTGCCTTCACGAAGATCATCTCCGGCAGGTTTACCGGTAACGCTTGGATCTCCGAATACTCCGAGGATGTCATCTCTTAGTTGGAAAGCAATGCCAAGAGGAATACCGAACTGAGTGAATTGACTTAGTTTGGCAGGGTCTGCTCCTGCGAAAGCAGCACCAATTCGAAGCGGAGCTTCAATGCTGTATTTAGCTGTTTTATAAAGAATGACTTTTTCAGCACGACCAACACCTTCGCTAACAGGTCGAGTGGCAGCTGCGTTCTCTTCTAGAACATCTAAGTATTGACCTGCCATTACTTCAACTCTCATCAAGCTGAATTCATCTCGGCAAGCACTTTCAATTTCACGGTTAGGGGAGTGAAGTAGAGCGTTACCGAAGATTTCGCTGGACCAACCCAACATCAGGTCACCAACTAATACCGAACCTGCCACACCAAAGCGTTCAGGAGCACCAGCCCAACTCTTTTCTTTGTGTAATGTCTCAAAACGTTTGTGAATAGCAGGGGCACCACGTCTTGTATCTGACTGATCTAGTAGATCATCGTGAACTAGGGCTGCTGCATGGAACATCTCAAGAGAAGCTGCAATACCGGCAATAGCTTCTTCTGAATCTTTAATCTCTTGTTCGCTCTGGTGATACGCCGAATCACTCAAACAAGCACGCCAGGCCCAGTAGCAAAATAGGGCTCTAAATCTCTTGCCACCTTGAAGCAAACTCTGGGTGTAATCCACAACTGGGATCAGATCTGTCGAGATTGCCTCGAAATCGGTTCGTTGCTTTTGACAAAAGCTGTCCAAATTAGCCTGAACCTGGCCCAAAAGATTTGTTGAATAATTCACTGGAATAGCCTAACTTGGCGAATAGGTTTAGCATTAAAGGCAAGGCGAGGAGAATACTTTGGGATTGAGCGAGAACGAGCAAAAAGTTCTTGATGAACTTGAGCGTCAACTTAACGGTGGCAAACCTGTTGCTAAGGAAAAGAAGACTCCTGAGCTACCAGGCAAGGTCAAATACGGCCGTCTTCTAGTACTTGGCTCAGTCCTTGTGGTCTTTGGGCTGGGGCTAATGATTTTTGCCACCTCTATTCAGCAGACAGTTGTGGGTGTTCTTGCCTTTTTGACCATGCTGACCGGTCTCTACCTAGTCAGCCAGAACTGGACCAGCAAAGCTTTTAGAGAAAGCCAACCGAAACCAGCCCAGGATAAAGGTCCAAAACCAGGAACTTCTGGCTATTTTCAGAACCGTTGGGATCAAAGAAACGGTAACTAAAAACAAGACTTAGCTGCCAAAAAGGCAGCAAATACAAGGACTTCAGCCCAAAAGCTGGGGTCCTTTAGTCATTTAAGCCCAAAATTGCCAATTTTCTGGAATTTCCCTCCACCAAAGAACCCCTTGCTTTTATTGACCTAAACACGCCAGAATTGTAAGTTCTTACGGATATTTGTATATTTGTGGATGAAAGTGGTGTATTGTGGAGCAAAGGTTTGAAGTCGAACTAGAGAAAGGGCGAGCAAGTGTTCATTGGTACTAGCTATCCCAAACTCGATGAGAAGTTCCGTCTGATCCTTCCGGCTAAGTTCAGAGATCGTCTGGCTGGTGGAGTAGTCCTAACTAAAGGACAAGAGAACTGTGTCGTTGTAATGACCAGGGCTGAATACGAGAGCAGAGCAGCTGCTCTAACCGCTAACAAAACAATTGGAACTCAGGACTTTAGAGTGCTAAACCGTCACTTCTTTGGTGATGCAGATGAGCAGACTCCGGATGGTCAAGGAAGAATCTTGGTCACCGCAACTCTTCGTGAGTGGGCAGGCCTTGGTCGTGAACTAGTTGTTGCAGGTGCTGGAAAGCACATTGAAATTTGGAACCCAGAAACTCGTGCCGCATTTATGGATGCTGGAGCAGAAGCTTTCGCAAATTACAACGAGGGGGAGGTGAGGCTGAGTTAATTCCTAGTTCCTAATCTCCAGCTATTTGGCTTTGGATATCTACCCCGATTCCTAAAGCAGCAACCAAAAGGTGCAAATGGATGGGGTTTAGGGTCTAGGAACTAAAAGCAACAAATGTCTGAAATCTCTTCACTCCACGAACCAGTTCTTTTAGAACGTTGCATTGAAATCCTTGGCGAAGCACTAAAAGGTGACTCAGCAATTTTGGTTGATGGAACTCTTGGCCTTGGCGGTCACAGCGAAGCATTCCTACTGAGATTCCCAAACCTAATTCTTGTTGGAATTGATCGTGATGAGAATGCACTTCGTCTAGCGGGTGAACGTCTTGCTCCATTCGCAGATCGCATTCACCTTGTTCAAGCTGTTTACAGCGAAATCCCAGAAGTACTTGAAGAGCTAGGTCTAAATCTTGCTGATGCAGTTCTTCTAGACCTAGGTGTCTCTTCAATGCAGTTGGATGAAAAAGACAGAGGCTTCGCTTATTCATTTGATGCTCCACTAGACATGCGAATGGATTCAACCGAAGAACTTACCGCAGCCAAGGTTCTCAATGAATACAACGAAGATGATCTAAACCGAATCTTCAAAACCTATGGCGAAGAAAGATATGCGAGAGCAATCGCACGTCAGATCGTAAAGATTAGATCCAAGTCTCCATTCACAACAAGCAAGCAGCTCACAGACATCATTTCCAAGGTTGTTCCATTCATCCCAGGTAAGAGTTCTGGCCACCCAGCTAAGCGAGTCTTCCAAGCACTGCGCATTGAAGTGAACCGTGAACTTGAAATTCTTGAAGAGACAATCCCAGCTGTAATTGATGCACTAAAGGTTGATGGCAGAGTTTTGGTTCTGTCCTACCAGTCCCTAGAAGACCGCATTGTGAAGCAGGCACTCGTTGCTGCATCAACTTCTTCAGCTCCACTGGATCTTCCAATTGAACTTGAGCAACATGCTCCAATCCTTCGACTCCTTGTTAGGGGAGCGGAAAAGGCAACAGAGCAAGAGATTAGTAGAAACCCTAGATCAGCATCAGTCCGATTACGTGCTGCCCAGAAAATTAGGAACGCAGCATGAGCGTATTAAGACAAGCCCAACCGATTCGTCCTCTAGCACCTAGAAGACATCTAAGACCGGTAACAACCACGGTTCAACCAGTCAGACGTCCCAAGGCCAAGGCCGCTTCAAGAGCAGACCAAGCTGGGCTCAGATTCCCTAAAGCAGTACTTAGAAAAGTAATTGTCGGCCTAACTCTTATTTCTATTTCTGGTCTGGTGGTTAACGCTTTATGTGACACTGCTGTTTACACAATCTCAACTTTGAAGAAGGACACAGAAGCTCTAGCTACCCAAACCCAGGTTGTTAGCCAGCAGGTTGACTCTCTTCGTTCTCCTCAGAACCTAGCTAACAGCGCTAAGGCTCTTGGCATGATTGTGAATTCAAACCCAGTGTTCTTGAACGTTAGAGACGCTAAAGTTCTTGGCTCTGCAGTTCCTGCATCTGCGGAGAGCTCAATGGCTGTATCTAAGAACTTGATTGCAAATGCGGCTATGACAGTAAAGAGCGACGTATCTAAGTTGACTGGTGCCTCTCCAGCAACAATTGATGCTCCTACTCTGAAAACTTCAAGTACTGAGAGTGTCAAGACCAATAACCCAACTGCTGCCGAAGTACCCTTAAATTCGGCGGGCATTCCTAAATCGCCTACGAACTAACTGGACTTAGGTGTTAGATGCATACCAGCCAAACTGACAGAAGGTACACGGCATTCGTTGTCGTAATGCTGCTCGTCATCTCAGCTTTCGTAGGCAGACTAATTTATGTTCAAGTTGTGGACGCTGATCGTCTAAACGCGCTATCAACCCAAGCTCGAGAAACTACTCGAACTCTTCCTGCTATTCGAGGAAACATCATCGATAGTGATGGTCGAATTCTTGCAACGACAGTTGTGAGTTGGGATGTAAACGTAGATCCTAAGATTGTTGGCCCAGTGGTGCTAACTATCGATGGAGAGAAAGTCGCCTTCACTAAAGACCAAATGGCTGAGAAACTCTCCGGCATTCTGAAAGTTCCAACCGATGTTCTTATTGAGAAGATGACTGGAACATCTAGGTACGCCAATCTAAAGAAGTCTGTAAGCGCGGCTGTTTATACCAAACTCAAAGAGTTGAATCTTCCGTGGCTTTACTTTGACCAAAAGCAAGAGCGTCACTATCCAGATGGAGCAGTTGCAGGAAATCTTCTTGGCTTCGTTGGTTCAGATGGATCTGCTCTAGAAGGCATTGAGCGAATGATGAACTCATGTCTTGCTGGAACTGACGGAAAAGAAACATACATCGAAGGTGCGGACCGTATTCGCATTCCTTCATCAGTGCAGACTATTCAGCAGGTGAAGCATGGCTCTGACGTAGTGCTTTCAATCAACTCTGATTTGCAGTACTCAGCTCAGCAGGAGATGGCTGCAACTGTTAGAAGATTGAAAGCTGACTGGGCCAGCGCAATAGTTATTGAAGTTGCCACAGGAAAAATTCTGGCTGCTGCTGAAGCTCCAACAGTTGATCCAAACAACCCAAGTGGTGTTGAATCTCAGAACCGCTCTTCACGTATTTTTAGAGCTGCCTTTGAACCAGGTTCAATTCTTAAGCCTGTTGCTGCAGCAACAGCGGTTGATGTTGGCAAAGCAACTCCACTGAGTCAGGTAATTGCTCCATACTCTCTTCGCATGCCATGGGGAGAAAGAATCAATGATTCTCATCAACATCCACCAGACAAGCTAACCCTTACCGGTGTGCTAGTTGATTCGTCTAACACAGGACTTGTTCAACTTGGTGGAAAGGTTACCTCAAAGACTAGGTACGAGTACATGCAGAAGTTCGGCATGGGATCTAAATCTGGAGTGAACTTCGAAGGTGAATCTTCAGGTCTTCTTGCCAATTACACAGACTGGGACAAGATGACTGACCAGACCGTTATGTTCGGTCAAGGTGTTTCTCTTACTCCAATTCAAACTGCGGGTATCTATCAGGCAATTGCAAATAAAGGTGTTCGACTTTCACCTGTCTTAGTTGAAGGATGCGTAGATAGTGCAGGAACTCTAACTAGAACTGCAGTTGATGCTCCAGTTAGAGTCATCACTGAGGAAACAGCTGCCACCACTATCGACATGCTTGAGAAAGTTGTGGAGTTTGGTTCTATCGGTAAGACAGCAAGAATTCCGGGTTATCGTGTTGGTGGTAAAACTGGAACAGCTCAGATTGCTGAAGGAAAAGGCTATGGCAAACTCTATGCTGTTTCCTTCGTTGGACTTGCTCCCGTTGAAGACCCTAAATACATCGTTGCTGTAACCGCATTCAAATCAAGAACTGTTAGCAACTCTCTAGGAGCAACACCTGGTTTTGTTTCTGTGATGAAGCAGGTACTCAAGACTTACGCTGTGCCACCATCAACAACCAAGTCAAAGAAGATTGCGATTAGGTGGAAATAATGGCTCCTAAGCAATCAATCCCTCCAATTCTTCGACCTGATCTAGTTACTCCTGTTCCACTTGAGGTATTCGCAAAGAGATTCTCTCTTGATGTTGTTGGTAATTCAGAGGGTGTCTTACTCACAGGTATCAGCATGAACACCGGTGATCTAAGACAAGGCGATCTGTTTGTTGCTATGCCTGGAGTAAAAACACATGGCGCAAATTTCATCGCTAAAGCAATCGAGCAAGGTGCAGTTGCAGTTGTGACAGACTCAGCTGGTTTAGAAATTCTGCAAGGAATTGATCTAACGGTAATGTGCCTAGAGCAACCTAGGACACATCTAGGGGAGTTGGCTGCTTTTGTTTATGGAAATACTGAAGGCAACATGCCACTGCTATTTGGTACGACTGGAACAAACGGTAAAACCTCAACTAGCTATCTACTTGAAGGAATTCTTCGTCAACTAGGTAGAACCACAGGGCTAACCTCTACTGCTGAAAGACATATTGCCGGTGAAGTTATTGTTAGCCGTCTAACAACTCCTGAATCAACTGAGATGCAAGCGCTGATTGCAAGAATGCGTGAAAAGGGTGTAACCGATGTTGCCATTGAGGTTTCAGCTCAAGCACTTACCCAACTAAGAGTTGATGGTCTGAAGTTTGATGTTGCTGGATTTACAAACCTGAGCCACGATCACTTCGATGACTATGACGGTTTTGATGACTATCTTTCTGCTAAAGCAAAGCTCTTCACTAAAAAGAAATCTAAGAAAGCTGTCGTCTGTCTCGATACTGTCTACGGAAAAAGAATTGCTGAGCGAAGTGAAGTTCCAGTTACAACAATCTCAATGAACCCTGAAGATGGTGCGCACTGGAATGTAAGAATCTTGGCTGAGCTCCCTGGCAAAACAGAGTTTGAATTGACAGGACCTGCAGGAGAACACCTTGTGAGTAGTGTTCCAATCCTTGGAGCTCACATGGCCTCTAATGCTGGACTAGCAATTGTCATGGCGCTAACTGCTGGATATCGTTTCGAAGATATCGCTAAGGCGCTAGATAAAGGTATTGATGCTTACCTACCTGGTCGTACTGAACTTGTTTCACCAGTTGGGGCACCATTCGTCTATGTTGACTTTGGGCACAGTCCAGATGCCTTCCTGAATACCCTTGCCGCTGTTAGAAAAGTAACAAAAGGTAAAGTTCTAATGCTCTTTGGTGCAGATGGCGACAGAGATGCTTCTAAGCGACCTGAAATGGCAAGAGTTGCAGCAGCTGGCTGTGACCTACTTGTAATTACAGATCATCATCCAAGATTTGAAAACCCAGCTTCTATTCGTAAAGCGTTGGTTGAAGCTGCTCGTGAATTTAGACCGGAACTTGAGATTCATGAGGTATCTCCTCCAGAGGCAGCAATTCGTTTGGCTGTTTCACTAGTTGGTCCAGGAGATGCAATTTTGTGGGCAGGACCAGGGCATCAGGACTACCGCGACATTGAGGGAGTGAGAACTCCTTACTCTGCAAGATCAGAAGCAAGAGATGCTCTCAAGGAAGCAGGCTACAAATGATAGCCATTAGCTTGCAAGAGATTGCAGAAGCCATTGAAGCAAAACTCATTGGTGATGGAACAGTTGTGATCTCAGGTTCTGTTGAGACAGATTCAAGACTCCTGAAAGCTGGATCATTGTTTGTTGCTAAACCAGGTGAAGTCACCGACGGCCACGAGTTTGTTTCAAGTGCGATAGCAAATGGTGCGGTAGCACTAATAGTTGAGCATGAAGTTAGTAGCACTGTTCCTCAACTGGTTGTGAAAGATTCAGTTCATGCTCTAGGACTACTTGCTAAACACGTTGTTGCAAAAGTAAAAGCGCTTGGTCAGTTAAAAGTGATTGGTGTAACTGGATCAAACGGTAAGACAACAACTAAGAATATGCTTCGTGAGGTTCTTTCCACTAAAGGCAAGACAATTGCACCAGAAGAATCATTCAACAATGAAGTTGGTGCACCTTATTCAATGCTCAAGATTGATGAGCAAACTAAATTCCTAGTTGTTGAGATGGGTGCTGGTGGCCCAGGCACGATTAAGTACCTAGCTCAGATGTGTGAACCAGATATCGGAATTGAACTCAAGGTAGGTCTTGCTCACGCTGGTGAGTTTGGTGGCATTGAGGCAACCGAAAACATTAAGGCAGAACTAGTTGAAGCACTTGCTCCAACTGGAATAGCTCTACTTAATTTTGATGATGAACGTGTCATGAACATGGCAACTAGAACTAAAGCCAAAGCACTTACCTTCGGTCTCGGTCAAGACAGTGACTATTCAGCCTCAGATGTAGCAATTAGCTTGTCTGGAACAAGTTTTGAATATTCCACTCCTGATGGAAACAAGTCAAAGGTTAATCTTCACATTCTTGGTGAGCACCATGTCTATAACGCGCTTGCTGCTCTAGCTACTGGTGAGATTCTTGGCGTTGATCGCAAAGAAGCAATTCAGGCTATCGAAAGCATGAAGCTAGCGGAGAAGTGGCGAATGGAACTGGGTGTAGCGGAGTCTGGACTAACAGTTATAAACGATGCTTACAACGCAAGCCCAGATTCCATGAGAGCTGCTCTTCAGACCCTTGCACAATTGGGCAGGATCTCGGGTAAGAAGACAGTTGCTGTTATGGGTGAGATGGCTGAACTGGGCGAGTTCTCAGCTCATGAGCATGATGCCATTGGTCGAATTGCTGTGCGATTGAACTTAGGCCAGGTAGTTGTGGTTGGAAAAGCCGCCAAATTGATTCACATGGGAGCTTCTCAAGAGGGTTCATGGGATGGGGAATCTCAGTATTTCGATGAAATCTCCAACGCTCTGGCCTATCTGCGTGAAATGCTTACAGGAGACGAAATCGTCCTGGTGAAATCTTCAAAGTCAGCGAATCTAAGATTTCTTGGCGATGACCTCTTGAAGGAGAACTAATGAGAGCACTACTACTTGCAGGGCTTTTAGGGCTGGTGCTTTCTCTCGTCATCACACCTGTGCTGATTTGGCTGTTCAAGAAAATTGGTTGGGGTCAGATAGTTCGAGTTGATGGTCCTTCAACTCATCTCACAAAACGTGGAACTCCAAGCATGGGTGGAATTGGAATCATTCTTAGTGCTGTCGCCTCCTACTTTGTAGCAAAGATGGTTAACGGTGAGCCACCAACTTATTCAGCTCTACTAGTTATGTTAATGATGGTTGGGCTTGGTTTAGTTGGTTTCATCGATGACTATCTAAAAGTTCGTGGACAAAACACGGCTGGACTAAAAGGTATCTACAAGATTGCAGGTCAAATTCTTGTTGCAACTGTCTTTGCTTGGGCATCATTGCAGAACAAAGATCTATTTGGTCTAACCCCTGCCTCAACTGAAATTTCTATATTCCGTGACACTGGATTTGACCTAGCAAAGATTGCTCCTGAATCTTGGGGTGAAATTGCAATTTGGATTGGCGCAGCTGCGTTCTTGTTCTGGATTTATCTCTTGGTGGTAAGTGCATCTAATGGAGTGAACCTAACTGATGGAGCGGATGGTCTTGCTACCGGTTCACTGATTATGTCTATCGGTGCATTTGCAGTAATTGGTTTCTGGAAGTTCAACCAGGCGTGTGATGTAACTAACATCGCTCCTAACTGTTACAACACAAGAGATCCGCTTGACCTAGCTGTTATTGCTGCAGCGATTGTTGGCGCACTTATTGGATTCCTTTGGTTCAACACCAACCCAGCTCAAATCTTCATGGGGGATAGCGGTTCCCTGGGTCTAGGTGGCGCTCTAGCAGCCCTAGCTATTCTTTCTCGCACAGAGGTTCTGCTAGTTCTAGTCGGTGGCCTATTCGCTATCTCTGCTGGTTCAGTTATCTTGCAGCGAAGCGTATTCAAGTTATCTAGAACTTTCACTGGTACACCACGGCGTATCTTCCTAAACAGTCCACTTCACCACCACTTTGAAGAAAAGGGTTGGAATGAAGTAACAGTCGTAGTTAGATTCTGGATCATTTGTGGATTGCTAGTTATGGCTGGAATTGGTTTGTTCTACGTCGAGTGGATTTATGGCTCGGTTGCATGAGCAAACTAGATCACCTCAAAAGCTGGCACTCTGATTGGAGTGAACTCAAGGCTGTAGTTTTTGGTTTAGGTGTGAGTGGTTTCTCTGTTGCCGATACCTTGAATGAGCTCGGTGCATCAGTACTCGTAATCGCAGACAAGGCAGATGACAAGTCTCTCGATATTCTCGATGCTTTAGGCATTGATACACTGATTGGTAAAGACCCTGAAACAGTCGCAAAACGTTTTGGCGAGTTTGGTGCTCAGTTAGTAGTCACCTCTCCAGGAATCAAGCCTGATAATGCTCTTCTAGTTCAAGCTGGCGAAGCTGATATTGAAATCTGGACAGACATTGATCTTGCTTGGCGAGTTAGAGACAAGTTTGGAAAAACTTCTCTGTGGATTTGCATTACCGGAACTAATGGCAAAACAACTGTCACGCAGCTAGTTGAGCAGATGCTTCTATCTGCAGGTATTAGAGCTGTTGCCTGCGGCAACATCGGTAAGCCGATACTTGATGCCGTTAGAGATCCTGCGGAGTTTGAAGTTCTCGTAGTTGAACTAAGCAGTTTCCAACTGCACTATACAAATCACATCGAACCTCTAGCCAGCACAGTACTGAACCTGGCGGACGACCACTTAGATTGGCATGGTTCGATGACGGAGTACGGCAGAACTAAGGGAAAGATCTACAACAACACAAAGGTTTGCTGTGTTTATAACGCAGGGGACAAACAGACTTCTGAACTCTTAGCTAAGGCAACTAACACTGAAGAAGCTCAAGCAGTGGGTTTCACAGTAAACACACCAGCACCAAATGAAGTTGGCTGGGTTGAAGACATTTTGGTTGATAGAGCTTTTGTGGATGATGCTTCTGAAGCGCTAGAGCTTGCAACTCTGAATGACCTTAGTGAAAGCATCATCGTAAGCCCTCACCTAATGTCTAACATTGCTGCTGCTGCTTCTCTTGCCAGAGCAGCTGGAGTGCAACCTGCTGAGATAGCTAGAGCACTTCAGGAATTCCAGCTTGATCACCACCGCATAGAACTTGTCTTGAGACAAGACGGCATCGATTGGGTTGATGACTCAAAGGCAACGAATCCTCACGCAGCAGCTGCAGCCCTATCCTCATTTGATTCAGTTGTTTGGGTAGTTGGTGGACTACTAAAGGGTGTGGACATTTCTGATTTGGTTACTAGGTACTCTCCAAAACTTAAAGCTGCAATTGTCATTGGGGTGGACAGACTTCCTGTTCTTGAAGCCTTAGCAAAGCATTCTCCAAATACTCAAGTTCATGAAGTTATAGCGGATGCCTCTGATGTTATGACTCAAGTAGTTCGCAAAGCGAAAGATGTTGCAGCAAGCGGGGATGTAGTTCTTTTAGCTCCAGCTGCAGCATCAATGGATCAGTTCAAAGATTATGCACACAGAGGAAAACTGTTTGCAGAAGCAGTACGCAAGGAAGTTCAGGGCTAATGGCAAATACAAAACAGGCAGTTAAGAGAAAGTCAGCACAAAAATCAGGTTTGAAAACAAACATCTCTGACTTTGTTAGAAACCCAATTCAATCTTCTATCACTTGGTTTGATAACTACTTCTTGAACCAGACACCTTTGTTTTACAGATTGGCCATGCTTATTGTCCTAATGCTGGGTTGCGGTTTGGTTATGGTTCTAAGTGCTTCTAACGTGGCATCAATCAAGGCAACAGGGGATGCCTTCGCTGAATTCAGATCACAAACATACGCCGCAATACTTGGGCTAGTCTTTATGATTTTTATTTCAATGCGTGCAGTAGCTGTCATCCAAAGGTTCTCAATGCTGTTTTGGGCAGGTTCTATTGTCTTGCAATTCCTTGTAGTGGTTCCAGGAATTGGAAAGACAGTTGGAGGTAACACTAACTGGCTTGCTTTTGGACCATTGACTCTGCAACCTTCAGAATTCATGAAGCTTGGAATCATTCTCGCTCTCGCTGTGAAGTTGAGCCCAAATCTCGATGAGCTATGGGATTGGCGTAAAGGTGCGTTGCCGCTTGTGCTCTATGGAATTTTGCCAGCAGGTCTGATCTTTGCAACTTCACAGGACCTCGGAACTACATTGGTCATAATCGCATTCGTCGTAGCGCTGGCTTTCCTAATCGGGATGCCGATGAGAGACATTGGATTCATTGTTGCTTCAGGAGCTGTATTAGCACTTGGGTTCGCGCTATCTAGTCAAAACCGTATGAATCGAATTTTGGCATTCTTGGGGCAAACAGAATCAGTTGCAGCAGATACAAACTGGCAGACCGATAAGGCAGCCTGGGCTTTGGCTTCTGGTGGACTCTTTGGCACGGGACTTGGTGATTCAAAGATGAAGTGGGGATGGATTCCTGAAGTAGAGAACGACTTCATCTTCTCCATCGTTGGAGAAGAAGTCGGACTACTTGGAGCTGTAGTGGTATTGGTTTTGTTCTTCATGCTGGCTCGTTACATTCGCAGAGTGTCTTTGAACTCAAATACTGACTTCGGTGCCATTGCAGTAACTGGCGTGATGTTGTGGATCACCATCCAAGCGTTCATTAACATCGGAGTTGTACTGGGATTATTCCCTGTGATTGGTGTTCCTCTACCGCTGTTCTCCAAGGGAGGATCATCTATGCTCGCGGTTCTTATGGCGCTTGGTGTTGTTCTTGCTGTCGAGAGAGATCAAGATCGACCAAGAAGAAGAGTGCGCAAGAAATGACCAATTATCTATTAGCTGGTGGAGGAACAGCAGGGCATGTGAATCCTCTGCTATCCCTAGCTGATGAAATCATGGCTCAAAAAGGTGAGCACAGGGTATGGGCATTAGGAACTATTGAAGGTCTTGAATCAACGCTGGTACCTGAACGAGGCTATGAACTTTTAACAGTTGCAAGATTGCCAATGCCAAGAAAGATAAACTCGTACCTCTTTAGGTTCCCTTCTTTGTTCTTGAAGTCAATTGCAACAGTCAAGCAATACATTCAAGAGAAGAACATTGATGTTGTTGTTGGTTTTGGTGGCTACGCCAGCGCACCGGCTTATCGAGCAGCCAAAGAGCTAGGCATACCTTTTGTTGTTCACGAAGCAAACGCCCTGCCTGGTTATGCCAATCGAGTTGGAGCGAGAAGCGCATCTGCTGTTGGTGTGACCTTTAGCAAGACCGATTTACCTAAGGCAGTTCTAGTTGGAATGCCTCTGCGTAAAGAGGTAATTGAGATTACAAAGACCGATATGAAGTTTGAAGCTGATGTTTACTTCGGGCTTGATCCGAAGCTAACCACACTGCTGGTTACCGGTGGTTCTTTAGGAGCTAAGAGAATCAACGAAACTATTGATGCATCTAGGCAACTGCTAGAGGCAGCAGGTATTCAAGTTATTCACGTTGTTGGTAACAGAGCAGAATTACCTGATCTGATTCAAGGTGGTTACCACAGACTTAGCTACTGCAACCGGATGGACTTAGCTCTTGCTGCTGCTGACTTTGCTGTAGCTAGATCTGGTTCAGCAACTGTTAGTGAACTTGCAGCAGTTGGACTACCAGCAGTGTTGGTTCCATATCCTGTTGGCAATGGTGAGCAGAAGCTCAACGCTGCAGAGCTAGTTGATGCAGGGGGAGCAGTGTTGGTTGCCGATGCAGATTTCACTCCTGAGTATGTGAGATCACATCTAATTCCTCTGATTAGCAATGCCAAAGAGCTGAAGAGCATGAGAGCTAATTCACTCTCTGTTGGAGTAAGAGATGGCTCTGAACGCTTGCTTGAGCTGGTAAATGGCGTGTTGCTCGGCAAAGACTAGCCAGGCTTATTTAGTCTTAGAGAAATCAAGAGGATTTTATGACCATCAAACCGGATTTTAGCCAGGTAGTTCCTGAACACCTAGGGCACATTCACTTCATTGGTATTGGTGGATCAGGTATGAGCGGAATTGCTCGACTACTTATCCAATCCGGTCACAAGGTAACCGGTAGCGATGTTAGAGAATCAGGAAACATCGATGAGCTTAGAAGTCTTGGTGCTCATGTGGCGATTGGTCATGACGCAGCAAATCTAGGCGATGCTGACACAGTTGTGGTCACATCTGCTCTATGGCCAACTAATCCTGAGTATGTTCTTGCTCAAGAAAAGAAGCTTCCAATTCTTCACAGATCTCAAGCATTGAAGTACCTGACTACTGGTAAGAAACTCATTTCTGTTGCAGGTGCTCACGGCAAGACAACCAGCACAGGAATGGTTGTAACAGGCCTTAGACAACTGGGACAAGACCCAAGCTTTGTAAACGGTGGAGTTATCGCCGAGTATGGTTCATCAGCAGCAACAGGCTCCACAGACCTTTTTGTTATTGAAGCCGATGAATCAGATGGTTCTTTCCTGCACTATCAAACAGCGGTAGCTCTAATTACTAACGTTGATCCTGATCACCTAGATCACTATGGAACTCTTGAAAACTTTGAGAAAGAGTTTGCAAGGTTTGCCAACGGTGCATCAGATTTTGTAGCAATCAGTTCCGATGATGCTGGTGCAGTTCGTGTAACCAAACTCATTAAAGATAAGAGAGTCATTACTTTCGGCGAGCATGAGAGTGCTGATGTGAGAATCATCAATCTTGATGCATCAGGTGCTCATGTAAGTTTTGATGTTTCCTACCTAGGGGAGAACTACTCTGCAACACTTTTGGTTCCTGGCAAGCACAATGCCATCAACGCAGCTGGTGCTTTTGCAGTCCTTGTAGGGCTTGGCCTCGATCCAAAAGCTTCATTGGCTGCGATTGCCACATTCAATGGAACGCAGCGACGCTTTGAACTTCACGGTGAAGTAAGAGATGTGAAGGTTTACGATGACTTTGCTCATCATCCAACAGAGGTTCTAGCCGCATTGAGTGCGGCCAGAGCGGTAGTCGGTTCAGGCAGACTCATTACGGTATTTCAACCACATCTTTACAGCAGAACCAGATTGTTTGCCAAAGAGTTTGCCGAGGCGCTTGCACTCAGTGATGAAGTTGTCGTTCTAGATATTTATGCAGCTAGAGAAGATCCAGAGCCAGGAGTAACTGGGGCATTAATTGCTGACGCATACCACGATCAAGAAAAGATGCACTATGTGCCGCTCTGGGATGATGTTCCAGCTGCAGTGGCAGAAATCGCTAGACCTGGTGACTTTGTAATCACCATGGGTTGTGGTGATGTGTACCGTCAGGTTCCAGGAATTCTAAAAGCACTTGAGGCATAGCTTTGGAACCTTCAAAGAATCGACCTCGCTACTCTAAACCTGTTCCAAGGGCTAAGGGTAAGACTGCTAAACCAAAGGTCAAGCCCGTAATCAAGAAGGCAAAGGGGCCAACAAGGCCAACTCTTAAGAAGATTCGAGCCACTGCTTCAATTCGAAGAGCAAGAGTGAAGGAAGTAAGAAGATTCACCAAAGAATCTCCTGTGCAGAAAATTTATGTTCGCTCACTTCTTGGCGCTTTTCTAGCTCTTGTTCTATTTGTTCTATCCACGATGTTCACACCTATCTTGGCAGTGAACAAGATAACCATCGTTGGTGAAAACAAGGTTCCAGAATCCAAAATTCAGGAAGCTCTAAAGAGCTACATAGGCCAACCTTTGCCGATGATAAGTAGCCAGAGTGTTGCCGATGATCTTGCTAAGTTCAAACTCATCGAAAGCATTGCTGTGGTAAGCCAGCCACCGCATGAACTAAAAGTCAAAATCGTCGAGAGAACACCAATTTCCATAGTTGTCTCTGATGGAGTTGCTTTCCTCTATGACCCTTCAGGCATTCGTCTAGGCGTCGCAAATGGTTCTGAAAAGCTTCCAACAATCATCATTACTGGAGATCCAAAGACATCTAAGAACTACACACAGGCCATCGATGTGCTGCTAGCTCTACCTGCCTCACTTCTAGAGAAGATTGAATACATTCAAGCTAAGACCAGAGATAACGTGACCATGAGGCTTAGAGGAAACTACAAGCAGATAATCATCTGGGGTGATTCCAGTCAGGCTGCCTTGAAGTCCAGGGTTCTGAAAGTCCTGCTTTACAAAACACCTGCTCGCATCCCAGCAACATTCGATGTTTCATCACCAGAAACCCCTAGCGTCATCCGTTAGCAAGTTCCAGACACACCCAAGGATTAGCAGGGGATTAGGTGCTTTACCGCTTAGTTTTTTGGCGCAGATGCATTTGGTGAACATAACTAACCTTCAACTTGAGGTTTAGGGTTTGCTAAATGTTGGACTAATCGAAGGAAGCACATGTCTGAAGCAGGATTGAATAATTTTCTAGCAGTAATCAAAGTCGTTGGTGTGGGTGGTGCCGGTGGTAACGCAGTCAACCAGATGATTGAAAAGCAACTTCGCGGAGTTGAGTTCATTGCGATTAACACTGATGGTCAAGACCTATTGAAATCAGAAGCACATGTGAAGTTAGAAATTGGAAGCACCAGCACAAGAAGTCTTGGTGCTGGAGCTGATCCTGAAGTTGGTAGAAGAGCTGCTGAAGACCACGCTGAAGAAATTGCAGAAGTACTTCGTGGATCAGATATGGTTTTCGTTGCAGCTGGTGAAGGTGGAGGTACCGGTACCGGTGCTGCTCCAGTAGTTGCAAGAATTGCTAAAGAGTCTGGTGCACTAACAGTTGGTGTTGTTAGCCGTCCATTTGACTTTGAAGGTAGACGTAGAGCAGAAAATGCTCAAGTTGGCATCGATGCACTTAGAGCTGAAGTTGATGCTCTGATTATTGTGCCAAACCAAAAACTTATTGAACTAAATGATGCTGAACTAAGTTTCGTAGACGCATTCAGCATGGCTGATGAAATTCTTCGTGCAGGTGTTCAAGGTATCTCTGACCTAATTGTTGAAACCGGTCTTGTGAACCTGGACTTTGCAGACGTCAAGGCTGTTATGCAAGGTGCTGGCACTGCTCTAATGGGTATCGGAACCGCTAAGGGTGAAGATCGTGCAATGCGAGCAGCTGAGCAGGCAATCAATCACCCACTACTTGAGAACAGCATCGATAACGCTCGTGGCGTTCTGATTCAGTTCTCAGCTGCGTCAAACATGAAGCTTGCTGAAATCAATGAGGCTTCAAGATTGATTCAAGAAATTGTTCACCCAAGTGCAAACATCTACTTCGGTAGCTCCATCAATGATGCTATGGGCGATGAAATCCGTGTCACAGTTATCGCTGCAGGTTTCGATGAAGTAACTCCAAGACCTGCATCGAAGCCAAGTTCATTCTCAGCGGCGAACTCAGGTGCAATCCCGGTAGTTCCAACTCCTGCGTACGAGCCTGAAGAAGAAGTAGTTGTAACTTCAACTATCTCCAGTGTTCCAGCTTGGTTTGGAACTTCAGACATTGAGTCGGAAGTAGAAGTTGCAGAGCCTGTGAGAGAAGAACGAGCTTCAGAAGAGCAGAACAGGTCATTCAATTTTGAACCTAGAAAAAATAGTTCAAACTTCGATGATGGCATGGACATACCTGATTTCTTGAAGTAAAGATCTTTGGAAGCCAGCCTCGAAGACAGACTCCACTCAATTCATCAAAGAATTGATGCAGCAGCTAAGGCTGCTAGCAGAAGTTCCGAAGAAATCGAACTGGTTGTTGTCACCAAGAATCATGGCTATGAATTAGCTCTTGAATTACTTGCATTAGGTGAAAGCCAGTTCGGTGAAAATAAAGACCAAGAAGCTTCTCTAAAGGCTTCTCAGGTTGCTGAGAATCTACCGGCAGGTCAAACTGCTCCTACCTGGCACTTTGTCGGCCAATTGCAAAGCAACAAGGTTAGATCCATGCTTTCCTATAGCTCCGTGTTGCACTCACTAGATCGCAGCTCTCTGCTAAAGGAATTAGGCAAACAGCTAGCCAAGACCCCAGAGCAGTCTTTGGATGTGTTTATAGAACTAAACCTGACTGACGACCCGAATAGGGGTGGGGTTGAACTCAAGGACCTCATGGGGTTCACAGAGCAGGTCCTGGCCGTGCCTCAACTCAAGTTATTAGGCGTTATGGGGGTGGCAGGGTTGGATGTTGAGCCAGCCGTGGACTTCGCCAGAATCTTGAAGGCTAGCGAGGAAGTGCAGACCCTTTCTAAGACGGCTACCTTCATCTCAGCAGGCATGTCTGGGGACTTTGAAGAGGCTATTGGCTTTGGTGCGACACACTTGAGAATAGGCACAGCAATTACTGGAAAGCGTTAGTTCTTGGGTTTAGCCTTGAGTTGTCGGGGTTTAGAAAAGGAGACATTATGTCTGGTTTTACAAATAGTCTTAAGAACTTCCTCATGCCCGGATCAGAGAAGGCACCAGCTAGCTCTGAATCAAGAGGATCTGCACCTCGTGCGAAAGCTCCTAGACCGTCAAGACGTGGCAACGAAGTTGCGAGCATCGAAACCGTAACTCCTTCTTCTTATTCAGAAGCAGGACTAATCGCTGAACTTCTTCGTGAAGGCACACCTGTGATTGTTAACGTTCACCTGTTGAGCGATGGCGAGACCAGAAGACTTGTTGACTTCATGGCAGGGCTTAAAGCTGGTCTTCTAGGCGAATCTAAGCGCGTAGCTGAGACTGTTTACCTTCTAGCTCCTTATGGCGTTGACATCGATCCTGACGCCGATGACGTGCTTGAAGCTGAAGGCGACCGCCTTATCGTTCGCCCGTAGCCCGGAGTAGTTTTGTCGCAAATTGCTGTAATTCTTCTCAATGTTCTGGAGATCTTTCGAATCATCCTTCTTGCCCGAATCATTATTGAATGGGTAAGGGATCTCAACCCTAAGTTCAGACCAAAGGGAATTTTCCTAATCTTGGCAGAACTCACATTTACCCTTACAGACTGGGTAATCAAGCCGCTTTCCAAGATAATCAAGCCTGTAAGGGTGGGTGGAGCTTACATAGACCTGTCAATTTTGGCCCTTTTCGTGGTGTTGATAGTTCTAGAGTTCCTGTTAAGAACACTCATCTAGTTTGCCGAGGTAGGGTAACCTTAACTTTTGTCCAAGACCACATGATTGTGTGGCAGAGAAGAATAGGGAGATTGCGATGCCGTTGACTCCAGAAGATGTCGTAAACAAGAGATTTCAGCCAACCAAATTCCGTGAAGGCTATGACCAGGATGAAGTTGATGACTTCCTAGATGAGATCGTTCTAGAGATGCGTCGCATGTCTCAGGAGAACGAGGACCTAAGACAGCGCCTACTGGCTGCTGATGGTCGTTTGACTGAACTACAGAGATCGGGAGCAGGTCTAGTTCAGCAGGTCAACACTGCAGAAGCTTCAATCCCAGACTCAACAACCGACAACGAAGCCTTCCCTCAGGCCGCTGCTGACTTGAGTTCCTTCGAAGGAAACAACACCAACAACTTGCTACAGCTTGCTCGTAAGCTTCACGAAGAACACGTTCGTGAAGGCCTAGAAAAGCGTGATGCACTGGTTGCTGAAGGTCATGCAACAGCAGCACGAATTGTTAGAGAAGCAGAAGCTCAGCACAGAGCAGACATGTCAAGACTTGAGCAAGAGAAGGCTTTGGCAGAAAACGACCTACAAACACTTCGTAACTTTGAGAGAGACTACAGAGCTAAGCTCAAGTCTTATATCGAAGGTCAGCTAAGCGATCTTGAGGCAGCTAATTCAACAGCACCTAAGACCTCTACTGGTCCTAATCAAATTGCCAACCAAACTTTCCAAATCTAATTAGTTGACTACTAGGCAGCCTTTCAACAAAACGACCCTAACCTTTCTGGGTGTGGCGATAGGCGTTATCACCCTAGATCAACTAACTAAAGAGTTGGCTCTAAAGTTTCTAGAACTCTACGAACCAGTTCCTGTAATTCCAGAAGTACTCAATTTCACACTTGCCTTTAACGACCGAGCTGCATTCTCGCTAGGTGGAGCTAACACCTGGGTCTTTACTTTGTTGGCATCCCTTGCTTGCTTGTTTTTATTGTGGGCTGGCCCAAGATTCAAGACCAAGGGTTGGGTGCTACTAGGCGGTTTTGCTCTGGGTGGAGTTGGTGGAAATCTAATCGACAGATTGTTTAGAGAACCGGGCTTTCCTAACGGTCACGTAGTTGACTTCATTCAAATACCATTCAACTTTCCGATCTTTAATGTCGCCGACATGGCAATTTCTTCAGCAGCATTCCTAATTGCGCTAAGGGTTGTTCGCGGAGATAAATTTGGTGGATCCAAGTGAATGAAGAAAAGTTAGTCCAAGTTACTGAAGGTCTAGCTGGTTCAAGAGCAGACGCCGGGATAGCAAAGCTTCTAGGAATGTCTAGATCTGCAGTTGCTTCCATGATTGAGGATGGTTTGGTTCAGCAAAACGACCAGATAATTTCTAAATCAGATTCATTAGTTCCAGATGCCTGGCTTCGTATAACTCTTCCGAAACCAAAACCAGCTTTGGCGTTGGTGGCTGAAAATGTTGAGGGATTAAAAGTTGTTTATCAGGATCACGACATCGTTGTGGTGGATAAGCCTGCTGGTGTAGCTGCCCATCCATCTGTTGGTTGGGATGGCCCAAGTGTTGGTGGGGCACTTCTTGCTCTGGGTATCGAGATGTCCACCAGTGGAGTCGCAGAGCGCCAAGGAATAGTTTCTCGTTTAGATGTTGGGACCAGCGGATTAATGGTTCTAACTAAAACAGAGATTGCCTATAGCAGAATGAAGCAAGCTTTTAGAGACAGAGTAGTTGACAAGACTTACCACGCTTTAGCTCAAGGACATCCCGACCCAAGCGCGGGAACCATTGACGCACCTATCGGTAGACACCTGAAGCATGAATACAAATTTGCAGTCACTCAAGATGGAAAACCATCCATAACTCACTACAAGACTCTTGAAGCATTTCAAGCAGCATCGTTATTAGAGATTGAACTTGAAACTGGAAGAACTCATCAGATTAGGGTTCACATGTCTGCATTCAAACATCCATTGGCTGGAGACACCCTGTATGGCTGTGATGCAAAACTAGCTTTGAGATTGGGCCTCGAAAGACAATGGCTGCATGCCATGAAACTGGGTTTTATCCATCCAACCAAGGGTGAATACGTGTCTTTTGAGAGCACTTACCCAGAAGATCTTGCCCACGCCTTAGAAGTGCTTCGCACGACATAAGAATTGAAGAGACAAATGACAAAACCAGATGAAACCAGACTCAGAGCAATTCTGAAGAGCACGAGCTACATAGTCAGCCACGAAATAGTCCTGTTTTTTATTGCCTGGTTACTCACGGGAGATCCCGTAAAAGCTATAACAATCACTTTGATTGGCTCTCTGGCCGAGTTCGTCTTGTACTACTTTCACGAGAGATTGTGGTCAAAGATTAGAGTCGGGAAAGAAACAAGCAAATAGCACAGACCCAACAGCCAAAGATTCGCCGTTCAAGGCCCTCAGGCTGCGAGCCTGAAATAGTATGACAGCGGGTCAAGTTAGGCTATTTCCCCGAGCCACATAAACAAAAGATAAGTAAGTAAATGACATCAAGCAGCGAAAACTTTGTGCACCTTCACGTGCATACGGATTACTCCATGCTTGATGGAGCAGCCAAGATTGACGAGCTACTTGATAAGGCCGTTGACTTTGAAATGCCTGCAATTGCTATTACCGATCACGGCAATAACTTCGGAGCTTACGAGTTCTGGCAGAAGGCAACCAAAAGGGGCATCAAGCCAATCATTGGTATCGAAGCTTATCTAGCTCCTGGTTCAAGACTTGATAAGACCAGAACCTATTGGGCTGATGGTGGCGAAGATGATCTCTCTAAAGGTTCTTATTCACACCTAACCATGCTCTCAACTGATAACGACAGCATGATGAATCTGTTCAAACTAAGTTCTCACGCTTGGTTAGAGGGTTACTATTTCCAACCAAGAATGGACCGTGAACTTCTTGCTAAGCATGCCAAGGGAATTATTGCTACCTCGGGCTGTGCCGGTGGGGAAGTTCAAACAAGACTTCGATTAGGGCAATACAAAGAAGCTCTAGAAACCGCAGCTGAGTTTAGAGACATCTTCGGTAAAGAAAACTACTTCATCGAAATCATGGATCACGGGGCAAACGTTGAACGCAGATCATTTGATGATCTAATCAGGCTCTCTAAGGACCTAGGTATTCCACTTCTTGCTACAAATGACCTGCACTACACGGAACCAGGTCACGTTGAAGCTCAAGAAGCGCTGCTCTGTCTTCAAACTGGAACTCAAATGAATGATGAAAAGAGATTCAAGTTTGATGGTGAGGGTTATTACCTGAAGAGTGCAAGGCAGATGCGAGAGCTGTTTGCTGATTTCCCTGAGGCTTGTGACAATACTCTGCTGGTTGCAGAGCGTTCAAACATCTCGTTTGAAGAGCGAAACCTCATGCCTAGATTTGAAGTTCCTGCAGGACACACCGAAAGCTCTTGGTTTGAGCAAGAGGTGTTAGCAGGAATGAAGGCTCGATTCGGGACCAACATCGCTCCTGAGTATCAAGAACGTATTGCCTACGAAATTGAAGTCATCAAGAACATGAACTTCCCTGGTTACTTCCTAGTAGTAGCTGACTTTATTTCCTGGGCTAGAGCTCAAGGCATCAGAGTAGGTCCTGGTCGTGGTTCGGCTGCGGGTTCTTTGGTTTCCTATGTTTTGGGTATCACAGCACTTGATCCAATCAAGTACGGTCTAATCTTTGAAAGATTCCTAAACCCAAGCAGAAAGAGCTTGCCTGATATCGATGTTGACTTCGATGATCGTCGTCGTGGAGAAGTAATTAGATACGTTACCGAGAAGTACGGTGATGACAGAGTTGCTCAGATCATTACCTACGGAACCATTAAGGCAAAGCAGAGCCTTAAGGATGCAGCGAGAGTCTTGGGCATGGATTACTCGGTTGGGGAGAAGCTAACCAAAGCAATGCCGCCAATGATTTTGGGTAAGGAAATGACTCTTCGCGAAATGGTCGAAGATCCAAAGCTAAAGCCTGTCGCTGAAGTTGTAGTTGAAGAGCCTACTGACGAAGAGTTTGAAGAAGAGACAATCGAGTTTGAACCAGTAGTAATCGCTGCAGCAACTACCAGTTCAGAATCCAAGAGCAGATACAAAGAAGCGGCAGAGTTTAGAAAAATCCTTGAAGAGGATCCTGATGCTCGAAAAGTATTTGAACTGGCAAGAGGACTTGAAGGTCTAAAGCGTCAGACCAGCGTTCACGCGGCTGGTGTAATCATGTCTGCTGTTCCATTGATGGATGTCATTCCGGTTATCAGAAGAGACGATGACGGAGCTATCATCACCGCCTTCGCTCAGAAGCCTTGTGAAGATCTAGGGCTTGTGAAGATGGACTTCCTGGGACTTCGAAACCTAACGGTGTTGGATAAGGCTATTGAGAATGCTTTATCTAACCGAGGTGAAACAGTTGTTCTTGAAGATCTTGACCTAGATGGAGATCAACTAACATACGAAATGCTTTCACGAGGTGAAACTCTTGGAGTCTTCCAGCTCGATGGTGGTCAAATGAGATCACTACTCAAGATTTTGAAGCCATCAAAGTTCGAGCACATCTCAGCAGCTATTGCGTTGTATAGACCAGGACCTATGGGTGTTGGTTCTCACACTTCTTACGCTCACCGTAAAAACGGTAACGAGCAGCCAACGTCAATTCACCCAGATCTTGAAGGCCCACTTTCTGAGATCCTTGATCCAACCTACGGCTTGATTGTTTATCAAGAGCAGGTAATGGCGGTAGCTCAAAAAGTTGCTAACTTCTCCCTAGTTCAGGCGGACGCTCTGAGAAGTGCAATGGGTAAAAAGCTCAAAGATGTTCTAGATGAACAAAAGGCAAGCTTTGCGGCAGGCATGAAAGATAACGGCTTCAGCGAGGTCGTTGTTGAAAAACTTTGGGACACGTTGCTTCCATTCGCGGACTATGCGTTCAACAAAGCACACAGTGCCGCGTATGGAGTCCTCTCATACTGGACCGCATACATGAAGGCTAATTTCCCTCAGGAATACATGGCTGCTCTGCTTACTTCAGTTAGAAGTTCTAGAGATCGTCTTGGAGTTTATCTAAGCGAAGCGAGAAGATCTGGAATCCAGGTATTACCGCCTGATGTGAATGACTCAATTGCCGACTTTAGAGCTGTTGGCAAAGACATTCGTTTTGGTTTGGAAGCAATCCGAAATGTGGGTCTTGGTGTTGTTCAAGAAATCGTTCGAACCAGAGAAACAGAAGGCAGATTCGAATCTTTCCAAGACTTCGTTTCTAAGGTTCCGGCATCTGTTTGCACAAAGAAAGTAATCGAATCCCTTATCAAAGCGGGAGCTTTCGATTCCTTCGGAGTTTCTAGAAGAGCGCTGTTTGAAGCCCACGAAGAAATAATTGCAGCTGAGATCAAGGCAAAGAAATCTAAATCAACTGGTGACAGTGATTTGTTTGGAGATTTTGATTCAGAAGAGACTAGCTACAAGATTGCCAATCTTGCTGAATGGCCTCAACGTCAGCTACTGAGCCTAGAGCGAGAGATGCTGGGGCTATATGTAAGTGCTCATCCACTCCAAGGAGCAGAGAGCAGACTTCGCAGTAGTGCTACAGAAACTATCGATTCATTCAATTCAAGAACTAACTTCGTTGACACAGAAGCTGTGACACTCGCTGGTTTGATTACTGCGGTTGAAGTAAAGACTGCACGCAAGTCGGGAAACATTTATGCGAACCTGACAATTGAAGATCTTGAAGGTGAAGTTACCCTAATGATTTTCAATAAAACCTATCAAGAGCACATTGACAAGCTCAACGTAGACACTATGGTCGCCATTCGAGGCAAGATGCGTCCAAGAGATGATGGCTTCTCACTAAATGTTTACGACATTAGAGTTTTGGGAAAAGAAGAATCTAACTTTGTTGGTCCATTGAAGATAAGCATCCCCGAACACTTAGCGACAAATAAAAATGTTGAAATTCTTGATGCAATCTTCAAGAGATACCCAGGTCAAACTGAAGTTCAACTACTTATGAAATCAAGTACCGGAGTGACGCCTTACAGATTGAAGCACAAAGTGTTTGTTGGCGATGCACTCATCTCAGAAGTTAAGCAGCACTTTGGAACATCAGCTTTGGATAACTTAGTAGAACTCTCTGAAGTGCAGAACGAAGGAGCGTTAGAGCCTGTCGCCGGGGATGACGTAGCCCCTTTGGTGGTAGAGCAAGCTGGGGAGCTCTTCGGCCAATAGGCCTTCAATAATCTCAACAACGATGACAGCATTCGCTGCGACCTCGTGTCTTTCAATGATTCTTCCAATTAGAACTGCATTCACATTTTTGAAAATCGGTAAACCTGTTTTTTCATGAACGAACCAGTCATCATCTAAAAATCTCTTGGTGTGGTCTTGGCTCATTTTTTGTGCAAGTTGAAGTGATGATTCATTGAGCATTTGAATTGACACAAACTCTGAGGACTTCAAAGCTGGCCAGCTACTTGCTCCTCTAGCAACGTTGAAGGTTGCTAATGCGGGATCCGAGCCCAGTGATGTCACAGAAGTTGCAGTGAAGCCTACGGGAGCTCCATCGGCACCATTTAGCGTTATGACGCACACACCTGAGGCGTGACGTCTAAATGCCTGCTTTAGGGCTTCGGTGCTGTTTGTGATGTTTTCCATGGCTTTACTTTCTTGTCCGAATCCAAGGTTAACCTAGCCGAGACGAATTGAATGATTCTTCAGATAGTTGTCCTAAAATAGAGCAACTAACAGGAAGTTATCGCTTTGAGTAATTTGATTAGATTTCTAGATCTCAGTAACAGCGAAATTTCTGCTGACCAAGTCTTAAAGGATCTCCCGAGAGCTGCATTGGATTTAGATGCAGCAGTTGAGATTATTCGTCCACTTGTCGAAAAGATCAGAACAGGCGGTTCTCAAGCCATCAAGGCAATTGCCAAAGACATTGATGGGATTGACATTGATCCAATCCGAGTTTCTGAAGAGGAACTAACAACAGCTTTGGCTAACCTCGACCCAAACTTGAGGTCTTCACTTGAAATCGCAATCGAAAGAGTTAGAAAAGTTGCAGTGGAGTGGATTCCTAAAGGGTTTTCAACTCAGCTAGCAACTGGGGCTACCGTCTCACAGAGGTATCAACCGGTTGATTCCGTTGGACTCTATGTTCCTGGGGGTAAGGCTGTCTACCCATCAAGTGTGATCATGAACGTAGTGCCTGCGATTGCTGCAGGCGTGAAGAAAATTGCCATCGCAACACCTGGCCAAGCGGCTTTTGGTGGCAGACCACACCCAACCGTGTTGGCTACCGCCGAACTACTTGGAATTCGTGATGTCTTCACCATTGGAGGACCAGCAGCTGTCATAGCTTTTGCGTACGGAGTGCCTGAAATCGGCTTGGACCCTGTGAACCTGGTTACAGGACCTGGAAATGTTTATGTTGCCGCTGCTAAGCGAATGCTCAGGGGAGTTATTGCCATTGATTCAGAGGCTGGGCCTACCGAGATTATGGTTATAGCCGATGATTCAGCTAATCCTAGCTTTGTGGCGGCGGATCTGATTTCTCAGGCAGAACACGATGAACTTGCTGCGGCTGTGCTGGTTTCAGACTCTAGAGAATTCATCGACAAGGTGGCTTTAGAGCTTGCAAAACAGGTGGAAGCAGCACCAAACAAATCCAGGATTCTAGAGGCCCTCAGGGGCCAGCAGAGCGCTTTGGTGCTGGTTAGAGACATGGATTCGTCCGCCAGAGTCGCCGATTTGTATGCCACTGAGCACCTTTCGATCCAAACCAGCCAAGATGACCGCTTGGTCAGCCAGATCTCCAATGCTGGGGCTATTTTCTTAGGAAGTTTCTCACCTGTATCTTTGGGGGATTACCTCGCTGGCTCAAACCACGTTCTGCCTACCGGTGGCCAAGCTAGATTCGGCTCTGGATTGGGTGTACACACCTTCCTGAGGCCTCAACAGGTCGTCGAATACAGCGAAAGCGCCTTGTCAGAGGTCTCGACTAACGTAGTCGCTATCGCAGATTCAGAGGGCTTAGAAGCCCACGGTGAAGCGATAAAAATCCGCTTTCAGTAAAAAACCAAGACTTTTCTTTTGGTAACGAAAAGGTTAATTCTTTGGTTGAAGGTTAGGGTTTTTGGGCTTAAACCTTGATTTATTGGGGCAACACGCCGACAAATACAAATACAGGCAAGAAAGTCACCCAAACCACAAGATATAGGGACGGGAAACGTAAATATCACCACATCTTGTGTGTATATTGGTTTCTCTACCCAGTAAAAAATGGTCGAAATACCCTACAAAAGGAGGAAAACATGCACTGTCCATTCTGTCGCTATGCGGACTCCAGGGTTATGGATTCAAGGACTACAGACGATGGCAGCTCAATTCGCCGCCGTAGACAGTGCCCTGAGTGCGGATCTCGGTTTTCAACTACTGAAACCTCGAGTCTTTCGGTAGTTAAGCGCGGGGGAACCACAGAACCGTTTAGTCGCGACAAAATCGCAAACGGTGTTAGAAAGGCTTGCCAGGGTCGTCCTGTTAGTGAAGCCGACCTAGCAATGCTTGCTCAGACAGTAGAAGAGACAATTCGAGCTACAGGAGCGGCGCAGGTAGAGGCACAAGAGGTTGGTTTAGCCATTCTAGGACCACTTAGAACCCTTGATGAGGTTGCGTTTATGCGTTACGCCAGCGTTTATCAGGGTTGGGAAACATTAGAAGATTTCGAAGCAGCAATAGCTGTGCTCAAGGTAGAGCGCGAAAACCAGGTTTCGCAGTCGACCTAGTCGAATGCGATTACAAAACATAATCAAAGTTAAAAACTAAAAGAAAGGCAACACAATGACCGATACATCGGCTTACACTGACGCTGGTGCGGCTCAGGGGAAAAAAGGGCTCAAGATTGAGCGTATTTACACCACCGAAGGCGTTCACCCGTACGACCAGGTCAACTGGGAGTTCCGTGATGTAGTTCAGACCAACTGGAAGACTGGCGAGACCATCTTCGAACAGCGTGGCGCTGAATTCCCGGAGTTCTGGAGCTTGAACGCTTCAACAATCGTGACCACAAAGTACTTCCGTGGTGCACTAGGAACTGCGGCACGTGAATTCAGCCTTCGTCAGCTGATCAACCGTGTTGTCTTGACTTACACACAGGGTGGACGTGACCACGGTTACTTCGCTACTGAAGAAGACGCAACAATCTTCGAGCACGAACTAACCTTCATGCTTCTAAACCAGGTGTTCGCGTTCAACTCACCAGTATGGTTCAACGTTGGTACCTCAAGCCCACAGCAGGTTTCAGCTTGTTTCATCTTGTCAGTGGACGACTCAATGGAATCAATTCTTAACTGGTACCGCGAAGAAGGAATGATCTTCAAGGGTGGATCAGGTGCAGGTCTAAACCTTTCACGTATCCGTTCTTCAAAGGAACTTCTACGTTCATCAGGTGGTTCAGCTTCAGGTCCTGTTTCATTCATGCGTGGTGCGGATGCATCTGCAGGAACAATCAAGTCTGGTGGTGCAACACGTCGTGCAGCGAAGATGGTTGTTCTAGATGTTGATCACCCAGACATCGAAGAATTCATTGAGACCAAGTCTCGCGAAGAGGACAAGATTCGCGTACTACGCGATGCTGGTTACGATATGGAGCTTGGTGGCAAGGACATCAACTCTGTTCAGTACCAGAACGCAAACAACTCAGTTCGTGTAAACGAAGAGTTCATGACTGCTGTTGAGCGTGGCACAAACTTCGGTCTACGTGCTCGTACAAACGGTGAAGTTATTGAAGAAGTAGATGCTCGCGAGCTATGGGACAAGATTGCCTATGCTGCATGGGCATGTGCGGACCCTGGTATCCAGTACGACGACATCATCAACGACTGGCACACAACTCCAGAATCAGGTCGCATTACTGCTTCTAACCCATGTTCTGAGTACATGCACTTGGACAACTCATCATGTAACCTAGCGAGCTTGAACCTGTTGAAGTTCTTGAACCCAGACGGTTCATTCGACAGCGAGAAGTTCACTAAGGCTTCAGAGTTGATCATCACTGCAATGGATATCTCAATCTGTTTCGCAGACTTCCCAACCGAGAAGATTGGTGAGACCACACGTGCTTACCGTCAGCTAGGTATTGGTTACGCAAACCTTGGTGCATTGCTAATGGCGATCGGTCTACCTTATGACAGCACAGAAGGACAGGCTCTAGCAGCTGCAATCACATCATTGATGTCAGCAGCTTCTTACCGTCGTTCAGCTGAACTTGCCGGTGTTGTTGGTCCTTACGATGGCTACCTACACAACAAGCCAGGTCACGACCGCATCATGCGTAAGCACGAGGCTGCAAACGCGAACTTACGTTCAATCTCAGAGGTTGACCGTTCAGTTCTAGAGCACGCAACTCGTCAGTGGGCACTAAACACACAGATCGGTTCATCAAACGGATGGCGTAACTCACAGGCTTCATTGCTTGCACCTACCGGAACAATCGGATTCATGATGGACTGTGACACCACAGGTATCGAGCCTGACTTCTCACTAGTGAAGTACAAGAAGCTCTCAACCGGTGGTTCAATGCAGATTGTTAACCAGACAATTCCATTCGCATTGCACAGACTTGGTTACTCTCAGGAGACCATCGAAGCAATCATCGATCACATCAGCACAAACGGACACGTTGTAGACGCTCCTGGCCTAAAGTCAGAGCACTACGCAATCTTCGACACTGCTGTTGGTATCCGTGCGATTGAGCCAATGGGTCACGTGAGAATGATGGCTGCAGTTCAGCCGTTCCTAT
Organism: Rhodoluna sp.; assembly: GCA_044342685.1. Lineage (GTDB taxonomy): Bacteria > Actinomycetota > Actinomycetes > Actinomycetales > Microbacteriaceae > Rhodoluna. Next base: position 49,797 of record JBIIPK010000010.1, read on the forward strand.
CAGGTGCGATCTCAAAGACTGTAAACATGCCAGAGACTGCAACCATCGAAGAAGTCAAGGAAATTTATTTCCAGGGCTGGAAGTATGGTCTAAAGGCTCTAGCTATTTACCGCGACAACTGTAAGGTTGGTCAGCCTCTTAGCGATGCTAAGGCAAAGGTTGAAGAGAAGGCTGCTCCAGCAGAAGCTAACCCAGTTCAGCTTTCACACCCAGTGCGTAAGCGTCTTCCTAAGTCACGTCCTTCATCAACCACCTCATTCACTGTTGGTGGAGCAGAAGGTTACATGACTGCAGGTACATACCCAGATGGCGTTCTTGGTGAAGTATTCCTAAAGCTAGGTAAGCAGGGATCAACTCTTGCCGGTGTTATGGATGCATTCTCAATCGCAGTCTCAATTGGTCTCCAGTACGGTGTACCACTAGAAACTTACGTACAGAAGTTCACCAACGTCTCATTCGAGCCAGCAGGTTTGACTGATGACAAGGACATCCGTATGGCTAAGTCATTGATGGACTACATCTTCCGTCGTCTAGCAATTGACTACCTACCAACTGAAACTCGCCAGGCATTGGGAATCAACACTGCCTCAGAGCGCACAGCAACTCTTGATGCTGGTTCATACCCAGCTATCGCTGAGTCACCTGTTGAAGCAGCTGCAGTTGTTGAGG
>JBIIPK010000031.1:0-5742 GCA_044342685.1 Rhodoluna sp.
AGTTGGTGATGATGTGTTCGCATTCTGCACGAAGGCGAAGTGAGATGTCTCCTGCCTCTGAGCTTTCTTGAACTAGTTCAGCTGTGAGTTGAATAGCAAGATCGTATTCACCTTTAGCGCGCAGTTGTTCAACTTCCTTGATTGCTTTAGCGCTGTTAGTCAATCTTGGCTTCTTCAAACGCTTGTCCATGACTTTGGCGTCGAATCTTGCTGCAGTAGCTTCCTTAGTCTTACCTTGGGCTGCATAAACCTCAGCAAGCCCTAGCGTTGCCTTGACTACATCTTTATAGTCACGGTCAGGCTTCTTGCTTGCCATCTTGATTGCTTGACGGTAATGAGCCACTGCTTCTTCATAGTTCTCGGTATAGAAGTAAGCCTTAGCTACCCAACGCAAGGTTCCTGAATCTAGTTTGTTGATTTGTTTCTCTACAGACTTGACTTCAAGGGCTAGTTCAAGTGCCTCTTGGTACTGACCCTTATGCATCATGACAATTGCTGAAATTAGATCACAGTAGGCAACTCTGGCTAGGTCTTCCTTCTGAATAAAGAACTCTCTAATGGCAGGAAGCATGTTCTCAGCTTCATCGTGTTCATCAAGCTGGGTGTGAATGAATGCTGAAGCACTAGCAAGGACGTTTGCCAGAACGTCATTGCCAACATTGGCATACATTCTTGAACCTAAGTTGAAAAACGCTAGAGCTTCAGGGTACTTTTCAAGGTTGTCGTAGGCCACTGCCTTACCCCAGGTGAGATGAGCTTGCGAGACGCGATCTTCCAGATCAAAGGCAAGTTCAGGAATAAGACCTAAACCTTCATTTGCCATCTCGATAGCAAGTTCATACTCATGCTGATTCATGATGTATTCACGAGTGATTACCTCAGTAACCTCAACCCACTCACGAACAAGCTGGTTTTCTCTAGCCATCTCTAGTGCTGGCATCCAATATTTCATTGGTTCCTTGGATGTGAAGTTCCAAGCTTCGCGCTGACCAAAGCTATAGAGGATCTCAACTCTGCGAGCAGGGAGTGTTGCTGCTTGGTTGAATTCTTCCCAGAGTTCGTCTTCAGGGGTTGTGAAATCTACGTTCATTTTGCTCCAAGGTTCTGACACTTCTATGTGCCTTAGGGGGTTGGAAAATTTAGTTGGAAAGTTATTGTGAAACTATTTTTGTGTTTTGGATACAAACACGCCGTTCCCGATTATTTAATATTCGGAATCGTTTTTACTGGTGGGGCGGGGAGCTGGTTTGGGGTTACCAAAGGCTGCGTAGAGAGCAATAAAGAAGTGGATGCCGATAGCAAAGATCACAACACCAGCTAGAAATAGCAGGACTAGAAATCCAATGATGTCGAAAAAGTTTATGGTCGGCCCCTTCCATGGGCTAGCTCTAATTGTGTAAAGCGGTTGGAACTTTGGTTTATTCCCGGTTATGCGGAAAGAATTAGATCGGCAATTGTCAGCTCTGGTGCTCTAACTACTTCGAACTCAACTCTGCCTAGCTCCTGAGATGTTAGGTGATAACCCTTACACCCTGAGCACTCATAGACGCGCTTCTGGTTGAAGGTGGTCCAACCCTGGGTCTGCATGTCTTCAGCAGCTCTGCTTCTGAAGAAACGTAGGTCGCGCTTAGCTTCCTTCATGTCACGGTAACGCTCTTTGCTAGGTGTCTGGGTGCATCTAGCATTGTGCTTGCTAGCTTGAGGCTTCTGGAACTTTTTTGCATTTTTGCTCATGAAAATCTCCTGACTAGATCGGTAATTGCTCTGGGAATAAGATGCTAGTCCTGACCACTGACATCGCTAGTTATAAGAACTATTTCCCGCATGGGTTTATTCCCGAGAACTTTGATATTTGTTTCTCTTTATACGGTGAGTTTGGAGAACCTATTATCAGTATCCGAATCTCCTTGAACTTATCCACAATCTCATTTATGGTTGTTTGTAATACATGTAATACAGGAGAGAATTATGGCCATGTTGACCCTCAGACTAAGTGACGAATTGAACGCACGCCTTGACTGGCTAGCCCAGCGCAGCGGTCGCACCAAGTCTCACTTTGTTAAGAAAATGATTGCCCAGTCTATTGAAGACATGGAAGATCAGGTGCTTGGTGAATTGGCTATAAAAGAGCTACTCGCCGGCAGTCCAGAGGATCGAGAGACCGTCCCCTGGGAGCAAGTGAAAGCTGAATTACGTGAACAAGAGTTGGCAGATAGTTCTAACCCGAAAAGCAACAAAAGACCTAAAGAATCTCGATCCGGTGCCAAGAAGTCGAGTAATAAGAAGAATTGATCAACTAGAACACACTTCAAATCCACTGGACATTGCGAAGTGGCTTGATGGGAACCTCAAGGATTCGTTGAGCTCAAGAGTCGGAAAGATTCGTGTTGTCTTCAAAATTCACAACGCGAGTAACCAAATAGAGATTCAACGAATCCAGTACCGGGGCAAAGATTACAAGCAATAAGTCTTGAACTTATCCACAATCTCATTTAGTCTTACATGTAAGACATGTAAGACAGGAGAGAATAATGGCTATGGTAACAATCAGGCTTTCAAGCGAACTCAAGGATCGAATAGACAAACTCTCTTCCCAAAGTGGAAGACCTAAGTCATATTTCATTCGCGAATTGATAGAACGCGGAATTGAAGAATTTGAAGAAGACCTTCGTGATCTTGAGGCTATTCGCGAGTACATCGCCGCAGGTGGACGTAACCAAAAGCGGTACTCATTTGACGAGGTTTTAGAAGATGCCGGACTCACAAGAATGGACATTGGGATGGCTCCCAGCAGCAAGAAAACAACTGGATCGACTGCCAAAGTTAGCCAAGCAAAGAGTGCTAAGAAAGCTGGCTCAACTGCTCGAAAGCGACCAACCAGTTAGTCAGCTCAAACAACTAAAAGGAGATTGGGCTCCGTTTTACAGCCTGAGAGTCCAAGAGTATCGAGTAATCATTGATGTCGAAGACGATACATTCACGCTAGTAATGATCAAGTTTGGACATCGTAAGAACGTTTACGATGACTAGCTATTCAGGCAGAACTACAAAAGTCTCTAAAGTTCTATCTGCCGCAAATGCAATTCTCACGCCAGTATCTCTAGCTTCAAATAGTGCATCTAAAGCTTGCTGAGTGATTCTCTCTCCTGGAGATAGCACTGGAACACCTGGTGGGTAAGGGCAGATCATCTCTGCTGATACTCGACCAACAGCTTTATCTGCTGTTACTACTTCTTGCTTAGAGAAGAAAGCATCTCTAGGGCTCACTACTACCTCAGGAACAATAGAGAACACGGCTGCAGTTGAAACAGCTCTTGGTTCACCTCTGTGTTTGTTCACTGACTCAATGATTCTGTTTACTAGGTCTTCAATTAGTTCAGGTGTGTCAGCAAAGGTAATCATTGGAATGATTAGATCTCTATTTGCCATCTCAACATCAATGTTGGCATTTAGGAGATCTTGCTCAACTAGGTTTCCATCTGCTCCGGTCTTAGGAAGCAAGATAACAAGTTTGAGGGGATCAATGTATTCACCATCAATAACTTCAATGCCAGCAGCAACAAGTGTTGCTCTGCCCTTTTCAGTTGCGTCAATGATTGGGTCAATCAGGTCATAGCCGTGCTTTTCTAGAAGAGCACGAGATGCGTCGATAGAAGCAAGAATTCTTCCCGACATAGAAGTTGTCTGGGTTGAATCAAATGCTTTGTTGAATCTCTTTAGATCAACTAGACCTTCTCTTACTAAAACAAAGCTTGCTTGAGACCAGGCAGGAAGAGTCTTGTGTGCAGAGGTGACAACAATGTCTGCTCCTTCAGCAAGGGGATGCTGAGGTAGTTCTGGGTGGAAACCATAGTGAGCAGCCCAAGCAGCATCAACTACTAGTGGAACACCAAACTCATGAGAGACCTTGGCAAGTCTTGGAATGTTAGACATCGTTCCAACATATGAAGGTTCACCGATAAGAACAGCCTTAGCATCTGGATGCTGTTCAAGAGTTTCTCTCAACCTTGATGAAGGTAGGTACTCAGGTAAACCTGTAGCTGGGTTAATCTCCGGTCTTACCCACACTGGAATAACTCCGGCATAAACCATGCCAACCAGAACTGATTTATGCAGTGTTCTAGAAACAATGACTTTGTCACCGGGACCAGCTACTGCCATAACGGCTGCGTGGTTAGAACCAGATGAACCATTAACACCAAAGCGGCATAGGTCTGCTCCCCATAGATCAGCAGCTAGTTTTTCAGCTTCAAGGATTAGGGAAGGGGAGATTCGATATGGGTGATTACCTGGCAGAACTGGAATGTCACCATCAACGATGGGACCGGTTAGATTGGTGCGACCTTTATGGCCGGGGATTTGAAAAGGAGATCTATCTGTCTCCATGTCGCGTATCCACGCGTCTAGTAGAGGAGCTGTTGCTCTTAGCCCCATTGGATCTTTTGTATCTAGCAGTGTGGCTGCACCAAACGGTTCTGTTGGCAATATCCCAACCTTTCGATCTACATTCGCATTTCTACGAACTGCTTACAAGAAACATAAAGGACCAGGATTTCTCCTGGTCCTTCAGCCTAACTTTCTTTAGTGAATGCTAGGTAAAACTTTTTAGAACTCTACTTTGGTGACGCTGGTGTCTAGTGGGATACCAGGGCCAAAGGTTGTTGCTAGAGACGCCTTCAAAAGGTACTTACCCTTTGAAGATGAAGGCTTTAGTCTCAAGATTTCATCTAGAGCAACTGCTAGGTTCTCGCCAAGCTGTTCCTTAGTGAAAGAGATCTTTCCGATGATGAAGTGAAGGTTTGACTGCTTGTCAATGCGGAACTCAATCTTTCCACCCTTGATGTCAGTAACAGCCTTTGCTACATCTGGAGTAACAGTTCCAGTCTTAGGGTTTGGCATTAGGTTACGAGGACCTAGAACCTTACCTAGACGACCGACCTTACCCATAAGTTCTGGTGTCGATACTGCTGAGTCGAAGTCTGTCCAACCAGCTGCTACCTTCTCGATTAGCTCATCGCCACCGACTTCATCTGCTCCAGCTTCACGAGCTGCATCTGCAGCTGCACCGGTTGCGAATACGATAACGCGTGCTGTCTTACCAGTACCGTGTGGCAAACCAACGGTTCCACGGATCATCTGGTCAGCCTTACGAGGGTCAACACCAAGCTTCACTGCAACTTCAACAGTTGAGTCGAACTTAGATGTTCCAGTTTCTTTAACTAGAGTTACTGCTTCTGCAGGTGTGTAGAACTTACCTTCAGTGATTTTTTCTGCTGCGGCAATATATGCCTTTGAGCGCTTAGCCATTCTGCTTTTCCTTCTTGTTTAGTTGGTCACAGTTGTGGTTGAACGAGTCGCGCGCGACTCTCCCACTTCCGTTTGTTTCTTTTGTTGCTTAGTAACCTTCGACGGTGATACCCATGCTGCGGGCAGTACCAGCGATGATCTTTGCTGCTGCTTCAACGTCATTGGCGTTGAGGTCAGCCATCTTTGACTCTGCGATCTTTAGAACCTGTTCGCGAGTAAGTTTTGCTACCTTCACAGTGTGAGGGGTTGCTGATCCCTTAGCTACTCCAGCTGCCTTCTTGATTAGCTCAGCTGCTGGTGGAGTCTTCAGGATGAATGTGAATGAACGGTCTTCATACACAGTGATCTCAACAGGAACAACGTTTCCACGCTGGTCTGCAGTTGCATTGTTGTATGCAGTACAGAATTCCATGATGTTCACACCGTGCTGACCTA
>JBIIPK010000032.1:0-5501 GCA_044342685.1 Rhodoluna sp.
TTTTCTATCTGGTAATTCTTCTTGTAATTTCTTTGCCAAGGGTAGTTCAAAAACAAATAGTCTGGAGCAAGTTCTTTTAGTCTTGCTAGACCGTCTTTACTCTTTTTGAACTGGAATCGCTCGTGATCAATGCCGAGTGTGTCTAGGTACGAGCTAACTAGTTCCTCATCTCGAAACTTTTCATAACCGGTTAGCTTTCTAGGCATTGTGATAACCATTGGGTCAAATCTAGAGTCAGCTTTCATCTGTCTATAGATATCATCAAAGGCATCCCAAGCTTCAAAGTAGAAGGTAAGGAAAATGACTTTGATTGGCTTAGCCACGTTAGTTAGCTTTCAGCATAAGAACGTACTGACCGCCACCTTGAATGATGTCGACCTTGAACTCTGAGTCAGGTGCAAACCTTGAAAGTCGATCTACTAGCCAAGAGGATGCGAGGTCGGCATCTTTACTATCGGCACAGCGACCAATAGCCTCTTTGCCACCCTTCTTAGCTAGCCGCTCTACTGTTGCAATAATCGGAGCTGGTTCAAACACCATTAGATGAGAAGGCCACTGGATAACAGGGTCAATTTTGCCCTTCATGGTGTTGCAAGATCTGTGAGCTAAACGCTCATTGGCTTTTTCACCCTTTTTGGCTTTGACAACAAAGTAGCTATCTGCCGAAGGTCCGCGGTCATTGTTGACAGACCCCTCAGAATCCACTGGCTCATCACAAATCCAGCAAGTCCAATTATCCCTCTGGCCGACTGCGTCTAGATCACTCATTGGTTAAGGTTACGCCAAAACAGTGTCTTAAAATTGGATGTAATAGTTGAAAGGAAGGCCCATGGCCGAGAAGAAAACAACTGCAAGTTTCACAGCAGCAGAACGCCAGGCTATGAAAGACAGAGCCGCTGAAGCCAAGCAGGCAGCCAGTGGAGCAGCTGATCTCAAAGCTTTCATGGAGAAAGTAAATGAGATGCCAAAGGATGAAAAAGCCATGGCCCTCAAGATTCAAGAGCTAGTTGCTAAGAACGCTCCTCATCTAATTCCAAAGACTTGGTATGGCATGCCTGCCTTCTACACTCCAGGTAAGACCGGTAAAGTCATCATCTTCTTCCAAAATGCAGCCAAGTTCAAAACTAGACTTTCAACTCTAGGTTTTTCTGAACACGCTAACTTGGACACCGGAACATTCTGGCCATCGTCATACGCGCTTACCAAACTAACCCCAAAGGTTGAGGCTGAAATTAAAGCTCTGATCAAAAAAGCAGTTAGCTAAGACTTAACAACTAAACCCCCGGAGATTTATCTTCGGGGGTTTAGTTCCAATCTCTTTTAGTTACTTGACCTTTTTAGTGGTCGATTTAGACATGTTGTATACAGAACCCTTAGAGTTCTTAGCTGTAACCATGACTCTGATGTACTTACCCTTATCGGACTTGCTTAGCTTCAATGAGCTAGAAGTCTTTCCAGAGATTACTGAGCACTTAGCTGATGCAGCTGGCTTTGACTTTAGTGCTGTCTTACCAAGAACTGAACAGCGGTACCAGGTGTACTTGTAAGTGATAGTTGAGCTTCCACTGTATAGACCCTTAGATGCAGTCAGAGTGACTCCAACCTTAGGTGTCTTTGTTGACACAGAAGCTGCCTTTCTAACAGAAGGCTTGACCTTAGTTGCTGGCGGTTCTGGAACAACAGGGACGATAGTGATCTGAGGAGTTACTGCTCCATTGACGGCAAGGTTGTCCAAGTAGAAGACTTCGTTTGCTGCTGCTACCTGGAAGTCAGGGAAGATGACTAACTTGTCGTACTTCACTAAGGCTGACCATCCTGAAGAGGTCGATAGATCGAACTCAATGTTGTTCCAACCAGCATTAGCAGGCTGGGTCATTGAAACAGCCAATGTAGCGCCATTCCAAAGTTCCAATGCAACTGGGCTTCCACCCTTAGGTGAGTAGTAGTTGAAAGTTACCTTGGTGTTGGTTGCATCGCTGTATCGGTATGAACCATCAAGACTGACTAGTGCATTCACTCCAGACCACTCTGCTCCAGACTTTGTGATAGCCAAGACGTTACCGCCAAGACCACCTGCAGGAGCTTCTGTGATAATTGCTGAAGCTCCACCAAAAACACCGTGGGGCTGGTCATCTACAGCTGTTCCTGTAAGAAGCGCGCCGAGAGAATCGTTACCTTCAAAAGTTAGAAGAGTTTCGACTGCTTCACCAGCACCAGCGTTTCCGCCACCGCCTCCGCCGCCTCCACCAGGAATTGATGCGCCGACTGCACCATTGAAAGCTAGGTCATCTAGGTACCAAGGGTTAGCTGAACCATCACCAAGGAAGTCGAAGAACACGATAGCTCTTGGGTAATCCTGTGTTAGGTTGCCACCTACTTCGAAGTTGAAACTATAGGTCTTCCAACCAGCAACGCTAGTCTGTCTAATCTCTACAACTTGAGATGGGTGATCGATGCTTTCTAGCTTCAGCATTATCAGTTTTCCAGACGCTGGAGAATGGATATTGACCTTCACAACAAATGATGAAGCAGAAATCAAAGATGCGGCACGACTTTTTGAAACAAGCACGGTTCCTGCATTGTTTCCTGTTGTGGTTACCTTGAGGGCTTTTGTTGAACCGATTGAACCATCAGCAGGAGCATCGGTAACAACGCTTGATGTAGCTCCGTTGAAGTCAACTAGTTCGTAGCCTGATGTGTCATCTGGCTCAAAATTTAGAAGAGTAGATGGAGTTGAACGCTCTTCTGGAACAACAACTTCTGCTGAATCTCTAAAGCCTGGGAAAGAGATGTTGTCAACATACCAAGTGGTCATTGGTTTAGATCCGGATTCTGTTGCGCAACCAATCCCCTTGAAATCTGGCATGAAAACAAGAACGTTGTAATTCACTGCTTGGTTATAGTTCATTGAGTAGTTGAAGGTAAGTGTCTGCCAACCCTGAACAACTTTGAGGCTTCGCTCTATGGATCCACCACCCTCCAGCTTTAGCACAAAGCAGCGGTCTTCTGAATCAGGCGAGTAAACAGAAATTGTTCCTGTCTTGTTTGCGTTTGAGATGAAGCTGGAGGTTGCAGGTAATACAAGCTTTGTTCCTGCCCATGCTGCTTCTTTTGTCTCTATTTTAAGAGCTTTACCAGAAGTGAATCCTTCACCTGCAGGTTGGTCAGAAACTACTGTTCCTACACCGCCATCAAAGTCAACGCCGTTATAGGTGGTCATTGATTCAAAGTTTTGTGTATAAGGGACTACAGCTGCGTTAGCTGCAGAGATGCCTGAGGTGATTAGAGGAAGGGCTAGTAAGCCGGCAATAATTTTGCGAAACACGTAATGCCTTTCAAGAAGGACGCTTCGCACAAAACATCGATGTAGTTATGAGCCTAGAGCCTGCTTGGGGACAATTACTGGCCTTTCCACCGCTATTTGGTAACGATTCAGTCACCTCACAGCACATTCACTAGCCCTCTAAATAGGCTGTAGCTATCAAGGTATGGGAGTCCTAATGGAAAAATGTACGCGATGTGGGGAAAATAGAGTTGGCCTAGAGCGTTACTGCGCCAACTGTGGCTGGGATGTATCCAAAAACAGGAAAAATCTAATTGGCCGCTGGCTTTCAGGGGGCGGTTGTCTATTGGCCCTCTCCCCAATAGCTATTGCCATACTTACCACCCCAATAGGTGGGAACATGTTCAGCACTGGAGGCGATGGCGGTGGAACCGCTCTGTTCTTGCTCTTGGTTACGCTACCAATTGGAGCAGTAGCTTCGATTATTGGTCTGGTTCTTTGGCTCAGTAATAGAACTAAGTAACGCTTTAGTCGTAGGTAACGCTTTTTAGCTGGACTCTAATAATTCGATCATCTAATGGATTTTCTCCACCGCTTGACCAACCACCGCGGCCATCTCTGTTGCTGGTGATGATCCAAAGAGATCCATCAGGAGCAAGGGTAGCTTTTCTCAATCGTCCGAAACTTCCTTTGAAGAACTCTTGAGGCTCTCCTAGTTTCTTGTCACCAAGAACAGGAATGAACCAAAGCTTTCCACCTCGTAGACAAGCTGAAATTAGTGTGCTCTGCACATGAGTAATTCCACTGCAGGCAGCTTCTGCTGGATGCCAAGTCAATACTGGTGGTGTGTATCTAGGATCAGTTACCAAAACATCCTTGGATGGCATTGAAGGAATATTTGGTGTTGGAGCAGGATTCTTATCTGTGCCTTGTGCATCTGAACCGGGGTTGCCAGGTTCAAGTGGAGTTTCAACAAACTTATATAGTCCTTCGGCAATTGGCCAACCGTAGTTCTTACCTTTTTCCAATAGGTTTAGTTCATCCCAAGTGTCCTGACCAAATTCTGTGGTCCACGCATTTCCAAACTCATCCCAAGCCAACCCTTGAGTATCTCTAAATCCTTTTGCCCACACTAAAGAGTTGCGTGGGTTATCATCTGGAACAGAGCCATCTAAGTTAACTCGCAATACGGAACCTGCTAATTTATTCCAGTTTTGTGGGGTGGAACCTTTCATTCCAGAATCCCCTAGTGTTACCCAAAGTTTTCCATCAGGACCGATAGCTAAACGTCCACCATTGTGTGTAGTTGATTTACCGCTACGTTCGATACCTTTAACAATCACTCTCTTGTTGGCAAGAGACCAACCACCAGGTTCATCATTGTTGAGGTCATATTTGAGAATACGGTTGTCATTCAAAGTAGTTAGGAAAACAAAGAGAGAAAGTTTGCCTCCCAATCGATCCGCTGCATAGGCCATACCTAGAGTTCCACCTTCGCAGAACTTTTCACATGGTGGAGCTGCTCTTGTGAAGCCAACTTTAGAAACCTTGAAATCTTTGCTGATTAGAAGAATGGAACCGGTGTCTCTTTCATCAACCAGTGCCTGTCCGTCTGGAAGGAATAGTAATTCCCATGGTGCTTTTAGTCCAGTGACAAGATTTTCCGGTTTACCAGTTGGGACAACGTAGCTTCTCTTTACAACTTCAACAACAGGAGGCTTTACTTCTGGCTCAGCCTCAACTTTTTGTGTGTCAGAACTGATGGAAAATACTCCACCAAGCATGATTGCAAAGACCACGACGAACTCAAAGAGAGGGTCTTTCCTGGTCTTTACCGCTTTGGCCATGCTTGATCCTGATTGCTAACTCAACTGTTTATATAGGCAGAATACTTGACCAATCGCCCGTTCTTACTCAGCCTTGCCGATATGTCCCCACTTAGAAGCAGGCCATGAACGAATAAGTTCGGTTATGCGGTTAGCAGGCTAGCCGAAGTACCTAATGAGTACATATGGCAGGGCCATGGCTGTTGAGACTAGGGTTACCGGGATTCCATACTTAGCAAACTGCCAGAAGGTGATCTTGTAGCCACTGGCATAAGCCAGACCTATAGCAACTACGTTTGCACTTGCTCCAACGATGGTCATGTTGCCACCAAAGTCAGCTCCAAAAGCCAGTGCCCACCAAAGCCCATCATTGCCTTCGCCGATAGTGGTAA
>JBIIPK010000007.1:0-57798 GCA_044342685.1 Rhodoluna sp.
TGAGTGAACTAGAGCAAAGTCTCTCACCCTGCGTAGCAAGCGATTAGCGATTCTAGGAGTTCCTCTAGAACGAGAAGCTATGAGAGAAAGTGCTTCATGTCCAACTTCAAGGCTCATTAGGCTGGCAGCTCGAGACACGACATCTCTAAGTTCTTCATCTGAATAGAAATCAAGATTTGCGGTGAAACCGAATCTGTCTCTCAAAGGGTTAGGCAGTAGCCCGCTTCTAGTTGTTGCTCCAACGAGGGTGAATGGATCGAGGTCAAGGGAAATGCTTGTAGCACCTGCACCTTTACCAACCATGACATCAACGCGGAAGTCTTCCATCGCTAGATAAAGCATCTCTTCTGCGGAACGAGACATTCTATGGATCTCATCAATGAAGAGAACTTCGCCAGCAGATAGCGAAGACAGAATTGCAGCCATGTCTCCCGCGTGCTGAATAGCTGGCCCCGAAGTCATTCTCAATGGTCTTGCAGATTCGTGGGCAACAATCATCGCAAGTGTTGTTTTACCCAAGCCTGGAGGACCTGCAAGCAGAATGTGATCAGGAGTTCTCTGCTGAATTGAAGCTGCATCAATAAGCAATTGAATCTGTCCACGTACTTTGTTCTGTCCGACGAACTCACTCAGCGACTGGGGTCTAATCGCAGATTCAAATACTAAATCTGAACTATCTGCCTCAGAACCCATCAACTCATCAGACATGAGTGTTACTTCCGCCCGCTAGATAGGTTGGACAAGCTCAGTTTCAAAAGCTCTGATTCGCTTGATTGAGGGTTGCTCTTTAGTGCAGATTCAACAGCACTCTTAGCCATCTTCTCTTGGTAGCCAAGACCAACAAGGGCCGCGATAACAGAGCTCTCTGAACTTCCTGAACTCTTTGAGCCACTATCAAGAGAAACTAGCTTTCCTGTGAGGCTTAGCACAATTAGCTTTGCTGTCTTAGGGCCAATTCCAGTAACAGATTTGAACATTGAATCATCCGCTGTGGCAACTGCCGTAGCGATGCCATCTACACCTAGATGAGTGAGCACGGACATAGCTGACTTAGGTCCAACCCCTGATACAGAACAAAGGAGATTGAAGCCCTCTAGTTCGTCTTCAGTTTGAAAACCGAAAAGGATCTGAGCATCCTCACGAATAATGTGAGCAATGTGAAGAGATAGCTCTTGTTGAGTGAAGCTCAACTGATAAACATCAGGAGTCACATTTACGAGATAGCCAACACCACCACAGTCAATAACTACTTGACCTGCCTTACGGCTAAGTACGGAACCTCTTAGATGTGCAATCACAGAACAAGGATAACTGGGCTATTGAGATTTCTTAGATGAAGCGATGGCATTGCGCCATTTCTCTTGAGCTTTAGTTTCTGTTGATTGTTGAGACAGATTGTTCTTTCCCCCACGCCAAGCCAAGGTGACTGCTATAGCGAGAGCATCAGCAGCATCGGCTGGCTTAGGAACTTCCTTGAGCTTCAAGATCTGCATCATCATGTTGGTCACTTGGACTTTGTTAGCTCGACCGCTACCTGTGACAGCTGCTTTAACCTCTGTTGGGGTGAAGTAGGTAACAGGAATCTTTCTTAGGTGAGCTAGATATGCAATGACTCCGGATACCTGAGCCACGCCCATCACGCTCTTTAGGTTTTGTTGAGCAAAGACTCTTTCAATGGCAATCTGTTCAGGCTTTATGCGATCAAGGAGCTTAGCAATCTGGTCACCGATAATTGCGATGCGTTGAGTGTCATCAAGACTCTTATCTGATTCAAATATGCCGACTTCCATGAAGTTGGCTTGTCTAGAAGATGTTTTAGCAACTATGCCGAAACCGCAGCGAGTAAGACCTGGGTCAAACCCCAGAAGAACGCTCTGCGATTTATTCGGCATCTAGTTGAGCCGCTACTTCTTGAGACATGTCAAAGTTTGTATAGACGTTCTGCACTTCATCTGAATCCTCTAGAGCATCAATCAGTGCGATAACTTTACGAGCGGTGTCAATATCGGTTTGAACTGGCATTGAAGAAACAAACTCCACGTCAGCACTCTCATAGTCGATTTCTTTGCTCTGTAGAGCCTCACGAACCTCAACCATCTTTGAAGGGTCGGTTGTAATCATTAGCTGATAGCCACGATCTTGAACGTCTTCTACCCCAACTTCAAGAACTGCATCTAGAACAGTGTCTTCAGTTGTTGTTTCATTCTTCTCCACAAGGATGACACCCTTGCGGCTGAACTGATAAGAAACTGAGCCAGGGTCAGCCATGGTTCCACCGTTTCTAGAAACAGCAAGGCGAACTTCAGCAGCAGCTCTGTTCTTGTTATCGGTCAAACATTCAATGAGAAGGGCAACACCGTTCGGTCCATAACCTTCATACATGATCGTTTGATATTCAACACCTGAACCATCTAATCCAGCTCCACGCTTAACTGCTGATTCAATGTTGTCTTTAGGGAGAGATGACTTACGACCCTTTTGGATTGCATCGTAAAGAGTGGGGTTACCTTCAAGATCAGGACCACCGATTCTGGCTGCTACTTCAATGTTCTTGATTAGCTTGGCGAATAGCTTCGCTCTGCGACCATCGATGATCGCTTTCTTATGCTTGGTGGTTGCCCATTTGGAATGGCCCGACATGATGCTCCTTGAGTTTGTTTCTAGACAAGTTTAGTTAGCAGAATTGAAATCTGCGGCTTTACACATGTCAGCAAAATACTTGTGCACAGCAGTTTCACCTGTAACTTCAGGGTGAAAGCTAATACCTAATAGGTTGCCTTGACGCACGGCGACCACTCTGCCATCCCCTAACTCAGCCAATTTACGAACGTCATTACCAACTTCTAAAACTATCGGTGCTCTGATGAATGCTGCGTGGATAGGACTACTAATACCTTCAAAGTTCAGATCAGCTTCAAAGGAATCTACCTGCGAACCAAAAGCATTTCTTTGGACTGATACATCCAGACCACCAAAACTCTCTTGACCTTCAATTCCATCAACAATTCGATCAGCTAGAAGAATCAAACCAGCACAGGTTCCAAACACAGGCAGACCATGTTTGATTAGTTCGATGATTGGTGCTCTGAGTTCAAAGATTTGACTCAGCTTGTCGATGACTGTGCTTTCGCCACCAGGAATAACTAGTCCAGATATCCCAACTAAATCAGCTGGCTTTTTAACACGGACGGTTTCGATGCCGAGCTCATCAAAAGTTTGCAGATGCTCACGAAAGTCACCTTGAAGGGATAGAACCCCAATTGGAAGCAAGAATTACCAGCCTCTGTCAGCTAACCGGTGAGGAGCGGGGAGATCAGAAACATTAATACCAACCATTGCCTCCCCTAGTCCGCGGCTAACATTCGCTAGAACATCTGGGTCGTCGTAGCTTGTTGTTGCCTTAACAATTGCGGCCGCTCTTGCAGCTGGGTTTCCAGACTTGAAAATTCCTGAACCAACGAACACACCGTCAGCACCCATCTGCATCATGAGAGCAGCATCTGCGGGAGTAGCAATACCACCAGCAGTGAAAAGTACTAGTGGAAGCTTTCCTGTGCGAGCAACTTCTCTAACTAGTTCTATAGGTGCTTGAAGTTCTTTGGCTGCAACATATAGTTCATCTTCAGACTTAGCTGATAGAGCACGAACTTCACCAAGAATGGTTCTGATGTGCTTCATCGCTTCACTAACATCTCCAGTACCCGCTTCACCCTTTGAACGAAGCATTGCTGCGCCTTCAGTTACACGACGAAGTGCTTCACCAAGGTTTGTTGCTCCACAAACAAAAGGAACATCAAACTTCCACTTATCAATGTGGTGAACGTAGTCAGCAGGAGATAGAACTTCTGACTCGTCGATGTAGTCAACCTTTAGGGACTGCAAGATCTGAGCTTCAACAAAGTGACCTATTCTTGCTTTAGCCATTACTGGAATAGAAACACTTGAAATGATCTGATCGATTAGGTCTGGATCACTCATACGAGCAACTCCACCTTGAGCTCTGATGTCAGCAGGAACACGCTCTAGAGCCATAACCGCTACTGCACCTGCATCTTCTGCAATCTTTGCTTGATCAGCGGTCACCACGTCCATAATTACGCCACCCTTAAGCATTTCTGCGAGGCCGCGCTTTACTAATGGGGTTGATTTAGAGTCATTTGCTTTATCAGTCATGCCACTATTCTAAATGCCTAAATAAGAGGCGAAGGCAAGGTTAAGAATTGTTTAGCCAGGCATTGGCTATTTCAACTCTCACATCACCCAGAAGCTTAGGCAGAGCCTTTGTTTGAGCAATGATTGGGAAGAAATTGGCATCATTTCGCCACCTAGGAACTACATGCTGGTGAAGGTGTGAGGCAATACCTGCTCCAGCTACTTCCCCTTGGTTCATACCGATGTTGAAGCCATGAGCACCACCAACAGCCTTTAGAACCTTCATAGACTGTTGGGTAAGTTCTCCATATTCAAGAATCTCTTCTGAAGTGGCGTCGGTGTAGTTAGGGATATGGCGGTAAGGCACAACCAACAAGTGCCCAGAGTTGTATGGATAGAGATTCAGTAACACGTAGCAACTAACGCCTCGATGAACTATGAGTGCCTGTTCGTCAGTAAGAGTTGGAGCTATGCAGAACGGACAATCGTCATCATGCGGTTGAGTACCCGACTGAATGTAAACGAGACGATGTGGAGTCCACAGCCTTTGAAAAGGATCAGAAACCCCTTGAAGAGTTGCAGCATCCTCTGCTCCAGCCATTTCTTCGTTCACTAAACCTGAACCTTTTCAGCTATTTCTTTCAAGATGCGAGCAATTGCTTCTTCTCTAGGTATGCCATTGATCTGTGAGCCATCTCTAAATCTAAATGACACAGCACCTTGTGATTGATCTTCAGCACCAGCAATAAGCATGTATGGAACCTTTGCCAAGGTGTGGTTACGAATCTTCTTCTGCATACGCTCATCGCTGTCGTCAATCTGAATGCGAACACCAGCTGCTCTAAGTTCGGACGCAATACCATGCAGGTAAGGACTGAACTCATCAGCAACAGGAACACCAACAACTTGCACAGGAGCTAACCATGGTGGGAAGTGTCCAGCGTAGTGCTCGGTAAGAACTCCGAAGAATCTCTCAATAGAACCGAACAAGGCTCTGTGAATCATCACAGGACGCTTCTTAGTGCCATCAGGAGCTGTGTATTCGAGGTCGAATCTCTCAGGAAGATTGAAGTCCAACTGAATGGTAGACATCTGCCACGTGCGACCGATTGCGTCTTTTGCCTGCACTGAAATTTTTGGACCATAGAAAGCAGCTCCACCTGGATCTGGAACTAATTGCAAGCCAGAGTTAGTAGCAACTCTTTCAAGAGTTTCAGTAGCTTCAACCCAGATGTCGTTGTCTCCAACAAACTTTGGATTGCCTTCTTCTTTAGTAGATAGCTCTAGATAGAAATCAGTTAGACCATAATCACGAAGAAGTTCAAGAACAAAGTTCAAAACATTTGTTAGTTCAACTTCAATACTCTCTCTAGCCACATACAAGTGAGCATCGTCTTGAGTGAAACCTCTAGCTCTAGTGATTCCATGTAGAACACCCGACTTCTCGTATCTGTATACAGTTCCAAACTCAAACATGCGAAGCGGAAGATCTCTATAGGACCTAGCTTGGGATTTATAAATCAAGCAGTGGAAAGGACAGTTCATCGGCTTTAGGTAGTAATCCTGTGCCTGACGCTTTACGTTTCCTTCATCATCAAGCTCTTCATCAAGTTTTAGTGGAGGGAACATGCCCTCTGCGTACCACTCGAGGTGACCTGAAGTTTCAAAAAGGTTTGCCTTGGTTACATGAGGGCTATAAACAAATTCATAGCCACTCTCTTCGTGACGCTTACGCGAGTAATCTTCCATCACCTTGCGAATGATTCCGCCGCGCGGATGGAACACAGCAAGACCAGAACCAATTTCTTCTGGGAATGAGAACAGATCAAGTTCTGCACCTAGACGTCTGTGATCTCTCTTCGCAGCTTCTTCTAATTGAAGTTGGTGAGCCTTAAGTTCATCTTTGGTAGGCCACGCAGTTCCATAAATTCTCTGCAACTGCTTGTTTGCTTCATTGCCTCGCCAATAGGCTGCAGCTACTCGAGTTAGAGCAAAACCATTACCAATCATTCTTGTGTTTGGAAGATGTGGACCTCTACATAGGTCTTTCCAAACAACGACACCTTCCTTGGCATCGAAGTTGTCATAAATAGTTAGCTCGCCTGAACCAACTTCAACAGATGCTTCGCCAACATCAGAGTTACCTGACTTCAAACCAATAAGTTCTAGCTTGTAAGGTTCCTTATTCAGTTCCTTCTTGGCATCCTCGTCTGTAGTCACTCTTCTTACGAATCGTTGACCGGCACGAATGATTCTTTCCATTTCCTTTTCTAAGGCTTTTAAATCCTCAGGAGTAAATGGGTTCTCAACATCAAAGTCATAGTAAAAGCCATCTTTGATTGGAGGGCCAATTCCGAGCTTTGCTTCTGGGTTTATGTTCTGTACAGCCTGGGCTAGAACGTGTGCAGCAGAGTGTCTGAGGATGTTTAGGCCATCTTGGCTATCAATAGTGATGGCTTCAACTACATCCCCATCTTGGACGTTGTGAGCTAGATCTCTAGGCTCGCCATTGACCTTCATGGCAACAATGTTCTTCTCAGTGAATAGCGTAAAGCCCGTCGAGGTAGCAGGAACCTGCTGCTTTTGACCATCTAGGACTATTGCTACTTCTGTGTTGCTATTCAAAATGGCTCCATAACCTTGTATCGCTCAAGTCTATTCCAGAGAAACTAAGGCATCCCTTACTACTAGAAACACCTCTAATGGTGTTTCCTAGGACTATGACTAAAGCTAATTCCAAGAAGATTGACACTCAGATTGCTCAAGCAGAGTTCCAACGCCAAAGCATGGCAGCCAAACTCAACTGGCTAAGAGCTGGTGTCTTGGGTGCCAACGATGGAATCATGTCCACCTCGGGTCTAGTCCTAGGTGTTGCTGCAGCCCCAGGAGCAACTGCATCATCAATTCTTATTGCAGGAACTGCAGCCGTAGTTGCTGGATCCATCTCAATGGCTGGTGGAGAATACACATCTGTTAGCGCTCAGAAAGACAGTGAGAAGGCGGCCCTCGCAGTTGAAAGACAAGAGCATCTAGATAACCCTGAAATGGAACTGAGGGAACTTGCTTGGTTCTATGAGGAAAAAGGTATTTCACCAGATTTAGCCATCAAGATTGCTGAAGAACTAACTGCTAAAGACGCACTGAAAGCTCACGCCGAAGCAGAACTCGGCATTGACTCTGAACAGCACGTTAGCCCTTCGCAAGCAGCCATCTCATCTTTCGTAGCTTTTGGTCTTGGTGGATTACTCCCACTTATTGCAGTTACAGGTCCATGGACTGAATATCGAATCCCAGCCACTGTTGTATCAGTAGCAGCAGCACTTGTCATCACAGGCTTTGTCGCAGCGAAGATTGGTAAAGCTAAATCCGGTCGCGGAATTATCAGAAACTTGCTAGTCAGCGGAATGACCATGGGGATCACATACGTAATCGGATTGCTCGTCGGTACTCACCTAGTTTAATTCCAAAGCAGTGCGTAACAACTATTCGAGAGTCCTCCGGTACAAAAAGCCTGAGTTCACCCTGTAAACATTTGGCAACAAACCTAAGACATTCAAACCCAAACTCTGTGTTTCTCTGCCTTTGAAGAGTAAAGTTCAGGCAACTAGTTTCTTTACTCAACTTGAGCCATTCAGCTGCTCAGGGAATACGAAGGGCCAAAAATGACTTTCAATAAATCCATCTCAATCAAAGCACTCAGAGTTTTATCTTTATTTGCAGCCACCGGATCACTGCTTCTTTCAGGAATTTCTCCTGCCAACGCATGGAGTGCAACTCCAATGTTCCTAAACTTCGAATCGAATGATCCACTTCGAACCTTTGCTCTTCAGGACAACACCTTCTGCGGGGCGACCAGTGAAATCATCAGATCAACCAACACTCGAGATGGATTGCCGAGTGATGTTCTTAGCTTCACTAAAGCAGGAGACCCCTGGTCTGGTGCTGTTCTACTGAGATCTGCCACAACCCCTTATCGATTGGTTGACTCGACAAGGTATCTGATCTCGCTCGATTACTACTCAAGGGATTACGTTCCTTCTCCACTTTCAATCAAGCTAGAGGGCCCTGGGGGGTCTTATGTTCAGAAAGTTGTGCAGGCATCTCCAGGATTCAACCGCTTGACCTTCGACATGTCAACCGGAGCTGGCTGGAACCCCGAGATCGCCTATTCCAGCCTTATCATTTTTCCAAACTTCGACATAGGTGATGGTTCCTACTCAGGTGCACCACAAATCCCAATTGCTTACCAAAAATATGAAATTGACAACGTTTCAGTTGCCGGAGGTACCATCGATGATTTGGGTACGCCATTTGCTTCGGCCAACTCAACAATCCTTACCTTCGAGAATGATGACGTTCTCGGTAAACGCAGCGTTGGTTTTGGAGGCGCGAACCCTTCAATTGAGGATTCTCCAGCAGGCGGCACTGGAGGGAAGGCTCTGAAAATAGAGAAACCTGCGGGAGCCGAACCTTGGGCTGGTATCTATGTGGTCCAATTTGATAAAGCTACAACTAGAATCACGACGGGCTCTAATCCGCGTATATCGTTCAACTACTTCTCACCTATCGCTAACTCGCCAACCAGAGTAGAGATTGATCCATACCCAAATTCTTTGGGAAAGACAGTTCTCGTTCCTAAAGGTTGGTCGCAGATAACCATTGACTTTAGTCAATTAGAAGGATGGTCTGCAGACAAAGAGTATGTTTCCATGGTTGTTTTCCCAGACTTCATGGGTTCTTCGGGTGGCGTAAGCAATTCATACTTCGTAGATAACGTCTCGTTCAATGGCGCACCAAGTTCAATCGTCAGAAGCTCACCTCCAATAGTGGTCAACTTTGAAGCCAATGATAGTTCTGGGTATGTTCCTGTCGACTTCGGTGGCACCACGTCGAGTGTGGTTTCCGATCCACCAGCAGACAGAGTTAATCTTCCAAACAGAGCTTTGAGGGTAAACAAGTCCGGTGAAACTTGGGCTGGAACTACATTGATAACGAGCGGACCAGGCACTTCGTTGATTTCAGGTGATAGACCTATTGTGAAGGCAAACATATACTCACCGGTTGCTGGGAAATCAATCATGTTGAGAATTGACAACTCTGCCTTCTTCACTCAGAGCCATCAGAGAGACGCAACTGTGACGAGCGTCGTCGGTTGGAACACTTATACATTCGAGTTCCCTCCCTTCGACCAGACAATCACCGACTTGAACATGGCCACTATCTTCTTCGATTGGGGAACCGGCCAGAGTGTTGGAAGTTGGTTCTTGGATGAAGTTCGATTCAATGGAGCTGACTCAACTAGGGGTGCAGATGTCAATCCCGCGTCATTCAGTGCACGACTAGCTGATTGGAATTCAAAAAATGCTCACGATGGCACCAAGAGTTGGCTATGGAAGACGAGTGTCTCTCAGGGCTGGATTGATGCCAAGACAGGTTACTTTGCCAAATACGTTCAAGTTGGCTCAACTTTCCAGCTCAGTTATAAAGTCACCAACGAACTAACCGGTGAGAATGCTCCTGATGGGACGCAAGTTACTTTTAGGCTTGGTGCAGCTGCATCTGGTTCTAACGCAAGATTCTCATCTAGCTACACGATAGTTGATGGCGTAAGTAAGCAAGGAGCCTCGGGTGAGTTAGATCAAGCATCCGTTACGACCACTGTGAATGATGGTTATGCGACGATCACGCTCAAGTCAGAAGACGATTTCCAAGATGCTACGGAGAATCCAGGAAGTTCAACTGCAAATCCAGACGAGCTTGACCCTAGATTCATGCACGTCCGCCTGAATGTTGAAGGTAGTGATATTGCTAGACAGGACTGGGTGAGCATAATCGTCACCAAGCCATCTGCAGCTCCCGCAATTTCGAACTTGAGTACTAGAAGTGCCAAGTCTGGTGAAGCCCTCGACATTGCAGGAAGCAATTTGGGCGACGCTCTGGGTCAAACTGTCATCCTCTCCACACCGGCCACAGCTACATCTCCAGAGATTAGAACTCCTCTAAAGGTTCTAAATGTGAACTCGACCGGTACACGCATGACGGTGCTATCACCTTCACTGGATCAGAAAGGTCGAATACTAATAACCAATACAGGCGGCTCAACATATTCAACTCTTTTCACTGCGAGTGAAAAGGTCACATCCAAACCAACAATTGTTATGCCTTCATCTTTAGTGAGAGAAGTTAACTCTTCAATCTCGCTAACAGGTAAGAACATTGGATCTGTGTCATCAGTTCGAATCGGTAACGTGAGAGCTGATTTCAGAGTCGCCTCCGCCTCGAGCATTGTCGTTACAGTTCCTAGAGAGGTTGTATCAGGATCCAAGATTTCTGTAACTAACCTTGGTGGAACAGTTACATCCAAGAATCGTGTGTATCAGGCAACCGTCATCACATCTATTACTTCATCTGCGAGAGCTGGTGAAACAATCGTCATCCAAGGATCCAACTTGGATGCGAAGAGCGCGGTGTTCGCAGGAAATGTAGCAGCTAAGAAATTCGTCAAGGAAAACGGCTCTCTAACCGTTGTTGTGCCCAAAGGTGCTATCAGTGGACGTATAAAGATCACGACCGCAGCAGGCGTATATCAAACGAAGCTGTTCACTGTAATTCCGCCAAGCCCTAAAGTTGCTTCTTTCTCACAAACTTCAAATCGTCTGGGTGAAATAGTTGTGACTGTGAAGGGTTCTAACCTCTTGGATGCAACCGTAGCAATTGGATCTGTGCCTGTTTTCACACTTCTTGAAAACACGGCAACTCTGTTGCAGTTCGTTGTTCCTGGAGGAGCTGATTGCGCCAAGATTATTGTCAGGACCACTGGCGGCGTCACTGAATCAGCAAAAACCTTGCACTTGGATTGAGCTTCCTATTCTTCTTGGAAAAAAATTGAATAGAGCTCAGATGGAGTCAGAATTAGCTCCCCTGGGTTTCTTGTTTCAGGACATTTTTTGCCTGTGGAGTTTAATTCTAAGGAATTGTGTGGGATGAAACACCAGCCTCGGAACATGTCAACCCTTGGACTCCCGAGAATTCTTTATGGACCCATAGACAATCAGACCGATGCCAACCCATCGAATCCACTCTGTCGACATTAATTCAGGTTCGCCTGAATTTTGATTGAGAACAACCGTTCCGCTACTGAAGAATGGAACCATAAAGAGGATAAATCCCCAAATAATCTGTGACTTCCCTGGACTCGGTTTCTTCAAAAATCTCTCCAAGTGTTCAGAAATAGTTCAAACGCCTGTGTTGCTCTAAGGGATGCAACTAACTTCTGTCCATTGAACCTGTCCTGCTTCTTCATGACTCCATTGAAGCAACATTCGAGCTTCCTGCCCAGGAGCAAGTGAAGAGGTTGAAGCGTTCGTCCAATCTTCAACAATCCCATCAACAGTTAGATTCGCTTCTATGTAAAGAGATGAGCATCCATTTTGTGCCATAACTAAAAACCCGAAGGATGTGCCGATGCCGTCACCTTCGGCATTTGGGTCAGGTTGGTAAGCCACGTCATGAACATCTACTTGCGAGTCAAAATTTTGATCGAAATATTTGTAACCTGCAGGAGCCCAATTCAGATCCTCGACTACGGATTCCTCTGTCGGTAGTGGTTCTGCGGTTTCATTAGAAGAACTGCATCCCGAAAGTGAAATTCCTAAAACAACAACTAAACCAATTGCCTTTATGTTCATGTCTTCTCCATCCTGTTCCTGAACAGGGTCAGACTATTCTACAAAGCATCTGAATTTCGTGCAGATTGATTACATTTCTATAACCAACGAAGAGCCGACCTTGAAGGGTGGGCGGCAGTAGTTTGAAATGGGTCAAACAAGAAAATGAATGACTCTAAAGCCTCTGGATTTTGGTTAATGCAGCACTACACCATGGGTTCGGAATGAAATTCAGCTCTTAGGCTTTTACCACTATGTCTGCTGGGTTGTATTGGTGGACGATACTGGGTTCGAACCAGTGACCCCTTCCATGTCAAGGAAGTGCGCTACCACTGCGCCAATCGTCCGTAGGTGTTTCTTGGAGGTGGAGACGGGATTTGAACCCGTGGGTTGACAGCTTTGCAGGCTGTTGCTTTGGGCCGCTCAGCCACTCCACCATGTAACAAAGGATCTTGGTTTAGACCTCTTCGAGCGGATGACGAGATTCGAACTCGCGACCCCAACCTTGGCAAGGTTGTGCTCTACCAACTGAGCCACATCCGCATGTCTCTTTCAAGACAACTAAACCCTAACCGATTTAGGCAAATTTAGTCAAAAGTAAGCCCCGGTGTTGAATACACCGGGGCTCACTAAATTGAGTTACTTAGCCTTTATCAGCACCGAAAGCATAGGCTTCTTCACCGTGAACCACTGTGTCGATACCTGCGATTTCATCTTCAGCTGTGACTCTGAAGCCCATTGTCTTTTCAATGATCCAGCCGATTACGAAGGCAATTACGAATGAGTAGACGAGTACCGCTCCAGCTCCAACTGCCTGCTTCCATAGCTGGTCGAAACCATTTCCGAAAGCAAAACCAACATCGCGACCGAAGACGCCGATGTATAGAGTTCCAACAATTCCACCAACAAGGTGAATACCAACAACATCTAGAGAGTCATCGAAGCCAAGCTTGTACTTCAGGTCAATTGCAAGAGCAGAAAGAGCACCAGCGATAAGACCTAGTAACATGCCCCAAACTGGATCAAGAACAGAACAAGCAGGAGTGATGGCTACTAGTCCTGCGATAGCTCCAGAACCTGCACCGATAGATGTTGCCTTACCGTGACGAATCTTTTCAACGAAAACCCAGCCGAGCATTGCTGCAGAAGGAGCTGCAATGGTGTTAATAAATACAAGGGAGGCAACACCGTCGGCAGCTAGAGCGCTACCTGCGTTGAAACCAAACCAACCGAACCAAAGCAGTGCAACACCAAGAAGGGTTAGCGGAACGTTGTGTGGCTGAGTGATTCCCTTGCTAAATCCAAAACGCTTTCCAAGAACTAGTGCAAGAGCAAGACCGGCAGCTCCAGAGTTGATGTGAACTGCAGTTCCACCAGCGAAGTCAATTACACCTAACTGGACAAGCCATCCACCATCACTGTTGTCTTCTGCTGAACCGTAGTTGAATACCCAGTTTGCAACTGGGAAGTAAACAATTGTTGCCCAGATGCCAGCAAAAATCATCCATGCACCAAACTTTGCACGGTCAGCGATCGAGCCTGAGATAAGAGCAACCGTGATGATTGCGAAGGTTGCTTGGAAAGCTACAAATGCCATCGTTGGGTATGAGTCCACTGTCTCGGTTAGAGACGCTGCTGTTTCAGCTGTCAGACCTAGAGAAGCTGTATCAATTCCAAACCAACCAGGAATACCAATGAAGGTTGGACTGTCTGAGCTAGCGAAGCTAACTGCGTAGCCGTAGAGAACCCACAGCACTCCAACTAGACCTAGAGAGCCCCAAGAGAGCATCATCATGCTCACTACGCTCTTAGCTTTGACCATACCTCCATAGAAGAAAGCTAGCCCTGGTGTCATCAGCAGAACAAGAGCCGCTGAGAAGAGTATGAATGTTGTGTTTCCTTGATCCATTTGTGCCTCCAAAGATTAACGCCCAGTGTGGGATTGAGACAATGATGGCCAAACTATGTTTCAGTAAACCTCAGTAAATGTTTCGAGATTGTTAAACATTTGAATGATTTATCTGGAGCACATGGCTGCTAGACGAGACAAACAGCGAAGATACTTCTTTCGATAGGCCCCTTCAACATGGTCTGCCCTGAAGATAGAACCCAGGTCAAGACCTGTGTAGGCCAGGGAAACTCCGGCTTCGTAACAGCGGTCAATGAAACTTACAAACCTAATGCCTTCGAACTGGTCGTTAATTAAGCGGACATCAGTGACAATCAGCTGATTGAACTGCTCTGAAACCTTGGCGTATCTTGACTGGTGAATTGAACCAAGGAAAGAAACTAACTCATCTAAGGAAGCAGACAGCACTCTCCCCTCTTGGTTCTCAAGTTCGATGAGCTTATTGGCATCAGAAGATTTAAAGGCAAATGAAGAATCTCTGTGTCTGTAGTCGTCACCATCGATACGAACCATCTGGAACTTATCCGCTACAGACTGAATCTCTCGCTGGAAGCTATCGGCTGCAAAGCGTCCTTCACCAAGAGCTGCTGGTGGCGTATTTGACGTAGCGGCGAATCGAACTCCCTTAGAAGCAAGCTCTTTGAGGAAGCGAGACATAATCATGGTGTCCCCTGGATCATCAAGTTCGAATTCATCAATGCAGAGCAAGTCATACTTTGAGAACTGAGCCACTGCTTGAGCGAACCCTAAGTAACCGATGATGCTTGTGTAAGCAAGGAAGGCTCCGAAGGCAGACTTCTTTCCGCTGTTGAAGTAGATAGACGCCAAGAGGTGTGTTTTCCCAACACCAAATCCACCGTCAAGGTAGATGCCTAGGTTTGCTGAGTTCTTCTTTCCAATGCTCTTCGCGAATTCTGAGGCTAAACTCCTAGCCTCTGACTGGCTAGAGAATCGCTCATCTGGGATGTAGGAGTCGAAGGATACCTTGGCAAACTCAGCAGGCGGAACTAGCTCTGATAAAAGTTCCGATACGGAAACATCAGAGTCCAGATCATCAATCTTGATAAGCATTCAGTAAATTGCCATTCTTTTTGGTTCGAAACTTTGAGAGAATAGAGGGACCGCAATCAACAGCCTAAACCCCGGAGGTTTTCTTATGAGTTATCCAGTTGAATCTAACCCGCGTTTCGAGAACTATGCCCATCCTGAGGCTCTAGTTTCAACACAATGGGTAGCTGAAAACCTCGGACAACCTGGCTTGGTTCTAATGGAGTGCAACGAGGACATCCTGCTTTACTCAACAGGCCACATTGAAGGTGCGGTAAAGATTGACTGGCACACCGAACTAAATCACCCAGACAACCGTGATTACATCAACGGTTCTGAGATGGCCAAGCTTCTTTCTAGTAAGGGCATTAGCCGCGAGGACACCATCGTTCTTTATGGAGATAAGAGCAACTGGTGGGCAACATACGCGATGTGGGTATTCAAACTATTTGGCCACAAAGATATCCGCATCATGGATGGTGGACGTTCAAAGTGGGTCGAGGAAGGTCGCGCGCTAACCAAAGATGCTCCAGAGCGTTCAGTTACTGACTATCCAGTGATTGCAAGAGATGACTCTTCAATCAGAGCGTTCAAGGATGACGTCCTAGCTCATTTTGGAAAGCCAATGATTGATGTTCGTAGCCCAGCTGAATACACCGGTGAGAAGCTACACATGCCTGACTATCCAAACGAAGGTGCATCTAGAGGTGGACACATTCCAACCGCTAGATCTGTTCCATGGAGCAAGGCAGTCAACGAGGATCAGACCTTCAAAACAATCGAAGAACTAAACCAGATCTACCGCGTTGATGCTGGAATCTCTGATGCAAGCGATGTAATCGCCTATTGCAGAATCGGTGAAAGATCTAGCCACACCTGGTTTGTTCTTACCTACCTACTGGGAATTCCTAAGGTTAGAAACTACGACGGTTCATGGACTGAGTGGGGTTCCACCGTGCGTGTTCCAATTGTTAAGGGTGAAGAACCAGGAGCAGTTCCTGTAGGTTTCTAAGCATGTCAACAACTCCAGGAGCACAAGAGATAATTGCTGCATTTGCAGAGGTGCCGCAGAATCTGAAGCTAGAGCTTCTACTTGAGTACTCTGAGAACCTACCTGCACTGCCTGAGCGATACAAGGATCATCCTGAACTTCTAGAACGAGTTGAGGAATGCCAGTCCCCTGTTTACCTTTTTGTGGAACTAGATGAACAAAACATAGTAAACATTTTCCTAACAGCACCTGATGAAGCCCCAACAACAAAAGGCTTTGCAAGCCTTCTTCAGTTGGCTTTAGATCAACAGCCAGCTGGCACAGTACTGAACTTCGATGACTCATTCGTTGATGCTCTCGGAATAACTGACTTAGTTTCTCCTCTTCGAATTAGAGGTCTCCAAGGGATGCTGATGAGGATTAAACGCCAAGTCAAAGAGAAGATGATTTGATTCTCGAACAAGTTTTTCCAGAGTCTGGAACACAAGTTCTATTTGATTCTGAACACCTAACTGCGTTGTATCCAAAAGTAGATGGACTCCGGTTCAACTTCGTTATTGCTAACGGAAATACCTTAGATACCGCTAGCGATCAATCAACTAACAAGCTGGATAGAGAACTACTGAAGTTCATTAGATCTCAATCAGATCTCATTATCACTACAGGTAAGACCGCTAGAGCAGAGAACCTAGCGGCTTCAAAGTTCGCTCCCATGCTGATACTCACTACATCTAGTGAAGATATAGACATTGCTGCAGTCCAAGCCAACGAAGGAAAACCTGTCTACATCACTCAAAGACTAGGTACTCAGTATCCAAGTGAGAAAGCAATTGCAATTGGTGGAGTTCAAGACAAACTGCCAGAGTTTGTGGAATCTTTTTGCCGAGCTAACAACTTTAGAAATGCAGTTTTGGAATCTGGAGTGGAGACTGTAAAGATCTTTGCAACTGCAGGGAAAATCAACGAAGTCGATCTAACTCTTACTAATTTCACTAGCAGCATCGATGCTGAAGCTTCTGCCAAAGATTTCCTTGAAAAGATTGGATTCGAAGCAGAGCTTCTTCAAATCCTCAAATCACAAGAGACCTGGTTCTTTAGATTTGGCGCTTTCTAAGCCACTGACTTATCGAGTTCTGATATTTCTCTTGATCGTGATTGTAAAGTCGGCAATGTTTAGCCCCTTCAATGTCAACTAGGGTTACGTCCTGATTGTGACCTGCAAACAAATGCACATCAAAGCTTTCAACGTGGCCGTCTGTTGAAGAGTAGAGAATCAGGAATGGAATGTTAACACCGACAGGCTTGTTATTGAGAGCAATTCCATCAACATCAACGTTTCTATAGCCAAGTAGCTTGACTATCTTGCTGTCCTGAATAGCGTCAATCACACGATCGCCAAGACGGCGAGCAAGGCCTGCTCTCTTTGCATGGAATTGCATAGTCGATCTGTAATCCAGTAGCGGTGAATCAAAGATTGCTCCACGAACCTTGCCCACATGTTTTGAGTTCCTAAGGAACTGACCAATCATGAATGAGCCTTGTGACCAGCCAAACAAAAGAATCTCTTTAGCTCCTTCACTCTGAGCGTGAAGAACCGCTAGCTCTATTTGATCCCATTCAGTTTCCCCAAGATTTGACTTGGTCTTGCCCAAACCAAATGGCTTAGGGTCGCTTTCCATTGAAATAGTCAGCTGTCTGAAGCCGAGATTCGCAAACTGCTCAACATTGCGAAGAGTCTCCCCCATGCCTGCTCTTCTGCCATGCACGTGAATGACCCATTTGTCAGAAGAAGCAGGAAAATGCCAAGCTCTTGTGTGGTTAGGCATGACTATTTCCTCGAAGTTGCCCTCTAACCCAAAGTGCTCGGGATGTTCGCCAAGCCAACCGGAAAGCGATACTGAACCGCCAGGGCTTGGAATTTCTGATCCATAGACCCTAATTACCCTTAGAGCAATTCGATCTTCTACTGATTCGGCAAAGTCCACCTGAACCAGAGCATGACCTTTTCTTGAGTTCCAGAACAGGCTCTGTCTGCCCTTGGACTGCCTTGCTATCTTGCCTGGCACAATGACCCAAGTGTTGCCGGTGCTTTGGATTACATCAAGAACTTTCATTTCAGCCTTGATTGGCCCAGTCATTTTCATAAGGTTTATCGCAGCAATTAGCACCTTGGTATAAACAATCATTGGTAGTCCTTTGCGGCGTGGCAGGGTGAGAGAGCCGCTCTCGCCATTTAGCCTAGAACAGATGTCTTTCTATGCTCTTGATTCCGATGCTCCGGCCCAGTTTGCTGCGGCCGCAATTTCGCTTACCGAGCCTGCCCTACGTTCAGAGCTAGAGACCTCTCAGATACCTGCACCAGACAGAATTGCACCCTGGGCTCTTGCTTTTGCTGCTCAAGCTCCAAACCCAGCCGACACTCCAATGAATCGTGGCGTTGGTCGAATTGTCTTCTTGCACGATCCTGAACAATTTGACGTTTGGGGATCAAACATGAGAGTTATCGCCTACGGCAAGTCACCTTTAGAGAATGACATGGGAGTTGAAGAGGATGTCGCTCACTACTGGTGGTCAGAGCTCATGAGAGCTCTCAATACTCATGGAGCTACTTTTACCAATGAGGCTGGCACAGTTACCAAGATGTCTTCAACTGGTATGGGCTCTCTTGCTAATGACCCCAACTCAAGCGAAGTAGAAATCAGAGCTTCTTGGTCGCCAACCGATGACGATTTAGGTAAACACTTTGCTGCTTGGCAGGACATCATTGCCTCTATGGCTGGATTTGGAATGGATGGCGAAGGCGTAACCCGTCTAATCGTAAATAAATGACAGACCAGCCAGAAACACCAGAGGTTGAAAGCGTTCTACTAGATAAACCTCGACTTCCGGTAAAACTTGTAGAAACCACAGAGTCACTTAGAGAGTTTCTAACTTCACTAAACGAATCCGCCTCACCTATTGCTCTAGATGCTGAAAGAGCCAGTGGATTTCGATACGGGCAGAGAGCTTATCTTCTGCAGGTTGCAATCAAGGGCGACTGCATCTTCTTGATTGACCCAGTTGCAGATTACGAAGAGACAGTATGGAAAGAATTCCTAAACTCTGTTAGTTCAAAGCCTTGGATCATTCACGCTGCATCTCAAGACTTACCTTGCCTCACTGAGATGAGCCTGAAACCTACGCAGATTCTGGATACAGAGTTAGCTGCTCGGCTCCTAGGTTTACCTAGAGTTGCCCTTGGAACTTTAACTGAGCACTACTTGAAGCTAAAACTTGCTAAAGAACATTCGGCAGTTGATTGGAGTGAAAGACCACTTCCTGAAAACTGGCTCAACTACGCTGCTCTCGATGTTGATGTTTTGTTTGAACTTTGGGAAGAGATTCAAAAAGATCTAGATGTAAACAAGAAGGCCTCTATTGCCGAGGCTGAGTTCACTTTCTTACTGACTCCTACAACAAAGCTTCCAAAGATTGACAAGTGGCGCTCGATGACTGGACTTCATGAGGTCAAGGATGAAAGAGCATTGACTATCGCTAAGTACCTTTGGGAAGCAAGAGAAGTTCTTGCAATCGATAAGGATATTGCTCCTGGTCGTTTGGTTCCCGATGCCTCATTGGTTGCAGCAGTTAAAGCAGCACCTAAATCGAGATCTGAATTAGCAAGTCTAAAAACCTTCGCAGGTAGGGCAAGTAGGACTTTCATTGACACCTGGTGGAAAGCTATCGAAGATGGTTCACACACCAAGAACCTGGTTGAGCTAAGACCGAAACCAACTGGTATTCCAAACCATAGGAACTGGCTACAGAAGTTCCCAGAAGCTCACGCAAGGCTTATAGCTTCTAAGGAACTTATCGCCAAGATTTCAGAAGAACAAAAGATTCCTCAAGAAAACATTCTGAACCCAGATACCTTGAGGCAGATTTGTTTTGAACCTCCAGTGCCACTGAATGCAGAGACTCTGACTACAGCACTGGGTTCTCGCCTAGTTCGCGAATGGCAAATTGATTTAGCCCTTGATGGGCTCTTGATTGCTTTGGAGTCAAAGCCTAAAGAGGAAAAGCTAGACGAACTAGATAGTCCTTCTTGAGTCTTTTGTAGGCTCGTCGATCTGCTTAGCGTGCGGAACTCTTGAACCTAAAACTTGAGCCACAATCTCCTGAGCAATGTCTTGCGCCTTTAGACCTACACGATCAAGAATTTCGTTTCTTGAGGCATGCTCCAAGAATTCATCAGGTAGTCCAAGCTCGTTCAAAGCAGTATCAATCTGAGCAGCTCTTAGATCTTGACGAATTCTGGTTCCAATTCCACCAACTCTTACGCCATCTTCGATGGTAACAACCAGGCGGTGTTGACTTGCTAGATCGAGAACGCTCTTTCTAACTGGAACAACCCATCGAGGATCAACTACTGTTGCACCGATTCCGTGAGCGGCAAGTAATTCAGCTACCTTTAACGCAACTGTTGCCATTGCTCCAACAGCAACAATCAAAACATCTTTAGATGGTGCTTCTGCAAGAACATCTACCCCATCAGAAAGTCTTCTTAGTTCTTTGATCTCAGTCGGTGCTACACCCTTAGGGAATCTAATTACTGTTGGTGAATCTTCAATTGCAATCGCTTCAGCGAGCTCTTCACGAAGCCTGATTGCGTCTCTAGGTGCTGCTATTTCAATTCCAGGAACAATCTGCAATAGGGCAAGATCCCACATTCCATGGTGAGAAGCTCCATCAGGTCCGGTAACACCAGCTCTGTCTAGAACGAATGTAACTCCTGCATTGTGCAGAGCAACATCCATCAGGATTTGGTCGAAGGCTCGGTTTGCAAAGGTTGCATAGATAGCAACAACTGGGTGTAGACCTCCGAAGGCTAAACCAGCACTTGAGGTAACAGCGTGCTGTTCAGCAATACCAACATCAAATACTCGGTTAGGGAATTCTGCAGCGAACTTGTGAAGGCCAACCGGGATTAGCATCGCTCCAGTAATTCCTACTACACGCTCATTGTGTCTAGCAATCTCTAGAACTTCATCAGCAAATACTGATGTCCAAGACTTACCTGTTGATGATTCAAGAGACTTTCCGGTCTTTGGATCTATTTGACCAACAGCGTGGTACTGGTCATTCACATCATCTTCAGCAAGGGTGAAGCCTCTACCCTTTTGAGTAATAGCGTGAACAATAACTGGAGCACCGTATTGCTTTGCCTGACGCAAAGCTTGTTCCATTGCTTCTTGATCATGTCCATCGATTGGACCAATGTACTTGAGGTCCAGGTTAGGGAACATGCTCTTTGGTGTGAAGGTGCCGAGGAGACCTTTACCAGCACCACGAATTGTTGAATAAGCCAAGCGACCTAAAGGACCGAAGAAGGAGAAGAACTTCTTAGATGCACGATACATGCGCTTATAAAAAGGCTCTGTTCTGAAATCGTTCAGGTACTTAGACAATCCACCAATGGTTGGAGCATATGAGCGTCCATTGTCGTTTACGACGATGATTAGATTTCTATCGTTGTCATCGGTGATGTTGTTTAGTGCTTCCCAAGCCATGCCGCCGGTAAGAGCACCATCACCAATCACAGCAACCACTGTTCGTTCTGTTTGACCGGTCAATCGGTAAGCCCTTGAAATACCATCAGCCCATGAAAGCGATGAAGAGGCGTGTGAAGATTCAACAACGTCGTGAATTGATTCTGATCGCTGAGGATAACCAGCTATGTCACCCTTGGTTCTGATTCCTGAGAGATCAGTTCTTCCGGTTACTAGTTTGTGAACATAAGACTGGTGCCCTGTGTCAAAAATAATGCTGTCATTAGGTGAGTCAAATACGCGGTGAATAGCAAGAGTAAGTTCAACAACTCCAAGATTTGGTCCTAGGTGCCCACCGGTTGATGTGATTGTTTCAATCAGGTAATCACGAATTTCTTGAGCAAGCTCCTGGGTTTGAGGAACAGATAACTTCTTCAGATCGTCAGGCGATTGAATCGACTCAAGGATTGACAATTAGGCCACCAAACTTCGAAGTACATACTGCAAGATTCCACCGTGTCTGTAGTAGTCGGCTTCACCAGGTGTATCGATACGCAAAGCAACTTCAAACGTAAGTGCTTGCTTACCAGCTGGGCTGTGCGCGGTTGGCTTTGCTTCTACCTTCAGTGTCTTAGGAGTGACTCCATCATTTAGAGCAGTAACACCAGTGATAGTGAATGACTCGGTTCCATCAAGACCCAGAGATTCTGCAGTTTGACTAGATAGGTATTGCAATGGAAGAACACCCATACCGATCAAGTTGCTTCTGTGAATACGTTCAAAGCTCTCTGCAATAACAGCCTTCACTCCAAGTAGCGCGGTTCCCTTGGCAGCCCAGTCTCTAGAAGATCCTGAACCATATTCTTTTCCAGCAAGGATAACTAGTGAAGTTCCTTGTGCCTGGTAGTTACTTGACGCATCGTAAATGAAACTCTGTGCACCATCTGCTGTTGTGAAGTCTCTGGTGTATCCACCTTCAACATCTTGCAGTAACTGGTTACGCAATCTGATGTTGGCAAATGTTCCACGAATCATAACTTCGTGGTTTCCACGTCTTGATCCATATGAGTTGAAGTCAACGCGAGAAACATTATTTTCAGCTAGATACTTTCCAGCCGGCGAGTCTGCCTTGATAGAACCTGCAGGGCTAATGTGATCTGTTGTTACAGAGTCCCCTAGCTTTGCAAGAACACGAGCATCATGGAAGTCAACTACTGGAGAAGGAGTCATGCTCATGCCCTCAAAGTAAGGAGGCTTTCTAACGTATGTGCTCTTAGCATCCCAGCTGAAGGTATCTCCAGTTGGTGTTGGGAGAGATTTCCATCTCTCATCACCTTCGAATACTCCAGCGTATTGTCTGTTAAACATTTCAGAGTCGATAGTTGAATCAATAGTCGATTGAACCTCATCAGGTGTTGGCCAGATATCTGAAAGGAAAACATCCTTGCCCTCTTTGTCTTTTCCAAGAGCTTGAGTGTCAAAGTTAAAGTCCATAGTTCCAGCAAGTGCATAAGCAACTACCAATGGAGGTGAAGCTAGGTAGTTCATCTTCACGTCTGGGTTGATGCGACCTTCAAAGTTTCTGTTACCTGAAAGAACAGCGGTAACCGCCAAGTCGTTCTTGTTAACTGCTTCTGAAATCTCAGCATCTAAAGGTCCTGAGTTTCCAATACAGGTTGTGCAACCATAACCAACTAGATCAAAGCCGAGACCGTTTAGATCTGCAGTAAGTCCTGCCTTGTCAAAGTACTCAGTAACAACCTTTGAGCCAGGTGCAAGAGAAGTCTTTACCCAAGGCTTACTCTTTAGCCCCTTGGCAACAGCCTTACGAGCTAGTAGGCCAGCAGCCATCATCACTGATGGGTTTGAGGTGTTAGTGCAAGAAGTAATAGATGCGATGGCAACATAACCGTTGTCGATTGAGTAATCAGTTCCATCAACCTGAGTTGGGTTTGAAACATCACTGCTGTATGTCTTGATGTCTGTCGCGAAGTGTTCCTTTGCCTTTGACAATTCGATTCGATCTTGTGGCCGCTTAGGACCAGCAATAGACGGAACAACAGTTGAAAGATCTAGCTCGATGTATTCGCTGTATGCAGCTTCATTGCTTGCATCGTGCCAAAGACCCTGTGCTTTGCTGTATGCCTCAACCAATTCAATTTCTTCTGAAGAACGCCCAGTTGACTTTAGGTAATCAATAGTGACTTCATCGATTGGGAAGATGGCAACAGTTGATCCGAACTCTGGGCTCATGTTTCCGATGGTTGCTCGGTTTGCTAGTGGAACCGCGCTAACACCAGCTCCATAGAATTCAACAAACTTTCCAACCACACCATGCTTACGCATCATCTCGGTGATGGTTAGAACAACGTCTGTTGCAGTTGCTCCAACTGGAATCGAACCAGTCAGTTTGAACCCAACAACCTTAGGGATCAGCATTGAAACTGGCTGACCTAGCATTGCAGCCTCTGCTTCGATTCCACCAACTCCCCAACCAAGAACACCAAGACCATTAACCATGGTGGTGTGTGAGTCGGTACCAACACATGAGTCTGGATAAGCAAGTGTTTCGCCATCTTGCTCTCTAGTCATAACTGTTCTTGCTAGATACTCAATGTTGACCTGGTGAACAATTCCTGTGCCTGGAGGAACAACCTTGAAGTTGTTAAAAGCTCCCTGACCCCAACGAAGGAATTGGTAACGCTCACCGTTTCTTTCGTATTCGTAAGCAACGTTTCTCTCGAACGCATCTGGTGAACCAGCTACGTCAATAACAACAGAGTGGTCGATAACAAGTTCTGCTGGCGAAAGTGGATTGACCTTCTTTGGGTCTCCACCCAGATCGGCAACAGCTTCTCGCATGGTGGCAAGGTCAACGATGCAAGGAACACCTGTGAAGTCCTGCATGATTACACGTGCTGGGCTGAACTGAATCTCGATGTCTGGTTCTGCCTTTGGATCCCAGTTAACAATGGCGTTGATGTGAGCATCAGTAATGTTCGCTCCATCTTCGGTGCGAAGCATGTTCTCAAGAAGAATTTTCAGGCTGTAAGGAAGCTGGTTCTTTAGAACGCTGTCCAACCTAAAGATGCGATATGACTTGTTGCCCACATCAAGGGTTGAACTGGATTTGAAACTATTTACTTTGGACAAAGTCCGCTCCTAGCAGTGCTGAAAAAGAATTACTTGTCCAAAATACCATCTTGTTTGGCGCTAACTACTTTCCTAAGCAAAAGCCATGAAATCCAGATCATCATCAGGAAGTATGGGGTTCCCATAACAATCCTTGTAAAGCCAAGGGAAACAACATCATTTGCCAGGTACATAGGCACCTGAACTAGTAGCCGAGATGCAAAGAAAGCAACCCAAAGCCATGTCACGAGGTTGAAAAAGCGGACTTTTCTGCGTTCTTTCCTCCATCTGAGGCCCTGATCGGTCATAAAACCAACCAAAACACCAATTAGGGGAAAACGCACTAAAACGCTCAACACCAGAGCTCCTCCGTAAGCCGCATTAGTGACAAAGCCAGTCAAGTAGAAGTCTCTAGGCTGCCCTTCTGGCCTCTGGGCAAGGTAGATAGCCAATGCAATGCCAAGAACGGGACCTAAAAGTGCTGAAGCTGGTCTTTTTGCCAGAAAATGCCTGATTATTAGGGCAACCATGGCAATCGACACTGAAACGATAGAAATTGTCAGGTCTTGCCAGATAGCGAAGCTGAGGACATACACCAAACCTGGAACGGTAGCTTCAATAAAACCTTGAACACCGCCAACACTGGCAATTAGGCTCTTGGCATCTACTTTGTAGCCATCGTCAGTCTTCTTTACTCCGTACTTCTCAGAGTCGATCTTTGGCTTCTCGTTAGCCATTACTTAGCTCTCGTAACAATTGAGCCTGTTGGAAGCTCTAAAGGTAGAACTTCTCTAGGAGGGAGTGGTGTCTCGCCCCTGTTCACTACAAGACCCCTAAAGACATCTTCTAATTCACTTCTTTGCTCAAGGTCAGTGATTGCAGCACCGGAGATGGTCCCTCTTAGCAACCAGCGGTTTCCGCTAAACCCGAACATCCGGACTTTCTGGCTCTTGGAGTCAACGATAGGAATTTCTGCATGAATTTCAACTCCGTAAGGTCCGGTTACCTTTTCGGCTACGACCTTTTGGCTAGTCAGACTTGTAAAGATATCGTCAACAACTTCATCCCATAGCGATGATCCCTTGGAGGAAGCAAATGCCTGAACTTGCAAAACGCTTTCTTTGTAGTCGAAGGAGATGGCGACAACTCGCTGAGTTCCTTCTTCAATATCAGCTCGCACACCAACACCTGGGTTTGGCACGAAAAGAATTGAACCAAAATCAACCAAATCTTTAGGTGCGTTTAGATCTGCGCTATCCCAAGGACCTTTGTTGAGTTGGCGTCCGCCATTAGCGTTCATCATCACCTAACTCCGGTCGATCCAAAGCCAGCGTTTCCTCTTTGTGAACCGGGTAGTTCTGTTACGTGCACGAATCTTGCAGATTCAAACTTTTGGAACAGCATCTGAGCAATCCTGTCTCCTCGAGAAATCTCAAAGTCTTCATCGGAGTGGTTAACCAAAGTAATGAGCATTTGACCGCGGTAACCCGCATCAACAGTTCCTGGAGCATTTAGCACTGTTATCCCGTGCTTAGCTGCCAAGCCACTTCTTGGATGAACAAGAGCTACATAACCAGCTGGCAGAGCAATTGACACTCCAGTGTTGACTGTGTGTCTAGATCTAGCCGGAACAATTGCGTTATCTGCTGACCTAAGGTCATATCCTGCATCACCAGGGTTACCAATAGTTGGCATCAGATCTGGTTCACAGCTAATTAGAACTTCAAAAGAGGTCATGAGCGTATTCTAATTCCATGACAATACTTCCAGCGACGGACCTCTATAAAGAGCGGGTTCTACCAACCGTTTACTTCTACATAGCTTCAATAACTCTCCCGCTTTCTCTTTTTCTAGTGGCTCTGCCTTTTTCTGAAGTTGTCAGCATATCTTTAGCCCTAGCTTCAATTCCAGCCGTTCTAGTTCTCTCCTGGCTGGGCTCGCCACTAATTTCTTTGACGAAGCATACTCTTTCGATCGGTCAAGCCTCAATTGAGACCAAATACCTTGGCAAGGCTGAAGTAGTCAGCCCAGAAAACGCATTCCTGGAGCGTGGAGCGAAGCTGGATAGCCGAGCTTTCACCAAATTTCAAATTGGGGTCAAACAGCTAGTGAAAATTGAAATCCAAGATAAACAAGATCCGACTCCTTACTGGTTGATTGCAACCAGGAACCCAGAAGTTTTAGCCGGACTAATCAATAAGAGTTAGTGAGCGCAGTCAACACAAACAGGACCATATTCGCCGTTTTTCTTGGCTTTTTGGCTGTGGTGTTTGACGATAAAGCACTCTGAGCAGGTGAACTCGTCTTCCTGCTTAGGCACGACAACAACGTCCTGCTCCTCATTAGTTACTTCAGGAATTGAGAAGGAATCGGAATGATCGTCAGCATCTACGTCTGACGCAGCGGATGTTCCCTCTGACTCTTTGATAGCTTCAAGGGACTCTGTGTCGTCGTCGTTCTTGCGTGGAGCATCGTAATCGGTAGCCAATTACTTTCCTTTCGAATAATTCATTTCAGCGCTGAAAGTGTCCAACACGAAGTACATAAATGCAACCCTATTAACACCGAAGAAAGCACTATTGTCAGTCATCTCTCAGTTTGGGCGTGTCGCGGCACAGCAGAATCAACCGCCAAACTAGCACATCAAGTGGCAAACTATCCGCAGAAGGATTGAAAATGGCGGATTTACGAATAACTGGCGTTACTAACAACCAACTCGAGCTTCAAGCTCCCGATGGCACTCGTCACTACCTAGAAATTTCACCTGACTTACTCAAAGCAATGAAATCAAGGCCAGCAGAACTTCCGCCGACACTTACCCCACGAGAGATTCAGGCCGAGATTCGTCTTGGCACAACAGTTGCTGAATTAGTTGCCAGAACCGGTGCTGATGAAGATCAGGTAGCCAAATATGCGGCCCCGATACTTACTGAACTCAAACACATCGTCACTTTGGCTAGAAACATCAGACTCTCTCTTGCTGGAGATAGATTCACCGATCCAACTCAGATTGAATTTGGCACTGTGATGGATGAGCGCTTAGCCACAAATAGAGCTACAGATGTCTCTTGGGTATCCAAGAAAACTGTTGAAGGTGTTTGGTTGGTTTCTGCAGAATACAAAGTTGCTTCAGAGGCAGGTACTGCAACCTGGTCTTTTGATCCCAAGAATCTTTCTCTAGTTCCAGAGAATCAGAGTGCACTTCTCTTGTCAAACGGATCTCCGCTTAGCTTGATTGACAGCACCCCAAAGATTAAGTCTGAACAGGTTCTGCACCCGACTGTTTCGGCAGCACAGGTTGAAACTTTCGAAGAAGAAACACAACCGGCAACAACAGGACTCTCAGTAGTTCCTGAACTGATTGAAGAAATTCCGGTTGAGCAAAATCAAACTGAAGTAATCACCGTTGTGGAAGCTGAGACTAGAGCAACATTCCATGTTGTAGATGATGTTCTAGAGGAAATTGAATCAGAAGAGATCTACTCTCAGGAAAAAGAAGACGTTGCTGAAGAAATATTTGTGGAAGAGATTGTCGAAACTGAATCTTCCGTAGTTGAGGAGCCAGAAACTTTTGAGCCAGTAGCTGAACCTGCGGCTCCAGTAGTCCAAGCTCCTCCAACTCAGAGCACATCACGATGGGCAGAGGTTTTGTTCGGTTCTAAAGACGAAGAAGACGACAAGTAGTTAGTAACCGATAGCAATAAGCGGGATGCTCATTTCCTGCTGGGTAATTGAACCATGATGGCCAATCATCTCCAACGACTTCTTCTTTGCAAACTCACGGTGATAAAGAGCAACTTCCTTCTTTGCCAAAATCAAAATGTCAGGAACCGAGTCTCGCTCGATATCCTTAGGCCAATACCCAGCTTCAATTAGCGCCTCTGGTGTAATGACGTAACAACTCTCTCCCACAGCCTCTTGAAGTTTCGCAACATTCATCTCAGTAATTGTTGAATCAGCCAGGTAAAGATACAGCGCTCTTGTATCCCCACCAACATCAGTCAGGGCTTCCTTGTCTATGTACTGGTCAACATAGACGTGATTTGAGTGTGGAACATCAATAACGCCATGATCAGCGGTCACAAGTAGTCCTGCATGCTTCGTCAAACTGTTAGCTAATGAAGAGATTTCAGCATCAATGTCCTCTAGCTTGGTGAGCCAAGACTGAGACTGCCAACCCTTAGCATGCGCTAGTTGATCTAGCTCAGGAATGTAAAGATAAATAACTTTCTGCTTTGGGTCTGCAAGGAGTTTCTTAGCAATCTCAAATCGTTCAGCTATCGACTTAGTGCCATGGAACTCACTTCCACGCATGGTTGCCGCCGTGAAACCCGAATCCTGATAAGCAGCGGGAGCTACTGTATGAAACTCAACAGATTGCTCAAGTGCCTTTTCAGAAACAGTTTGTAGGGTCTGAAACTCTCGGGCGGCATCACTGCTCTCCCACCCTGTTAGAAGGTTCCGCTTTGTTTGCGTTGCTCTTTCAAAAATCTGGTATCCAAGGAACTTGTTCTCCCAAGGTGGTTTGCCAGTTGAGAAGGAAACAATGCTCGTTGCAGTGGTTGCTGGGAAGTAGCAGGATGCCGGAATTGAGGTTCTGGAATTTAGAAATCCAGCATGAGCTCCGGAAGACTTCAAATTGTGTGAGCCGAGCCCGTCTATGAGGATGACGCAGACTGAACGTTTCTTCGAAAGATTAAGTGGGTTAGATTCCCCAAGAGCGCTACCCAAGGCACTTATCAACACATCGCCGAGCATCCCAAAGGATTTAGGAGGGGCAGGTAGCATCGAAGACATACAGATAAGTCTGCCACAGCCCTTTTAGCCACTAGAAAGATCATGACTAATAAGAAGCCTGAAAATCGTTTCCCTGAAGAACGAATAGTAGACATTGCTCTAACCCAAGAACTTAGCGACTCATTCCTCGAGTACTCCTACTCCGTTATCTATGCAAGAGCTCTGCCAGATGCCAGAGATGGACTAAAGCCTGTTCAAAGAAGAATCATCTTCCAAATGGGTGAGATGGGCCTAAGACCTGATCGTGGGCACGTTAAATCTGCTCGTGTTGTTGGCGAGGTTATGGGAAAGCTTCACCCTCACGGTGATGGAGCTATCTACGATGCCATGGTGAGAATGTCCCAGGCTTTCACTCTTAGAGTTCCAATGATTGATGGTCACGGAAACTTTGGTTCCTTAGATGATGGCCCTGCTGCCTCACGTTATACAGAAACAAGACTCGCAGCGGCTGCCCTAATCATGAATGAAGGTCTTGATGAGGATGTAGTTGATTTCAAGCCAAACTACGATGCTCAGCTTTCTGAACCTGAAGTACTTCCTGCAGCGTTCCCTAATCTTTTAGTAAATGGATCATCCGGTATTGCTGTTGGTATGGCTACTAACATGGCTCCACACAATATGCGTGAGGTTATTGCTGGAGCAATCCATCTGCTTAGCAACCCAAAGGCAACTTCAGCTGATCTAATGAAATTCATTCCAGGACCAGACCTACCTTCCGGTGGAATCATTATGGGTACCGAAGGAATTACTGAAGCATACGAAACTGGTAGAGGATCTTTCAAGACAAGAGCCAAGGTATCTATCGAAAGCGTTTCTCCAAGGAAGCTTGCACTAGTTGTGACAGAGCTTCCATATCTTGTTGGACCTGAACGCATCATCGAGAAGATCAAGGATGGCGTCAACAACAAGAAACTTCAGGGAATCTCAGATGTCATTGACCTAACCGATAGAACCAACGGCATGAAGCTAGTAATTGAACTCAAGACTGGTTTCGATCCAAATGTGGTTCTAGATCTGCTTTATAGGTTCACTCCACTTGAAGATTCATTCAGCATCAATAACGTCGCTCTAGTTGACGGCAGACCAGAAACATTAGGTCTTAGAGACATGCTTGGTGTTTACCTGGCTCACCGAGTAGTAGTTATAAAGCGTCGCACAGAGAACCGTTTAGGTAAGAAACTTGCTCGTCTTCACCTAGTTGAAGGTTTGCTAAAAGCAATTCTTAGCATTGACGAAGTTATCAAGATTATTCGTGCAGCAGATGAAGTTGATGATGCTCGAAAGAAGTTGATGTCTAAGTTCACCCTGTCGGAGATTCAGGCTGAATACATCCTTGAACTAAAACTTCGCAGACTTACTAAGTTCT
Organism: Rhodoluna sp.; assembly: GCA_044342685.1. Classification (GTDB taxonomy): domain Bacteria; phylum Actinomycetota; class Actinomycetes; order Actinomycetales; family Microbacteriaceae; genus Rhodoluna. Next base: position 30,590 of record JBIIPK010000007.1, read on the forward strand.
CAAAACTTGAACTTGAAAATGAGAGCAAGACTTTAGCTAAGGAAATTGCTGAGCTAAAGAAGATTCTTTCTGCAGATAAGAATCTAAGGGATGTAGTAGCGGCTGAGCTTGAAGAAGTTTCTGCAAAGTATGGTGACGATCGTCGTTCAACCATTAGCGATGGCATAACAGAGGTCAAGCCAGTAAGTTCTGCGAAGGCTGCAGCTATCGACGCTCAACTTGCCGACTCTCCTTGCTTCATTGTGCTAACTGCAAGCGGACAGGTGCTTAGAACAGCTCTTGAGCCAGTTGCAACAGCAAAGCGTAAGAAGCACGATGCTCTAAGAGCTGTTATCTCCAGCACAACTAGAAGTTATATCGGGTTCCTAACTTCTGATGGAGTTATGCACCGAGTTCACGCTGGTGATATTCCAGGCAGTGAAGGTGGATTTGAAGTCTCAGATTCAGTCTCCGCTTCTGAATTCTTAGGGCTTCCAAAAACCATCAAACTTGTTGGAGTATTCGAACTAACCGACAAGACAGTTATCGCAATTGGAACCCAGTCTGGTGTCGTAAAACGTCTAAGCCCAGATTTCTTAGAAAAGACAGAGTTTGAAGTTATTTCTCTAAAGAGTGGTGACTCAATCGTCGGTGCTGAAGTTAGCGCTGAAAAGGACACACTGGTATTCGTAACTGACGACGCACAACTACTTAGATTTGAGGCAAGTAGTGTCAGACCTCAAGGTCGTGGGGCTGCAGGTATGGCCGGTATCAAGCTCTCAGAAGGTGCAAAAGCCATCTACTTCACATCTATCAAGGTAACTAAAGACACACAGGTTCTAACTGCAGCTAACAACAGTGAATCGCTTGGTGCAGTAGACGCTGGAAGTGCCAAGATCACTGAGATGTCTGAATTCCCTGCCAAGGGCAGAGCCACCGGTGGTGTGAGGGCTCAGAAGTTCATCAGAGATGAGAACCAGCTGTACTTTGCATACGTGGGTAACTCGCCGATTCTTGGATCAGCATCATCAGGTAAGCCTTTAGAAACTCCTGAGTACTTGGGCAAAAGAGATGCTTCTGGAACACCACTCAGCGCAACCATTGTTTCAGCAGGTAGAGACTAAGCGTCAATTCTTTCGCGTTCAAAAGATTCAGCTTTGTCAACAATGAAGTCTCGCCTTGGAGCGACTTCATTCCCCATAAGAAGTTCAAACATAGTTTCAGCTGCGGCTAAATCATCGACTGTTACACGACGAAGAGAACGACTCTTGCGATCCATTGTTGTCTCAGCAAGCTGATCGGCATCCATCTCACCTAAACCTTTGTATCTCTGAATAGGTTCTTGATACTTCTTCCCAGCCTTTGCGAGCTTGGCAAGCAAGGCTTCTAGTTCTGGCTGTGAGTAGGTGTAGATAGTCTCATTCGCTTTTGAACCAGGGTTGATTACAACGACACGATGAAGTGGTGGAACTGCAGCGAAGACTCTTCCATCTTCAACTAGAGGTCTCATGTATTTATAGAAAAGAGTTAGCAGCAGAGTTCTAATGTGAGCACCGTCAACATCCGCATCGCTCATCAGAATGATCTTGCCGTAACGAGCAGATGCCAAATCAAATGATCTACCTGAACCCGCTCCAAGAACTTGAATGATAGATGCACACTCAACGTTGTTCAGCATGTCGGTAATAGCAGCCTTTTGAACGTTCAGGATCTTTCCACGAATTGGAAGCAAGGCTTGGAACTCGCTGTTTCTAGCAAGCTTGGCAGTTCCAAGAGCGGATTCACCCTCAACAATGATCAATTCAGAATCAAGTGTGTCCTGAGTTCTGCAGTCAACAAGCTTGGTTGGTAGTGAAGATGACTCTAGTGCTGTCTTCCTTCGCTGGGTTTCCTTATGGGTTCTCGCTGAGATGCGAGACTTCATTTCATTGACAACCTTCTCAAGCACAAGTGCTGTCTGAGCTTTATCTTCTCGTTTTGAAGAATTGAAGCGGTCAGTCAGAGCCTTAGCAACCACTGTTGAAACAATGTTCTTGATTGCTGGAGTACCCAGAATTTCTTTAGTCTGTCCTTCGAATTGCGGTTCAGCAATTCGAACAGTTACAACTGCAGTTAGACCTGCAGTTACGTCTTCTTTTTCAATCTTTTCGCTACCAAGTTTGAACTTACGAGAGTTAGCGTCTGCCTGTGCTCTAAGAACCTTAAGGATTGCTTGCTCAAATCCCTGTAGATGGGTTCCACCCTTAGGGGTAGCAATAATGTTTACGAAGCTTTTGATTTCAGTGTCATAGTCAGTCCCCCAACGCACAACTACATCCACTTCACATGTGCGCTGAACTTCTTTGGATTCCATGTTGCCAGCAGCATTTAGGACAGGAACTGTTTCTGAATATGCTCCACTGCCACTGAGTCTCCAAACGTTGCTAAGCGGAGCATCTTTAGCTAGGAAATCAACAAACTCAACGATTCCTCCTTGATACAGGAATTCGTGAACTACTGCCTTGCCAGCTCTTTGATCAGATACGACAAGCTTGAGGCCAGGAACAAGAAACGCGGTTTGTCTTGCTCTAGCAAGAATGTCCTCTAGTTCAAACTCAGCACCCTTAACGAAGATCTGAGGGTCTGACCAGAATCTGACTCTTGAACCAGTCTTGCCCTTTGCAACCTTGCCAATTTCACGAAGGATGCTCTTGTCCTTGAAAGCTTTGAATGGGTTCTCTGGGGATATGGCTTTCTTGTCATCGAATAGACCAGGTGCTCCTCGCTGGAACGACATCGCCCAAGTCTTGCCATCTCTGTCTACTTCAACATCTAGTCGTTGGGACAAAGCGTTAACAACAGACGCTCCAACACCATGCAAACCACCCGAGGCTGCATAAGAACCGCTTCCGAACTTACCTCCGGCATGCAATTTGGTGAACACTACTTCAACACCAGAAAGGCCTGTTTTTGGCTCAATGTCTACAGGAATACCGCGTGCCGTGTCTGAGATCTCAACGCTGCCATCTTTGTGAAGAACGATGCCAATGTGCTTTCCATGGCCTGCCAGAGCTTCGTCAACAGAGTTATCAATGATTTCCCATAGACAGTGCATGAGTCCACGGCTATCTGTTGAGCCGATATACATACCAGGACGTTTACGAACCGCCTCTAAGCCTTCAAGTACGGATAGATGTCTGGCGGAATAGTCGTTTGAAGGCATGCTTCAACCCTAAGCAGAACCTCCCAATTCGAGGGCTAAAGACACTCTTCCAGTGAAAAACTATTCGCAGATAGCGAAATAGGGCTAAATCAGGAAGAAACCACACCTGTTCTGTGTTGTAGTAGTCATGGAGGAACTAATGGAACAGACTGAAAGCACCAACGAAGCGGTAGAAGAGACTACGAACCTACCCGCACTAACAGCAGCTGATCGTTGCGACGTATGTGGAGCACAAGCATTTATCCGCGTAGTTCTTGCCACTGGCGATCTAGTTTTCTGTGGTCACCATGGAACAGCTAACAAAGACAAGCTCAAGCCAATTGCCATCACCTGGCAGGATGAGACAGACAAACTTAACTAGTCTTCGAATGCAGTCTTACGACTAACCTCGGCGAGCTCACTTATTTTAGAGAAGTGCTCATTTGTAGCACTTAATCCTGTGATCAATGAACCTAAGAACTTATCTGCAAGATCTGGGTTCTTTGCAAAAACAGGTCCGTGAAAAAGAGTGAACAGAGAATCATTAATCCATCGAATTGGTTCAAGCTCTGCTTCGCTGTTTACATAGCCAACGATATCTTCGTGGCTTCTGAACTCACTAACTCTTTCAGAGTGTTTAACAACGAGACCGTCTATAGCTTCTATAAGAAGTTCATAGCCACTGGAAATAGCCAGGACTCTTGTTCCACTTGTTACAAGTGATGCAACAGATGGAATAAGTTCCGGATCAATGTCTTCTAACTGAGCCCAGGCATCTCTAGAGCCATGGCCTAGAAGAACTACATCGAACTTTGTTAGGTCAGCTGGCTTCTCAACATAAACAACTTCAGCTTCTACTCCGTACCATTCAAGTCTCTTCTGAAGAACTAACAGGTTTGCTAAATCTCCGTTGAGATTCAGATGGTTTGGATAAAGAGCTGCTAGTCGAATTGATTTAGACACGATCCACATCCTCTGGATCGGTGAAGCCTAGATATCTGCGCATTCTTCGCATCGCGTCTGCGCTATAGATAACAGTCTTGATGCCGTTACTTGGCCTCTCAAGTGAGAAGAAAGAATCAATAGCCTGGAAGTACTCTGGTTCCACACACTGAACTGGCACATCGTTGTATGCAAGAAGTAAAGCAGCATCAGCGTAGTTGAAACCACTAACGGTGTGAACTCTCTTCAGCTTCTTGAAATCAACCGTCCACATCCAAGAAGGATCGTGCACGTCTCTACCAATAGCGAAGAACACTTGCTCTTGATCCAGTGAGAGATTATCGATGTTCAACTGCATGCTCACAGGGTTCTGAACCAGAATAAATTCGCAAGGCTCACCGTTTACCTCTTTGATTTCCCCTCTTGAAAACACTGGAGGCAAAGAGTTCAAAGTCTCTGATGCAAGTACCAAATCAAAACCATCTCCGAGGATTTCTTTTGCTGCAGTTAGTGCAGCTAAAGCATCCAAAGCAAAGTGAACTCCCCTACTAGGAAGCTCAACCTCAGTTTTCTCACCATGTACTTCTAATTCAAGTTGGCGATCTTCAAGAGTGAGTGCTGAGCAAACAGTTTTAGGTTTAGGCAATCCATCTTGGTATGTCGGAGCGTAAGCCATTGCAGATCCAAAATTTGCCTCTACTTCTTTACCGAGGCCAAAGAAGAGCGAATCTGACTTGACTTCATCTGCGATCAATAAACAGTTCTGATCGTCTGCGTTGAGAATCAAAGTTCCATAGGTTGCTTTCGCAACATCTAGTAGTTTGTCTCTAACCAATGCAGGATCAACAAATCTGTCCAACTGATCTTCAAACACATTGAGGATTACCGACGTCTTTGGTTTTACTTTCTCAACTACTTGGGCTGCATGTCCTTCATCCATCTCAAGAATTGCGATGTTTCCAGGAACTTTGCCGAAGAGATTTGCTTGTCTGACAATCGTGCTAAAGAATCCCTGTTCAATGTTGGCAGTTGATGGATTAGTAAAGACATTGAGACCATGAGCTCTAGCAATTGCTACAAGCATCTTGGTAGTTGTTGACTTCCCTGCTGTACCAGTAACTACTACTAGCCCTTTTTCAAAAGAGTTCAGGGTTTTGTAGACCAGCTTTGGGGCTAACTTGCTCACAACTAGGCCAGGCAATGCAGAACCGCCACCTGGTCTAACCAATCGAACCGCAATACGAACCAAGCGGCCAACTAGCAGTGCTGGTAGATAACGCAAAGGTTAGCTCTCTTTAATGAAGTCTCTGAGCCACTGAGCTCTAGAAGGGTGCTTTAGCTTAGACATGGTCTTTGCTTCAATCTGGCGAATTCTTTCGCGAGTAACACCGTGCTCTTCACCGATCTGGTCAAGAGTCTTCATAACTCCATCGCCAATTCCGTAGCGGCTACGAATAACCGCTGCTTCACGCGGAGTCAATGTGTCAAGGAGTCTTTCGATTTCTCTCTGCATGATTCTGAAGGCAACTGCATCAGCTGGCTGCACTGCTTCGGTGTCTTCGATTAGATCACCAAATTCAGAGTCACCGTCTTCACCAAGTGGAGTTGAAAGCGAAATAGGTTCACGGCCATACTTCTGGACTTCAACAACCTTTTCAGGTGTCATGTCTAGTTCACGTGCTAATTCTTCAGGGGTTGGTTCGCGACCTAGGTCTTGAAGCAATTGTCTTTGCACTCTAGAAAGTTTGTTAATTACTTCAACCATGTGAACAGGGATACGAATAGTTCTTGCCTGGTCAGCCATAGCTCTTGTGATTGCCTGACGGATCCACCATGTTGCGTAAGTAGAGAACTTGAATCCCTTTGTGTAGTCGAACTTCTCTACAGCCCTAATCAAACCTAAGTTTCCTTCTTGAATAAGATCCAAGAATTGCATTCCACGACCGGTGTAACGTTTTGCAAGGCTAACCACAAGACGAAGGTTTGCTTCTAGTAGGTGGCTCTTTGAGCGTTGTCCGTCTTTTACTACCCAACGAAGATCTCTAGCCATGTCCTTGGTTAGCTTCTTGTCGGTAGCAAGTTTCTCTTCAGCAAAGAGACCAGCTTCAATTCTCTTGGCAAGTTCAACTTCTAGTTCAGCATTAAGAAGAGCAACCTTACCGATTTGCTTTAGGTAGTCCTTAACCGGGTCAGCAGTAGCTCCAGTGATGCTTGTGCTCTGAACCTGAAGATCATCTTCTTCCTTTGTTGAAAGAACTAAAGCGCCTTCAGGAACAACTGGCTTGTCTTCGTCTTCTTCAACCTCAGGAATTGTTTCATCAATTTCAGCAACGATTACATCAACATCTGCTTCGGCAACAATTGCCTCTGGATCTAAATCATCTTCTTCATCATCAAGCTCTAGACCATCAATGCCCGCACCTTTTGTGGCAGAAATCTTTTTAGGAGCTTTTACAGTTGCCTTGGCAGCTGGCTTTGCAGCAGCTTTGGTTGCCTTAGCGGCTGGCTTGGCAACAGGCTTCGCAACAACTTTGGTTGCTTTCTTGACGACAGGTTTTGCCACAACCTTCTTAGCGGTAACCTTCGGAGCTGCTTTAGTTGCCTTAGCAACTGGCTTGGCTTTAACTTTGGTTACCTTAGCTGCAGGCTTGACGGCCTTAGCAACTGGCTTAGTGGCAGGCTTCTTAGCCACTGGCTTTGCCTTTGTTGCGGTTGCTTTGGCTTTTGTTGCAGGAACTTTGGTTGCTGAAGGTTTGATTGCTTTTCCTTTAGTAGGTGCGGCGGTTTTCTTAGCCGAAGCGGCAGATGTCTTAGCTGGTTTTAAAGCCATGTGAACCTTCAGTGTTTAAGGGTTGACCGTGTCGAAAAATCGGGCATTACGAAGACCCATGTCAAATCGGGTGAAATGACTGGGTCTGTCTCCAATTATGCCACCTATCCTTGACTTTACGGTTCAACGGAGCCAAATGATGTCTCTATGCCTTATAACCACCAAAATCTCTGAGTTATTCCCTATTTCGAAGTTTTCAGAGCTTTCCGGCTCTCTTTGGTGAAGAAAAATAGCCCAATGGCGATAACTAGGAACTGAGCTGCAAATCCCCACCTGAAACTCTCTAGGTTGTAGCGATCTACGCCACTATTTGAGTCATACAGAAGGTCAATCACGAGCCCAGTTAGATACATCATGATCAAAGTAGCCAGGAAACCACCAACATTGGCAAAACCATTGGCTGATCCCAGACTTTGCTTAGGAACAAAGTCCTTAGAGAAGTCGAAAGCCACCATAGATGCAGGTCCACCAATGGATATAACTAGGAAACAGGCAAGCAATAGCCATGATGGTGAGCTCCCAGGCATTGCCAACAAGACCACCCAAGCTAGAACAGTTAGCCCTACTACTGAGTAAACGAGCTTCGTTCTATGTTGTGGAGCTCTGGCACATATTTCAGCAATAATCGGGCCAGTGATAAACCCAAAACCAACCATCGCAGAGAGAATAAACGCCACAAACTCAAGTTTTTGACCCTGAGCAGTGACTAGATAAGGAACAGCCCACAACAGGCCAACCGATGTAGTGGTTGGTTGAGTGGTGAAATGAGTCCAGAAGGACATTCGGATTCCAGGAATCCGAACATTCTCAACCAGTTGACCCCAAGCTTGCTTCACTGAGTTCACCGCATGAGTCTTCTTTTTGCCTTCTTCAACTTCGTTTGATGTGAAAGCGAGAAGCAATAGAACAACTAGCAAAGAAGCAGCTGCCATGATCGAAAATGCAGGTTCCCAGCCAAGATTTTCAAGCATGAACCAGAAAGGGACTGCGGAGAAGAACTGACCGGTTTGTCCAGCTGTTGAGACATACTGCTGAATCTTTGAGGCTTTTGCACCTGAATACCAACCATTGACCATTCTGATCATTGAGATAAAGGTGAAGCTATCTCCCAGCCCAACGAGCATTCGCCCTACAACCGCATACTCAAGACTTGGTGCGAAAGCAACGGTTAGCTGTCCCGCGGCCATGATGGCAGCACCAACAACCAGAAGTACTTTGGCACCGAATCGATCAACAAGAATTCCAACTGGGATCTGCATCGCTGCGTAGACAACTAATTGGAATACGGCGAGTGTGGCTAACTGCTGAGCATTGGTATCAAATCTCTCACTTGCTGTGAGGGTTGCAACCCCAAGGGATGAACGTTGGGTTACCGCTAAAAAATAAGCCAGACCTGCAACTAAGAGAACTAGCGTTGGTGAACGCTTCAGTCTTGGTCCTCTTCGTTCTCCTGCTTGTTCTTCTGGTGGCTCGCTAGATAGCCTTCAAGTTCCGCTGCAATCTCATCGGCATCTGGAATTGCTCGCTCGCGTGGCTTGACGGAACCAAGTCCATTTGCTGAACGTTCGTTCTGGAAACTAGTTTCCAAACCCTGAACCATACGAGCAAGATCCTGGTTCTCAGCCATTTGAGCAGTAATCCTTCTAAGGAAAGCATCACCTTCATCACGGATGTCATCTGTTGGAAATACGAGATTTAGGTGACTACTTATTAGCTCTAAACCAGCAACAGCAGCCTGAGGGAATTCAGAGTCCGAAAGGTAGTGCGGAATCAACAAAACGAAACCAGTGCTTGGAATATTTGCTTGGGTAAGTCTGTATTCGAGTAAGTGCATGATGTTGCCGGGCACCTGGGTACGTGGCTTCCATTCTGAATATTCAGCTATGACTTCTTTTTGGTTTCCTGAAACAGTTACTCCCACAGGTTTTGTGTGAGGAATTGGGAAAGGAATGGCGTGTAGCCAAGTCAAATCTTCAATAGCTAGGAGAGCAAACAACTGCTCTATAGCCTGTGCAAAAGCTTCCCACTTGAAGTCAGGTTCATAGCCGTTTAGGAAGAGGAACTGGGTTCCAACTTCATCCCTGACTAAATGAAGAGAAAGAGTTGCTGGTTGGTAATCCTCAATGTGATCCTGCTCGAAATACATGACCGGACGTCTTGAGCGATAGTCCAGAAGTTCATCATTGTTGAAAACTGCAATTGTTTCGTATTCCAAGTTCCCAAGAATGTGATCTGAGATCTGTTGCATGGCTGAACCAGCGTCTGTGAAGCCTGAGATTGAGGCAAACAGGTGAAGACCCTCTGGAACGAAAACGTCAGAGTTGACCAGTGTGAATAGAGAATTTGGCTGTGCCATGGGTTCATTCTACTTTCCCTAGATAACATTGAGTTTATGACCTCTATTTCTTACAAAGTATTAGCAAGTTCCCCTAAATCAACCGCAGACTCAATGTCTATCTATGCTGTGGGTTTGGATGGAAAAGACATCAAGCTCCAAGGAACAGCAGCCAAGGTCGCAGGACTCAAGTCCCTAAAACTAAAGGCTCTATCCGTCTCAGGAGCTTATGAGTCAACTTCAAGAGTTAGCGTTGGATCAGAGGTTGTCGGACTAATTGGTATTGGTGCTGGAATCACGTCTCACTCAAAAGCTCGCGAAGTTGGTGGAGCTATCGGTAGAGCATTCAACGATGTGAAGACAATCAACATTGACATTCCAGTAGCTTCTGCAGAGATCGCAATCGCATTGCTAGAAGGAATTGCAATCGTTCAGTACAGCTACAACCACTACAAGTCTGGCGAACAGAAGCCTTCAACACTCAAGACAGTGAATCTAATTTCTTCTAAGTCAGTTCAGAAATCAGACTTAGACCGAATCAAAGTTCTATCAGATGCTTTGAACCAAACCAGAGATCTAGTTAACGCTCCTGGCAATGATTTGTATCCAGCCAAGATGGCAGAGATCGTTAAGTCTCAGTCAAAGATTCCTGGTGTGACAGTTGAGATCTGGGATGAAAAGAAACTTGCTAAAGAAAAGTGCACTGGAATCTTGTCTGTTGGCCAGGGTTCTGTTCGTGGACCACGTCTTGTGAAGATCACCTACTCCCCTGCGAAAGCCAAATCTCACCTTGCTCTTGTGGGTAAGGGAATTACTTTTGATACCGGAGGTATTTCACTAAAGCCACCTCTAGGAATACTTGGAATGAAGTACGACATGGCAGGTGCTGCCACAATTGCTCAAGCAACTTTTGCGATTGCGAAACTAGGTTTACCGATCAAAGTAACTGCATTTTTATGTATTGCCGAGAACATGCCTTCAGGTTCGGCCACTCGCCCAACCGATGTCATAACATTCCGCAATGGCAAGACCGTGGAAGTTATCAACACTGATGCCGAGGGCCGTTTGGTCATGGCCGATGGCCTGATTTTGGCTTCAGAATTAAAGCCAGATCTAATGATTGACATAGCAACATTGACCGGTGGTGCAAGAGTGGCACTTGGAAACAGGTACACAGGTCTGATGGGTGAAGATAACGCTGTGGCAGCTATTGAGAAGGCTGCAAGTGCAGCTGGCGAACTTGTCTGGCACATGCCCCTAGCCGAAGAACTATTCGATCTTCTGAAGTCTGATATCGCTGACTTCGTGAACAGTAGATTGGGGAATCCTGCCGGAAGCATGCTTGTCGGTGGCTTATTCCTAAGAGAATTTGTTGGCTTGGCATCGCCAAAGGGCAAGGAACGCCTCAACTGGGCACACTTGGACTTTGCTACAGCGGCTAACAATGACCTTGCTCCTTATGGCTACGCAGTCAAGGGAGCCACCGGATCAATGGTCAGAACCCTGGTCACAGTAGCCGAGCAAATGGCAACTAAACAGAAGAAATAGTCTTCTAGTAATCTTTATAACGAACCCTTCAGTAAATAATCTCTTTGAGGAGCAAAATTGGCCGAGCATAATTTCGACGTCGTAATCCTTGGTGGCGGAAGTGGTGGCTATGCTGCCGCACTTCGCAGTTCACAACTAGGTTTATCAGTTGCTCTAATCGAAAGAGACAAGCTAGGTGGAACCTGTCTACACCGCGGTTGTATTCCAACCAAAGCACTTCTTCACTCTGCTGAAGTTGCTGATGTGACTCGTGATGCAGGAGCTGTTGGTGTTCAGGCTACATTCCAAGGAATTGACATGCCTCAGGTCAACAAGTACCGCGATGGCATTGTGGATCGTCTGTTCAAGGGTCTAACTGGTTTGGTTTCTGCAAAAGAGATCACAGTTGTAGCTGGTGAAGGAAGTCTTATTGCTCCAAAAACTATTTCAGTAAACGGAGACCTATACACAGGTAAGAACGTTGTTCTTGCAACTGGTTCATACAGCAGGACTCTTCCTGGTCTAGAGATTGGTGGAAGAGTTATCACTTCTGAGCACGCTCTTCAACTTGACTTCGTTCCAAGCAAGGTAATTGTTCTCGGTGGTGGAGTTATTGGTGTTGAGTTTGCATCTATCTGGAGATCATTCGGAACAGATGTAACCATCATCGAAGGTCTACCTACTCTTGTTCCTAATGAAGATGCTTCTGTGAGCAAGGCAATGGAGAGAGCATTCCGCAAGCGTGGAATCAACTTTAAGACTGGTGTTCGTTTCCAGGGAGTTCAGCAAAGTGCAACAGGTGTTGTTGCAACTCTTGAAAACGGTGAGACTTTTGACGCAGAGCTAATGCTTGTAGCTGTTGGGCGTGGACCAAACACAGCAGGTTTCGGTTACGAAGAGCACGGCGTGAAGATGGATCGCGGTTATGTTCTGACCAACGAAAGACTAGAGACCTCTGTTCCTGGTGTTTACGCAGCTGGAGATATTGTTCCTGGACTACAGCTTGCACACAGAGGTTTCCAGCAAGGAATCTTCATTGCTGAAGAAATCGCAGGTCTTCGTCCTGCACCAATCGATGAACTTGGAATTCCTAAGGTCACATACTCAGAGCCAGAGATTGCATCAGTTGGTCTTACTGAAGCTAAGGCTGTAGAGACTTATGGACAGGACAACATTTCTGTTTACGAATACAACCTTGGTGGTAACGGTAAGAGCCAGATTCTTGGTACCGCAGGATTTATAAAACTCATTAGACGCAACAACGGTCCAATCATTGGTATCCACATGATTGGCTCGCGCGTTGGTGAACAGATTGGTGAAGCACAGCTCATCGTCAACTGGGAAGCATTCCCTGAAGAGGTTGCATCACTTGTTCACGCCCACCCAACAATGAACGAAGCTATCGGTGAGGCCCACATGGCACTTGCTGGTAAACCACTTCACGCACACGCCTAAACTAGAGATTGCCCACAAGGAGTAAAGAATGAGCGAAGTTAAACTTCCAGCACTAGGTGAAAGCGTCACCGAAGGAACCATCACAAGATGGTTGAAGAAGGTCGGCGACACCGTTGCTATCGACGAAGCCCTAGTTGAAGTCTCAACCGACAAGGTTGACACAGAGATTCCTTCACCAGTAGCTGGTGTGCTTCAGCAGATCCTTGTTCAGGAAGATGAAGTAGCACTAGTTGGTGCGGTACTCGCAATCATCGGAGATGGCGCAGCTTCAAGCGCTCCAGCAGCTTCTGCCCCACCAGTAGTCGAGGCACCTGCCGCAGAACAAGTTGCTCCAGTAGTTGAAGCTCCTGTTGTAGCACCAGTAGTTGCAGCCCCGGTTGTCACTCCACCAGTAGTAGTCGCACCTGTAGTTCAAGCTCCAGTTGCACCGCCTGTCTCTATGCCAGTATTTACTCCTCAGGTCTCCACCCCAGTTGCTCCGGCAACAACAAACACTGATCCAAGCTACGTAACTCCACTAGTTAGAAAACTTGCAGCTGAATCTGGTGTAAACCTTGCGGCTGTTTCAGGAACCGGTGTTGGCGGAAGAATTCGTCGCGAAGATGTTCTAACTGCAGCTAGCGGTGCATCATCTGCTCCAGCAGCTCCTGCATTCACTGCTGCACCTTCAGCTCTTCGTGGAACTGTTGAACCTATGTCAAGACTTCGTAAGGTTCTTGGTGAGCGTGCTGTTGCTTCTATGGTTTCTAGTGCTCAGCTAACAACAGTTGTTGAAGTAGATGTAACAAAGATTGCTCAACTTCGTTCAAAGGTTCAGGCAGAATTCACAGCTAAGACTGGAGTGAAGTTGAACTTCATGCCATTCTTCTTCCTGGCAGCAGCAGAAGCTTTGCGCACTAACCCGAAGATCAACGCTGCAATCGATGGCGAAAACATTGTTTACCACGCAACAGAGAACATAAGCTTTGCTGTTGACACCGAGCGTGGTTTGCTAACTCCAGTTATTCGTGATGCTGCATCACTGAGCCTGGGTGTTATTGCTCAGCAGATTGCTGACATGGCTGCTAGAACTCGTGAGAACAAGTTGAAGCCAGACGAGCTTTCAGGTGGAACATTCACCTTGACCAACACAGGTTCTAGAGGTGCTCTGTTTGACACTCCTGTTGTCTTCTTGCCTCAGTCAGCAATTCTTGGAACAGGTGTCGTTTCTAAGAGACCAGTAGTTGTGACAGATGAAAATGGTCAAGACAGCATCGCAATCAGAAGCATGGTTTACCTAGCTCTTTCCTACGACCACAGAATCATCGATGGTGCAGATGCAAGCAGATTCTTGGTTGAAGTCAAGGCGAGACTAGAAGAAGCTAACTTCCAGGCTAACTTCGGTTTCTAATAGACCTTAGAAATAGTGACTTGGTTACTTTGTGACCAAGCATCTACCCTGAAGTATTTCTCATCACACTTTCGTTTAAGTTTGAGTTGAATCAATCCGCCTAGTTTTTGGGCACTCGCAATCTTGTATTGAAAGCCTCCGATTTTGACTGACTTTGACTTTGCTATTACTCCTACTAGTTGCTGATCCATTTGGATTGGCAATCCACATTTAAGTGTGGGTTTGGGCTTCTGGGTTACCTCAATTACTGAAACCTCCGCAACAACAGGTTTTGGCACAACCGAGACAAACGCCACAATCGCGGCCAATACCAGAATGGCAAGAAGTGGTTTTCTTTTATTAGGCGAAGCAGCTGATTCAAATCCTGAAAAGGCATTGAGCGTTTGAGCGTTAGTTTTCTTGGACCTAGTTATCAACTCGTGGATCGAACGCAAATCGCTACTGCCTACCAAGAGGGCTACTTTTCCATTTCGCAGCCGCACGGGGCTCGCATCAAGCTGAGTCAGAGCACTGAGCAACAATGGCCAGGCTTTGGCCTTACTTGGACACAGAAGATACTGGTTCTCCCCTAGCCCTCGCCTGTCTTTGACCTGCCAGATAGTTCCATATCTTCGCCACTTCACAAGGCTCAACACAGCGAAATGTCTAAGTGCTGGCTGAGAGTAGAAGAGCATGCTCAATCTTCATCTAGCTTCCTGTCTGTTGAGCCTTCTGAGGTGCTAGTTGTGGGTATCTAGAGGTATTTGGGTCCTGTGGATGGGATTTAGAATTGAGTCATGCCAATCTTCGAAGTCCTAGGTCTAGCACCTGATTTTGTCGATTATCAAAGAGCTTGGGACATCCAAAGAGAAGTTCATGCACAGGTTGTTAGCGGAGAAAGACCCAACACCGTCCTGCTTCTAGAACACGATGGTGTCTACACAGCTGGCAAGAGAACTGAAGATGAAGAACGTCCTTTGGATGGCACTCCGGTTATCGATGTTGATCGTGGTGGCAAGATTACTTGGCATGGCCCAGGTCAACTAGTCGGTTATCCAATCATGAGATTGCCAGAACCTATTGATGTAGTTGGTTATGTCCGTTGGCTTGAGCAAGTGCTTATCGACAGCATTTCAGAGCTTGGTCTCTACACAGAGAGAGTTGAGGGCCGTTCTGGTGTTTGGGCTCCTGTTGGCGATACCCACGTCAAGATTGCCGCTATCGGTATCAGAGTTGCAGAGAAAGTAACCATGCACGGCTTTGCCTTGAACTGTAATAACTCTCTGGATGCTTACGAAACCATCATCGCCTGCGGTATCAAGGATGCTGAAACAAGTACGATAAGCAAGTTGCTTAACCGTGATGTCACTCCAGCCATGGCAGCTGAAATTATTCAGAGACGTCTAGTTGAAATAGAGAAGGTTTCAAATTGAGTGAAGAACCAGTAGCACCTAAGAGGATGCTTAGGCTTGAAGCCCGAAACGCTGAAGTGCCCATTGAAAGAAAGCCTGAATGGATCAAGACCAAGGCAAAGATGGGTCCTGAATACCAAGCTCTTCACACTCTTGTTAAGACTGAAGGCCTTCACACTGTTTGCCAAGAGGCAGGTTGTCCAAACATCTTCGAGTGTTGGGAAGACCGTGAAGCGACATTCCTGATTGGTGGAGCTCAATGCACAAGACGTTGCGACTTCTGTCAGATTGACACAGGTAAGCCTGCCAACCTAGATCCAGATGAACCAAGAAGAGTTGGTCAGTCTGTAAAGAAGATGCAGCTTAGATACGCCACTGTTACCGGTGTTGCTAGAGATGATCTTCCTGATGAAGGTTCATGGCTTTATGCAGAAACTATTCGTCAGATCCACAAGCAGTCCCCTGGTACCGGAGTTGAGATTCTGATTCCTGACTTCTCAGGTAAGCCAGAACTTCTGCAGAAAATCTTTGATGCTAAACCAGAAGTTTTTGCCCACAACGTTGAGACAGTGCCAAGAATCTTCAAGCAAATTAGACCAGCATTTACCTACGATAGATCACTAGATGTAATCACTCAGGGTAGAAATGCAGGAATGGTTACCAAGAGCAACTTGATTCTTGGTATGGGTGAAGAAGTTTCTGAAGTTATCCAAGCTCTACAAGATCTTTATGATGCTGGAACAGATATCATCACCATTACTCAATATCTAAGACCTACCGTTAGACATCATCCAGTTTCTAGATGGGTGAAGCCTCAAGAGTTCGTTGAGCTCAAAGAGATTGCTGAAGGCATGGGCTTCCTAGGCGTTCTAAGCGGTCCTCTAGTTAGAAGCAGCTACCGAGCTGGACGACTATGGGCTCAGTCCATGATGAAGCGTGGCGACATAATTCCAGAGCACTTGCAACACTTAGCTGAAGCTGCTGCCAAAGATGGCTTCAGCCAAGCGGTAAAGTAAAAAAGACGAAAAGGCAGAACTATGGCTAAAAAAGAAAAAGTAAAAAGACCTAAGGGCAACGGAATGTTCTCTCAGTTCCGCCAGCAGACAAAATTCCTTAAGGAAGTTGACCCTAAGGCAATGCCTATTGGCATACTCTTTGCGTCATTGGCATTCATAGTTATCACCGTTGTTGGAGCACTGGTTTCAGGACTGGACTTCCTCGGAATGGTTATCTGGGTAGTTCTAGCACTCGTGACCGCCTACCTAACTCTTCTTCTAACCATGACTACCAGAGCAAACACCGCCATCTTCAAGAAGTACGAGGATGAGCCTGGTCGAGTGTCTATTACCGTTGGAACCCTTACTCGTAGACGCTGGAAGGGTGCCAATCAACCTGTTGCCATCAACGCGCGCACCAAGGACATGGTTTTCCGTATTGTTGGCCCAGCAGGAGTTGTTCTAATGGCTGAAGGCTCTAAGACCAGTGCTAGAGCTCTACTTGAAGATGAGAGACGCAAGGTCCAGAGACTAGCCTCCGGTGTCACAGTGCACACCTTCTACACCTCCCAGGATGGCGATGGTGTCCCATTGGCACAGCTACACAAGAAGGTTTCTAAGCTAAAGAGAACCCTAAATCGAGCTGAAATCAATGCTGTTCAGAACCGTTTGGCTTCAATTGACAGCAGATCAGGGCTGCCAATCCCTAAGGGTATTGACCCTACAAAGATGAGGGCTTCCCGCCGAATCCAGTAGGTTTTCAAGGTTTTACAATCCCGAAACATTGATTGGCGGTTTCTCCCCCGCCAGAGCTATAAAGTTATGTTGAGCGTAACGGAACGTTCGAATCCACAAACCTTTGAAGGGCTAACCCTATGTTTAAATCAGCATCCGAGGTCATCAAGTACATCAAAGATGAAGACGTCAAGTTCCTAGACGTACGCTTCACTGATCTACCTGGTGTCCAGCAACACTTCAACCTTCCAGTGAGCCAGATTGACGAAGACTTCTTCGTTAACGGACAGCTTTTCGATGGATCTTCAATTAGAGGATTTGCATCAATTCACGAATCAGATATGCAGCTAATCCCAGATGTCTCAACTGCATACCTTGACACTTTCCGAGTTGAGAAGACCCTGATCATCAACTTCGATATCTACAACCCACGTAACGGTGAGATCTACCACCGTGACCCACGTCAGGTTGCAAAGAAGGCTGAGGCATACCTGGCTTCAACTGGTATCGCTGACACAGCGTACTTTGCTCCTGAAGCAGAATTCTTCATCTTCGATGAGGTTCGCTACGAGACCAAGTCAAACACCGCTTACCACTTCGTAGATTCAATCGAAGGTGCATGGAACTCAGCTCGTGAATTCGAATCAGATGGCGGTCGCAACCTAGGAAACAAGACACCTTACAAGGGTGGCTACTTCCCTGTTTCACCAGTTGATCACCTAGCTGACATTCGCGACGAAATTGTCCTAAACCTTGAAAAGGCTGGACTAGTTGTTGAGCGTAGCCACCACGAAGTTGGTACTGCTGGTCAGTGTGAAATTAACTATAGATTCAGCACTCTAGTTCAGTCAGCAGATGACGTTCTAAAGTTCAAGTACATCGTGAAGAACACTTCATACAACTACAACAAGACAGCTACATTCATGCCTAAGCCACTGTTTGGTGACAACGGTTCAGGTATGCACGTTCACCAGTCTCTATGGAAAGATGGCAAGCCATTGTTCTATGACGAGAACGGCTACGGCGGTCTTTCAGACATGGCTCGCTGGTACATCGGTGGTCTACTAAAGCACGCTCCAAGCTTGCTTGCATTCACCAACCCGACTGTAAACAGCTACCGTCGTCTAGTACCTGGTTTCGAAGCTCCAGTAAACCTTGTTTACTCAGCAGGAAACAGATCAGCTGCTATTCGTATTCCAATGACTGGAACAAACCCGAAGGCAAAGCGTATTGAGTTCCGTGCACCAGATGCATCAGGTAACGCCTACCTTGCTTTCGCTGCGATGTTGATGGCTGGTCTTGATGGAATCAAGAACCGCATTGAGCCACACGCTCCAGTTGACAAGGACCTATACGAGTTGCCACCAGAGGAAGCTAAGAACATTCCTCAGGTTCCAGGTTCTCTAGAAGAAGTTCTAAAGGCTCTAGAAGCTGACCACGAATACCTGCTAGCAGGAGATGTATTCACCAAGGATCTAATCGAAACTTGGATTGACTACAAGCGTGAGAAGGAAATCAAGCAGTTTGCTCAGAGACCACACCCGTTCGAGTTCGAGCTTTACTACGGCGTTTAGTTTCTAAAGAAGAAGCGGGTCATCTTTCTAGATGGCCCGCTTTTTTTATTTGTCTAGTTGTAGAAGAGTCTTTCAAATACTTGTCTAGATCTTCTGGTGTGAGCGAGGTAATCCTCTTCCAGAGCACTAGCTGAACCTCTCGGGTATTCAAGAATCCTTGCCATGCCTTCAAGCTGTCTTCTATCTAGTGAGAGCACATCAGATACTTTGTTCGACCAAAGGACACCGGAAGATCTAACTCTGCTGGTCAACGTCCATGCTTCAGCTAACACTCTGGCATCGTGTTCTGCCATCAAACCTGACTCAACTAAAGCCTTTAGAGCGTCCAAGGTTTTTGGTGTTCTAATTCCTGGGAACTCGTTGCCATGTTTGAGTTGAAGAAGTTGCACTAGCCATTCAATGTCGCTTAGTGAGCCTCTACCGAGCTTCAGATGGCGTTTAGGGTCTGCTCCTTGCGGCAGACGCTCAGTTTCTATGCGAGCCTTGATGCGTCTAATCTCGATGATTGATTTACTGCTTAGTTCTGTTGGGTAGCGGTATTGATCAATAACCTGATTGAACTCAGCTACTAGTTCTTGACTGCCATAAATCATTCGAGCTCTGAGAAGTGCTTGGTTCTCCCAGATGTCGCCCCAACGACTGTAATAGGCGCGATAGGAATCAACTGATCTAGCAACTGTGCCGTTCTTACCTTCAGGTCTTAGGTTCATGTCTATTTCAAACTCAAGCTGCGGGTCCTTGCCTAACCTGTGAAGTTCAGAAATTACCTTCTCCGCTAACTTTTGAGATTGCTCCGACTGACTTGATTCATCGTTTCGATAGACGAACATAACATCCGCATCGCTACCGAAACCTAATTCCTGTCCACCAAATCTACCCATTGCGACAATTCCAAAATCAACATCCTGGCCTAGCTCATTGGACAATGAAACTTGAATAGCTTTAGCCAAAGTAGTTAAGTACCACTCGGTTAGATCTGATAGACCTTGAGACACTCCACTGATGTTGAGCTCTCCAACAACGGAACCAAGGGCGAGACGAAGTGTTTCTCTGCGTCTAATGTGTCTTACTGCCATAGCAAAATCATCCAGATCCTCGTGCCTTGATGCAAGCGATAGCGACTGTTCTGTTAGCTCATCAAGAGTTGCTGGAATTAGTTGATCTGGATCTTCAAACCACGCAGCACCTTCAGGGATTAGTTCTAGCAGAGCTGTAGCTAAACGACTATTGGAGAGAGCAATGCTTAGTCTTTCTGCCGCTCCAGAACTATCTCTGAGCATTCTCAAGTACCAGTGTGATTCGCCTAGATTCTCACTCAGTCTTCTAAAAGCAAGCAGAGCAGAGTCTGGGTCAGTTCCTTCAGAGAACCACTGCAATAGAACTGGTAGCAGTTGTTTTTGAATCTGTGCACGTCTAGATAAACCTGAGGTCAACGCAGATATGTGTTGCAACGCTCCAGCTGGGTTTAGATAACCAATCGCGAGCAATCTGTCAGATGCTTGCTCATTTGAAAGCTCAAGTCCGCCTCCTGCTTTAGACACTGCAGCAAGGAGTGGGCGGTAGAAAATCTTTTGGTGCAGGGCTCTAACCTGAAGTTTTACTTCAGACCAGTTTTCTAGAAGTTCCCCAGCTGTCCAATCTAAATTGATTGATCTAGCAATAACTCTTTGAGCGTCTTCTTCTACTGGCATGAGATGAGTTCTTCTCATCTTCGACATTTGAATTCTGTGCTCGAGAACTCTTAGGAACTTATAGTGTGCTGAGAACTCAGCGGCTTCAGATCTACCAATGTAGCCACCAGTAGAAAGTTCATCAATCGCCGTCAGAGTATCTGCTGCTCTAACTGATTCATCAGTACGACCATGAACAAGTTGCAACAACTGAACAGTAAACTCAATGTCTCTAAGCCCGCCAGGACCAAGTTTGATTTGGCGATCAATTTCATCAGCTGGAATGTTTCCGCTGACTCGCTCACGCATCTTCTGAACTGATTCAACAAAGTTTTCACGCTGAGTTGATTCCCAAACTAGAGGGTTCATTGCTTCAAAGTAAGCAGCTCCAAGTTCTTTATCTCCAGCCATTGGTCTTGCTTTTAGTAAGGCTTGGAACTCCCAGTTCTCAGCCCAACGTGAGTAGTAGGAAGCATGAGAATCAAGGGTTCTAACTAGTGCTCCTGCTTTACCTTCAGGTCTGAGGTTGGCATCGACTTGCCAGAGTGCAGGTTCTTGATTCGTTGAATCCATAGCCCTCATCATGCGGGTTGCTAACTTGGTCGCAATCTCCAGCATTCTTGTGTTCTCTAGCTCTGGATCTGCTGATTCAGCAACGAAGATGACATCAACATCGCTGATGTAGTTCAGCTCCCCTGCCCCGCCTTTACCCATTCCTATGACTGCCAAACGAGTAGCCATTACTTCTTCCTGGGTAAACAACCCGAACTCAGAAGTAAAGAAGAGTTCTCTTCGAGCAATGACTAGACCTGCTTCTAAGGCAGCAGTAGCGATGTCAGCTAGAGCTAAAGAGACTCTCGGCTGAACAGTCATAGGACTAACCGCAGATAAATCAAAGATGGCTATCTTTGTTAACTCTGTGCGATACACCTTGCGAAGAATAGTCACCTGAACACTTCCAGGCGTTGAGCCATCAGATAGCGCCTTGGTGAAGAGTTGAACATAACCTTCACGGTCTAAGAGTTTTTGCTCTTTCTCGAATTCTTTTAGAACTTCAGGATTTAGGGAAACAAACTCAGCTAGGGCGGATGAAGCACCAAGTAATCTGCAAAGCCTGAGAGCAGATTCTTCTTTTGAAAGCAGTTTCTTCACTGCTGATTTACTATCGCGTGAAATCCTGATTAGAAAATCTAAAGCTTGGTCAGGGTTGGCTGATTTACTTAGAGAAGCAAGAGCAGATCTTCCACTATCTCCAACTAAAGAAACAAGTTCATCTAGTTTGGCAATGGTTCCATCAAGATCGGTAAAACCATACCGAGCAACTGAAGCTAGAGATCCACTAGATCTTGCTGTGGACATTAGAGAACTTCGAGGTTGGTCTTCAATTCAAAAGGAGTTACCTGTGAACGGTAGTCGCTCCACTCCTTGCGCTTGTTTGCAAGAACGTAACTGAACACCTGCTCACCTAGTACTTCGGCAGCAAGTTCAGATTCTTCAAGAAGACGAATCGCGTGATCAAGAGACTGAGGAAGAGACTGGATACCCATTGCACGACGTTCAGAATCAGATAGATCCCAAACGTTGTCTTCGGTTTCAGCAGGTAGCTCGTAGTTGTTTTCAATACCCTTTAGACCTGCTGATAAAAGTAGCGCGTATGAAAGATATGGGTTAGCAGCTGAATCAATTGCACGGTATTCAATACGTGCAGAGTTTCCCTTGTTTGGCTTGTAAAGGGGAACTCTAATTAGAGCTGAACGGTTGTTGTGTCCCCAGCAAACAAATGAAGGAGCTTCTCCGCCACCCCAGAGTCTCTTATAAGAGTTCACGAACTGGTTGGTAACCGCAGTGATCTCTGGAGCGTGACGCAAGATACCTGCCATGAAGCTCTTGGCAGTTTTTGACATGTGATATTCACCAGATGGGTCATAGAACGCATTTGTGTCACCTTCGAAGAGTGACATGTGGGTGTGCATTCCAGATCCTGGGTGCTCAGTGAATGGCTTAGGCATGAATGTTGCATAAACACCCTGCTCGATAGCTACTTCCTTGATAACTGTTCTGAAAGTCATGATGTTATCCGCCATGGTCAGAGCATCTGCATAACGAAGATCAATCTCGTTCTGACCTGGTCCACCTTCGTGGTGGCTGAACTCAACTGAGATACCCAGCTGTTCAAGCATGTTTACTGCTCGTCTTCTGAAGTCGTTAGCTGTTCCACCAGGCACGTTGTCGAAATAACCAGCCTTATCAACCGGAACAGGGCCCTCAGGACCTATCTGGGAAGACTTTAGGAGGTAAAACTCAATCTCTGGGTGGATGTAGAAAGAGAAGCCCATGCTGGCTGCCTTATCCAATGCTCTACGCAATACATTGCGAGGATCAGCAGCTGCTGGAATTCCGTCAGGGGTCGTGATATCGCAGAACATACGAGCAGTTGGCTCAATTTCGCCACGCCAAGGCAGGATCTGGAAGGTAGAAGGGTCCGGCTGGGCCAGCATATCGGCCTCATATGAGCGTGAAAGACCTTCAATAGCAGAGCCGTCGAAGCCGATACCTTCGGCAAAAGCACCCTCAATCTCAGCTGGGGCGATAGCCACAGACTTCAAGGTTCCAGCCACGTCAGTGAACCAAAGCCTTACGAACTTGACGTTTCTTTCCTCGATCGTACGAAGTACGAAATCGCGCTGCTTGTCCATGAAAAAACCTTTCAATTACCTCCTACTAGGCTAGTGGTTATGCCCAATGTTCGCCTAGCCCTAGCTCAAACCAACCCAACGGTCGGAGCCATAGTCAGCAACATCTCCAATATCTTGGCTGTTGTTGAGGAAGCGGCTAAAAGGCAGGCAGATGTAGTGGTTTTTGGGGAAATGACAGTAACTGGCTACCCAATCGAAGATCTAGCCACCAGAGAGTCATTCATCCTAGATGCCGAACTAGCGGTTAGAGAATTAGCAATTGAACTAAAGAGCAGAAAGCTTGGAGATATTGCTGTTGTTATTGGTCACCCATCAATGGCCTCTGCTCAAGACCAGACTGGTTGGGCCATTGCCCACAACACGGCTTCAGTAATTCTTGATGGCAAAGTCATCGGTTCCTATAACAAACACCACCTACCTAACTATTCAGTCTTTGATGAATATCGAACTTTTGTCTCTGGCGACAAACTTCTCACTTTTGAACACAAGGGTTTGAAGTTCTCAACAGTTATTTGTGAAGACATATGGCAAACCGGTGGCCCTGTTTCACATCTCGGCAAAGCAGACACAGATGTTGCACTAATTCTTAACGGTTCACCATTTGAAATTGACAAAGATGACACTCGACTGAAGCTAGTTTCAGAATTAGCCAAGAAACATAACTGTGCAGCTGCCTATGTGAACCTAGTTGGTGGTCAAGATGATCTAGTCTTCGATGGCGACAGCATTGTGGTTGATAGCAAAGCTCGAATGGTTGCCAGACTAAAGCAATTCAAAACAGATTTGGTATGTATCGATATTGAAGCTAAAGATGATCTAAAGGTTTCTGATGAGCATCACATGACTAAGCCGAATGACAACTGGCAAACCTGGAACGCTCTAGTTCTTGGTCTTAGAGACTATGTAGCTAAGAATGGCTTCAAGTCCGTTGTGTTGGGTCTTAGCGGTGGAATCGATTCAGCTATCTGTGCCACTATCGCAGCTGACGCCATTGGTGCCGAGAATGTGTTTGGTGTTTCAATGCCAAGCAACTTCTCTTCAGATCATTCAAAAGATGATGCTAAAGATTTAGCCGAAAGAAGAAACATCAACTACCAAGTTCAACCAATAGCAAATCTTGTTGCTGGTTTTGAAAATCAACTTCAGCTCGAAGGCTTATCAGTTGAGAACCTGCAAGCTCGAGTTCGAGGAGTAATCCTCATGGCTTTGAGTAACAAAGAGGGGCATCTGACCCTAACCACAGGAAACAAGACAGAACTTGCTGTCGGCTATTCGACTATCTACGGTGACACTGTTGGTGGTTATAACCCCCTCAAGGATGTTGAGAAGACTCTGGTCTGGGAACTAGCCAGATGGCGCAATGCCTATGCAGTTTCTAAAGGTGAAGTTGAACCAATCCCACAGAACTCAATTGACAAAGCTCCTTCAGCTGAGTTGAGACCAAACCAGGTGGATCAAGATTCACTCCCCCCATACGATGTGCTAGATGCAATTCTTGATGCCTATGTGAACCGCAGAAAGTCTTCAGACGACATCGTCGGCTTTGGTTTCGAGCCAGAACTAGTTATCAAAGTTCTCACTCTTGTTGATAGATCAGAGTGGAAGAGAAGACAGTCTGCTAT
Organism: Rhodoluna sp.; assembly: GCA_044342685.1. Lineage (GTDB taxonomy): Bacteria > Actinomycetota > Actinomycetes > Actinomycetales > Microbacteriaceae > Rhodoluna. Next base: position 54,912 of record JBIIPK010000007.1, read on the forward strand.
TGGACCAAAGATTACTGGCATGGCATTCGGTCGAGACAGACGTTTACCAATCACAAACAAGTACAAGGGATAACTCATGCACGATATTTCTCCTAAGGTAGTCAGAAGTGGAACCCTGCTTGATTTCAAGAAGGCAGGAAGAAAGTTCTCTGCCCTAACTTCTTATGACTCACTAACAAGTGGAATCTTTGACGAGGCTGGCATCGATGTTCTTTTAGTTGGAGATTCTGCTGCCGATAACGCACTGGGCTATGAAACCACTTTGCCAATCACTGTTGAAGAGATGATTCCTTTTGGTAGAGCTGTTAGCAGAGCGGCTAAGCGAGCACTAGTGGTAGTAGACATGCCTTTCGGTAGTTATGAAACAGGAGCTGAACAGGCCCTAGAGAACGCAATCAAGATTATGAAGCTAACTGGTGCCAGTGCAGTGAAGCTTGAAGGTGGAACACGCAGTGTGAAGCAGATCGAAGCTTTGGTTACTGCAGGTATTCCAGTAATGGCACACATTGGCTTCACTCCGCAATCGGTACATTCACTAGGTGGAGCAAAGGTTCAAGGGCGTGGTGAATCGTCTCAAGTTCTAATCGAAGATGCACTAGCCGTTCAGGCAGCAGGAGCATTCAGCGTTGTGCTTGAGTTAGTGCCAGCTGCTTTGGCAAGTGAAGTAACAAAGCTGCTTGAGATACCAACTATCGGTATCGGTGCTGGAAATGCTACTGATGGGCAGATTCTTGTCTGGACAGATTTTGCAGGTCTTTACCCAGGCAAAGCTAGAAAGTTTGTGAAGCAGTATGCCAACCTGAGATCTACTTTGCTAGAAGCTGCTAGCTCCTATAGACAAGAAGTAGCAGACTCAGTTTTCCCAGCAGAAGAGCACTCACACGACTAAATAGTTAGTCGTTATCTAGGATTTATCCTGCTCGTCTTCCTCAGACCATGTCTTTGATCTTGACTTTAGAATCTCAAACGCATTCTGGGCTTCTTCACGAGTTGAAAAGGGACCTATGCGATAAAGGGCAAGGGCTTGCTTACCAACCTCAACACTCATTGTTTTGGTGTTGAACCAGTATTCGGTCTTGTGCTCTTCGCTAATTTGTTGACTCCTCTTGCGTTTCACTTCTGAGCATACAGAGCCTTGGTATCTAGTATGGAGTTATGCCTAGAGATGCGAAAACTGGAAACCTAATTCCTGGTCGCATTAGCCCAAAACTAGATGTTCCAGCATCCATTCCAAGACCTGAGTACGTTGGAAAAGCAGTCCCCTCCAAATTCACTGGGTCAAACCTCAAGACCCCAGAACAAATTGAGAAGATCAGGCACTCAGGCAAAATAGCCGCACAGGCAATCGAGCTCGTAGGCCAGAATGCTAAACCTGGCATCACAACTGACGAATTGGACAAGATAGCTCACAAGTTCCTCATTGACAATGGTGCCTACCCTTCCACTCTTGGCTACAGGGGTTATCCAAAATCCATCTGCTCTTCCCTAAACGAAGTGATCTGTCACGGAATACCTGATGACACCGTTCTTGAGGACGGGGACATCCTCAACATAGACATCACTGCCTACATTGATGGCTTCCACGGTGATAGCAATCAGACATTCCTGGTTGGTGAAGTAAAGCCTGAGATCGCTGACCTAGTTGAAAGAACTCGTGAGGCTCTAGCTAGAGGTATAGCCGTTGTTGCGCCAGGGAGATCAGTAAACCTAATTGGTAGAGCAATTGAGTCCTATGCCAAGAGATTCAACTACGGAGTGGTGAGAGATTTTACCGGTCACGGTATTGGCGAAGCATTTCATAGCGGACTAATCATTCCGCACTACGATTCAGCCCCAAAGTATTCAGATGAAATGCAAGTTGGAATGGTTTTCACTATTGAACCAATGCTTACTCTTGGCACATACCAGTGGGACATGTGGGCTGACGGTTGGACAGTTGTTACTAAAGATAAAAGTATTACTGCTCAGTTTGAGCACACACTAGTTGTCACTGAAACAGGTGCCGACATTTTGACATTGGCATAAGGAGAAATCATGGCAAGAAGAGCTATCGGAATAGACATCGGCGGAACCGGTATCAAAGGTGCTTTAGTAGATGTGAAGTCAGGAACGCTACTTAGCGAGCGACTGAGATATGAAACTCCAGAAGGAGGCACCCCTAAGGCCATTGCAAACACTTTGAAAGACCTGATCTCTAATCTCCCTAAGGCAGATGGCTTACCTGTTGGTATTTGCTTCCCAGCGGTAGTAAAGGCTGGTGTCACTAAGTCAGCAGCAAATGTCTCCAAGGATTGGATTGACTTAGATGCTGATCGTCTTTTTGAAAAAGAACTAAAGAGAACAGTTCACGTTCTAAATGATGCTGACGCTGCAGGTTTGGCAGAAGCTAAGTTCGGTGCAGCCAAGAACGTAAAAGGTTTGGTTGTAGTGACAACTCTTGGCACAGGTATCGGAACAGCTCTTATCTATAACGGCAAACTAATTCCAAATGCTGAATTAGGTCATCTAGAAATTGACGGAGTTGATTACGAGTCAAAGGCAGCTTATTCAGCCAAGGAAAGAGAAGAACTTACTTGGGAGCAGTGGGCAAAGCGTTTGCAAAAGTACTACTCCAAGCTTGAGGCTTATCTAACACCTGATCTGTTTATCGTTGGTGGTGGAGTTTCAAAGGAACATGAAATGTTCCTGCCGCTTCTAAAGCTCAAGACCAAGATTGTTCCTGCAACAAATAGAAATAGTGCTGGAATTTTAGGGGCAGCCCACTGGGCTAAAAAGAACTCTATTGATTAGTGGAGGGGTCGGCCGATACGCCGGGTTCTGTACCTTACGGTGACGGCCATCTATCTAGCGACATTGTTACCAATGCCATCAAGCGGTCTACCCGAAG
>JBIIPK010000033.1:0-5477 GCA_044342685.1 Rhodoluna sp.
TGCAGTCAAGAGTCGGGCCTTTAGCTCAGTTGGTAGAGCGCCACGCTTACACCGTGGATGTCATCGGTTCGAGCCCGGTAGGGCCCACTTTTCGACTACCTCCACCTAGAGGCATGAGTTAAGACTCGCGGTAAGATTTGCCTATGGATTCCAGCAACTTTCAGCCACCTGTGCGACGTTCCCTATCTAACGAGGAACTAGAAGCACGTGTAAATCAGGCCATGTCCTCTCACTCAGGTGTTGAGGCTGTTATGGAGCTACTTGTAGCCCAAGAAGCCCTAAGGGTTGAAGAAGACCGTGAAGAGCAACTCTGGATCGATAACATGCGACAAAATGGCTCTCCAGAAGCCCAAGCTGCTCTCAACTCTTTCCTTGGTATCAGCAATCCAGCACCGGTTCAAGAGCCTGTTGCTCCAGTAGAACCTCCTTACGTTGAACCCGTTCAGGTTGTCGAAATCGCTCCTGTTGTTGAAACCCCAGTCGCAGAAACCCCAGTTCAGCCTGAAGCTCCAAAAGCTCCACCTGTCTTCACTTGGCTAAACCCAGCTCCGCCAACTCCTGTTGCCAAGCCAGAGGTAGTTGAAGTGCCAGAAGTTATCGCTGAGCCAGCAGTAGTTGAAGAAGTTGTTGAAGAAGCCATTGTTGAACCAATTGAGCCAGAACAACCAAGCACTTTCTCTTGGTTCACCAAAACCGAAGAGCCAGAAGCTGAGCCTGAAGACGTTGTTGTTGAAGAGACACTTGTTGAGATTGTTGAAGTTTTACCTGAAGAGGAACTTGCTCCTAGCGGTTCAGAATCAGAAACAGAGTTTGAAATGCTTCTAGCTGCAGCTGCTGCAGAAGAAGAACTGACAGCACTTGAAGAATCTGAAAAGAAGTCAGTGGCCACTCTTGTCGCTACTGAAAGTAATGTTCTAATTCCTTCAGATGAGCACCGCAACCGTGGCCCGCTTTCACAACTATGGGTTTGGCTTGGAGCATCTGCAACCATCGTTCCGGTTCTTTTGGTCTGGCTACTTATCAGCCTTGGACTGAATGCAACTGCAATCACAGTTTCACTTGTGGGTGGTTATCTAGTTTCTGGATTGCTAATTGCAGTGGCAGCAATAGCTGGAAAGAGAAGTGGTTTATCAACAGCTACTATCTCTAGATCAGTATTTGGTGTTTGGGGTAATTCAATACCGTTGACCTTTGCTTTCTTCGTAAGAGTTGTAGTCGCGGCAATTCTCGTTTCTGTCTTTACACTCCTTATGAACCAACTTGGAGTTATGCAAGAAGAGTTTGCAACAGTTCTCTTGGATGTCGCAGGAATTGAATTCACCCTTGGACTTGTTTTCCAGATTGTCTTTGTTCTTGCAGCAGCGACTATCGCTTCCCTGCGCGGAAGTCTAGGCCGAACAGTCCAGGTGCTCATTAGCGTTGTTGGATTGATTTTGTTTATTGAAAGCTTTGCAGCCATTGCTGGTCAAAGTGTTAGCTTCACAGCGGTAGGCCCAACAGAGCTTGTTTCTCTTACTGGTTTAGCTGGATTTGCACTGGTTGTAATGGTCAACCTAACTCTTTGGTTCGCACTAGCTCCAAACATCTCCAAGGCGATTCCAATGAGCGTTCGCGGCATCAAGGTCTTCTCTGCTGTCCTGGTTGCCAACTTTGCTGTTCCAGCTATTGTCGGTGTTCTAGCGGTTCTATGGCTCGGATCTTTGAGCACTCTAGCCGCTACTGCTGCTTTGAGCCCTCAACAGGCACTTGAGGTATTGCCAACCTGGGCACAGGGAACACTTACCGCAGGTGCTGCTCTAACTATATTCTTCGCAACGATCTTGAGCTTGAGAACTGCTGCTCTTGACTACGTATCGCTGTTTAGAACTAAGTCACGCATCACAGGTCTAGTTCTAACTGTTGTTGTAACAGTTCTACTTCTTGCATTGTTTGCTCAGCAACCAGAGAGCCAGCAAGTTACCTACCTAAGCAACCTGTTTGTTCTAGTTGCTGCCGGATCAGCAGGTTGGATTGGAATCTTTGCAGCAGATGTTGCAATTAGAAGACAGGCTTACCACGAGCTATCCCTGTCACGTTCATACGGTCTATACAAGAAGTTCAACGTTCTTGCTCTAATCACCTGGGTGCTGACATTAGCTCTTGCTGTTGCCTTGATACCAGTGACACTGTTCGGATTTGATTTCATGGGCTTCGCTCTTCCTTACCTTGGCTTAGAAGCAAACATCGGTAGCGCTGCTATCGGGTTCCTAGCTACGCTCACTTTCGGAATGCTGATTACTTTCGCTATTCGCATTCCTCAGATCAGAAAGCAAGAACGCGAAGTTTTGGAACTAGAAGCTAGACGCGATCAGCTGAACGATATCTTTGTTGGCAACGAGTAATGTCAGTTTCTCTATCTTCCGCCGTAGATGTATTTGAAGAGCTATGGCCAACACATCTTGCTGAAGAGTGGGATGTTGTTGGTCTAGTTACAGGCTCACCTTCGCAGAAAATCAAAAAGGTTTTACTCACTGTTGATGTCACCTCAGAAGTGGTCGAGCATGCCAAAGAGGTTGGTGCAGATCTAATCTTTGCCCATCACCCAATGTTGCTTAGGGGAGTGACTTCTATAGCTGAAGACACAGCTAAAGGCCATGTACTCGCTGAATTAGTTAGATCAAACATTGCTGTTTACTCAGCCCACACCAACGCCGACTCAGTTGAATCTGGAACATCTGCTGTCTTAGCTAAAGCGTTAGGTCTTACAGGCAACAAACCACTGCAACCTCTAACCAACACTCAACAAGGTATTGGTCAGATTGGGAACTTGGTTGCACCAATAACTTTGGGCGAACTAGCAAATAGGTTGAATGAGATTCTTCCACCAACTGCTACTGGTGTTCGAGTTGCAGGCGATTTCGATAGAGAAGTTTCAAGAATTGCTCTTTGTGCTGGTGCGGGAGACTCATACTCTCTTTTAGCTCTAGATCAAGGTGCTGAAGTATTCATCACCTCAGATCTCAAGCATCACAACTCTCAAGAGATTCTGGAGCTTGCCAAAGCTCGAGGTGTTGAGTTTGCTTTGATCGACATCTCACACTGGGCGGCAGAGTTTGTATGGCTTGAAACCGCTAAGAAAGAACTTGAACAGGCGTTGCCTGAGGTTAGCTTTGAAGTTTGTGACATAAGAACAGACGTCTTTGATTTCCTAATGAACAAACAGAGAGATTCCCAATGAAGTTAGATAAACCAGGTCAATCCGCTCTGCTCAAGTTGTGTGAAGTTGATATTGATATCGAGAGAATCAAGAACGATATCTCAAAGGCAGTTAATTCTGCTGAATTGAGTGCTAAGTCCGCACAATTGTCTGAATACTCGGGCGAAGTAATTGTTGCTCGCACAAACTTTGAGAACCTAAACATGGAATCACGTAAGGCTGATGACAATCTACACATGGTTGAAGATCGTCTTGCTCGTGACAAAGAAAGACTGAACTCCACTTCATCTCCTAAAGATGCTCAAGCCATTCAGTCTGAAGTTGAATCCCTTACTCTTCGCAAAGAAGAGTTAGAAGAAGTTGAACTTGAAATCCTAGAGCGATTGGAAACTGCTAAGCAGGAGTTAGATGCAATCTCACAAAAACGTGAGGCGGCGTCCAAGGAGATTGAAGAACTTCGCGAGAAGATTCAAGTGGAGGTCGACGAGCTAAAGAATAAAGGTCGCAAGCTGGTTGCTGATCGCGAGATTCTTGCCTCAAAGATTCCTGCAGAAATTTTAGAGAAGTATAAGTTCCTAGCTGCTAAGCAGGTTGCGGTTGGCAAAGTTGAATCAAGATCCTGCACCGCATGCCACATGGGTCTTACGGCTAACACAATTGATTCCCTTGCTGATTTGCCTGAGGATGAAGTAGGCAACTGCCCTGAGTGTTTAGCGATGATAGTTCGATGAGCCAACTTGTCATTATTGAAGCCGATGGTGGTTCTAGAGGAAATCCAGGACCCGCAGGTTCTGGTGCTGTCCTAATTGATTCTCACACTGGAAGCGTTCTAGCTGAAATAGCAATGTTTATCGGGGTTGCTACAAATAACGTAGCTGAATACAGAGCTGTGTTGGCAGCAGTTGATGTTGCAAATGAAATAGCGCCTGATGCTGAACTTTTGGTACGTATGGACAGCAAGCTTGTTGTTGAACAAATGTCTGGTCGTTGGAAAGTAAAGAACGAAGGCATGCAGGACCTTTTTCAAGCAATGCAGCAAAGCATTGGAACTAGAAAGATCACTTTTGAGTGGATTCCTAGAGAGCAGAACGGTAAAGCGGATGCTCTAGCTAATGAGGCTATGGATGCTGAGCAGAGCGTTGTTAGAAAATATGTCGGTTCTGCAGACACATCAACAATCAGCGTAGTGACATCGTCATCTAAAGTTGTCGCAGCAGATCTTGAATACAACCCAGAGCTTCCTAGCTCTGTGAGAGCTCCTAGAAACATTTCTAAGAAGCTGACAACCATCATTTTGGTTCGTCACGGTAGAACCATCCTCACTGAGAGCCATCGCATTTCAGGTCGAGGGGGAGAAGACCCACAACTATCTGAAGCAGGTATCCAAGATGCACAAGCTGTTGCTGAAGAACTTACTAAGGTTAGCCACTCAGGGCCTTATGCCAAGGTTCTAAAGCCAACTGTCGTTGTCAGTTCGCCTATTGCTAGAACTAGAGAAACCGCTTCGGTTGTCGCCACAAGACTAGGTATCCCGGTTGAGATAAACGAAGACATTGCTGAAATATCTTTCGGTGATTGGGATGGACACACCAATCAAGAAGTAGCTGAGAACTGGCCCGATCACTATGACCAGTGGCGTGGAGATGTAAAGATCTCACCTCCTGGTGGAGAATCTTTAGAAGAGTTCGATGTAAGAGTTCAAAACGGATTAGCTGACATTCTGGAGAAGTATGAAGGCCAGACTGTGATTGTCGTATCTCATGTAATGCCAATCCGAGGTTTTCTAAAGAGTGCTCTGCAAGCAGGTTGGCCTGCTTACTGGAGAACCAGCGTTGCTCCGTGCTCCATGAGCATTATTCGTTTCTGGGGCAATGAAGCAGCTGAGATCACAGTAGTAAATCAAACCAATCACCTCTAAGGGTTTGCCTCAAAGGTCTTCTCTATTACTCTTATTGAGGAAGGGTCGGCTAGACGGTCGCGGTAACGCTTGTCGTTAACGAGGAACGTCCGGGCTCCAAATAGCAGAGTGGTGGGTAACACCCACTCGGTGTAAACCGCAAGAAAGTGCAACAGAGAGTAGACCGCCACGTAAGTGGTAAGGGTGAAACGGTGGTGTAAGAGACCACCAGCGATTTAGGTAACTAAGTCGGCTATGTAAACCTCGCTCGGAGCAAGGTCATACAGAAGGCGTTTGAGAGCAGCTAGTTCAAGTCTTCGGGTAGACCGCTTGATGGCATTGGTAACAATGTCGCTAGATAGATGGCCGTCACCGTAAGGTACA
>JBIIPK010000024.1:0-14951 GCA_044342685.1 Rhodoluna sp.
CAAGTTGAAGGCAATTGTTACTCAAGTAAACGGCCTAGAAGAGGCATTCCTTGCTCTAACTGACGAAGACCTACTCCACGAGACTGCCTCCCTAAGAGAGCGCTACGTCGCTGGGGAAACTCTAGATGATCTACTTCCAGAAGCATTCGCTGCAGTTCGTGAAGCATCAAGAAGAACTCTTGGTATGCGTCACTTCGATGTTCAGCTAATGGGTGGAGCGGCCCTTCATTTGGGTAACATCGCTGAAATGAAAACTGGTGAAGGTAAGACTCTTGTTGCTACCTTGCCTGCTTATCTAAACGCTATTGCTGGACGAGGCGTCCACGTTATTACTACTAACGACTACTTGGCTGAATACCAAGGTGAACTAATGGGTCGTGTTTTCAGAGCTCTTGGTATGTCAACAGGAATTATTCTTTCCGGTCAGAATCCAGAAGTAAGACGTGAACAGTACCTCTGCGACATTACCTATGGAACCAACAACGAATATGGTTTTGACTATCTAAGAGACAACATGGCTCAAAGTGCTTCTCAGATTGTTCAGAGAGAACACTTCTTCGCCATCGTTGACGAAGTTGACTCGATCTTGATTGATGAGGCAAGAACTCCTTTGATCATCTCTGGTCCAGCAGCGGGAGAAGCTAACCGCTGGTTCGGTGAGTTTGCAAAGCTTGCTGAAAAACTTCAGCCAGTTATTGACTACGAAGTTGATGAGAAGAAGAGAACTGTTGGAATTCTTGAACCTGGAATTACCAAGGTTGAAGATTACCTAGGTATCTCTAATCTTTATGAGGCAGCAAACACTCCACTGATCTCTTTCCTAAACAACTCTCTAAAAGCAAAAGCTCTTTTCAAAGCTGATAAGGATTACGTTGTTATGAAGGGTGAGGTGTTAATCGTTGATGAGCACACCGGACGTATTCTTGAAGGTCGACGCTACAACGAAGGTATGCACCAGGCTATTGAAGCTAAAGAAGGTGTAGCCATCAAGGCTGAGAACCAGACTCTAGCAACAGTTACTCTGCAGAACTACTTCCGCCTTTACAAGACCCTGTCAGGTATGACCGGTACAGCTGCAACTGAAGCAGCTGAATTCATGAGCACATACAAGCTCGGTGTAGTTCCTATTCCAACCAATAAGCCGATGGTTCGTATCGACCAGTCTGATTTGATTTATAAGAACGAAGCCGTGAAGTTTGCGATGGTTGTTGAAGACATCGCTGCCCGTCACGCAACAGGTCAACCAGTTCTAGTTGGAACCACAAGCGTTGAAAAGAGCGAGTACCTATCTAAGCTTCTGGCTAAGCGTGGAGTTCGCCACGAAGTTCTAAACGCGAAGAACCACGCCAGAGAAGCCTCTATCGTGGCTCAAGCAGGTCGTTTGGGTGCTGTAACAGTAGCTACCAACATGGCTGGTCGTGGAACAGACATCATGCTCGGTGGTAACTCTGAGTACCTAACTTTCGAGGCTCTAGCTAAGAAGGGCTTTGATTCAGTTGAGAAGCCTGAAGAGTATGAAGCAGCTTGGTCAGGCGCTTACGAGAAGATGAAGGAACAGGTAGCCGAAGAGGCAGCCAAGGTTGTTGCTGTCGGTGGTCTCTATGTTCTAGGAACAGAGCGTCACGAATCAAGAAGAATTGACAACCAGCTACGTGGTCGTTCAGGTCGTCAAGGTGACCCAGGTGAGTCACGTTTCTACCTATCTCTAACCGATGATCTAATGCGTCTATTCAACTCAGGTGCAGCAGCTGCTCTGATGAACAGAAGCAACATTCCTGATGACATGGCAATTGAGTCTGGCGTTGTTAGCAAGGCAATTGCTAGTGCTCAATCACAGGTTGAAGCACGTAACGCTGAAACACGTAAGAACGTTTTGAAGTATGACGATGTTCTAAACCGTCAGCGTGAGGCAATTTACTCAGACCGTAGACACATCCTCTCTGGTGATGATCTAACTGGTCGGGTAGACACATTCCTAGAAGATGTCATCACAAACATTGTTGACTCTCAAATTGTTGAGAACGCTGGAACCGATTGGGATCTTGAAGCGCTATGGAAAGATATTGAAACAATCTATCCAATTAGTATCACCGTTGAAGAAGTTCTAGCTGAAGCTGGTACAAGATCACGTCTCACAAGAGCATGGTTGGCAAGAGAGATTGTTGCTGATGCTCGTATTGCTTACGCGAAGAGATCTGCAAACGTAGGTGAGTCAGCGATGCACGAACTAGAGCGTCGAGTTGTTCTTTCTGTTCTAGATAGAAAGTGGAGAGATCACCTGTACGAGATGGATTACCTCAAAGAAGGTATTGGTCTTCGTGCGATGGCCCAGCGCGATCCTCTGGTTGAATACCAGCGTGAAGGTTTCAACATGTTCACCCAGATGATGGGTGCTATCAAGGAAGAGGCAATTAGCTTCTTGTTCAACCTAGAAGTTCAGGTCGAGCAGCCTCAGCCAGTGAAGAACCTAACCTACTCAGCTCCAACAGAAGAAGGCGACACTGAGGTAAAGACTCAGGGTAAGAACCCGCCAGAGTCAACTGCAGGAAGTTCTTTCTTCAAGAAGTAAGAGTTCATAGCACTGCAACGCTTTTGGCTCGCCATCGGCCGTTGTAACCCTCTAGCCTGATTGCCACAGCTCTGGCTCTGCCAATGTTGTGAATAATTACTACGCCCTCTACAACACCTTCCCGCGGGCTAAATACCGAGATCTTGCCAACTGCAAGGTTTGGTCTTAGAGCCTTGACGTTGCTTTCAGCTCTAGATCTATTGGACGCTAGGGACTTCTGTCTAATCTGCTGATAGACCCCGTCAGATAGCCATCTGGCGCACTGCTCTATGTCTCTGATGCCTGCAAGGGTTTCAATAATCGATTGGGCCAGGAAAGCCAAGATGGGTTTTGGATCTCCCAGATCTGCAGACTTGGCAAACTCAATGCCAAAGTAATCGTCTGATTCGAGGGGCGTGCTTACTTTTCTTCTTGCAGCTGTTACGGCGTTCATTTGGCACTTTACTTCCCCCACAGCACGAATAGAGCAAAAATACCGATAAATACCCAATTCACCTAATAAATCTTTTTGGATGTGGATAAGTGATATCTAACTCCAAAACATCTGGCATAAATGCATCATGAACCTAGATGCACTTATAGAAGATCTTGAAGCAGAAGGCTACTTCGCCAGTAGCGCTAGTGAGGTAAAAGAAGACAATCAGGACTATTGCAAGCTGATTCTTGTAGTTAGAGAAAACCTATCTGATCTTTATCTGACTCTCCCTCTTCTTGGCAAAGACTTTATTGCAGGATTTACCTCAACAACATCAAAGAATTCTTGGATCATAGTTCAGGGCTACATGTTTATGATGCCTCAAGATGTTGGAACAAGTATTCAAGAGACCAAAGCAACGTTGAAGGCGATTGTTAATCTGCATTTGATTGGTTCAGCAGCAAAGCTTTCGCTAGCTGCAGGTGAATCTGAGTATGTCGGTTACATCGTTGGAACCTCCGGAAAGATTCTTGAGTTTGTAACCTTTGACGCTCAGAGACTATTGATTCCGATGAAATCCATAAAGTCTCTGGTTGTGGAAAAACTCAGCATGTAATTTCAGATTTAGCCAACATAGGTCAATGTCTTTCTTTATTCGAAAACGCAAGAGAAGTGTTCAACTCAATAACCGAAGAGGTTCGAGGAGAAACCGTATCCTTGTGGCAACATCACTTTGCCTACTTGCAGTTGCCTCTTGGGTTGTTGCAATTGGATCTGAAGTTCCCTCAAATCATTACTTGGTTGCAGCAACCAACCTATCGTCTGACACAGAACTAAGCGAAGCTAATCTCCTGTCTTTGCCTATGGACTTGAAAGATACAGAGAACCTTTATCTTCAAGCAAATCAGGAGAACTTGTCTAAGTGGACTCTCATTAGACCGGTTAGTGCAGGTGAACTCATTCCAATAAGTTCGATTGCTCTATCTACCCGCTCCACCTGTTCTGAGCTCTCAGTAGCTCTAGGAGTAGCACTGGCCAGCAACATCAAAGTTGGCAACCAGATTGATCTTTGGGCAGCCAATCAGGCAACCAGCATAGAAACAATTCCAGTTCAAGTGGTCAGTGCTGCTGAGCTTGTGCACATCAAAGTGGACACAGATACGTATAGCCAGTTTCCTCAGCAGGTTGAAGTTTGTGTATCGCCAGCCGAAGTTCGATCAGTTGTTGCTGCCATAGCAACTAAATCCACAATCATAGGAATAAGAACTAATGGAGACTAGGCAGCGGGGAAGACGAGCACACCTAGCTGTTGTTGGAGACGTTACCAATCCGGTTGCTAGACAAGTCAAGCAACCGGCCTACCCAATCCCCGTAACAGCTATCTGGGGACCTGCAGGCTCTCCTGGTAAGAGCACTGTGGCGGTAAACATAGCAACAGAACTAGCCCTATCAGGAGAGCGAGTTCTTCTTATTGATCTAGATACCCTCGCTCCTTCAATTGCCTTGGGGTTGGGTCTGGTGGCAACTCCAGCAGGGCTATCAGCTTGTCTGCGATTAGCTGAGCAAAATAGGCTCACTCACGATGAATACAAGCGTCTAACTATTTCTATCTCTCTGGGTAGGCATGAGTTGAGCTTTATGCCAGGACTAAGTTCCCCGCATCGCTGGCCTGAGGTTACTCCTGAGCGATTCGAAAAACTAGTTTCAGATCTTCAGGGAGAAGTCGAACACATAGTCCTTGACCTACCCCAAGCAACAACTTTCAAGACGAGCTTGTTTCATCCCTCCAGTTTGGTAAAGAACGAGTTCAATAGGGATGCTCTTTTGAAGAGTGTTCTTAGTAAAGCAGCCAAAGTGATACTGGTTGCCGGTTCTGATCCGGTAGCGGCGTCTAGATTCTTAGTTGCCAAAGAGTTCATTGATGAACTTGAACAGAGTATTGACCCACTGCTAGCTGTAAACAGATTTAGAACTACCGCCTTAGGCAAAGGTGCAAGAGAGGAACTTGAGGAAACCTTTCTTACTCTTGCAAAGCTAAGAGTGGATGTCTTTATCCCGGAGGACAGGGAGAATCTTGATAAAGCCATGCTGAATGGCTTACCTCTAGCTCTACTGAAGAGGTCTTCACCCGCTCGCATTGCCATAGCGGAACTAGCCAAGCAATTACTTGTGGGTAGCAGTTCAAGAAGGAGCGTGGCTAAACTTTAGGAGTGTCTGCACTTACCGACCTAATGAAGCAACATGGCAATAGCCATGCTGCTGACATTGAATGGCTTCATGCCCTCTTGGCTGACTGGCAGGTTATTGCTGACCTCAGCTTTGCTGATCTAGTCCTTTGGATTTCAGACGGTAAGAATGGATTTATTGCAGCGGGTCACGCAAGACCATCATCAGCTGCAACAGTTTTCTATCGAGACATCACTGGCAAGCCAGTTGAAAAAGCTTGGTCTCAGATTGTTTCTAAAGCTTTCAAGACAGGTAAGCCTGTTGAATTAGGTGGCCTAGATAAATACCAAGGTATGCCAGCACGATTGAGTGCGGTTCCAGTATTTAGAAGATTGAATGCTGCAAGTGGCACTGATATCACTCCAAGCCCTATCGCGGTTGTTACTAAACACATCAACCTAGGAGATGCTGCAGCACCTACAAAGACAAGAATTAGCTTGTCTGCTCTTGGTGAGAAACTTCTAAACATGGTGGTTGATGGCAACTATCCAGTTGCCTCGGAACAAAGTTCCCCTCGAAGAGGAACTCCTCGTGTGAACGACGGACTTGTTCATATCGATGCTGATGGAATGGTGATCTTCTCTTCCCCTAATGGTATTTCTGCTTTCCAGAAACTAGGGGTAGATGGTGAGCTTGAAGGTAGATCTCTACTTGAGGTCACCAACAAGCTCAACAAAGATAGGCGCAATGTTGATGAAGGACTGCCGATGGTGGTTTCGGGAAGAGTTGCTTGGAGAGCCGATATTGAAGGTAACTCAGCTGCTCTGTCGATTAGGTCTATCCCTATCTTTGAGAACTCTGAGAACACTGGAGCAATCCTTTTGTGTAGAGATGTAACGGAACTTAGAAGACAAGAGCGAGAGCTTGTGACTAAGGATGCAACTATCCGTGAGATTCACCACAGAGTAAAGAACAACCTGCAAACCGTTGCTAGCCTGCTTAGAATTCAAGGCCGCAGAAGTAAATCTCCAGAGACTCTAGAAGCTCTAGGTGATGCAGAGAGAAGAGTTGCGGCTATTGCTGTTGTTCATGATTCACTCTCTGAAGGCTTGGCTCAGGACGTTGACTTTGATGAGATCTTTGATCGCATTATCGCTTTAGTTGGGGAACTAGCAGCGGGCTATAACGCCAAGGTAACCAACCTTCGTATCGGTAAATTCGGAAGATTGCCATCAGAGATTGCAACACCACTGGCAGTTGTTTTGACTGAGATTATTACCAACGCCTATGAGCATGGTCTAGCCAATAAGACTGGTCACCTGACTGTCACAGCAGCAAGGAAATCAAAGAAGCTGTTCATTACTGTTGCCGATGATGGTGTTGGAATTGAGCCTGGCAAGATTCAAAGTGGTTTGGGAACTCAGATTGTTACAACCCTGGCTGAGGGTGAACTAAGAGGAAAAATAGATTTCAAATCAGATAAAACCGGGGGAACTACAGTGGCTCTTGAGGTCCCGATAGCCTAAGCAGATCTGCGAGCTCTTGCGTACTTACGCTTTAGAGACTTACGCTCATCTTCGCTAAGACCGCCCCAAACACCGTTGTCCTGGTTTTCTTTGATGGCGTATTCGAGGCAGTGGTTGACTACTTTACATTCTCTACAAATAGTCTTTGCCTGTTCAATCTGGTCTACTGCTGGGCCCGTGTTTCCCACTGGAAAGAACAGTTCTGGGTCTTCTGTTCGACAGCGAGCTTCGGTTAGCCATGGCAGTTCCATATATTTATGTTCCTTAGATCGAATAAGAATTGTCACCGTAAAGAGCTAAATCAGTACTGATTTCTTGATTTGTTCGCGATGGCGACAAGACCTATATTTTCACATTCGGCCTGTTTTGTAAATACCCGATTTAGGCTTGTATCTATGCCTAACCCATCAGTTCAGAAGACCCTAAACATCCTCTCGGCAGCCTATTTGGTAGAAGCCTTAGCGCTCTATTTAGCCGTTGCTGGAGCCATCATGGCTCTCTTCTCTGATGAACCTAAATCTGTCCCTACACTAGTTGCTCTTGCCGCTATGGCACTTGGAGCAGGACTATGGATGACCTTCGCAGCTAAGGGAATTAGGCAGGGAAAGCGCTGGGCTAGATCTGCAGGGATCTTCTGGCAGCTGATGCTAATTACTGTTTCATTTCAAATGTATGGCGTCAGCGTTCTAGGAGCACTAGCTATAGCGGTGCCTGCAGGAGCAGTTCTAATTACTCTATTTACTAAAACTGTCTCTGAAGTAACCAGAGACAAAGAAGACTAGAGTCCGAGAACCTTACGCAACATAGCAACATGTCCGGTTGCTTTGACGTTATAAAGAGCATGTTCAATCTTGCCCTTTTCATCAATGACAAAAGTAGATCTAATTAAACCTTCATAGACCTTCCCATACATGCTCTTCTCCCCAAAAGCACCATATGCCTTGATGACCTTCATGTCTGGGTCGCTAAGAAGGTCAAACTTTAGGCTCTCTGCCTTACGGAATTTAGTTAGCTTGGCAGCTGAGTCAGGGGAGACACCTAGAACCACATAACCTGCCTTCTTCAAGACGTTCATGTTCTCTTGGAAATCACAGGCCTGCTTGGTGCAACCCGGGGTTGAGGCTGCTGGGTAGAAGTAAACAATGACCTTCTGGCCCTTGTATGAAGACAAGGAAACTGGAGCCTCATCTTGGTTAGACAGTTTGAATGCTGGGGCTTTAGAGCCAGAAGTTAGTTGATCCATGGCTCTAATCTAGCAAGTGTCCAACTTTGAATACCATGGCTTTAACTGCTATTCTTGGAGACTGTTGCCAAAGGCAATACGCGCTTCTAGCTCAATCGGCAGAGCAACTGACTCTTAATCAGTGGGTTCCGGGTTCGATTCCCGGGGAGCGCACGAAACCCCAGTTCCTTCTCACGAGGACTGGGGTTTCTTTGCTTTAAGCAGGTAGCTTTTCAGTCTTAGTCAGCACATCTAGAGTTTCACAGTGCCAACTAAAATCTGCAGAAATCTGATTGCTAGATATGCAGAACGGTCTAGCTCAGGGCTGTAAACACCAGCGCTCCAAGAACCATACCCAGTATTGGGAAGACAATTGAGAGAACTAGAGCGAGAACGCCACGACTTTCTTTCTTAACAACTCCGATAATTGCCAGGACGAAGGCAGCAATACCGAAAAACGGTGGAAGCAAAAGTAGTGAAATTCCAGAGAAGACAATGGACAATGTGGATAGGGTGTTACGTTGCATTTGATACCTTTCGTTTGAATTTGCAGGTTCAGGTTACTGTTCCTGTTTGGAAATGCGAGTCCATTTTGCTAACAAATCAGTAACAACTGAGAATGGCAAAAGGGGTGTTTCTGGAGGCATTTTCAGCAGAATTCCGATTGAAGTTTTCAGTGGATAACTCCAACATCAAACACTCATTCAGGGTTAGCCTGTCATTGCGATGATTGCGACACTGACTAAACCAACTAAGAGGCTGAGACGAGGCGGGCTCGAACTTGAGCCTGTTGGAGAGAGCATGTGGGCGGTTACGAGATCGGGGGAGCCTGTTGCTGAATTGGGGTTTGCAGAGTTTAAGGATCAAGGACCTTCTGCCTCTTTGGTTATAGGGAAGAGCCAGCAGGGGAGTATGGCTTGGGTTGCTGAAGGTATTCGAATTCTCATGGACTTTGCCTTTGACGAATACAAGCTTGGAAAAGTGACTGCTAGAGCGTCGGTTGAACATTTGTCTCTACTTGCGGCTTTAGAAGACTTTGGTTTTGTTGAGAAATCTAGAAGCAATGAAGGCAAGAAGATTCGCCTGGTTGCTGATCGCTGGGACTACATCAGGGCACTAGCTGAAACAGAGATGCTTGAGAAACTTGATGATCGTGATTGGTCTTTTGGTTTTGATAGTGGTCGAAGAAGAGCTGGCATGTGTTCTTTTAAAGACAAGAAGATAACTGTGAGCAAGTATCTTGCTCTGGTTCATTCAATTGATGATGTTATGCAAACTGTTCTGCACGAGATTGCCCATGCCTTATGCGGACCTAAAGAAGGTCATAGCAAGAAGTGGTTGGCAACAGCAAAGAAGATTGGCTACCGGAACGATAAATACACAGGTCAAGAGATTGCTGCTGCTTATGCGCCTTATAAAGGACTATGTCCGAATGGCCATGAACACTTTAGATATAGAAAGCCGTCTCGTCTATACAGTTGTCAGCATTGCAGCAGTGGCTACAACAGTCGATACATGATCGACTGGTCAGCTAGATAATAATCAAAGAAACTAGAGCACCAGCGAAGAAGTTCAACCAAATGAATTGACGCCATGCTCTGTTTGCTTTCTCACAAGTAGCATCTGTGATGTCTAGATGAGGAAGAAGAATCAATAGATATGGCAATGCTCCAATAGCAGCAAGAGGTCCTGGCCAAGTGGTGGTTAGAACTAAAACTCCAGCAAGTGCATAGCTAAGGAATGCAAACCATACTGTTGCTCTAGCACCAATCATTGTTGCAATGCTTGAGATGCCTGCTTCACGATCTGCTCTAACATCCTGCACTGCTCCAAAGGCATGAGATGCAACTCCCCATAGTGTGAAGGCAAAGATGATGGATAGAACCTGTGGTTGGGCCATGTCTAATCCAGTTAGAGACATGGCATAAATCATTGGACCAACAAAGTGGCTTGCTGAAGTTAGAGAGTCTAGGAATCCTCGCTCCTTGAAGCGAAGCTTTGGAGCGCTATAGGCAATGACTGTGAAGATGAACAAAGTCAGCCAAGCACTAGAGGTTGGGTCTGATACCGCATAGAGATAAACCAGGAATGGAACACATAGAAGCACCGAAGACCAGATTGTTAGCTTGTGATACTTCTTGTTTAGAAGTGCTCCTTCAATTCCACCTTTTCTAGGGTTTCTAAGGTCGCTCTCGTAATCAAAAACATCATTGATTCCATACATCAATAGGTTGTATGGAATTAGGAAGAACAGAGTTCCAACAAAGAAGGTTAGATCCATTTCTTTGTTGAGAAGAAGGTAGGTTGCTCCAAAAGGAAAAGCTGTATTAATCCAAGAGACAGGTCTTGAAGACCAGAAGAGCTGACTTAGTGCTTTCACTTGTTTGCCTTAGTCGCTTTAGTCCAGATGATTGCCACAGCCATCACGGATACAACCGTGTAGGCAAAGTCTTCAATAGGAGCAAGGCCTAAAAGAAGACCACTTATTTTAGTTACGTCATAGCCAACAATGCCAAGCGCAATAATCACGTTGTCAAAAACCAGGGTGGTTAGCAGCATCCAGAACATTGTGAAACCTATTGCTCGCCAAGGACTCTTTCTACTGACTAAGTTCAGAATTACAAAAGCGATCAGCATGAAGACAATGTTCAGAGCAAGGTAAGTGAACTGATTCATTTGGCAGACCTCTTAGCGATTACTCTGCTGACTGTTGTGAAGATGGTTAGCGATGAGTAGTTCAAGAGAAGTAAGAAGAATAGTTCTTCAATAGGAAACTCTGGAGCTAGAAGTATTCCTGATAGATGAGTTGTGTCTCCTCTAAAGAAGATACCTGTTGCAATACCAGCAACATCCCAGATGATGAAGAAAACCATTGGAATGAAAATAGCTAGGCTGGCTGCTTTCTTATTGATATAAAAAGCAGTCTTGTGTCGCCAATCCATCAGAGCCAATCCCATGAGGGAGAAGATCAGTCCGGCTAGATACGTATATCCTTGGGCCACTAGTTCAGGCCCTTCCAGCCACCTTCAGAAATAGGAGCGATTTCTTTCTCGGTAGGTCCAGCTGACTTGTCATCAATTAGAAGCTTGTAGACAAGCTCTGCACCGATTAGACACATAGGCAAACCAATACCTGGGATGGAGTGGTGTCCTGCGTAGTAGAGACCCTTAACCTTCTTGCTCTGGTTCTTAGGTCTGAAGAATGCACTCTGTCTTAGGGTGTGTGCCATACCAAGAGCAGTACCTGACCAAGCATTTAGTTCTTCAACGAAGTTAGCTGGACCCATGGTTCTTCTAACCACGATGCGTTCAGCTAGATCTGGAATCTCACACCAATCAGCAATCTGTTCAATGATGCGATCTGCTTCTGCTTCAAAAGCAGGATCTCCTGCTCTATCGATTCCACCTCTACCAATAGAAGGGTCAGCAGCTGCTGGCACTAGAACAAAGAGGTTCTCATAACCCTCAGGTGCAACAGATGGATCTGTCTTACTTGGAGCACAGATATACAAGCTGGCAGGATCTGCAACTTTGCTCTTACCATCAGCCTTCTTGAATACTTGAGCAAAGTTAGTGCTCCAGTCATCTGTGTATAGAAGTGTGTGGTGATCTAAGTTCTCAACCTTGCCCTTGACACCTAAATACATAAGTAGTGCTGATGGCCCAGGGACTCTCTTGTCCCAGTACTTCTGAGGCATGCTCTGATACTTAGGTTCTAGTAGTTGAGTCTCAACGAAGTGAAGATCAGCGTTTGCAACAACTATGTCTGCTTCGTAGAGTGCATCGCCAACTCTTACGCCCTTTACGTGACCGTCAGCATTGACTTCAATCTTGTTCACAGGAGAGTTGGTGTGGATTTCAACACCGTGCTTTTTAGCCAGAGCTTCAATTGCTTCAATGATCTTGTAGAGCCCACCTTGAGGATAGAAGACACCAACATTCATATCGATGTGAGTCATCAAGTGATACATGCTTGGAGTTTGGTAAGGAGAAGCTCCTAGGAATACTGCAGGGAAGTTTAGAACCTTGCGTAGTCTCTCGTCCTTTACATGCTTGGCAGAGAAGTTATAGAGAGAAGTTAATAGGTGCTTCACAAATGTTCCAGCCTTCTTCACAACATCTGGATGAGTGAAGGAGTTAATGTTCTGGAAGTTTGTGTATAGGAAATGCTTGTTGGCTAGTAAATAAGTCTCTTCAGCGCTGGCTAGATACTTCTGCACCTGCTTGGCAGATCCTGGTTCTACTGCTTCAAACTCAGCTAGGTTCATAGCCAAGTTCTCGTGCATGACCATAGGTTCTTTCTGGCCTTCGAAGTAAGTCTTGTATGCAGGGTCCAGGCGAACTAGGTCTAGTTGTTCAGCTGCTGTTGTACCCATTAGTTTGAAGAACTGGTCAAAGGCATCTGGCATTAGATACCAAGAAGGACCCATGTCGAAGGTGAAGCCGTCTTTTTCCCAAATGTAAGCACGACCGCCAACTTTTTCTCTAGCTTCAAAAAGCTGAACTTTCATTCCAGCTTTAGCAAGAATGGCTGCTGTTGCTAGCCCTGCGATGCCACCACCGACGATAATTGCGGTCTTTTGGGTCATTTAGGTGTTACTCCGATCATTGCTTTGAAGAGTATAAAAAGTTTGTGAAGGTCGTTGACTCTAATACGAGCACGGATAAGAGTCTCTGCAGGAGTCTTCTCAATCTTTTTGTTTAGAGCAGTAAAGAGGAACTGAGCTGCAACCACTGCTCTTCTTGAAGACTTAGGAAGAAGTGGAATAGTTCTAGCCGAAAGAGCCAAGTCGTTGTTGATGTCCTTGACTAGTCTGACTTTAGTTTCTTCATTGAAGGTAGTTACGTTCACATCAGGGAAGTAACTTCTACCTAGTTGTTCAAAGTCTGCTGCCAGATCTCTTAGGAAGTTAACCTTTTGGAAGGCAGCACCTAGTGCTTGAGCACCTTTTCTTAGAGTTTCTTGTTCTGAAGGAGCAAAGCTCTTTTCTTGAATGAAAGCCTGAAGACACATCAAACCAATTACTTCAGCAGATCCATAAACATAAACATCAAATGCTTTTTGGTCGTACTTAGTCTTCTGAAGATCTAGACGCATTGAGTAGAAGAAAGGCTCAACTATCTTTCTGGTAATTCCAGTTTCAATAGCAGTTGCTGCAAAGGCATGAACTACAAGGTTTGTGCTGAAACCGAGGTTCATAGCCTTATAGGTTTCCTGCTCAAGGTTGTTGAGCTGAGAACCTGCTTCAATCCTGCTGTTAGGTCCAAGAGCACCAGCTGCAGCTCCATCCACAATCTCATCTGCTACTCGAACTAGAGCGTAGATGTTCTGAACATGGGTGCGAATTGGCTTGGCTAGCAGGTTGGTGGCTAGCCCAAATGAGGTTGAGTAGGACCGGATAACTTCACGGCTGGAGACAATAGCAGCCTTGGTATATCTAGCAAGGCTCTCTTTGTCTAAGGTTTCTTGAGGAGTTGGCACATCTCTAGGCTAAACCACATAAAAGGCTCCCTTCTTACTATGTGCTGATATTCGCCTAAACTTAGTAAATGACTAGAGATATGAAGCCTAGAAGCCGCGTTGTTACCGAAGGTATCGAACGTGCTGCTGCCCGAGGAATGCTTAGAGCCGTTGGTATGGGCGATGATGACTGGGAAAAGCCTCAAATTGGCGTGGCTTCCTCTTGGAATGAAGTAACCCCCTGCAACCTATCTCTTGATCGACTAGCTGATGCAGCCAAGATGGGTGTTCACGCAGCTCAAGGGTATCCACTTGAATTTGGAACTATTTCTGTCTCTGACGGTATTTCTATGGGTCACGATGGCATGCACTTCTCCCTAGTTTCTCGTGAAATCATCGCTGACTCAGTTGAGACAGTGATGCAGGCCGAAGGATTAGACGGATCTGTATTGCTTGCTGGTTGTGACAAGTCACTGCCAGGTATGTTGATGGCCGCTGCTCGTTTGGACTTAGCTTCTGTATTCCTTTATGCAGGAACTATTGCTCCAGGTTGGGTAAAGCTAACTGATGGAACAGAAAAGCAAGTAACTATCATTGATGCTTTCGAAGCTGTTGGTGCTTGCAAGGCTGGAACCATGAGCACCGAAGACCTAGATCGTATTGAAAGAGCCATCTGTCCAGGTGAAGGTGCCTGTGGTGGAATGTATACCGCTAACACAATGGCCTCTGCAGCTGAAGCTATGGGTATGAGTCTTCCAGGTTCAGCATCACCTCCCTCTGCAGATAGAAGAAGAGATGCTTGGGCTCACCGTTCAGGTGAAGCTGTTGTAAACCTAATTGCTCAGGGTATTACTGCAAGAGACATCATTACTAAGAAGTCTCTGGAGAACGCAATTGCTGTGACCATGGCTTTTGGTGGTTCTACTAACGCTGTCCTTCACTTCCTAGCTATTGCTAGAGAAGCAGAAGTAGATCTAACGCTTGATGACTTCAACAGAATTGCAGACAAGGTTCCGCACCTAGGAGACCTCAAGCCTTTCGGTCAGTATGTAATGAGCGATGTTGACCGTGTTGGTGGAGTGCCTGTTTTGATGAAGGCTCTTCTTGATGCTGGCCTAATCCACGGCGATTGCATGACAGTGACAGGTAAGACTGTTGCTGAGAACCTAGAGGGAATTAACCCACCAGACCCTGATGGCAAGATCATCAGAGCTATGTCAAACCCAATCAATAAGACCGGTGGAATTGAAATCCTCAAGGGTTCTCTTGCTCCAGATGGTGCTGTTGTGAAGACTGCTGGTTTCGCCTTGGCTGAATTCACAGGCCCTGCCCGTGTCTTTGATAGGGAAGTTGCTGCTATGCAGGCTCTATCCGAAGGCAAGATCAAGGCCGGAGATGCAGTCATCATTCGCTATGAAGGCCCTAAGGGTGGTCCTGGTATGCGCGAGATGCTTGCCATTACAGCAGCTATCAAGGGTGCCGGATTAGGTAAAGATGTATTACTCTTGACTGACGGACGATTCTCAGGCGGCACAACCGGCTTATGTATCGGACACATTGCACCAGAGGCGACCGATGGCGGTCCAATTGCTC
>JBIIPK010000025.1:0-14479 GCA_044342685.1 Rhodoluna sp.
CATTGACGGAGAGACAATGCTCTTCTCAGCCACAACAGCAGGTAAAACACCTAAAGATCAGTTCGACTTTTTCCCGCTAACCATCGACGTTGAAGAGCGTATGTATGCAGCAGGACGAATCCCAGGATCATTCTTCCGTCGTGAAGGTCGTCCATCAACCGAAGCTATTTTGGCTTGTCGTCTAATCGACCGTCCACTTCGCCCATCATTCCCTGATGGTCTTCGTAACGAAATCCAGGTTGTTGTAACAGTTTGGGCAATTCACCCAGACGAGATGTATGACGTTGTTGCAATCAACGCAGCATCTATGTCAACTCAGCTTGCAGGTCTACCATTCTCAGGTCCTATCGGTGGTGTGCGCGTTGCACTTATCGATGGTCAGTGGGTTGCTTTCCCTAAGCACTCACAGCTAGAGCGTGCAGTATTCAACATGGTTGTTGCTGGTCGCGTAGTTATCGAAAACGGTAAAGAAGATGTTGCAATCATGATGGTTGAAGCAGAAGCAACTGAAGGTTCATGGAACCTGATCAAGAACGAAGGAGCATCTGCTCCTAACGAAGAGATCGTTGCTCAGGGTCTAGAAGCATCTAAGCCATTCATTGCTCAGTTGGTTAAAGCTCAGCAGAAGCTAGCAGCAGAAGCAGCTAAGCCAACCGCTGACTACCCATTGTTCGCTCCATACACTGATGAGGTTTACTCAGCAGTTGCTAACTTGGCTGAAGCTGAACTAGGTCGCATCTACCAGATCGCTGACAAGACAACTCGTCAGAACGAAGATGATGCTCTAAAGGCATCTGTTAAGGACAAGCTTGCAGAGACTCTAGATGATGCTCAGCTAGCTCAGGTATCAGCTGCATACAAGTCAGTAACCAAGAAGGTTGTTCGTACTCGTGTTCTAAAAGAAGGAATCCGTATTGACGGTCGTGGTCTTCGTAACATTCGTGTTATCGACTGTGAGACAGATGTTATTCCTCGCGTACACGGTTCAGCTATCTTCCAGCGTGGAGAGACTCAGATCTTGGGTATCACTACTTTGAACATGTTGAAGATGGAGCAGCAGATTGACTCACTGTCACCTGTTACTTCAAAGCGATACATGCACAACTACAACTTCCCACCTTATTCAACTGGTGAAGTTGGTCGTGTTGGTACTCCTAAGCGTCGTGAGATTGGTCACGGTGCTCTAGCAGAGCGTGCGTTGGTTCCAGTTCTTCCTTCACGTGAAGAATTCCCTTACGCAATCCGTCAGGTATCTGAAGCTCTAGGTTCAAACGGTTCAACATCTATGGGTTCTGTTTGTGCATCAACACTTTCACTATTCAACGCTGGTGTTCCACTGCGTGCAGCTGTTGCAGGTATTGCTATGGGTCTGATTTCAGACACAGTTGATGGCAAGACTCAGTACGCTGCTTTGACAGACATCCTTGGTGCAGAAGATGCATTGGGAGACATGGACTTCAAGGTTGCTGGAACTCGTGAGTTTGTAACAGCTATTCAGCTGGACACCAAGCTCGATGGTATTCCTACCGATGTATTGATTGGTGCTCTAAGCCAGGCTAAGGAAGCTCGTTTGAGCATTCTTGACCTAATGAAGGCAGCTATCAACGAGCCAGACGAAATGTCAGTAAACGCTCCTCGCATCATCGCAGTGAAGATCCCTGTTGACAAGATCGGTGAAGTTATTGGCCCTAAGGGCAAGATGATCAACCAGATCCAAGAAGACACCGGTGCTGACATCTCGATTGAAGATGACGGAACTGTTTACATCGGTGCAACCGATGGAACTTCTGCTGAAGCTGCACGTGCAATGGTTAACGCAATTGCTAACCCACACGTGCCAGAAATCGGAGAGCGTTTCCTCGGAACTGTAGTGAAGCTTGCAACATTTGGCGCATTCATCTCACTAACCCCAGGTAAAGATGGTCTTCTTCACATCTCAGAACTGCGCAAGCTAGCTGGCAAGCGTGTTGAGAATGTTGAAGACGTCCTAACTGTTGGTCAGAAGATTCAAGTTGAGCTAACCAAGATTGATGACAGAGGAAAGCTTTCACTTTCACCTGTTGTTGAAGGCGAAGTAGCTTCAGCTGACGAAGACGAAGAGTAAGAAAAAAAGTTAGTTCGAGATGAGCGTTACCCAATTTATTCTCGATCAACCCGAAACTGAGTTCACCGCTTCGGGAGGCAGTACGGTTCGCCGTACTGTTCTTCCGAGCGGTGTTCGCGTTTTAACTGAGGTTGTTCCTGGAGCTCAATCAGCATCTGTTGCTTTCTCTGTTGCGGTTGGTTCTAGAGATGAAGTTGATGGACACCACGGCTCAACTCACTTTCTTGAACATCTATTGTTCAAAGGAACAAAGACCAGAACTGCATTAGATATTGCAGTTGCTTTTGATTCTGTTGGTGGAGCTTCTAATGCTTCTACTGGCAAGGAACACACCTCCTACTACGCAAGAGTGCAGGACAGGGCTATCCCTGTTGCTGTTCAAGTAATTGCGGACATGTTGACTTCATCAGTGATTGATCCTGTTGAGTTTGAAAACGAAAGAACAGTCATCCTAGAAGAACTAGCAATGAACGATGATGACCCTCAAGATGTCGCTCATGAAGAATTCTTTGAAGCTGTTCTTGGTTCTCATCCACTAGGTAGACCTATTGGTGGAACACCAGCAACTATTAATGCTGTTTCTAGAGATGCAGTATGGGATCACTATCAGAGAAACTATCGTCCGCAAGATTTAGTTATTGCTGCAGCCGGTGGAGTAGATCACGATGGGCTACTCGAGCTTGTTAGAGAGAATCTAGAAACCGCAGGTTGGGATCTAAACCTGACAGCAACTCCAAGACCATGGCGTGAACAAAGCACGGATCAGCTTGCTGTTGAGCCAATTGCCAAGGTGATTAACCGCCCTATTGCTCAGGCCAATATTGTTTTAGGTGGGCAGGGATTAGTTGCAGGGGATGAGCGTCGTTATGCGATGGCTATCTTGAATACAGTTCTAGGTGGTGGAATGTCTTCAAGACTGTTCCAGGAGATCCGCGAGAAGCGTGGTCTTGCTTATTCTGTTTACTCTTTCAACCAGGGCTATAGCGATGCTGCTGCCTTTGGTTTGTATGCAGGTTGTTCACCACAAAAAGCCAAAGAAGTCATCAAACTTATGCTTGCCGAGCTTGAGAAGGTAGCAGCCGATGGCATTACCGATGCGGAGCTTGATCTTGCCAAAGGCAACATCTCAGGTGGTCTGGCATTGAAGTTTGAGAGCACTCAGGCTCGTATGTCTAGGCTAACTGGGGCAGAACTTACAGATGGTGAATTCATTGATTTGGATGAATCACTGAGTAGATATGACGCAGTCACCTTGGCTGATGTTCAAATAGTTGCCAAACTAATGAGTGAATCAAAGAAGTCTTTCATTGCCGTAGGCGATGTCAAAGACGATCTCTTTGATGAGTTTGTTTAGATAGTTGATAGGTTATTTTTCATGACAATCAAAGTAGCGGTTATCGGTGCAACCGGACGCATGGGCAAGCTAGCCCTAGACATCATTAAGGGATCTTCTGATCTTTCGCTGCACGCGGCTTTGGATTCAAAATCTGAGCTCAATCAGGCGATTGGTGCCGATGTAATCTTTGAAGCAACCAATCTAGAAGTAAGCAAGAGCGTTGTTGAATTTGCTGCCGAGAACAACATGAAAGTTCTTGTTGCTACCAGTGGTTGGACTGAATCTGCTCTTGCGGAGGTATCCAAGAAGCTTTCAGGATCTGGTGCAGTTGTAGTTGTTCCTAACTTCTCTGTTGGTTCAACTTTGGCTACCAAGTTTGCTGCAGAAGCTGCCAAATACTTTGACTCAATTGAGATTATTGAAACTCACCATGCTGGCAAGTTGGATTCACCTTCTGGAACTGCCATTCGCACGGCAGAGCTAATCTCATCAAGTCGTGAAGAAGCAGGTCGTACTCAATCACTTATCCCAGGTGTTGGCCAGAGTGCTAGGGGAGAAGTTGTGTCTGGAGTTCCAATTCACAGCCTTCGAATCAACGGTGTTTCAGCTAAGCAAGAGGTGAACCTTGGTGGAGCAGACGAATTGCTAACCATCTCTCACACAGCCGGATCAGTAAATGCTTATGCTCACGGAATTCTAGAGTCAATTCGATTTACTGCCACAGCAACCGGTGTCACTCTAGGTCTGAATAAAGTTCTAGGCATCTAAGAATGTCGAGAGCCAAACTCGGTGCCATTGGTATGGCGGTCCTTGTCTTTATCTACCTGTTTCTCTTTGCAAGACAGGGATACCTCTTTCTAATCCAAGACAATCTCGTGGGCAAAGGTATGGGTCTGGTTATTCTGATCCTTCCTATTTTTGGTTTTTGGGGAATTCTTAGAGAGCTCAAGTTTGGGCTAAATGTTGAAAAGCTTGGCAAAACTCTCGAAGCTGAAAAGGGTTGGCCTAGCTTTGAATTCTCACTGAGACCCTCTGGTCGAGCAGTCAAATCAGAGGCACTGCTAGAGTTTGAGAAGTTTAAGGTAGCAGCTGAGCAGGACCCTTCCAACTGGAGGAAATGGTTCGCACTGGGACTAATTTATGATGCTTGTGGAGATAGAAAACGCGCCAGAATGGCGATGCGTAAAGCAATAGAGAGTTCGCAAAGGTAGGATTTAGGACGTGTCTGAGATTATTTTTCGTAGCGACGTAACTGTCGAACTTATTAGAGCAAGTGCTGCTGACAGCGATGTGCTGTTCGCTGCTCGTGTTTCTACCCAAGGTGAGCAAACTCTTGAGAGTGCAGCTGCTGCAGCTGATGCTAGCGAGGATGAGAAGAAGAGCAAGGGCCTCATCAACTACTTGATGAGAGACCGTCACGGTTCACCTTTTGAGCACACCTCTGTAACTTTCTATGTTCAGGCACCGATCTTTGTATTCCGTGAGTTCATGCGTCACCGTATTGCTTCATACAACGAAGAATCAGGTCGCTACCGGGAATTGAATCCTGTTTTCTATGTTCCAGCTCCAAATCGTAATCTCATTCAAACTGGTAAGACTGGTCACTATGAGTTCCACCCTGGAACTGCGGAACAGATTGCTCTAGTTGAGCAGGAGTCAAGAAACATCTCGACTGTTGCCTATGAGTCATACAAGAGAATGCTTGAAGCAGGAATTGCTAGAGAAGTAGCTCGTATCGTTCTGCCACTAAACATTTATTCATCGATGTATGTGACCATGAATGCTCGTGCTCTTATGAACTTCCTAAGCCTTAGAACTAAGCGTGAGGGAACCCATTTCCCTTCCTATCCTCAGCGTGAAATTGAAATGTGTGCTGAGAAGATGGAAGATTTCTGGGCTGAGCTAATGCCATATACCTATGAGGCTTTCAACAACAATGGACGCGTAGCTCCGTAACTAGCTTTTGGCAACTAAAAGATTTTAGGCCTTGATTACACCTGAGCGAGCAAGAGCTAACCAAATCTGGCACCCTACGCAGTAGTTGAATGCTGAGTTCAGAAATGCTGCAAGAAATATAGCGATTGCCGCAACGATCAGACCTACGTGAAAGTCCTGACCGAGTAGCCCAAAAATCAACCCAGCGCTAGCAATTATGAAACCAATTAGTTGAGCAAATTTTGGTGGTCTGGCATCTTCTAGCGCTGCGGGTGCTTGAAGTAGTGGGCGAACCAGAATCTTGAAAATTAAGCCGTAAGGATGTTTTGCGGTTCCTAAGGAAGCCCCGATAGAAAATAGCCCGGTGACGATTGCAATAATGAAGACGGCAATTGAAAAAGTAGCTTCGTCCATTGCCAAGTAGATAACTACGAGCATTAGAACACTTGTGATTGTTGCTCCGAATCGTGGGCCACGTGGGTCAATTTTGCTTAGAGCCATTTTTCACCAATCTTTCTATTTCTGTTTCAATTGTCGATTGCTTAGGAGCTCCGGCAATTCTGGAGATTACTACACCTCTGGAATTGAGGATCAAAATGGTTGGGGTTTGCAAAATGCTAAAGGTTTTTGCAAGATCGAGTCTGTTTGAGATGTCTAGGTCAATATGAAGCAATCCTTCTCGAGATTTCTCAACGCTCTCTAAAAGATTCGATGTCTGCTTGCAGCTAGAGCAGAAGTCGCTTGAAAACTGCAGAAGGGTAATGTCCTTTCCAAGCTTTGTTACTGGTATGCCGTTCTTGGTTGCTCCTATTTCAGACAAGTCAACCTGCTCGCCATTTTTGATCCTGCGAGCTTTCCCAGAGATAGAGATAATCAAGAGCCCAAATAAAGAAGCCAGCAGCACTAATCCAGCAAGTGCTAGAAATCTCTGGTCAAGGGGCATAATCCAAGAATAAGCCGTCATTTCTGCTCCTGTTCAAGTATTGCGATTCATTACGTTCGTCCCATTACTGTTGAGAAACCGTCAAAAGGGGAGATACCCCCACAGATTTATTGCAATTGGCCATCTTTCGCCCACTAATCTGTATTTATGCCAGAAAAAGATAAAGGCCTATTTGGCCAGGTACTTGTTGCTCTAGTTACTCCAATGACCCCTGAGGGTGAAGTTGACTGGGCTGCCACCGAAAAGCACATCGATTACGTCATCTCTAACGGTGCTGATGGTGTTGTTGTTACAGGCACAACAGGTGAGACCAGCACACTAACTGACGCTGAGAAACTGCAGTTGGTCAAGGTTGGTAAGAGCGTTTCTGCTGGCCGAGCCAAGATCATTACCGGTGGTGGAGCTAACGAAACAGCCCACGCTATTCAGCTATACAAGGCAAGCGAAGCAGCTGGAGCAGACGGTGTGATGATTGTCACCCCTTACTACAACAAGCCAACACAGGCTGGCGTACTAACCCACTTCAGAATGATTGCTGATGCAACTGATCTTCCAGTAATTCTTTATGACATTCCAGGTAGAACTGGTATTCCAATCCAGTTTGAAACAATTCTTCGTGCAGCTAAGCACCCAAACATTGTGGCTATCAAAGATGCCAAGGGTGATTTCGCTCAGGTTTCTA
Organism: Rhodoluna sp.; assembly: GCA_044342685.1. Taxonomy (GTDB): domain Bacteria; phylum Actinomycetota; class Actinomycetes; order Actinomycetales; family Microbacteriaceae; genus Rhodoluna. The sequence continues at coordinate 7,001 of JBIIPK010000025.1, forward strand.
GAGTTCTAAACGAAACAGATTTGATTTACTTCTCTGGCGATGACAGCAACGTGTTGCCTCATATTTCTCTAGGTGCAACTGGACTTATTGGTGTGACAGCAAACATTGCACCTAAGGCATACCGAGAACTAGTTGATGCTACAAATAGAAACGATTTCAATGCTGCTCTTGAAGTTCACATGACTCTCGAACCTTTGGTACGTGCAACTATGACTCACGTACCTGGAACAGTTGCAGCTAAATACATTCTTGATGGCCTAGGACTTATCTCAAGTCCTCGTGTTCGTCTTCCACTTGTAGGTCCTGAGGAATCAGAAGCTGCACGCATTGAAGCAGATATTGACAAGGTTGGAAATGTTCCTGGAGTGGACTTTACAAACTTCCGACCAGATCGCAATGCTGCTGCAGGTGGTGCTTTGCCTAAGGTTGCGGGCACGACCAGATAGGTTCGTTCATGTTTGATTTATTACCGGCACCACCAAAGCTAAAGCCTGGCACTCTCCGAATCATTCCACTCGGTGGACTGGGGGAGATTGGCCGCAACATGGCTGTTTTCGAGATCAACGGCAAGTTACTAATTGTTGACTGTGGAGTTCTATTCCCTGAAGAACATCAACCAGGTGTTGACCTTATCTTGCCTGACTTCAACTACCTTAACGACAGACTGGAAGACATCGTTGGAGTTGTTCTAACCCATGGTCATGAAGACCACATTGGTGGTGTTCCGTTCCTTCTAAAACTTAGAGAAAACATTCCGCTTTATGGTTCAGAGCTAACTCTTGCCTTTGTTGATGCAAAGCTCAAAGAACACCGACTACACAGCAGTCAGTATGTGGTTAGAGAAGGCGATCGCAAAGTTGTTAGTGAATTTGATTTAGAGTTCATAGCTGTAAACCACTCCATCCCTGATGCACTAGCTGTTGTGATTAGAACCTCTGCTGGAACCGTGTTGCACACAGGAGATTTCAAGATGGATCAACTTCCACTTGATAACCGCCTTACTGACCTTCGAGCTTTTGCTCGTATCGGTGAAGAGGGTCTTGACTTGTTCATGTCGGACTCAACCAATGCCGATGTTCCAGGCTTTACTCCACTGGAGAAGGATATTGGTCCTGTAATTGACGATGTTATTTCCAGAACACCTGGCAAGGTAATCGTCGCTAGCTTCTCATCTCACGTTCATAGAGTTCAGCAGGTAATCAACGCAGCTGCAGCGCATAACCGCAAGGTTGCCTTAGTTGGTCGGTCAATGGTTAGAAACATGAACATTGCGGAAGACCTTGGTTATCTAGAGACACCAGAGGATATTTTTATTGAGTTCAAGAATGCTTCGAGCGTTCCTGAGAATGAGATTGTTTATATGTGTACAGGTTCTCAGGGAGAACCTATGGCTGTGCTATCTAAGATGGCTCACGGTGAACATGAGATTACAGTTGGTGAAGGCGACACAGTAATCCTTGCTTCATCGCTAATCCCAGGTAATGAAAACGCGGTTTACCGAGTGATTGATCAACTAACCAGGCTTGGTGCAAATGTTGTTCATAAAGGTAATGCTAAGGTTCACGTTTCAGGTCACGCTGCTGCTGGAGAGCTTCTCTATTGCTACAACATCTTGAAGCCTAAGAACGCTATGCCAGTGCATGGTGAGTTCAGACACCTGATTGCTAATGGCAAGCTTGCTGAGCAAACTGGAATACCTTCAGAGCGTGTGCAGATAGTTGAAGACGGTTGGGTAGTTGACCTTGTTGACGGTAAAGCTGAGATTGTTGGCGCTGTTGAGTGTGGACTTCTTTATGTTGACGGTAAGACCGTCGGCAAGATTACCGAAGATGATCTAAGGGATCGAAGACTCTTATCTCAAGAAGGATTCATCTCAATCTTTGCTGTGATGGATAAGGATTCAGGTCGCATTGTGGTTGGACCGGAGATTAGAGCCAAAGCATATGCAGAAGACGACCATGTTTTCGATGATGTGAAGCCAATGATTGTCAAAGCTCTGGCAGAAGCAGCAGCTGAAGGTGTCAGAGACACCTACGCTATGCAGCAAGTCATTAGACGCACTATTGGGACTTGGGTCAACCGAAGTCACAGACGCAGACCTGTAATTATTCCCGTAGTTATCGAAGGTTAATAAGCCTCTGGCGTAACCTTTACCGCCCTGCCTGACCTGTAATGACGGGGGTCGCTGTTATTTTGGAAGGCATGGCAACACGCAAACCTTCTAAACCACGCTCACGTCCAGCTGCTGGACGCCCAAAGGCTAAACAGCAGGCTAGGAGTTCTGAGCACAATGTGTTTGTTCGCTCTCTGTTCTGGTTCTATCTAGCAGGGGCGGCAACCATTGGTTTCTTAGCCCGATCATTTAGCTCAGATAAGGTTGCCAAAGATGACCGCAGAGACGGTCCGCCTTTTCTACTGTTTCTCCTAGGTGTTATTGGGGCGATTGTTACCTGGTTCTTCGCAGGTGAACCAGGGTCTGTAGCTGCTACCTTGAACAACTACACAGGTGGTTTGCTATTTGGGCAGCTTTCAGTAGCCCTGCCAGTATTCATGATTGTTTTCTCAATGTATTTGATGAGACACCCGTCAACAGTGAAAGATAACTCGAGAGTTGGTCTTGGCTGGGTTGTCCTACTGATTAGCGTCTCTGGCTTCTTCCACCTATTCAACGAAAAGGTTCAACCCTCTCAAGGAGCCGAAGCATTAGCCGCGGCTGGAGGATTATTCGGGTGGCTTGTAACAGTTGTATTTGTTAGCACCATTACTGTTTGGGGAGCAGGGGTTGTTGTTTTTGTTCTGGCACTTGGATCTTTGTTAATCATTACCAATACTGCTCCAAACAAAATTGGGATTAGATTGAGCGAGCTTTACAACAAGCTATTCCCAGGTGCTCGTGAAGCTAAGGAAGAAAAAGAACAAGAAGAAGTTGATGATGCCTTTGATGGCACTAAAGCTCCATGGTGGAAGAGATCTAAAGAAACCGAAAAGGAAGCTTTTGATACCCCAGTTCTAACCGGTCAAGAGACCGTAAGTTTGGAAGAACTTTTCGATACCGACATCCCTGCAGAGGTAACCGAACCTGTAGCAATTGTTTCTGATAACGCAACGGAACCAATTGCCGTTGTTTCTGAACCAAGTGAGGTTGAAGCTCTTGATTCAACTCCTGCTACTCAGGTTGCTGCCGCACCAAAGCCTAAGCGAGCATATGTTCTGCCTCCGGTATCTATCTTGGTTGCAGGAACGCCACCAAAGGCTAAGACTGCAGCCAATGACACCATTGTTGAATCTCTCGACTCAGTGTTTAAAGAGTTCGGTGTCGATGCGAAGGTAAGTGGTTTCTCAAGGGGGCCAACGGTTACTCGCTATGAAGTAGAAGTGAAGCCAGGAGTGAAGGTTGAAGCCGTAACTCGTTTAGCTGGAAACATTTCATATGCGGTAGCAAGCAATGAAGTAAGAATTCTTGCTCCAATTCCAGGTAAGTCTCTTATTGGTATTGAGATTCCAAACGTTGATAGAGAGACAGTTTCTCTTGGAGATGTTCTTAGGTCATCAGTTGCCAGCCAGAGCAAACACCCACTAACCATCGGTATTGGTAAAGATGTTGAAGGTGGGTTTGTTGTTGCAAACCTAGCCAAGATGCCTCACCTTCTAGTTGCAGGAGCAACTGGAGCAGGTAAATCATCTTTCGTGAACTCGATGATTGCATCCATCTTGATGAGATCAAAGCCGGCTGAAGTTCGCATGGTTCTCATTGACCCTAAGCGAGTTGAGCTTGCAGCTTATGAAGGTGTTCCACACCTGATTACTCCTATCATTACGAATCCTAAGAAGGCTGCTGAGGCTCTTCAGTGGGTAGTGAAAGAAATGGATGCTCGCTATGACGACCTAGCATCATTTGGTTTCAAACACGTTGATGATTTCAACCGTGCACTAGTTGCTGGAGAAGTTCAGGTTCCAGAGAACTCAGCTAGAAAGCTTCAGCCATACCCATACCTTTTGGTAGTTGTTGATGAGCTCGCAGACCTAATGATTGTTGCTCCTCGTGAAGTTGAAGACTCGATTGTGAGAATTACTCAGCTTGCTCGTGCTGCTGGTATCCACTTAGTTCTAGCAACTCAACGACCTTCGGTTGATGTTGTAACTGGTCTAATCAAGGCAAACGTCCCAAGCCGTCTAGCTTTCTCAGTTTCTTCACTAACAGATTCAAGAGTTATCTTGGATCAGCCAGGGGCTGAGAAACTTATTGGGCAGGGTGACGCACTGTTCTCTCCAATGGGAACCAATAAGCCAATGCGTGTTCAGGGTGCTTGGGTTGGGGAAGGTGAACTGGGTGCGATTGTTACCCACGTGAAGCAGCAAATGCAACCTGAGTATCGTGCCGATGTCAATGAAGTAGCAACAAGAAATGTCGTTGATGCTGATATCGGTGACGACTTAGAAGTATTGCTTCAGGCAGCTGAACTAATTGTTTCCTCTCAGTTCGGCTCCACTTCTATGCTGCAAAGAAAACTAAGAGTTGGCTTTGCTAAGGCAGGAAGATTGATGGATCTTCTTGAATCTAGAAATATTGTTGGACCAAGCGAAGGCTCAAAGGCTAGAGATGTAATGGTCAGACCTGAAGACCTACCTACCGTTCTGGCTCAACTTCGAGGAGAGACTGGGGCTAAAGCAACCGAGGCGATGATTCAGGCTGCTGATGCAATTGATCAAGGTGCCATGGGAGCTGGAGAGTTCTCTGACTTCGTTCCTAAGGCCACCGATGACGATGAGGATGATGGCGACGCTTGGCAACTCACGGGCAGACAGTAAGAGTAGGGTTTTAGAGTGTTGAACGCAGCTAACCTTGTCACCCTAGGTCGAATAGCTGTCACACCTGTTTTTCTTTGGTTTCTTCTAACAAGCTATAAAGCTGGAGACCCAGTCAATTGGATATTGCTTTTGGCTTTCATTCTCATTGCAGCAAGTGATGGTATTGATGGAGCGATTGCTAGAAAGCAAAACACAGTAACCAAGCTGGGCAAACTTCTTGATCCTATTGCGGACAAGATTCTTCTGGGTGGTTCGTTTATCGTACTTTCAGTATTGGGAGTTTTGGATTGGTGGATCACAGTTCTAATTCTTGTTCGAGAAGTAGCAATGACTGTCTACCGACTTATTGTCGTTAAGAACAAAGTGATTCCAGCATCTGCTAGTGGAAAGTCAAAGACAATCGTGCAAGCAATTGCTATTGGTTATCTAATTTCACCATTAGATCATGTGCTAGCCAACCAATTCTTTGACATCGGATCAGGTCTTGCCTTTGCGTCCCTTTTCCTGACTTGGTGGTCAGCCTTCCAATACTTCAGGGATTCAAGATCATGAGCGCCAAAGAAGTTCTTGAACTGCTGGAAAAGAAGGGATTGAAGCTTGCAATTGCTGAGTCTCTAACTGGAGGCATGCTTTGTAGCGAATTAGTTTCTGTTCCTGGTGCTTCCAAAGTCGTTTTGGGTTCTGTAGTTGCCTACCAAACAGAGCTAAAGTCTTCGGCTCTTGGAGTAAACAGGAGTCTCCTGAAAGAGCAAGGAGCGGTTGATCCAGAAGTTGCCGCTCAAATGGCTGAAGGAATTAGATCTAGACTTTCGCTTCAAATGCTGCTCTCAACAGATCAGGTTCTAGGAGTTTCAACCACTGGAGTGGCAGGACCTTTGGAGCAGGATGGCAAGCCTGTTGGAACTGTTTTCATAGCTGTTGCAGGTGCTAGGGGAGTCCAGGTTTGGGAAGAGCATTTCGAGGGTGACAGGGCCGCCATCCGGGCAAAAACAGTGGAATCAGCACTTTCACATATTCGGGAATACTTCACCAAGTAACTCGGTTTACTTTTATGTGGCGGAATTAGCGAACCTAAATTCCAAGGTAACATTCAGCAATCTAAGGGCTAAATGTCCGAAGAAGCGGGTATGTTATGTCTACAGCAATTCCAGTGCACCAAGCTTTCGCTAAACTAAGCGTTCGCATCTATTTGAAAGGGGATCCACATGGCTCTAGTTCGTCAAGAAATCGGTGATGTTCTCCGCGACCTTCGCCAGCAAAAGGGGCACACCCTTCGCCAAGTGGCCAGCCGTGCCGCAGTAGCTTTGGGTTACCTGAGCGAGATCGAAAGAGGGCAGAAAGAGGCCTCATCTGAGATTCTGGCTTCCGTTGCCTACGCATTGGATGTGCCAATTTCCCAGATTATGCACCTTGTGGCTGAACGATTTGAGGCTGTTGAGACAGTCGTAATCCCAGACACCGTGCCAACCGAGTTTGTTACCAGCTTCGATTCAGCAAGCATGGCTAACTCAAGATAGTTCTTAGATAGATACTGCCCCCAAGATTCTTGGGGGCAGTTCTTTTTAAGCCCGGTGAGCATTTCTGCCAGTAAACGGCAGATAGAGGGGTTATCTTCTAAACGTGCGACTTAGTGAGTTTCAGACCCTTATGGCCGATGAATTCGGCTCTGAGTACGCTGCAGTGCTGCTTAGAGACCTGGTTCTCACAGAATTAGGGGATTTGACGGGTCAAGGAGCTTTGGAGGCAGGGCTAGAGCCCAAAGAGATCTGGCAGGCCATTTGTAAGGCTCAAAACGTCCCAAAAGAGCGTTGGCATGGACTGAACAAAAAGCCGAGAAATGGACACGCCGAATAGATTTTTGTTCGTAATTTTGTTCGAATATTGCTAGGCTATCCACATAAGGAAATTGGTGGAAGTTATCAACAGTTCAGACAGACACCAGTTTCAAAGCAGATTTTCTTCGTAGTGTCATGACAGCATAAAACCAGTCGCCAAGGCGGCAGAAAAGGAAAAGAAAATGCCATCAGCATCAGATCGCGATAAAGCCCTAGACACTGCGCTAGCGCAGATAGACAAACAGTTTGGAAAAGGCTCTGTCATGCGCCTTGGTTCCGACGAAAGAGCTCCAATTGAAGTAATCCCGACCGGTTCCATCGCTTTGGATGTGGCACTGGGAATTGGAGGACTTCCTAAGGGAAGAATTGTAGAAGTTTATGGACCTGAGTCATCAGGTAAGACAACAGTTGCCCTGCACGCAATTGCTAATTGTCAGAAAGCTGGTGGAGTTGCTGTCTTCATCGACGCAGAACACGCTCTAGATCCAGAGTATGCAAAAGCACTTGGTGTGGACATTGATGCACTTCTAGTCAGCCAACCAGACACTGGTGAACAGGCTCTAGAAATTGCTGACACTTTGATTCGCTCAGGCTCAATCGACATCATCGTTATTGACTCTGTTGCTGCTCTTGTTCCAAGAGCAGAAATCGAAGGCGAGATGGGTGACTCACACATGGGTCTTCAGGCTCGTTTGATGTCTCAAGCACTTCGCAAGCTAACCGGTGTTTTGAGCAACACAAAGACAACAGCAATCTTCATCAACCAGCTTCGCGAAAAGATCGGTGTGTTCTTCGGATCCCCTGAGACTACCGCTGGAGGTAAGGCGCTTAAGTT